>NZ_BOLV01000017.1 GCF_016861845.1 Lacticaseibacillus suilingensis
TAGTACTAACAAGAATAGGTCTTCATGGCCTTTTTGGTCTAGTCGTCAGGGTGTTGCACTTGAATTGTAAACTGGGGTCCCGGTTTTCAGACATTTCCCGTGCATTTACGAAATTCACTCGGAGGTTTTATCCATGGTTTATCGTCAAAGTCCCCACCAACTCTCTTTTGAATCCTTTGGTTGCGGCCTGAGCACACCGCTCAGTCCAGATAACGAGTGGGTGCGCTTGGCCGATATTTTCCCGTGGAAAGAACTGGATGAGGCATACCAATTGGAGTTTTCCAAGAAAAGTACTGGGCGAGCGGCCAAGCCATTTCGGATGCTTTATGGCGCTGGACTGATTCAGAATCGAATGAAACTAACCGATCGCGGTGTGGTCGACGCAATTCGAGATACGCCGGCTTATCAGTATTTCATCGGGCTTTCGGAATATCGTGCAGAGAAGCCCTTCGCATACACCAGCTTGTGTACCTTCCGTAAACGGATTGCGGATATCTCTGAACTGGTCAGAAACATTATCAATGATTGGCTTCGTGCCAAGATCGAAGCCTTGGTGCCATTCAAGGTTGACGTGATGATCACGGATGCCACAGCGATTCCGGTGAAGATCCGCTATCCCCAAGATACCTCGCTGCTCAATCAAGCCCGCAAGAATCTTGAAGACATGGCCATTGACATGGCGCATCAACTGAATGTCCCTAATCCACGCATGTATAAGCGTGAAGCCAAACAAGTTTGGACGGCTTTCTCACGCCATCCAAAGAGCCAAAAGCAATCCGTTCACAAGCAAGTTAAAGCGCAACTTCAATACGTCCGTCGCGACTTGCGCTACATCAATGAATTCATTGATGCAGGGGCAATCTTAACCGCCAAACAAGCAGTACGCTTGGGTGTCATCCGAATCTTGTTTGACCAACAATGGTATATGTTTGAACACAAGATTCACCATGTCGCAGACCCGATTGTTAGTCTCCAACAGCCTTATATTCGACCGATCCAGCGTGATAAGGCGAAAGCCAAAGTTGAGTTTGGGGCCAAGATTGACGCATCGTTAAGTGAGGGCATCGTTGATATTGAGCGTTTCGAATTCAGAGCTTTCAATGAGAGTAAAGACTTTGAAGCGACCTTGGATCATTACTTCGACTTGCATGGCCATTACTCAGATGAGGTGTTGGCAGACACGCTTTATCGCAACCGCGACAATCGAAAGTTGTGTAAGGACCTAGGCATCACCCTGTGCGGACCTAAACTTGGCGCAAAGCCCAAACACATTGATGCCAAGAAACGCCGCCAGGATACGGACGCAGAGAATCGACGCGGGGCCATTGAACGCCGATTCGCCTTTCTCAAAGGGTCAGTAGGCTTGGACTTAGTCAATACCCGAACAGCTGAGTCATTGGCCGTTAAAATCGATCAGGCAATGGTATTAAGCAATGCGCTGACATTCTTGAGAGTGTTTGCTATACCAATTTTAATTTTAACCACGAACGAAGGGCAAACCTATCGTTTCCGGTACAAATTTACTACTAGCATCGAGAATATGGTGGCCTAGTTGAACAGCCACTACCTACCAAAACGTTGATAAGCGGTCTTGCAGCTTTTGAGTTGTAAATCTCAACAAGGAAGTGTCTACTTGCTATAGTCTAACAATCAAATTTACTCCTAGGATTGCACTTACGATAGCTAATGACCATTCAGGAGTAGTAACGTATGCAGAGAGCATTGCTTGAAGTAATGAACCATCAACGTACATACTGTTGAGGCGTCCCTGTTTCAACAATACCAGTGCCTTACCGTTGTGTTGCAAAAGTAGGACGGCAACAAGACCCGGCACAATCTGCTGCGCTAGTTTCAGCGTGAGGTCGTGCCGGGTCTTCTTTTTTAGATTCCGTCAGTGATAATCCAGTTGTTGCTTTGCTTGGAGAGGGTCAGGGTGTATTGCGAGACTTGGCTCATATCGTTGTCAGTATCGAGATACTTCACAGATAAGGTGACGGTCAGGCCGCGCTTAGTCTGCTTGAAGACAGGATCGAGCAGTTCCACGAACTTGAGGTTCCGTTCGATAGGCCGCGTGCCGTCCTTGACGTAATACTTGAGTTCATTGCGATCGCTTTGTGGGTACAAGGCGAAGAACGTCTTGAGGAACTTGGTTACGTTGTCTGCGGTGCTGCTGTCTACCGAATTATCAGATTGCGTATCTGGCAGATTGATCCGTGCTGTCGCAGGTTCCGCCGCGATGGTTGGGTTCTTAGTGACCACCATATCGCCATTGTCATTTTGCATGACGTTAATGGTGTAAGTGCTGGTCACAGCCTTCTTGTCTTTGCCCTTGGCGAGTTCTTGCGTCACCGTGAATAGTACGCGGAACGTGTTTTTGGCCGTCTCGCTCACGTCCCAGACCTTAACTTCACTAACCGTGGCTGTGGTTGGAATATCACTCCGCACGGTGTCAGCGTTCAGTGATTGTAGTTGCTCCACGAGGTACGGCTGCAAGGCTTTCTGGCGTTGATCGAGGGCTTCGTGGCTAGGTTGCCACGAGTAGTAGAGCTTGGCGAAGTCGGTGGCGAAGGTCGCCAAAGCGTGCGTGTCGATCACCTTAGTCTTGATCACTTGGACTTCATGCACCGTGTGGGTGTCGATGGCGGTCATGTTCTTGTAAACGCCGAAGCTGGTGCTACCGATCAAGACTGCCCAGCAAAGCAGTGTGACCGGACGGCGCAAACCGCGGTGCATAATTTTAGGTGGCTTTGGCGCGGCTGGCTTCTTTTTGAACCAGCCGTTCTTTTGGGTTTTGTCTTTACTCAAGGTTCGTTCACCTTGTCCTTTCTAATTTCGTAGCAGCGGTAAAAGTCATCGTAAATATCGAGAAAATGCACGAACAGACGTTGTAGGGAGATTCGCTTGTAGCTCTCGTAGTCGGTTTCGATATACTGACCGAGTTCACGGTCATTGTCGAAATATTCTTCGGCCAAGAAACGCTCGCGGTCGAGAATATACTTGCGATCCTCTGGGGCAAACACCTTGCCAACTAGCCAATGCTCAACTGCGACTTCGTGGGCCACGGCCAGTCGGTATTCGCGGCGGTGGCCGGACTCCATTTCTGGCATACGATCCACGAAGCGATCGATCAGGTTGCACAGGTCATCAGTGTTGGGTTTTCTTTGTTTCAAGAACTTGATTCGCTCCCATTTGCTGGACGCAAAGTCGAGTTCTTTGTTTTGTAGCGCGCGGTTGTCACCAAATTTGAGATCAACGTGTCGCATCATCGAAGGTGTTGGTGAGGAGTTCCATCCAGTCAGAGTAGCCATATCCGGTTTCGTCCATATCAGCACCTACTTTCGGACACGTCCGGCGCCGATCAGATGGGCTTGCCAATAACTTGAGTTCAAGTCAGCATAGCCCAGCGGGTCGCCAGCGTTATACATCTTCATGCCGCCGACGTAGATCCCAACGTGGGTCACGTAATCGGCGGTATTATAGGTCGAGTGGAAGAATACGAGGTCGCCGGGTTTGGCGTCCTTGATGTTCAAGTGTGCCGTGGCGTCATATTGTGCTTGTGCGGTGCGAGGAAGCTTGATTCCGGCCTTGCCGTAGCACCAACTGGTCAGTCCCGAACAGTCGAAGCCGGTTGCGGGCGTTGAGCCTCCAAACACATACCGCGTGCCTTGATACTTGAGTGCCTCGTCCATGATGGCTTGCACTGTTTTGTCATCGAACTTCGCACCACCAGTGACAAGGTATTGCGAGATGACCGGCACGTAATACATGTTCCCGTAGGCATAGCGCCAACCGTCCTTAGCAACTGCGTTGGTGTAGGTGACTTTCTTACCACCAGACTTCTCTTTGGCAAACGCCATCGCCATCGCAAGCGTGTATTTTTTGCCGTGCTTAGCAACGTAGTCGATGAAGCCGCCACCGTAGTTGTAGCTTTGAATGGCGGTGTTGAGATCCACCCCGGCAGCCTTCATGCTTTTCAGCAGCGATGCGAAATACCTCACACCTTGCTTGATGGACGCTTCGGTATCTAGCGTGTTGACCGGCAGTCCCAATGATTCACTAGCCTGCATCACATCGCCACCCTTACCGCCAGATTCGACTTGCATGATGGCGAGTATTACCATCACCTGGTCTAAAATGCCGAACTCCTTACAATATTTTTCGACCGTCAGCTTGTGCTTGTAGACTTCAGCGGATAAGTTCATTGCGTCGGCTGTGATCGCAGAGGCAGGCTGGTCTTCGTCATCATCAGAGGCGATGACTGTAAAGAACAGACCGCCAATCAGGAGTATTGGGAGTGCGGCGAGAGCTAACCAGCGCCAGAGTTTCATCGCTTCTTACGCCTCTTAGCCTTTTTAATCCGCTGCGGCTTGGGGTTGCGTGGCTTGGCTGGTTTTTCGGACACGAGGTTCAGTGGCTTTTTGGGCTTTGTCGCCGGTGGTGTTGCGGGTTCTTGGTGCGTCTTGATTGCGGGGTCTGCTTGTGGTTTGGTTGCCGGACGTGGCGGCCGAGTTGAAGTCGGTTGCGTCGGGGTGCGTTTAGGCTTACCACTAGCGGCAGTCTGTTCGGACTTTGGCTTGGCAGACGTGACAGTCGTTGGTTTACGGGTCGGTTCAACAGGTGGTTTGGTAGCCGTTGGTTTGCGTTTTGGTTCAACTGGAGGCTTCGCGGCAGTTGGCTCGGGCTTTTCAGAATCAGACTTCGGCTTGATTGCGAGCCTGCGTTCTTGCATCTGCTTACGTCGTTGTTCAAGCTGCTTGTCTCGTTCTTGCTGAATAGCTTCACGCTGTCCTTTGAAGCTATTCTTCGCGGTTTCGGCAGCCTCCTTGGACAGTTGCTTACCACGGTGCAAGCCATATAAAATGTTAGTCGGCGCATCTTTCACCTGATCAATGCCGCGCTTGGTCTTGTCTTTGATCTTGTTACTGATATCAGACACATCGGCGAGTTTTTCACCCAGACGTTGGCTGCGTGGCTTCTTCGGCTGTTGCGGTTTGGTAGCATCCGCGGTTTGTTCGCGTTGCGTCCCAGCGGGGAGCTGTGGTGTTTGCGGCATTCCGCGTCCTTTACCATAGCCCCGCGACAGGAAACGTCCTGCCATTGCGCCGCCCATAGCACTGCCAACAAATTGCCGAAGCATTCGGTTCCCACGACGCGAGAAGCGTTGGGCGCCTTGCTGGGCGTCAGAGCTATGGAGCTGCATCATGCCCATCAAATCACCGAGCTTCATCCAGATTCCGGCGAAGATAGTGACTTGCAGGAAGGCCACGAGGAAGAACGGTGAGGTGGCCGACAAGCCATAAACCATTGCCGATAGTGAGAATGCCATCGTGATCACCAGCGTCACGCCAACTCGGGTCATGATTGTGTTGAACAGTTTCATGATATTTTGCTTCATCAAGCCGTTAAACGATGGCAACATGGCGAGTAAGAACGACACCGGTAAGAACGTCGCGTAGATGATAAAGAGTATCTGGCTGAACAGCATCATTGCCGTCAGGAAGAAGACAAACAAGGTGATCGCGATATTGAACAGGACAACGAAGGTGGTGGTGCCCAACCGATTGATGGTCATGGTTGGTGAGAGGTTCTCGTTGTCGTTGTCTTCAATTTCGGCCTTCACTACATCAGTGCGGGTCTTGCCCTTGTCGCCAAATGGATCGGTTTTCATCAACGTATTCACACGGTCTTTGCCAACATTGTCAGCGTCGCTGTCACCAAACTGCAAAAGCGTCCACGGCTGCTTCACCTGAATTTCAAAAAGGGTGTCACGGATCGCATCGACGCCTGATTTATCGGTGGCGGTATCAGTCCGCATAATCATCTTGGAGCCAGTGTTGAGCGCACTGGTACTGATGTCAGAGCTGAACTCGTTGATTTTGCCGATGTAATCTGGTGCGTAGGCGATAAAGCTGGCTGACGTGATGAAAATCACTACGAAGTTGACGATCGCCGAGATTGCTTTGGAGGTTTCACGCTTGATGATGCCTGTGTAGGCGACATAGATGCCGACAACCAGCGTAATCATCAAAAGTAATCCGGGGTAAAAGCCGTCAGTGGTGAAGCCATCTTTTGACACGCCGGCCAAGAGCTGCATGTTCTTCCCAATCGCGTCAGACGTATCTTTGATGAAGTCCAGCGAGTAGGCTTGCTGAATCAGGTAGCCCGCAGCGTTCGAGAGGTAGACCGAGAGCGTCCACAAAAAGTTGGTGATGGCATACAGGCCATAAGAAACGCTTTTGCCGATACCATCGCCCCAGTTCCACGGGAGCCAGTCCCAACTCGTATCCACGAAGTAGTCGAGCTGGTAGTGCGATAACGGGTACTTGGAATACTCGTTAGCTCCGCCAGACTGATCGTCTACCAGTCCCGCTGCGTGTACCGACTGGCCGCCAGCAAGCACCAGCACCAACATGAATGCTGCGACAACACCGAGGAACAGCAGTAGCCGCCGACGGTTAGCTTTCGTCATCAGCAATCACCTCCACGGGTTTCGGTGGCCGAGTGTCAAAGGCGTGGTGTAGGTGTTCAAAGATATAGTCAAAGTGCAGCACGCCGACGTGCCCCCAGATGTCTTGGAACAAGCACTCCCCATTATCCAGTGACCGGAGCCGGTTTTGGTTGCCTTCGTCTTCGGCGTCTAGTCCAAAGAAGTTGAGCGTGTTTTTGATTTCAGTGATGTCGGTGCTGCGGAACGCGAATTTCTGGGCGATGTTGTTCTTCATCTTTTCATCGAGCAAGTCGTCCGCATTTTGAGTGACAAGGTAGACCCCGGCGTTCATGGAGCGACCTTCACGAATTAGCTTCATCGACAGAGCTTTGCCTTGTGCAACATTCAAGAACGCCCAGGCTTCGTCCAAGTCCACGATTTTGAACTGGGCGCGATCTTGGTGAATGAAGTCGATCGCGAATGTACTGATTATCATGAGCATTGCCACCGACAGCATTTCCGCAGTGATGTACTCCTCCTGCGTCTTGTCGGCGTCTGGCAGTACCAAGTCTGCGATTTGCACGATGTTGATTTTGCGGTCAAGCGCGATTGTCCGCCGTGCTGTTCCGTCAGAAAACAGCAGTGCCGCAAAGTCGTAGTCCGTAAAGGATTCGATGTGATCGGCAATGTTGCGTGCGATTGGCGTGTCTTCACGGCGGAGTTCATCAATGACTTTCAACAGTCCCGGTTCGGGTGCTTGGGTTACCGCCCGGATCGCCTTTCGCAGCGTTGGAAAGCGGTCGGCGTCACGGCTTGAAATCCCCGTGAGGAAGGTCAGGGTATCAACAGCTAGTGATTCAGAATCTTTGAGATTAGACAGAATGATATACGGATCGAGTAGTCCACGGTTCTGTTCTTCACTGGTCAGGTTGACGATATTGATTTCGTCACCCATAAAATCGAGGTTCTCCGCCCAGCCGGTACGTTCTGACTTCGGGTCAAGAATCAGAGCCTGTGCCCCGTAAAGTACAGCGTAATAGACGAGCAGATTGTTGGAGAAGGACTTACCACCACCCAGTGAGCCGAGGAAGGCGGCGGATAAAGCGTTGGTGACAGTGCCCTTGATACCTTGTGCGGCAATGTCTGGTTGCAAGTAGACGTTACGTCCAGTGTCCACGTTGTACCCGATGTAGATACCTTCTTTTTCACCCAAGGATTGGGTCGCACCAAAGCCTAGTGAGGCGATGAAGTCGCTGGTCACATATTGGATATAGTCGTTGATGTAGCGCTTGGAAGCCGGGATAAACTCGCTGTGCAGTCCCAGCATGTCGCCGAATGGTCGCACGAGTTTGATGTTGAGGCTGTCGTAGAAATCGAGTAGCTGATCGGCGCGGCGTTTCATTTCGTCTTCACTACGCCCAGCCACGCGAATGACGTAGCTGATCTTGTACATCGCGTCCTTAGTCTGGTCGAGGTTGCTTTCAAGCTCATCGACGGAATCCAGTGCATCGCTGACGCCGCGTGTGGTTTCGTTGCCGGACCGGTAGGCGTGTTCGTCTAAGTCCTTGAGTTCTTTTTTCTTGTTTCGTACCTTGGTCAGAGCCTTCTTGTTCGTCACGATCTCCACGTTCAAGCTGGTGTCGATGGGAAAGTCGAACTGGCTTTGCTGGAAGTAGAAGATTTCACTGCCCGGAAATTCTAGTTCGCCAACAATATCGGAAAGGGTCAGGTACGTCACATAGCTGGCATCCAGTCCGTGAGTGATTTTGATTGAGCGTTGGTGCTGCTCAATCAGTGACCGGGTTGGCTTGATCAAGTCGTAGCGCTTGATGATCGTGTCGCGCTTGGGCTTCTTGCGGGGTAAGTGATACTCATAGTCGTCGTAGTCCTGACCCGTCATGCCATAGAGGTGTTCGAGTAGGTAGCCGAAGTCGTTCTTATCGAGCGGACGGACTTTGAAGCGACGGCCAATTTTTTCGGCGAGGAACTTGGCAGACTTGGCATAGCGTTCCACCTCGGCGTTGTTCATGGTGAAGAAGTCGCCAGCGAACGTTGTGTTGAACTCGGCAAAGAAGTCCCGAATGCCTAAAGCCATATCCTTGAAGATGGACTTGGCAGTTACCTCTGCGTCGTTCAGAAGCAGCTTAAAGCCGATTAAGAAGCGATAGTCCACTTGGTTGTCACCAACGTTTTCGGTCAGCGATTCGGCTTGACCGTCGATGTGCTGGAAGGCGATGTCTTTCAGCGTGCCTTTGACCAGCTTCTTCGAGCGGTCGAGGGTATCGCGGACACTGGCTTCGGTGGCGAGCTGCAACAAGTGGAGCTTACCGTCACGGTTCTGGGAGATCAGTTGACGGAAGTTCTCATGGACTTGTTGCTTCTGTTCTGGACTAAGGAACGAGTAGTTGTACGGGATCAGTTCAAAATAGGCAAAGCACTCGCCGTCAGTGTTCCAAACGAGATTGTCTTCGATATACTTAATTGGAAATTTCATTGTGATACCTCCAGACGTAGGTCACAGCAGCGGTTTGTTTCTCTTTCTGCGACTTCACAGGCTTACCAGCATAGGTGAACTTCGGGGCAATGGCGTAGTTGATCACCGACCGCAAGAACCCCATTGGCTTCTTGTTGTCGAAGGTCTTTTGGCTCATGAACCAAGTTAGCCCGGCAGGAATGCCAACGTATTTGAGAAACGCGCCGTCGATGAATGACAGTGGCGGCAAGTCGCCAAGCAGCATGATCGCGAACAAGCTGACGATGAACCACGTCATTTGCGTAAATGTGATGGGAAACGGCAGTTGCAGGTCATTGATGGCGTACAGCACCTTTTCCACTGACCAGATGCTGGTGTAGGAACGGACTTTCTTCATGTGATCTCCTTTCATTGTGAGATAAAAGGGTTGACGCCTTTTGCAGCGCCAGCCCCAGTGACTAGTTCAGATATTCGTAAATGCCGTCGCAGGTGGTGATGTAGTCACCATCGGCTTCAAGATCGCTGGCTAACCGTTCGTAGTTGATATATGACTGAATCTGTTCAGGCACTTCGCCACAAAAGTCGCCATCTTGAACCAGTTTGATAGCGAGATCTTCCATTGTCTCAACGTCATAGTGTACGAAATCGTCGATGTGTGCGGCCAGCTCGATCACGTCATCAAAGCGTTTCTCCACCAATTCTTCCACTGCGTCAGCCAAATCGGAGTTATTGAGCTTTTCCAGAGCCGCCCACATTTCATTGAGGTGTGCGATGGTTTCATGTTCGGAGATGGGAAACGGCGCTTCGTAATCGTGAATCGCATATTCTTCATACTCTTCGTTCAGGCCGATTTGTTCGGCCACATCGTCCCAAGCAATCGGCGGTTCAAACCACGCGCCGACGGATTCGCCTTCATTGTATTTGCCTAGATTGGCAATCCATACTCGCATTTCTGTTGCCATATTAAGCTCCCATGACGCGATTGAATAAGTTCAACAACACGTCTTTAACCCCAGCGGTGTTGAACACCAGCCCCACGGCGATGATCGCAATGACCAAGAAGCCGATCAGCTTGGAAAACTCACGCTTGAAGCCGAGGTAGACCCCGATAATGGCAATCGCCATCAGCACCAAGCTCTGGGCGTTGGAAGTGAACCAGTTAAACAAGTTTTGTCCGAAATTCATAATAATAACCATCCTTTTTGTTTTTAAGTTTTGTGACCAATGCTCCTTTCAAGAATGCCGCTATTTTGTCGTGGTCAGCGGCGACCTATGACTAATAAAGAAACAATGCTTCTACCGGTGACCTGAAAACCGGCCACCCGGATTCTTCGGCAGTTTGGTAAAGCAGTCGACGCAGCTCACTGTAATTGAGGGCGCGACCATCGCGGCCAATCAGTGCCGCAGGATGTTCTTGTTGTTGGTGGCGCCAAGCGATGTAGTCCTGAGCTGTGAAGCCGAAACTGTTCATATCGCAGATGCGACGGTACTGCTTGTGTTCGACCACGCCGACTAGCGCGGCCTTGTAGACGTAAACATTCAGCACACAGTCTTTGAATGCCTTGCCGCGCAGTTGGTGGGAAGTAAGCACATCATTGACCAAACATGTCACCTCCCAGTTCCTCGCTACCGACAGTCTGTTGCTCAATCAGCTTGAGGTGCTTGTCGTTTAGTTCGGCGTCCTTGATCATGAGCTGCAAGTCAGTAGTGCCGAAGTAGTTGTCGATTTCCTTGATGACTTTGAGGGTAGGCATGACTTGCTTTTGGAGCCACGCCTTGGTCTTGTTCATATCAAAGGGCTGGGGTGCGGTAGTCAGGCGTATCGGTTGACGACCTTTGCCGAGGAAGTATGCCCAGCGGTCGTTGAGCGGCCACTTCAAGCGGCTTTTGTCCGGGACTTCATCAACGAATCGCATGTAGCGCGTGATGATACCGAACGCGACTTTTTCGGCGTCACGGGTAATCAGCATGCTCTCAATTGCCTTGATTGCCCGTTCGTTCTTCAAGCGAATCTCAAAGCGGTTGATGATCGGTGTGTCGGCAATGGCGATGCCGCGCTTGGCAGCTTGTTCGGCGGCCTTTTCGTAGATGCAGAAGTACACATCGCTTTTCATCGTGCCGACGTATAGCGTGTTGCCCCGGCCAGCCTCGTCGAGATCCACGAGCTTACCTGATTGCAATCCTTGGAATGACCGCATGACGGAGATGCACTCGTTGTTCAGACACTTATCGACCAGTTCGGGGATATTCAGTAGACCAACCATGTCGTTGATTGCAATATCAACCCGTTTGAAGATTCCGCCAGCTTCATCGACACGGAGGAAGTAGTCGTACCAAGTTTCACCGTGGCTTAGCAGAATGCCTTCAAACTCACGGCAGCCTTGGCCTTTCATTTCGACCAGCGTGCCGAGGTTTGAGTCGATCGGCGCGACCATGACTTGAATGTTGGAGAAGATATACATGGCCGAATAGCCGTAGAATCCATGTTCTTCAAATATCAGGTGTTCTGGGGTCAGACCGAGAATCTTGGTGATCACAGCCTTGGCGTCAGTTGTCGGGAACCGCACGCGCATGTAGTCAAACATCAGCGTCAGTTCAGGTTCGTCGTTCCAGTTCTTGAGCAGCCGGTCGATTTCGGCTTGAAGCGCGGGACTGGGGTTCGTCTTGCCGTTTTCCACTTGGACGTAGTGCATCCGTGTGACACCTAGGCGCCGTGCGACTTGAACTTGGGTCAGCTTGAGTTGCTTGCGTTTAGTTTTAATCTTTTCATGCCATGAGCACATGGCAACGCTCCTTTCAAAAAATGATGGATGGGGGTGCCATCCATCATTTTGACTTTTTCTATTCAAATGCCGTCATAGCAACCTTTCTACCCCGTGTTCAGGCACAGACGTTGTATTTAATACCCCCCTGTTAGAGTACTGGGGGTAAGCGGTCGGCTGGCGCCGACCGCTGCCATTCACGCTTGCGGCTTTCGCGTTGCACGCCGCGCGTGGCGGCAGCAGGGGGCAGCCTTGCTGAACAGATTGGATAGTCATAGTCTTGCTCCTTTCAAACGGGTTTGTTTTGATGACGGCGTGAAGCTGATTAATAATGGTGGGCCCAGCTATGGTAAGTGAGCTGCATGCCAGTTTGCGTCATGGTAGCCGTGAACCAGAAGTAGATGGGCTTACCTGAGATGGTGCGGTCGCCGACGAGTTCGAGCCAGTGATCACCGTCTTCGTAAGGCTCAATGTAATCACACATTTCCAGTAAGGCGTCTTCGGCGTCCTCTGGTGTTCCAGCTATGATTGTGTCAGCGTAATCTTCCTGAAAGCGACTTTGGTTGTTGATTATCGGAATTCTCATGGGATCTCCTTTCGTATTCGTGAATTCACGTTTCAAACGTCATCATATGGTATAATGACGTTTGAAACGTGAGGTGAGTTTAATGTCAGATTTAATCGAATCATTTATGAAACAAAATAATGGCCAAGTGACGACCGCAGATGCCAAAAAGCTTGGGGTCAATCCACATCTGCTCATTGATCTTGCTAACCGCGGGAAGCTGGAGCGTGTGGGACGCGGAGTGTACATTGATCCGGCAATATTTGAAGACGACATGTATATCCTTCAATATCGGTTTAGTAAGGGTGTCTATTACAAAGACACTGCGTTGTTTTTGCATCGTATGATCGACCGGACGCCGGATCGCTACCAAATGAATTTTCCCCGCGGCTACTACCCAAGCTCAATCGGTGAATTTCCAGTTCGGATGTATCATCAAAAATCCGAATGGCACGATCTAGGGGTTGAGGAAGTGCTCTCGTCGGGGCAACACAAGGTACGGGTCTATAACATCGAACGAACCCTTTGTGATATATTGCGAACGCGCGATTCATCGGATTCGGAAACTATCCGTCAAGCGATGATCAGCTATTCGCAACTAAAGCAAAAAGATATTGGGCGATTGGTACGCTATGCAGATTTGTTCAAAGTGAGAGAAAAAATCAACAACTACATGGAGGTGCTACTATGAAACTCGGTTTTTCAAATGGGCAACAGTTCAGGGCCAAGGTGCGTAACCTTGCCAAAGAAAAACAGATTGATCCTCAAATCTTGATGCAGGAGGTAGCGTTAGACGAGATTGTGGATCGAATTTCTCGCTCACCCTATCGAGATAATTTGATTCTCAAAGGCGGGTTTCTAATTGCGTCAATGCTAGGCGTTGATACGCGAGCAACGCGTGACGTCGATACCTCGGTCAAGGGTTTGCCGGTAACAAAAGAGGAAATTCTCAAAGTGTTTACGGACATCGCCAATATGAATGAGCCAGATAGCGACGTGACAATCAGGATTGCTAAGATTGATGATATTCGCGTTGCCGCAGAGTATGCCGGGTTTCGCATTCATATCGAAGCAAAATTTATAACAGCGTTGTAGATACGAAGATTGACGTTTCAACCGGGGACACAATCACGCCTCGTGAAATTTCATGGCATCATCGCACGATTTTTAATGACCAAGATATTCTGGTCATGGCCTACAATATGGAAACCATTCTTGCCGAGAAACTCGAATCCATGGTCGTGCGTCAGGAGCTTAATTCACGAATGAAAGACTTCTACGACTTGTATCTGTTTGATAAGGTGCAGCGGCAGAATATTGATTTCAAAGTCTTAAAGGATGCATTGCGGGCGACAGCAGAGCTTCGTGGTTCGGAAGCTCTATTGCCGCGATATGCAGAGATCATCACTTCATTGCGTGGGTCTGGGCTTTTGAAACAGCGCTGGGAAAAGTACCGAGTGGCCTACGTATACAGTGAGAACGTCACTTATGAAGCTACCTGCGATGCTGCGTTAGATTTGGTGAACGAGATCGGATTACCATAGACCTACTCCTCATCGCCTTCATCTGCGACGTTGGTGTAAGTCGTGATCAAGCCACCGTTGTCGCCAGTGGTGACATTGAACCAAAAGCGCTTCGGAAAACGATCAGCGGTCAGTCCGCCGGGAGCGCCCATCCAGATTCGTGAATCTGGGTATTCGTGGGCGTGCATCGCCATCCATTGCAGCTGGTCTTCCGCGTCTTCGTCAGACTGGAAAGGCACGTTCTCGTGAAAATCGTTGAGGAATTGCGTGCGGTTTTTGATTTTAACATCAGTGCTCATTTGGCACCTCCTGTTTTGTGGGGGTTGCGGGAACGGTATTGGCTGCGGCGCCGATTTTGGTGAGAAAGTCATAGCCACGTGGGACTAGCGGCGTGTAAAATTCAGAGATGACGCTGCCGCCAGTGTCCACATAGCCGCGTCCCTTGATTGGTTTCTGGAAAAAGTCTTTGTTGGTTTCGCCGAACATCATGGAATAGCCAAGCTCACTCATGCGCCCAAGCGCAACCCGGAACATGAACTGGTCGCGAATCCCATCACCGAGATACTTGGCATCAGGCCGTTGGCAAGCCAACACGAGAAAGAATCCGGCTTGACGGCCTAGCATGACGATCTGCTTGAGTTTGGACATCACCTGCATGGCATCGCGGCCAAGCATATCCATGAAAGCCACATATTCATCAAAAATCAGAAAGTGGGCGGGCAGTCCAAGATAGGCGTAGTTCTCGCCGGTCTTGTATCCGTCCATTTGTTTCATCTTGTTGTTGCGCACCATCATATCCTGATAGAAAGTTTCAAGTGCGCCAAGCATGGCCTCCTTCTTCGAGTAGACCCCCGGCATCACGTCAGCCAGATCAGCAAGGTCAGCGTTTTTCGGGTCAAGAATGGTGAGCTGGGCACCGTCTTTCAGTAACGCTTCGATCAGCGTCAAAATGAAGTAGGTCTTCCCACCACCAGTCCCACCGGCAATCAGCATGTGCGGTAGTGCGTCATAGTGCCAAGCCACGGTTTCCATGAGCTGCATGGCGCCATGTTCACAGGTCACATCAGCGATGGTAATGCGCTTGCCAATGGTGTCGTAAAGCAAGGTGTACTCGACATAAGAGTCGTGCAGGATCTTGTCGATCAACTCACAGTAAAGACCAGCCTCTAGCTTCTTTTCTAAGTGCAGGAGCTGGTCTTGATAGGAAGACATGACGATTTCAACGGAAACATGGATCAGCCCGTCCTTGAGCCGGTAGTAAATCTTGGGGAAGTGCGAGATCTTCTCTTTGGTGCGCGTTGAACCTAAGTCCTTGAAGAAACTCTCGCTGTTGGACTGGTCAGTTTGGTACCAATTGTTCTCCATAATCATGCGGGCGAGCTTTTGACGGTGTTCCATCTGCTTGTAGGAATCCGCAAACCAAGTTCGGTATGTCCACAAGCCAGCACCAAAGAGTAGTGCTGTGCATAAACTGTTGATAATCAGCGGCAACCATGACCAGGGCAGCGCCGCCACGTCCGACCAACTAAAGAATTTCCAGTTAATTTGTTTTAGCAGCGGCCAATAGGCGATAGTTACGCCAGTTACCCACAAGGAAACCACAACGGTCATAGCGGTGTTGTAGAGCAGGTTGCGTTGACGCGGATAGACCCGTGTACCGCGATAGGTTAGCTTCATTCGTCAATATTTACGCCGTCGTAGCCAATTACGAGGCCCAGCGGACTACTTGAAACGTTGAAACTAAAGCGCGCTCCGTGAAGGTAGGCTTCAGGTTTCGCACACTGCTCACTGGCTAAAATCAAATCACAGGCATTCATGCCAGCTTGAACCGCGTGATTAGCTGCGTCGATTAAGTTGATGATGACGTCACCAGTGGGTGATGCGCCGTTGTCAAAGTCAGAAATGTGTTCGTAGTGAAGCATAAAGTCATCCAAGTTGATGAGGGTTGTTTGATCATTCATAGAAATTCTCCTTTGAGCGTTACTTGACGCCAATATATTTGATAGCGGGTTGTCGGTCTTCAGTGTCGATATTGAAGCTGAACTCTTTGGATTCGTGGTCGCGGGTACACTCACCGTCTACCCAGATGGAAAACGGTTCGTCAGGATTGGACTGTTCGGCGGCCATCAATACCATGTCGATCAAGGCATCCGGGCTAGGGTCGTGGTAATCAGGATCAACCAAAGCTGGATAATCTTCAAAGAAGCCTTCAATTCTAAGTGTCAGTGCCATGTTATCAGTCCTTTCTATTCATCGCTGACGCCCAGATACGAAGGCCGCAAGCCATCTTCACCCTCATATGAAGTGAATGAGAATAGCTTATTCATACCGTCGTTAGTCTGTTCGCTGTCGATATGCAGGTGCTGGTAGGATTCAGGGCTTTCTTCCATGAGTTCCACCATGTCTTGCAGAATCTCGTCTGGATCAAGGCGGTAGTCAATGTCGATTTCTTCGTTATAGTCGTCGATGAATACTTCACGACCAACTACGGTCATGGCGGAAGTCATCATCAATAATCAACTCCTTTCGTTAGTCACAAGTAACCGCCGCAGCGGGCGGTGCGCGGGAGGAGTGGGACAGTGAGTTATTTCTTGTCATTGTTGTTTAGCTTCTCCTGTGGCTTTACCGGTGCGGTGGCAATCACGAGATCCTTAGCTTTCATGAACCAAGAAGTCTCGACACGGTTAAACTCGGCATTGGCTAACGCATTGATTTCTGGATCAACCAAGGTCACGATCTGGTTGTACTTGAAGTCCTTGACGCCAGCCTCTGCCGGAATCGAAACTTGAATCATCATTCCTTGCTTCATGGATTTCAGGTCATAGGTGCGTTCCTTCACGTCGTCGGTGCGGTTGCCGTCTTCGTCTTGCACGAAGCGTTCACGACGCTGGCCGGAGAACTTCAAAACGCCAAAAGTCTTTTCTAAGTCGATTATGATACCTTCTGCTAATCGCATGTGTTTTCCTCTTTTCTTTGTTTAAACTGGGATAATGTCGTCGGCATGGCAGATGTAGCGGACAAAGCCCTGATCGCCGATGCGGTAACCGACTGTTGCAATCCGTGGGTTGACGATCATCACCGGCGAATCAACTTCGATGGTTTCGCCTTTCTCACCTTTTTTGGCGGGAATGGTGATCTCAATGTTGTCAGTGCGTTGTAAGTCCGAGAACAACTCGTAAGTGCGCGACACGACTTTGCGATTGTCACGGTCGCCATCTTGCAGCTCCCGCTTGAGCGAGCCGAAGAACAAGTGGCCGAACGTCTTTTCAATGTTTGGTGCAACAAATTTGAGTTCCATGTTGTAGTCTTCCTTTCGTATTCAAAAAGCCGGGTAGGTGGGCTACTCGGCTGTGGCTTGGTGATAGTATTCGGTTAGTTGTTGAAGTAGGTAGTTGTAAAATGATTTGGAGATTGGGTGAACCGTGCGACCATCAGCGTATCGTGGGAACTGGATATACAAGCGATGCTGACCTTCGATGAGCTTCACGTTTTTCAAGATGAGTACATGATCCAGTACGATGTCGCCTTGGAGCAACACATCGCCGCCGGGGTCAGGGTACATATTAATAGAAGAAATGCGCATGTTACTTACCGTCTTTCTTCTTGGTGCCACCAATCACAACCATTGCAGCGAGTATGCCGAGAAGCAGTACTACACCGATGACCATGAGCCAACCAGCCTTGGCGTTACCAGTTTGTGGTAGACCAGGCTTCGGCGTTTGCTTGTCTTTCATGATAGCCTTCACGATTTCACCGTCCTTCGTGATCTCGAATGGTACAAGGGCTTCGCTGATTTCGTAGCCCTTTGGTGCGTCGTATTCTTGGAATCTGTACTTGCCAGCAGGCAGGTTACCAAAGGAGAAGACCCCGTTCTTGTCGGTGCGACCAGATACGACTGTCTTGCCGTCTTCGTCCAGAATGCGGATACCCGTGTTTGGCAGTCGCTTGCCGGTTGAAACGTCGGTCTTGGTCAGTTCACCCGTACCCTTGATCAAGTTGTTGTTCAGTTCAAAGGCGATGGTTGGTTCCTTGGCGTCAGCCTTGGCCTCACCAATCTGCTTGTCCTTGCCATGAAAGACCGTCACGCCGTCCTTGGTGGAGACGAGCTTGAGAGTTTCCTTGGACAGTACAAGGTTTGTAGCAGAAGGCGTGGATTCACGGAGATAAAAGGTTCCAACTGGTAGGTGCTTGATAGAGCCAGTGGAATCCCTGCCGACGGTGATGGTCTGAATGACCTTCTTGTCAGCATCAAGCAGTTCAAAGACCGCACCGGCAGCATTACCGGTCATGGCGTAGGAGTAACCCTTGCCCGAAACCAGCGTGGCAACTTCGTTGATCTTCTTGAATGACAGTTCGTTTTCGTGGAGCTTGTTCTCAATCTGCTTACCGTCGTTGATCTTGATATGCTTGATCTTCTCGTTGTCAGTGGTGTTGAAGTGGAAGCCGTACATCGTCGTGCTCAAATCATGGCTATGGCCAGCATCAAGTTCTTTGACGTAGTAGTAGCCAACCGGTAGCTGAATCGCATCGAACGCAGCTTTCCCATCCTTGACCGTGGTTGTTGCGAGCAACGATTGTGCTGGAACCTCGGTGTCACCGATCTTAGTGGCGGCCATGGAGAACAGGCCAAAGACCTGTCCATTACCGGCGACGTTCTTGATTTCTGGGAGGTTGTTCTTCCACCCTGTGAGGCTCTCCTCCTGCTTGTTGAGCGTGATGTCGAGCTGCTGGAAGTCGTTCTTAGCTTCAAGTGAGGTAGAGGTCACCGTCACTTCTTGTCCAGCATACTTGAGTTCAAAGGCAATTGGATCGGTGTTCAGAATGAACCCGTTTGGTGCAGACACTTCGGTTGCAGTGTACTTGCCGAGGTAGAGTTCTGGGGTTTGAATCTGTCCTTGAGCATCAGTGGTGCCAGTGGCAACCACGTCACCCTTGTGGGCACGAACGGTGCCGTCAGCAGTCGTAATGTCTTCGGCAGCTTTGAACTCGAACTTCGCACCAGCCAGAGCGGTGTAGTCGTACTTGAACTTGTACTGATCGCCATATTCAGTTTCAACCTTTTCGACGGCGACTGGGGTAGCCCCGGTCTTGGTCAAGGTAGCGACACCCTTTTGGGAGAGGTCAGCAAACTTGATGACCACGATGCCGTCCTTGTGACTACCGTCGATGGTGAACTTGGCCGGTTCCTTAGCTAGTACATAGCCTTCTGGGGCTTGGACTTCTTCGAGCAGGTACTTGCCGTAGCCAAGCGCTTCGGCGGTGATCAACTTGCCGGAATTGTCAGTCACAAACTTATCAGTTGTGCCGGACTTATCAGCAGTTGGCTGGACTTCGTACTTGTTGGTTTGCAGGTTCTTAACACGGAAGATTGCGCCAGCGCGTAGCACGGTCTTCCCGGTTTCGGTATCAACCTTGACCACCCGTAGCTTTTCTTCGATAACCTTGTTTTCAATGCTATAATGTTGGGACTTCTGGGTGCCGTCAACAACAACTGTGAACGGCTTGATCCCTTTGTAGCCTGTTGGGGTTTTGGTTTCGGTGACGGTGTAGGTGTCGTAAGGTAAATCCGCGAATTTCACGTAGCCTTGGGCATCGGTGAGGCCGGTACGGACAACCTTACCGGTAGTCTTGCTGGTCACAGTGAACTGGGTGTCCTTGAGCATGACTGGCTTAGTGCCTTTGCCTTGGGTTGTCCAGTCGTAGTTCCCGTACTTGAGCAGGTCGAGATCACCAGTGATGACTTGTTCCTTAACCGTCGTGGTAGCAGTTGCAGTCGTGACGTTCTGACCAGCGTAAGCCAGCTTGAAGGCGTGCTTTTGCGGATCAAGAACGTAACCGGGTGGGGCCTTCACTTCTTGCCAGTAGTAATCGTCCAGCTCCAAGTTAGAAACGGATGCGGTATTGTTGGCGATCGTCACTGACTTCACGAGCTTGTCATCGGTTGCACGGTGGAGTTCGTAGACAGCACCGTTAAGGCTGGCAGCACCTTGTGGCTGCTTACCAGTAGCCGCATCTTCCTTGATGATGGTGGCAGTGCCGCGTTGTTCTTGATCAGTCGTATCGACATGAGCAGTTGTGACCGCGACGGTCTGACCAGCGTACTTCAATTCAAATGGCAGCTTGGTCGTGTTCAGAACATATCCAGCAGGGGCTTTTTCTTCAAGCGCGTAGTAGCTACCGAGCTTGAGGTTCTGCAAGGTGCCTTTACCGTTGCCATCGGTCGTGATTGCACCAACTCGCGTACCGGTGCTGGTGTAGATCCCATACACCGCGCCGTTCAGGGAGTAGTAGGCATTGAACATATCGCTACCGAACTCTTTACCAATCTTGGCAAGGGTCACGTTGCCGAGCTGTTCCTTGTTGCCGAGGACAACTTCGACGGTCTTGTTGGGTTCAATGGTGGCTTCCTTGAGTTCGCCCTTGTTCACATACCCGTTAGGAGCAGTGACTTCCGAGACGGTGACCTTGGTGCCAGCCTTCAAATCATTCAAGGCGGCATACCCGTCAGCGCCAGTCGTGACTTCTTTGGAAGTACCATTGTATGCGAACTTGAGCTTCGCCCCCGGCAAGGCTTTGTTGGTGTCGGCATCGACCTTCTTGGCTTTCAGGTTCCCGTTCAGGTTGACCTTGATTGGTAGACTGAACTCGCCGTTGCTGGATAACTTGAAGTTGACCAGCTTTTGTTGGGAACCCTTTGTATAAACGAATGAGGTACCAACGTCAGCAGCTTTGGCGATTGCATAGGCGACCTTACCGGAAGCCTTAGACTGGGCGGTAGCAGTTAATGTGAGCTTGTTGCCGGACTTCGTAATCTTGAGGTTTGCGGTATTCGCTGTTTGTTGGGCAAAAGCCGCAAGCCGCCCGTTGGTGTCCGTCAAGGTTATTGAATCGCCAACTGCGAGTGTGATCTGTTTGCCGTTGAACGATGGCTTGCGATCATGCGCCGCGACCTTATCGAGAATCGCTTTCTTCTCGGTTTGGTAGGTCTTGTTCGGCGTGGTGAGTAACGTGTCTCCGAGAGTCTCCCAGATGACCATCTGGGTCACGGCGTAGTTACGGTTGGTTGGGTTCTGGTAGTAGCCGTAGTAAGCAATCTTGGCTAGTTGATCTTTCTTACTGTCGGCGTAATTGCTGGGGTTGTAGCCGGAGCCGCTCATATCGAGATCGACTCCGTGCTCCACACAAAACGCCACCTTGCCGTTCAGTTTCTTCATCCACATGCCGGTGTCCGTCCAATGTAGACCATTGAATAGATGTAGGTGCCAAGTGTTGCGCCAATCTGCGACCTTGGTGTTGGTCATGCTGGCGGCAATTGCCAGTGAAGCGGGGATAAAGAGCTGGATAAATATAACAACTAATGCGGCGAATATTGAGGTTCGCCGAGCTGTTTTCATCAATGATTTTTCCTCCTGAGTTTTCTGAAAATAGAGCTGCAATTTTTACTTGAGCACACAAAAAGCAGAAGATGTACGTCTTCTGCTTTACGTTAATCGTAGCCTTACGAAATGCTCAAAATGTACGAAATGTGTCGCTCCATTTCCTTTTGTATGAAATTTAGTGAAACTTGGTGAAAGAGAAAGTCAGTAATATCAAGGATTTTAAAGCCTTGAAAACTGTGTGAAAGCGAGATACTTAAAGTACGGTTTGAAGAAGGCCCGCAAGGCGAGTCAATTCTCCAAGCGTTAATCTTGCGCTCAATGCATTTAAAAGTAAGCTTGCCCTGGTGGCAGGCTTATTTTTTTGCGTTCGCAGAGGTGAAAGGGTGTCGTTGTGCTTGAAAGGTTCGTTATCATTGGTGGTATTTGGCATCAAGTACCACAAGTTGCTGATATATCTCACAGTAATGGGATTCATTCACCATCTTGCTCCGAAGCTAACGTATTTAATGGGACAACAAAGCGATTTTGACGATTGGACGACTGCGCATTTTGGGCCAAAGTGACTAGGCGACTGGGGTGCTTTGCGCTAAACTGTGAAAGTTAAAGGAGTGAGGCATAATCGCACGAGAGAAAATAATACGCCGTGCTTTTTGGCAGCGTCATCGCTTTTTGGCGGTGTGGGGACCAGGGCTATTGGTGATGCTGGCCGATACCGATGCTGGGTGCTTAATTACCGCGGCGCAGTCTGGCGCACAGTGGGGCTACACCATGGTGCTGCCGCAGCTGGTGCTGATACCTGTTTTGTTTATGGCCCAAGAAATGACGGTGCGGTTGGGGATTATCACTCAGGAAGGGCATGGGGCCCTGATTCGCCAGTACTTTGGCCGTGGCTGGGCCTGGCTGGCTGCGATTACGCTGGGGATTTCCGCGGTTGGAGCGCTGCTGACAGAATTCATCGGCATTGCTGGCGTCGGGGAACTGTTTGGCGTGTCTAAGTGGATCACGATACCCATTGCCACGATTTTTCTGGTTAGTCTGGCCTTTTTGGGCGAGTATCGGCGGGTGGAAAAAATCGGGGTGTTGGTGGGCTTGGCCGAGTTCGTTTTCATCATCGCGATGTTTATGGCGCGGCCGCAGTTGTCAGACCTGCTGCAGGGGTTGGTGACGATTCCTTGGCACAATCGCAGCTATGTGTACTTGGTGGCGGCGAATGTCGGGGCGGTGATCATGCCTTGGATGCTGTTCTATCAGCAAGGGGCGGTGATTGATAAGCACCTGACCCCGGCAGATATCCCACAAGAGCGCCGCGATACCGCGGTTGGCACGCTGGTGACCCAAGGCATCATGATTGTCTTTATTGTGACCTTTGCCGCAACGGTGGGCCAACACGGCGGCAGTGAGGCCTTCGCGACAGTGGGGCAGATGGCCAATGCCCTGGCGCCGTTTTTGGGCCGACTGCCGGCTAATCTGCTCATCGGCATGAGTCTGTTTGGTGGCTCGATGGTGGCGGCGCTGGTGGTGGCTTTGGCTGGGACTTGGGGTCTGACCGAGGTGCTAGGCTGGCCGCACAGCCTCAATGAACCCTTTAATCGGAAAAGCGCGGGCTTTTATCTGATCTACATCGGGGCCCATGTGATTGGGGCCGTGTTGGTGTTGGCCAACATCCAGCTGGTGGATCTGGCGGTGACCGTCGAAGTCATCAACGCGCTGCTGGTGCCCATTGTCCTCGGCTTTTTGCTCTTACTAGAGGCCAAGGCCTTACCAGACCGGTATCGGATGCACGGGTGGTACCGGTTCGCCGCGACTAGCTTGTGTCTGCTGGTGATGATGTTTGGCCTGTACATGGTGGGGCCAATTCTCCACCTCTGGTAAAGGTCAATGAGGGCGGTGCTTGCACCGCCTCGGGTTAACCAGTAGAATACGAGCAGTTAACCAAAGGAGCACATTATGGAAAAACTCAAAAGTCGCCTTGATGCCTTTTCCGATGGTGTCATGGCGGTCATCATTACCATCATGGTGCTGGCCATTGCGCCAGTGCTACATGACAGTTGGGCCAATTACCTGGCGATGGGGCAACACATTGGTATTTACATGATTACCTTTGTCTTCGTGTTTAACATGTGGTATCAGCACAGTACCGCCTTTGCCGAAATTGAGACGATGACCTACCAGATTTTGATTTGGGAAGTCGTCTTTTTGGCGGTGCTGTCCTTAATGCCGTTGTTTACCGACATGATGGCGGAAAATACCACCCGGGTGACGGTGATGCTGTATGGGGTGACCCAAGCGGTGATCAGCTTCTTGTTTCGGGGGCTGGCGAAGTCCATCGTCCATTTGCAGTTCACCACCAAAGCTGAGATGCAGCAGGTGTATCAAAAAATCTACGGCAATGCCAATCACTGGCTGGACGGCTTGTCATTAGCCGCCATTATTGTGGCTTACTTTTTACCCCAGGTGGCGCTGTTGTTCTACTTGGCTTACCCGATTCTCAGCTTCTTTTTGAACGCCGACGCCCGCCAGCAGATGTACGATGCTGAGGCCTTGCCCGCAGAGCAGCAAAAGGATCTCGCCGAATTGCCGGCTTCGGCCTATGTGGATTGGCGTAAACTGGCCGACCAGCTTTATGATCAGCGCGCCGAAGCGCCAGGGCAAGGTTCGACGCCGGCGGCCAGAAATCGTCCTGAGCAAGGCTCATCGCGTTGGAGTGAGTGGTTGAATCGCAGCTTGGATCCACGCTATCAAAAAGCGGTGAAAGCAAAGTTCCAAAATGCGACCCCAGAGCAGCGCCAGCAAATGGCAGCGTGGTTTGCGCAGCAGCGCCGGGGGCGGAACAGTCGCCGCAATGAGCAGTGAGACCACACTCAAAACGCTGATTAAGGGCAAAAATAGCTTAAAACTGCAAATAAGGAGCTTTAGTTCCCCACTTTAGACTTATTTTTGACTCATTTATGGGCTAACGGCTCAAATAGCATTGGTGACGCTTGCGCTGGGCGTCTTCCTTCGCCAGGTGGCCAAGTTTCATTTTGTCGCGCAAGCTCGTGATGCCTTGCATGCAGGCGTGGGTTTGAATCAAAAATGACCAAGCAGCTAGCTTGGTCATGGTATTATTTGGCACGCTGATCATAAGCACGCTTAGATTTATAACCGGCAGCTAACACCTCACTCATCTTCGTGAGGTGTTTTAGCTTGGTGGCTTCGCTGGCGGTGCCAAAAATGAAGCGCGCCCATTCGCGCTGATAGCCTAGCGTTAAGGCGTTGAAAAAGGCCTGCAAGTCCGGCTGAGCGGCGAGTAAGGCCGCCACTTCAGGAATCATTGGTTCGTAAGCGGCTAAAGGTTTGCTAGGCATGAAAAGCCTTCTTTCCTATGTTTGTTCTTTATTTTACCAGACCGCGTCAATCGGCGTTAGAACAGGTTAAAGGCTACCATCACCCCGCCGATGATGAACAGACCGCCGAACAGATACCCGCTGTACAAGGCGTACATGATGAACGGTGACGTGTTTTTGTTGCCGTTTCGTTTCATTTCCTTGAAGGCATGCGTGGTGGCGTGGAACTGCCACAGTCCGACCACTACCAGCACGATCCCCAATAATACACCCCAAATTGACATTTTCATTTCCTCCTTGGTGGTAGTGCCCGGCTCCCTAATGACACCTAAAGTGTAGCAGTGAACCATTCAGGGGACATGCAACTTTCGCCTGATTTACAGGCCTGGTTGCTTCGGTCTTTAGTCCTGCCTTGTAGGTTGAAAAATCGGCGGCGCCGGGTCCATTTTGGCTGTGAGACGGGTATACTAAGACCCATCAGACAAACGAGAGGATGAGGCAGATGAAGTGGGGGACAATTGCGACTTGGCGGATGGCGCACGATGGCGTGGTTAAGGCCAGTGATTTGTTGGCGCAACAAGCTCAGGCTGGGGATGCTGTGGAGGCGCTGATCAAAACCGTCGAGGCTTACCCATATTATAAAAGCGTGGGTTATGGCGGTTTGCCGAATGAAGAAGGCGTGGTCGAAATGGACGCCGCCTTCATGGATGGCGACACCTTAGCACAAGGCGCGGTCGGGGGCATCCAGAATGTCAAACATGCGATTTCGGTGGCCCGGGCCTTAGCCAAGTACCATTACAACAGCTTTCGGGTCGGCGAAGGCGCCACCAAGTTTGCGCTGTTGCACGGTTTTGAAATGACGAACATGCTCACGCCGCGGGCCAAAGCCGAATGGCAAAAACGCCTGCAGGTATTGCGCCAGCAGCCGATGACCGCTTACGACGGCCACGATACCGTCGGGGCCATTGCACTGGATCAAACCGGCTCGATGGCGGTGGGCACCTCTACCTCTGGGTTGTTTATGAAAAAGGCCGGCCGGGTGGGCGATTCGCCGCTGTCTGGCTCAGGCTATTATGCCGACAGTGAAATCGGCGCCGCGGCGGCAACCGGGCTTGGCGAGGATATTATGAAAGGTTGCATGTCCTATGAAATCGTGCGGCGCATGGCGGCAGGGGCAACCCCGCAAGCCGCTTGCGACCAGGCCGTGTATCCCTTTGTGGCTAAGCTCAAAGCCCGGTATGGCAAGGTTGGTGAATTTTCCCTGATTGCCATGAATCACAATGGCGAATGGGGCGTTGCGACCAACGTTGAGTTTACCTTTAGCGTGGCCACCGCAGATCAACCGGCGCAAATCTTGATTGCCCATCCGGCAGCGGAAGGCCAAACGAAGATTGAACCGGTGTCTGAAGCGTGGCTCGCCAATTATGAGCGCGAATTAAAGGCGCCACTATAAAGCTGCAAACCAGAGGTAGTTGACAAGCCTAGCCTGGCCGGCTATACTACCTATCAATCCCTGCAATGTAAGTAGAACCGTTCAGGAAGCGCAATCTTGACTGTGAATTGCGCCTGGTGTTCGAACCCGACTTGCAGATGAACGACCAATTTAGTGAACTGACAAAGTGTGAAGCGTTGCTTCGAACGAGGATGGTACCGCCCAGGAATGGGTGCCTCGACGAAGCGGCGCTTTTTGTTTTTGAAAGGATGTTGACGATGGTTTCACGAGTGGTGGTAAAAATTGGCACCAGTAGTTTGATTTATCCCAATGGTCAGGTGAATTTACAAACGATTGATCGCCTGGCGTATACCTTATCAGCGGTGAAAAATAGCGGCTGTGAAGTGGTGCTGGTGACCTCAGGGGCCATCGGGGTCGGCTTGGCCAGCCGCCGGATGACTGCGCGGCCTAAAGCCATCGCCGCTCAGCAGGCGCTAGCCGCGATTGGCCAGTCCGAGCTGATGCGGCTGTACAGCGAGCGCTTTAGCGATTACGGCACGACGATTGCCCAGCTGCTGCTCACGCATGACGTCTTTGATTATCCGCTCACCAAGCAGCATGTGCTGGATACCATTCAGACTCTGCTGGTTCAGCAGGTGATTCCGGTGATCAACGAAAATGATTCAGTCGCGACCGATGAACTGGCGCATCGCACCACATTTGGGGATAATGACCAACTCTCAGCGCTGGTGGCGACCCAGATTGAGGCCGATCAACTGATTGTCTTGTCGGATATTGACGGGTTGTATGACAAGGACCCGCATCAATTCGCCGAGGCTAGGCTGGTGCCAGTGGTGACTGATCCGGCTGCGCTGGCCGAGGCGAGTGCTGGTGGCACTAGCTCGCGCTTCGGTACTGGCGGTATGGTGACGAAGCTGCGCGCCGCCAAAGCAATGATGAAAGCTGGTAAGCAAATGGTGCTGTGTTCTGGTCAAGATCCGCGCCTGGTGCTCCAGGTGCTGGCCGGCGAGCAAGTGGGCACGCGTTTTGGTCAAGTGAAGGAGGAAACACGATGATTGATTTAACCCAAATGGGGCAACAGGCTCAAGCCGCCGCCCAGGTGCTGGCGCAGTTAGATACTGCCACGAAAAATCAGGCGCTGCTGGCGATGGCGGCAGAATTGACCGCCCACACCGAACAGATTTTAGACGCCAATGCGCGTGATTTAGCGGCGGCCAGTGACCAGCCCGCCAAGTTTACCGACCGCTTGCGCCTGACGCCGGCGCGCATCAGCGATATGGCCAATGGCCTCAAGAGCGTGGCGGCCTTGCCTGATCCAACTGCCCGAATCGATGGTGGCTTCACTAATGCGGCGGGGCTGTCGATTATTCAAAAGCGCGTGCCCCTGGGCGTGGTCGGGATGATTTACGAAGCCCGTCCGAATGTCACTGTTGATGCCGCAGGTTTAACGCTGAAAAGTGGTAACGCTGTGATGTTGCGCGGGGGTAAGGAAGCCCTGCAGTCGAATTTGGCTTTAACCCAAGTGCTGCAAACCGCTCTGACCAAGGTGGGCTTGCCGGCGCAGGCCGTGCAGCTAGTGGCGGATCCAAGCCGCGCCTTAGCCAATGAGATGATGCATCTGACCGCGTATCTCGATGTTCTCATTCCTCGCGGCGGCGCTGGCTTGATCCAGGCGGTGGTCAACACCGCCACCGTGCCGGTGATCGAAACTGGGGCGGGAAATTGTCACATTTACGTGGATCAAACGGCTGACCTTGAGATGGCCAAGGCCATCGTAGTTAACGCCAAGGTGCAACGGCCCAGCGTCTGCAATGCTGCCGAGAAGCTGTTGATTCATCAAGCGGTCGCTGCCGATTACTTGCCAGCCTTGGCCGCTGCGTTGCAGGCGCATGGGGTGGCTTTGCGCGGGGATGAGGCGGCCAGGGCGATTGTGCCCAATATGGCGGCAGTAACCGCGGCCGATTGGGATACCGAATATAATGACTTGATCATGGCCGTTAAGGTGATCGCTGATGAGGACGAAGCGATTGCCCATATTAACCGGCACAACACGAAACATTCTGAAAGCATCATTACCAATGATTATGCCAGCAGCGAACGTTTTTTGAATCAGGTCGACGCCGCTTGTGTCTATGTGAATGCTTCCACGCGGTTTACCGATGGCGAGCAATTTGGGTTTGGTGCCGAAATCGGCATCAGCACGCAGAAGCTGCATGCTCGGGGACCCATGGGCTTGGCCGCCTTGACCACCACCAAATATCAGATTCGGGGCAATGGCCAGGTGCGCGAGTAGCTCGCGCATCGCGAGAAATGATAAACATTTAATTTTCTTCTTATAAAATTCACATGCCTGGTTTATTATTAAGCTAATAAACAGGGAGCAAAAGGCATGCGCAGAAAAAAACGGCCAATTTGGCATCGCATCATTCCATTCACTTTACTGGTCATCAGCGTGCTGTGGCTGGCAATTGCCGCCATTGTGCATGAAGCGACGGCAGATGACGCCACCGATGCGGCAGACGCACCAGTGGCGGCCAGTAGTAGCGCCAGCGCTAGCAGCACCAGTGCCAGCAGTACCGCCGTCACGACGCTAAGTAAAACCCAGGTGGCAGCCAAACAGCAAAGCATCAAGCAGGCGCTGAACACGTATCTGGCGCAAATTATTAAAAGTGGCCACGTCGCGGTCAGCTTCTACAACTTAGCGCCAGTGGCCGGCAGCACGGCTGCTAAGGCCAAAGACGCGTCCGTCTACGCCGAAGGGGCGCTGGCCACCAGCGCCAATGCCCAGACTCAAATGGTGGCGGCGTCCACCTATAAGCTCTATATCACGGCTTGGTTGTTCCATGAAGTGGCCACTGGCGCCAAGACCTGGACCAGTAGCGACGAAAGCGGGTTTCAGGCGATGATCGTCAACAGTCAAAATGACTATGCCGAAGCGGTGCTGAAAAGCTCTGGCGGTACGCCGATCAACACCTACCTGAGTCAATTTGGCATCACCAGCCCATTCCACTATTCCGGCGCAGCCACCACCAGCAGTGACAACCTGCTGACGATGCTCAAGTTGTTGGTGAAAGGGCAAGGGCCGTTTGCCAATGCCACCTACCGGAACAAATTGCTGACGGCCATGGGTAAACAGGTCTACCGTGATGGCATTCCTGCCGCCGCCAGTGCGGCTGACCCTGGCAGTACAGTTCAAGATAAAGTGGGCTGGCTTGGCACCACGGACAATGATGCCGCCATCGTCACCACGCCAGAAGGCCAACGTTACTTGCTGGTGATTATGACCGATAATGGCAGTTACCAGAATTTCTCGGCGATTAAGACCTATGCCGAGAAAATCCAAACCATTGTGTATGGTAGTTAACGGTCGCACCAATCATATGTGAAAAATGAGGTTAAGTACACTTCTGGTGTTACTTGGCCTTTTTTAATGCAGTATTCATGATAGTTCAGAAAATCACAAAATAACGTGTGTCTTTTTAAATATAATCATTAAATTATATTGACCATAAGAATACGGGTGGTATACTCGATTTATAAAAAGAAATGGAGGCGCTATCATGACAGCCATCACCAGACAAGCCATCGTTCGTTGCCACGCCAACGGCAACATGGAACACGATTTTATCGGCACCATCAAAAAATGCTACGAGAATTCTGCGCTGGTCATGATCGAGCAATTCGATCCGGCAGACCGGATGAATGCTCGCGACTTGCTTTATCAAGCCGTGATTTCAAAGCGCCAAATGGAGGTGCTGACGCCAGGGATTTCCGAACAGCAGCAGCTTGAAGAGGACGAAGCCGCCAGTTAAGACGCTACTGGGCCAATTATGGTATAATAGACGACGTTGCATGTCGTTAACGACAAGGGGGAACTTTTTTGGCCCAAGAAATCAATGTCGGCGAAACCGTCGACGTCACGAAGAGCAAGCAGGTCCCGTTGAGCTTTACCGGGACGGTGGAAAAGTTATATGCCAACGCCGCGTTACTGACGATCGATCAGTTCGCAAAAAAAGACCACGAAACGGTTGAGGATCTTAAACACAAAACCGTGGTCAATTATAAAGACATCACCAAAGACGGTGAAGCGGTCCAACCGCCCGTCACTGATGACGCGAAGAAGTAGGCCTTTGGGTCTATTTTTTTACGCTTTTTTTGTAAGCATTATATTCGCTTTTTATAAGGACTTTTGGATATGCTGGAGAGGTAAAGGAGGGATGATATGCCAGATTTTGATGCCATGAAAGACAAGGTCGCTGGCAAGGTGAAGGAAGCTGCCGGTAAGGCCACCAACAACGAAAAGTTGGAGGCCAAAGGCAAAGCCCAAAACCTGAAAGGTCAGGCCGAAGCAAAGCTGGATGCCGCCAAGAAGGACGCCGCTGCAAAAGCGGATGACGTCACGGAGAAAGCAGCGGAAAAATTCAACGATGCTGTGGATCACGTGCAGCACGACGACTAATCATCCAGGGCTGTGACAAAAGGCGCTTTTGGAGCCGATAGGTAGCCTAACCAACCACCAAGTCCGGGCTCTGGACTCGGTGGTTGGTGTAGCTATCTACTCGGCTCCGGCCTTTTGGCGCGTAACGCTGCTATAACAGTCTGAATAGAATCAAAGGGGCCGCGACGAATGTCGCGGCCCCTTCGGTTAAACACGCGTCACGCCGCGCCGCGACAAGTGAAATGGGGCGACGGTGCCGGCAGTGAGCTGTTGCTGCAGCCGCGGGAAAAAGTCTTCGTGCTCAGTGAGCGCGAGGCACACCAGCGCGGGGCCATTGGCCGAAACGAAAGTCGTAAAGCCGCCTGCCGCTAGCACTGCGCGCGAGACCATTTCGGCATGGGGATAGTAGCCAGCAGTGACTTGGGAGCGCAACGGAAAATGCTGCTGCAGCCAAGAGCCATCGGCATTCATCATCGCGTTCATCACGCTGCGGGCCGAGACCCCTTGCGTGCAAGGGGTAGGGTCAACTGGGGTTTCTACCACTTGATCTGGCACGTAAATCGCGCCTTGCACCAACTCAGTGCCGAAGTTGATGATGTTGTTCGGCCGCGCATAGACCAGACAGCCACCGAACAAGCTGGCCTGAATGGCCGCTTGATTGGGTTCAAAAAACGCGGCCATGTTCAGCTTGCGGGTCAAGGTGATAGGCTGCTGGCTCAGCGTTTCCGCCAGCTCAATGCCCAAAATTGTCGCCGCCAGAGAAGCCCCTAAGCCAACGCTGGGCGTGACCGTGGTGTTCAAGTTCAGCTCATGCGGCACCAGCATGGGATCCAGCGCCAACGCCACATCAATAATCAGGTTAGTTTGATCCGTAGGCAGCGTCTGATCATTGGCGGTGATCTGCCACTCGAAGCTCTCCTCGCCGATGCTTAAGGTGACGCCACGGTCAATGGCCAGCGCCAAATCAGGTTGAATTCGTGATGTAATCGTGCCAGGCACCCATATCGCCATCCTAAGTCCTCCATATCATGAGATAAGAATAAGTATATCTAATTATATTCTCATTTTCCAGTCCTTTTTCGGATTTTCGGTGAAAATGGTATACTCTGGTGATAGGGAGGTTGACGGATGGTCAAACTGGTCTTACTCAGGCACGGCGAAAGTGCCGCGAATTTTTCTAATACCTACACCGGCTGGTCCGATGTCCCGCTGACGGCGCATGGCGTCGCCCAGGCGCAGGCGGCAGGGCAGGCGCTGGCGGCACAGCAAATTTTGTTTGGGCATGTGCATACTTCGGTGCTCAAACGCGCCATTGAAACGGCCTACCTGGTGCAAGACGCGATTGGTCAAAACTGGTTGCCTATCACCAAGTCTTGGCGCTTGAATGAACGCCACTATGGCGCCTTGCGCGGCATCAACAAGGACGAAACGCGCCAACTCTTTGGCGCCCAGCAGGTGGCTTTGTGGCGGCGCAGTTACACCAGCCGGCCGCCGCTACTGGTCAATCCCAGCCGCAGCCGGCGCTATCATCGCTTCCCAGCCAGCATCATCCCCCGCGGCGAAAGTCTGCAGGATGCCGAAACGCGCCTGATCGCTTACTGGAGCGATGAATTGGCCCCACGCCTGCTGCGTCAGGAGAATCAGTTGGTGGTCGCACATGGCTCAACGCTGCGCGCCCTCATCAAATACCTGGAAGCCATTCCTGATGATCAAATCGACCAGGTGGAAGTGGCCAATGCCCAGCCGATTGTCTACACCTTAGACGACCGCCTGCACATTGTGGATAAAACTGTCATTACCAAATGAAGCCACGAAAAAAACCGCATTGCTGCGGTTTTTTTGAATCCCATTAAGCTAAGGCACCCATTGGATCCCATGGCTTCAAAACAGTGGGGTGATCGTATTCATTCTTGATGACATCTTGCAGGTCTTGGCTCAGGTACTTCTTGTTGATGACCACTTGGTAAACGAATTCGTCGAACCAAGCATCACTAGCGACGAAGTAACCTTTGTCGCCGGCTTTTTCACCCCAAGAGTTTTCAACCTTCCACTTGGTTGGCTGGCCGTCAACGATGTCCACGCCGGTGATCACCATGGCATGGGTCATCAGGCTTTCGCCGTAGTCCAGGCGATCAGCCTTGGTCATGTCGAAGTTGGCGTTGAACAGACCGTTCTTGTCGAATAAGGCTGGATCCATGATGCCCAGCTTGCTGTCAGAGGACTGACCAACATCAGAACCGAACCAAACAGTTTCGCCATTTTCCAGCTGCTTGATGGCCAGTTGCTTGAGGTTGTCGACGGTCAGGTTCAAGTGGCGCACTTCGCGGCCGCCAATGACGTTACCCAGCATTTCAACGGTGTACAGGTGGTTGTAAGGCTTGTCTGCCGTTGGGGCGTTGATCAAGCTCTGGAACGCGTTGGTGTCCCAGCCGATGTACTTTTCGTAGAAAGTGCGCGGGGTCAAGTCGCGGTCGATGTGGTAGTTCTTGTCATCATCGCGATATTCGAAGTCGAACTTGGTTGGTGGCACGCCCAGCGTGTAAGCCAAAATCCGGTAGTCTTCGGAGAGCATCTTGTCCTTGGCCGCTTGAATGTCTTCATCGCTGGCGTTATCGGCGACGAGCTTGCGCAAGGTCACCGCGTCTTTGCGCAACTTCAAGTTCAAGACTTTGTTCATCTGACCGGAAGCAGAGGAGCTGAAGGTTTCAGGCATCACTGACTTCGGCACGATCCCGTACTTGTCGATGATGGCTGTCAGCATATCCCACTGACCACCATCGCCCTGAGGGTTGGCCATCAGCCAAGCCACTTTGCGACTGTCAATGTCTTCGCCGGCAGTCTTCAAAACGTTTTCGTAGAAGTAGTTGGACTTTTCGAATTTGTCCCAGAAGAAAGTAAAGTTCTGGGAGAGTTCGAAGCCTTTGATTTTGAATTGTTGTTGAATGTCATGACGCATCGTGTTCAATGCGGCGAACATCCAGCAGCGGCCGGATTGCTTCTGGTCGGCCACAGTGCCGGTGCTCAAATCGATGGAGAAGGTTTTCTCCATCGTGGTTTGGCTGTGCACGTCCTCGCTGGACTTCAGCACCCCATTGTTCATGACGGCTTTTTGGATGGCCGCGCTGCCTGGGGTATTTTCCAGGTCAGCTTGGTACTTAGCAAGATCTTCAGCAGTAACTGCCTTTGACATGTTCCGTTCACTCCTTTAATTAGAAAATAATGATACATTCTCAGACTTTCTCAGTTTAGCATAAAGCCGCAGGGGAAGGAACCCACGCCGACTGAAAAAGCGCAAGCAATGTCGCCCCCAAAATGAAAATAAGCTGGCAAAAGCCTTGCCGGCGAATTTTGGTGGTTGTAAACGCAAGCGCAGAGAGTGGTGATTGACGGTGGTAGCCGCGTCGGCATAGACTGAGGTTAGTGGCCGGCTAGCGTTATGGTATCATCCAAGCCAGTGTGATCAATGCTATCCGGCAAAGGAATCTTGCAAAAATTGACTGTTCCGACAAGACCGGGAATGTTATGGTTAACTAGGATTCCTATCATAAGGAACTGAACGCCGAACGACCGGCCAAGCCAATGTGGCTCGCTGGTGACCTTCGGCGCGGACCGAAATCAGGCTTGACCATCGTTGCGCCTTGACTTCATGGCGATGAAAACGATGCTTGGAGGGAGTTTGTTCATGGCAAAAAATGCAGTGGTGTATACGGTCAGTGGCCCGCACATTTTACTTTGTGCCACGTCGATTGCTTCTTTGATCGACCATTATCAAAGCGAAGCGTCGCTTGATATCCTGGTGGTCACGGAAGGTGAGCTTGACGCCGATGTCGCGCTACTGCGTGAGTTGCCTGACTTCTATCAGAAACCGCAAGTGCACCTGTTTGTCTGGCAAAAGCCACCCATCACCTCTGAACTCAAGCACTACGATAATGCCCGCTTTGGGCAGGTGACCTTGTGGCGGTTGTTCGTGCCGGCGTATTTTCCCAATTACGAACAGCTTTTGATGATCGATAACGACACCATCATCATGGCCGATATTTCGCCACTGTTTAGCCTGAATCGGCCAGGCAACGTGATGGCGGCAGTGCCAGATTTCTACTATTACACGTTAAACCCGCCAGTTGATCAAAATGTCTTACCAGATTTTTCAAGCATGAAGGCGTACTTCAACTCCGGGGTGCTGGTCATCAATGTGGCGCTGTATAACGAGCTGTTCAAACCGGAAATGCTGGTTGAGCGGGCGGATCAGGCGAATTACCAATATCCGGATCAAACGCTGCTGAATCTGCTGACGGCAGGCAAGGTGACCTTGCTCCCGTTCCGATACAACTTCCAAAAAGACGACGACTGGCTGACCCACTGGGCGGAGCAAACCGACCCGGCAGTGGCCGCTGACATGACCGCAGAGCGCCAGCACGTGGTGATTCGCCATTTCCTGAGTAATCTCTATGGCTACCGGCCGTGGGGCCATTTGGCAGTGATGGATGAATTCGAAGCTGCTTTTTGGCAGTACTTCAGCCAAACTCGGGAATTTTTCACAACAGAAACCAAGCGCAGAGGGTTGAACCATTATTAATGGTCACTACCCGCATAGAGGAGAGTAAATATGCTTTATACTGTGACACCAATTCAAGGCCCCACCGACCAAGCGGTGATCAAGCCCAAAGAAGACACCGCTGTTTTTCTTGGTAACATCGGGTTTTTGCCTCTGCGCTATTCCCGTTACATCAATAATGAAGACCACTGGGAGACTGAAATCAAAGGCGGAATTTTAGCCCCAGTGCAAGCCGGCGATATTGTCATCCCGCAAGTACCAGGGTATGCGCCGCTGACAGTGGAGGATGCCTTCGTTCATGGCACCCATGATCGCGGCGGGAAGGTCATTGCCTTGGTCCACGACGCGGAATATTTGCGTTATCCCAAGAGTTACGACCGCAAGACCTGGGTCGAATACCTCGGCTCCTACGACGCTTTGCTGGTGAATACCCCAGAAGAAAAGCGCCAAGTGCTGGCTAGTGGGGTGAACCTGCCCATTGTCGTCACCGGGCCTTGGGGCTACATTCAGCCCATCGGCTCGCGCCAGCCGCATTTCTCCAAGACGATTCACTATGCCGGTAATCTGGTGGAATGGAAAGGCGGCTTCATGGCCAACATCCCAGCCGAGCTGAAAGTCAAGCTGTACGGCTCCAGCGATGGCAACAGCGATTTAGGCTATCGCATTGCCGATTCGGTGGAGCGCATGGGCTCCTACTCGCAAGAAGCATTGGCCTTGGCGCTGGACAACGGCTTTGGGTTGGTTTGGGACGAGAATTCGACCCATCACTACAACGACTACGCGATGATCAACATGCCGCATAAATTGAGCCTGTACTTGTCACTGGGCCTGCCAGTGATTGCCAAAAAAGGCAGCCAGGTCGGCAATTTCGTGGCGGCTAATCACGTGGGCATTGTGGTGGATGACATGGAAGCCTTGGTGCCTGTGATGGCGGCGATGGATGAAGGCCAGTACAATCAACTACTGGCGGCGGTCAAACCGATGGAAGCTTTGATTCGCTCCGGGCGTCATCTCCAGCTGGCGGCACTCAAGGCCATCATGGCGGTGAACGGCATTTCGGAATATTAAACCGTCAGTCACTGCTTCTCATCTCGCCGCCTGCCGCATTGGCAGACGGCTTTCCCTTTGTCCTAGGAGGTCAACATGAATTACATTATCAGTCCGCTTCAAGCTGCGTCCGACCAGGCGGTGGTTAAGCCGAAAGAAGACGTGGCGCATTATCTTCAGCAAATCGGGTTTCAGCCGCTTTGGTACAATCGCTTCATCAAGTTTGAAGGTGATGGTGATTGGGCCGGGCGCATCGAGGGGATGCTGGGGCCGGTGCAAGCTGGCGACGTGGTCATCTACCAGACCCCGACCTATGCAGATATCACGATTGAAAAGTACATCATTGAGGCCGTGCACCAGCGCCACGCAAAAATCGTGGCCTTTGTTCATGATGTGGAGTACCTGCGCTATCCGGAGCTGTACCCGAAAGTAGAATGGCTGGATTATCTCAATAGTTTCGATGTGGTGATGGTTTCAACCACCCCCATGGCGGCGGCGATTAAGGCCGACGGGGTGAAGCGACCGATTATTATCAGCGGTCCGTGGGGATACGTGGAACCGATGACGTACCACCAACCAAGCTTCAGCCGCAGCTTACATTATGCTGGTAATTTGATGAAGTGGAAGAGTGGCTTTCTGCGGCATGTGCCTGCGAGTTTGGATGTGCAGGTGTATGGCTCGGAAAATGGCCAAACCAACTTAAGCTATCCGCTTGGCCCTGGTGTCACCTACCACGGCACCATGTCGCAGGCGCAGTTGGGTTTGAAGTTGACCCACGGCTTTGGCTTGATTTGGGATGAAGATGACCAGGGCCACTACGCCGCCTATGCGCGCATCAACCAGGCGCACAAATTCAGCCTGTACTTGGCGCTAGGCTTGCCGGTGATTGCCAACCGGGAAAGCGCGATTGGGGCATACATCGAGCAAAACCAGGTCGGGCTGGTGGTCGATCACCTGAACCAGCTGCCTGATGTGACGGCCGCGCAAACCGAAGCCACTTATGGCCCACTGGTTGACCAGGTCAAAGCACTGACGGCCTTGATTCGCGCTGGCCGTCACACGCAGTTAGCCGCCTTAAAAGCCGTTTTAGCGGCGCATGACATTACCAGTGAGTAAGTGGTACTTGAAGCACCGCTTGGCCTGGTTTCAATAACTGCCACCAGCACCAACGACAAAAAGGAGCGGCTTCATTCCCGAAAGATGAGGAATGAAGCCGCTTAATTGTGGCACTACCAGTTGCTTATTAGGCGAAGGGGCCACGCTTGCTTTTCGCCCGCCGACTTTGGTTCACTAGAGGCAGCAGCCGACCCCAATCAGGGTGGGTGGCCAAAATTGTTCCCTATGTGTACCATTTTTCGAAACGAGAGTTGTCATATATGAGCGTGGAAATAATTGGCCTGTGCTATACTTTAAATAACATTTTTTCTGAAAAATGAGCCCCTGCCGCTTAAAACATGGTCAAAAGCGGCACCAAGATGCCGATCAGCATCAATCCGGCCAACAGAAACGCCATGAAAATTTGTGAACCTTTACCCCCAGGCTTTTTCTTGGTGGGTTTGACGATTTCATTTTTTTCTTTGGCGAATCGGCCTTCGATATCTTGATCGAGCAAGCTATCGGCTTGATTAATCTTTTTTTTCTCTGTTTTCATACCCACATTATATGGATGCCGGCGTGAAACTGCAACGTGAACTCACTGAAGCCAAAGGAACGATGATCCCGAGATGAATTTTTCCCTGCGTAGACATAAATACATCCGGCAAACCCGGCAAATCCAAGCCTTGATCAAGCAGTATCAGGCGCTCGGCGATGAGCAGCTGAAGGCGAAGACAGGCGAACTGCGCGCGCAGCTCGCCCAAGGCAAACCGCTAGATAAGCTGCTGGTGGAAGCCTACGCGACAGTCTGTGAGGCGGCGCGGCGGGTGCTGGGCATGGTGCCGTATGACGTTCAGATTTTGGGCGCCGTCGCGATGGAAGACCGCAACATCATCGAAATGAAAACCGGTGAAGGCAAAACGCTGACCGCCATCATGCCCATGTACCTGCATGGTCTGACCGGGCCAGGCAACTTCTTGATCACCGCCAATGAATACTTGGCCAACCGTGATGCCAAAGAAATGGGTGTCGTTTACCAGTGGCTGGGTCTGACGGTGATGCCTGGGGTGGCTGAAGAAGGCAGCGATGAGGAAGAACTAGATCGCCATCAAGTGTACAGCGCGGATATTGTGTACACCACTAACAGCGCTTTGGGCTTCGACTATCTCACCGACAACCTGGCTTCGACCGCTGATGACCGCTACATGCAAGGCTTCAATTTTGCTTTGCTGGATGAGGCGGATGCGGTGCTGCTCGATTCAGCCTCGACACCGCTGATTATTTCTGGGGCGCCTAGGCCACAATCGAATTTTTACGTATCTTCAGACCGGCTGATCAAGATGCTGGTGGAAGATGAAGACTTTGAACGCAGCGAAGACGAAAAGCAGGTCTGGTTCACGCCGGCCGGGATTATACGAATGCAGGCGTACTTTGGCGTGGACGATTTGCTCAGCAAAGACTGGGCCGATTTGTACCGGCATCTAGTGTTGGCCTTACGGGCGAATTACTTGCTAAAGCCTGATCGCGATTACATCGTGGCACATGGTGAAGTCAGTTTGATTGATATAACCAACGGCCGCGAGCTGACCGGGATGAAGCTGGAGGCGGGGATGCACCAGGCGCTGGAGGCCAAAGAAGGCGTCAATATCACCCAAGAAATGCGGGCAATGGCGCAGGTCACGTTCCAGAACTTGTTTCGCATGTTCCATCAGCTGGCCGGCATGACCGGTACTGCCGCCACGGATGCATCGGAGTTCATGGAAATCTATCACTTGGCTGTTTTTAAGGTGCCGACGCATAAGCCAAATATCCGCAAGGACCGACCGGACCGGCTGTTCATCAGCAATGAAGCCAAATTGTTGGCCTCACTCAAGGTAATTCGCCAGGCCTATGAGGATCAGCGGCCAGTGCTGATTGAGACAGGGTCGCTGGCGTTGTCGAATTTGTATTCACGGCTTTTGCTGCGCGAAGGCATTCCGCACAGCCTGCTGAATGCCCGCTCTGCTGCCAAGGAAGCGAACATTGTCGCCGAAGCTGGGCGGCCAGGCGCCGTGACCGTCGCGACGTCTATGGCCGGCCGCGGCACCGATATTCACCTTGGTGATGGGGTTAAGGCGCAAGGTGGGCTGCTGGTGCTGGGCACCGAGCGGATGGATAATCCGCGGGTGGACAACCAACTTCGGGGCCGTGCCGGCCGCCAAGGCGATCCCGGTGAAAGTTTGTTTTATGCCTCGTTGGAGGACCGCATTGTTTTGCAAAACGCCCCACGGCATGTGCGCAAGTGGACCGACAAACATGCGACCGCCCAAAAACAACGTTTGAGCAACCACGGCCGGTTTCGCCATGTGATCGATAATGCCCAGCGCGTCATCGCTGCCGGGGAGCGTTCTGAGCGGTTTTCCACCTTGCAGTACGGTGAAGTATTCCGAGTGCAGCGCGATAAAATCTACGAGCAACGTGATGCCATCATTGCCGGTGAGGATGTGCAAGGCAAAGTCGAGTTTGCCGTCAAGCAAGCGGCACAAGACTTTGTTGAAGACCATCGCCAGCCGGATGTGGCGGCGTTTTTGGATTTTGTTTATCAGCATGTCGACCGCGATTACAATCCCGCCCCGGTGCGCGAAAACCCAAAGCTCGCCGCCGACGTTGATTACTTGACTGACTTAATCATGCAGCGGCTGGCCGCAGTGCATGAAAAGTTACCCGCCGAGGATCAATGGGCCTATTTTGAACGGCTGGCCCTACTGAAGGCCATCGACTGGGAATGGATCGAGCAAGTGGACAACTTGCAGACCCTCCAAAGTGTCACCATGAATCGCAGCACGCAAGGTAGCAATCCCATGTATGAGTACCAAAAAGAAAGCCGGCGCAGTTTTAAGGTGATGAAGCGCGCCTTGTATCAAGGCGTGCTGGCCAATCTGCTGTGTTCGGAGCTCGTGGCTAAGGCCGATGGTACCGTGAAGGTTAATTTCCCTTAAGGAGGCAGCAATGAAAACCAATCATGATTTACTGAAACGCTGCCTCACCACGATGATGCTGGTGGCCATTTTGGCCCTGGGTCAGCAAATTCCGATTCCCGGTTATGATCTCACGGCCGCTTCCGATGCTTTGGCCAAATTCCAGTTTCTGAAGGTCTTCAGCTATGCCACTGGCGGCGCGTTGGGTGCCCCGACCTTGATGTCGCTGGGCCTCGGCCCTTACATGACGGCGCTGATCTTATGGCAGGCGTTGTCTTCCTTGGGCATTCCCGCTGTGGATAAGCTGTCCATGCGCACCGCCGGCTTCATTCAAAACGGCATCACCGCAGTGTTAGCGCTGGTGCAGGGTTTTGAAATGTTGTGGCTGAGTCGCTCGGCGCTGACGCCGCTCTATCTACCAGGCGGCAGCTATGATTTTTCCTTCCTAGTGGCGCTGCTCATTTTGACCGCTGGGGCGATGCTAGTGGTCTATCTGGCGCTGTACAACGCCGATCACGGAATCGGCAGTACGGTGATGCTGATTTTGCCGGGGCTAATTTTAAACATTCCGAACATGCTCCAAAACGGCTGGGGCCACTCGCCTTATCCGCTGACGCCGGAGCACATTGCCACGGCCTGCGTCGTGGGCGTGATTGTGCTGCTGGTGGCCGTGCCGCTGAACTACGGCGAAATTCGCTTTGAACTGCAAAAGCCGATGCTCGAAAGTGCCTTCTCTAAACCTTACTTACCATTGCCGTTTTTGACGGCGGGTTCGATGCCGTTCATGTTTTCGACCATGGTCTTCACCATTCCGCAAACGGTGGTGCAAGCCACCAACCTGCGTTTCTCCAAGATTGGCCAAGGCATTCTCGCCTGGACCGATTACCTGAACTGGCGGGGGATTATCACGTATGGGGTGATTTTGGTGCTGCTGGGCTTTGTGTTCGGCTTCGTGAACTTCCAACCCAGCAAGCAAGCCAAAACTTTGAAGGAAAGCGGCGACTACATTGCCGGCGTGATGCCTGGCGATGACACGGAAGCCTTCTTGACCCATCACTTCCTCTGGCTGACGGTGATCGGCAACAGCATCATCTTTGTCATTGCCTTGATCCCATTGGTCATCGGGCTTTACGTCAAAGGCGTCTCCAATTACACCTTGCTGATTGGGAATCTGTTTATCATGATCACCATTATTTCGACGGTGGTGCAGCAGTTCCAAGCACTGCGGCTCAAAAACCAGTACCAACTCTTCGATGAATAACCCTAAGGAGGTTCAGCATGCTGACATTAATGGTTGATTTAGACGCCGCGGATGCGCATCCGGACCTTAATCGGGTGGTGGAGCTGGCGCAAGTGTTCAAAGCTAATCAGCAGCCCTTTACCCTGATGACGGCCAAGGCCGCGCCGGATTTGCAGTTCATGCTGCACCAAGTGGGACTGGATACCGTGCCACTGGTGCGCTTATATGACCAGTTGCTAGGCATCCCCGAGCCAATCGGGACGCCATTGCAGTTGGCCGAAGTGCCGCTGCCGGCAGATTTGCTCCCCGTGTATGCTTGGCCGAACGTGAATTACTTTGATGGGGAGAGACTGGCCAAAACCGTCTCGCTGCATCCGCTTGGCTTTGTCTGGCAAATCACGGATTATGAGCCGACCGGCACACGCCGGGTGGCGCAATACGATGACCGCGGCAATCGCCTGTATGTTGACTACCGTGAACAAGGTAATGGGCTGGTCAAGCGTGAGTGGTTCGATGCTCAAGATCAGCTTGTGATGACCGAAGACCGTCAAGGCGCAGTGACCATGGCACCGCAAGTCGCGAGTCGTTTTGCCTTCAGTCACTATCCAGATCGTAGTGCGGTGCTGGCGGAAGTGATGGACCGCTGGGTGATGGCCGCTAGCCGCCAGCCGACGCTGGTGGCGACGATGACGCCAGCCAATCTGGCGTTGCGCCGGCAGCTGACGCTGTTCCCGCAGGTGATTTTCCTTGCGGCGGCCAACACTGAACTGAAAGTGGTGGATCGCCTCGGCGTTCAAGCCGCCGACCAAGTGGTGCTACCGACCCAGGAAGACCGGCGGCTGTTTTTGCAGCAATTCCAAAACGCCGCTGACTGGCAAGACCAAACCCAGGCAATTTTGCCTTATCCGACGACGTTGAGCCTTGGACATAGTAATGAGGTACCGACGATGATGACCTACTGGTTCGTTGGTGATGCCGATGAAGCCGAGTTCCGGCAAACGTTGGAGCAGATGCTGACCATGCTGCAGAAAAACCGCGCCAAAACGGTGATGATTGAAGCTGATGACGACGCGCGGGTGGAAGCCGGCCAGCGCGTCGTGGCCCATTGGCTCGAGACCAAACTAGGCGTGGATCTACAGTCTGAGGATTATCAAAACGTGATGGCCTATCTCAAGAAAAAGCAGGCCAATGAACTGACCCCGGCTGAGCGCAAGGCTGGCAAGAGTCTGCGGGAAAGTGCCGGTTGGGGGACTGCCAGTGCGGCTTACAATTTGCAGCAGCGCGTGGTGTTAAACCCACCGCTGCCGCCTGAGGATCAAGAGGCCGCGATGAGTGCCGCGCGTGTGTACTTGGATACCAGCAAGCTAACCAACCTGCGCTTGCAAATGCTGGCGATCAGCAATGCCATTCCGCAACTGGTGCGGCGCGCCAACGATTTTATCGAGGACCATCAAACCGGCATTGTGGTAGCAACGCCGGATCAAATCGTGCCGGGGCTGAGTTATTTCTTGGATACGCTGCATCATTGGAATACGGCGCAAGTGGGCAATGCGGCTTTGCTGGAGGCCAACACAGCCACCCACATTATGAACGAGTGGAAAAAGGTGATTTAAATGGCAACCATCAACGTTTTACATGTGGCGGCCCGTTCGTTGCCGCTATGGGACGCGTTAAGTGATGATTTTGAATATGATTGGTTGCCAGATGACACCGGGCAACCACTAGCAGGCCAGCCACTATTTTTGGCCAGCGGGCAGTTTAACCCGCGATATTTTCGGGCAATTATTTTGCTCGATGCGACCTCACCTTGGCTTGATCAGCCTGAACGGCTGCGGGCGCTGCCGGCCAATCAAATCATCTGCGATGTGCATGTGGCCTTGCCAGATGCGGCACTGGAGATTTTGAACCTGAAAAATGTGTTTTTCTTCGACTTCACTGACGTCAAAGGCTTGGCCCATGATCTCAATGTTGACTTTTTCGACGGCCAACACACTTTCGGGATGGGGCCGCAGTTCCTGCGGCTCGATCCGACTTATCGCGGCCCGCTGCGGCAAGAAGGCGGGGCGTATCGCGTCTTTACTGCCGCCAGTCCTGATTGGGTGCGGGTGGCGGCGCTGCCGAATCCGCAGTACGTGCCAGCCAATTTTGATGACCATCTCACCTTGGAATACGTCGAGCAGCCCGGACAAGCCGAGCTGATGATGGCCATTGACCTGCTGGCAGAAGGGGCGCCGACCCAGCGCATTAAGCTCACCGGCGACCATCTCCATGAAGGCTATCACCTGCTCGCAGAGGCGCCCACGGGGTTTAACGTGAGCTTCTACATTCGCGGCACCGGTGAAGTCAAACTGGGCAAGTTCCATGTGCGCCGGTCGCGTGGGCGGTATGGGGAAGTGCTGTTGAACTCGGTGCGGCTCCTTGATCCGGCTAGTGGCTATGGTGGCATCATTGCTTACTTCGACGCCGGCGACTTGAAGCCGCCGCTGAATGTCTTCTTCTCAGGGTTCCGCTCGGATGATGGCTTTGAAGGGCGGGGAATGATGAGTCGCCTAGGCGCACCGCATCTGCTGATCACCGATACCCGGTTAATGGGGGGCGGCTTTTATATTGGCAGTCCTGCTTTTGAACAAGCCGTGCTGGATCTGATCAAGCAAACCCTGAAGCGGCTGCATTTCACCCCAGATCAGTTGACCATGGGCGGCATGTCAATGGGCACCTACGCGGCCTTTTATTACGGTGCGCAGTTGCCGCCGCGGGCGATATTCGCCGGTAAGCCGCTGACCAACCTCGGCGCGATTGCCAAAGCGGGGAAAATTCTAAGACCTGGCGATTTTGAGGCAAGCTTTGATGTGCAACTTTACTATGAAGGCGACTTAAGCACCGCCAGCAGTGAGCACTTAAATCAGCGGCTGTGGCAACCATTCGACCATGCCAACTTCAGCCAAACCACCTTTGCCATTGCCTATATGCGCGAGGATGGTTTTGACACCGGGGCCTTCAAAAATGTCTATGATCGCATCAAAGAACGCTTCCCTGACGGTCATTTCCTGTATAAAGGCATCAGCGGGCGCCATAATGATGACACGCCGGCCATCGTGGCGTGGTATACGTTGCAACTGCGGCATTTTCTAGCCCATGAGTTTGACCGCCCTGAACTGGAAGGAGGAAGCTAATGACAGCCCTGTACAGTTTATTCTGGGAACCTGGCACTGGCGAAACCTTCGATTATGGTTCCTTAATTGATTATCAGCCCCAGCGGGTGGTGCAGTACCGCAACCCGCTGTTGTCGCCGAGCCGCATTATTCATGCTTGGCATGACAGCCAGTGGCAGCAACAGGCCACGCCAGCGGTACCGCTGCCGCTGCTTATTCCAGGCACCACGTATCAATTTTTCATTGATGCGGAGCAAACGCCGGCCAACTCAGTGGGGCTGGCCATTGATTATTATGATCGGCAAGGCCAACGCATCGACGATGATCTGCATGATGCGTTGCACGGCCAGTTCACCCTGCCGAAGCAGACGGCGACTTATCAGCTCAGTTTAATTACGTTGAATAATGAGCATTTGACCTTCCGCTCGCTGCTGATTGGGCCCGCTGCAGCGTTAAAAAACGCCCAGGTCGGCTGGCCCAGGACAGATAGAATTACAAATATTGACTGCGATAAATCCAATCAAGACGGTATACTTGATATCGTCTTGATGCGACAGCGCATCGGCGTTGAGGCACTGCCCATGCCGCAGGCGCGACATCAGGTGTATTTAAAGCTGAGTCCGACTGAGCTGGCGACACCTGAACTGGGTCAATCGGCCCTGCAAGCGCTAGTGAAACCGATTGTGGCTCACTATGGGCAAGCACGCGTCAGTCGCGCTAGCATTCGCACCAGCGGCCGCGGCACAGCGCAAGCAGCGAGTTGGCTGCAGCAGCTCCAAGCCGGTCTGGCGAACAAATCACTCCGATAATGGCTAAGTACGGAAAAAGGTGGCATATAAATGAATTTCTTTGTTAACGATGCAATGGGGATGGGTAATTCCGGCGTGGAACACGCGCAATTTTACCGGGCAAAGCGGTTTGATCAGGCGAAATTGCCGTACCGCTATATTTTTCTGGATTTGATTCCAGAGCTGCACAAGGCGATGGACCGCTGGGAACTGCGGGACGATCAGGTTATTAACATCTGGGAGTTTTTCACCTTGGGGGATGACTATGCGCTGACAGGGCTGAAGCAGCGTATCACCGCCAAAAAAGCGGACATTGTGATTGATGGCACCGACACGCACCGCAAGTCGGAAGAAGTGCTCGACTCCGGGCTGCGCGTCGTCAACCATCTGGTGAAGTATCCGGATATTCACAAACCAGAAAACAAGCTCCTGATGGTTTCCGCTGGGCGTACTGAAATCTTCAATGAAGCCACGGGCAAACGGGCCATCATGTATGAATATGTCGATGATCCGCACCGTAATCGCTTGGTGCGCAACATTCACATTTTTGATTACAACGGCAAGCACCTGTTCTTCCCTAATCGGGTGTTGATGTACCGGTTCTTCTTCAACCGGCTGAATGACCTCTATGGTGCACCGTCAACCTTCTTGATTGACCGGGGTGAAGAAGTGGATGAAGCTTTGATGAATCAGCCAATCCCTGAAGCTAAACTGGTTTACGTGGTTCACGCCGATACCTTGGGCGATCGCAACGACAAGCGCTATCCACTGTGGAACAACCATTATCAGTACATGTTCGACCACATTCAAAGTAGTGATCGGATTGTCGTGGCCACCGAATTGCAACGCCAAGATATCCTAGTCGATTTTCCTGACGTGGCCGACAAAGTGGTGGCGATTCCCGTCGGTGGGGTGCGTGACGGCATCAAGCCGCGTGAGCGCGCCAAGATGCAGGATCCAATTCGTGTCATTACCGCATCACGATTGGCGGCAGAAAAACATGTGGATTTGGCCATTAAAGCCGTGGCGAAGTGGCATGATGAAGACGGCGTCAACGTTGAATTCGATATTTATGGGCGCGGCGAAGAACAAAAGAAGCTGGAAGATGCCATTAAAGAAACCAACTCTGGCGACTACATCAAGCTGAAGGGCTTGTCCGATAATTTGGCTGAAATCTATCCTCAATACGACATCTTCGTGTCTGCTTCGTTCTCTGAAGGTTTTGGCTTGACCTACATTGAAGCCTTGAACGCTTCGCTACCAATCGTCACTTACCGGGCCCGCTTCGGCGCCACTGAACTGGTGCATGATGGCGAAAATGGGTTCTTAGCTGATTTCAAGCGCGATGACATGGACTACGATGTCGATACGCTGCATGAAGGCTTCAAACGCCTGCAAGCCGCAAACTACGGCAAGCTGGTGGCAAACACCACGGCTTCGCTGGATCAGTTCCAAGACCATGTGATTGCCGGTAAGTGGCAGAAGTTAATGGAGGGTCTGCGCTAATGAAGTATGAATTGCTGAATACCATCACGCCAGGGACCGAGGCCTGGGATCAGGTTGTGGCCCGCGCCAAAAAAAATCATGAACGGATCATTGTGTTGGCTGCCATGCCTAATTTTGCTGGTATCTTGAACCAAGCCGGGCTAAAAGGGGTCAGCCTCATCGATCGGGTTTGCAACCGCACCTACAAGAAGGACGACTACATGTTCTTCGACCGCATTCCTGTCCCAACCGGAGCCAAAATTGAGATGAACGAAGACGGCAATCTCAATGTCTTGTACGACGGCGATAAAATTGCCAACGTGTCGCTGTATCCGAATACTCGGCGCGCTGTTCAAGATGTGCGATACCTCAACCCTGATGGCACCTTGGACTACATTGAGGAATACGCCACGGATGGCTCGCATTACACCAACATCTACTACTACAACAACGAGATGCAGGAAATCGACTTTCTCGACATGCAAGAGCGGCCTGTGCTACGTTATTACTTGTACGAAGGCGTCATCAACTTTGTCACCATTGAAAACCCCGTGACCCGTGAAGTCACCGCCAAGTACAACAGTGTGCGTGAATTCGTGACAGCTGAAATGCCGAACATCGTCAAGCCGAATGACACCGTCACCATCAGCTACATGGGGATTGAACTGGATGCCCTGGGCCAAACCAACTCGCACAACATCCTGGCCATGGTCGAAGATCCATTCGATGAGCATCACGAAGTTCGGGGCAACTTACAGGCCATTCTCAAAAATGACATCAAGACGGTCCAAGAGGTCCAAGTGCCGGTCATCGCTTATCAAGAATTACAGAAAACAGACCTGCCAAGTGACAAATTAAAACTTCTCAAATAATTCAAAAATAAATTCAAAAAAGTTAATTAAATTACAAATTAAATTTCACAAGACAGGTCGTGTTTTTTAAGGCCTGTTTTTTTATTGTGTATGGGTGTTGTACAACCAAGGGATAAAATGGCTAATCCATATTATAAAACCCATTTTTCAGTTATTGAACTAAAAATATAAGCCACCCTGATTACAATAAATAATAGACGTTATATTGCAATATGGAGGTAATGCCGTTGGGAAAAAAGACTGGCAGTTCCGGAGATATTTTTAGGAACAATAGTAAAGTACGTTTTAAGATGTTTAAGGCCGGTAAAAGATGGCTTGTTGCTGGGACAGCAACGTTAAGTGGTTTACTGGGTGGTTTACTCATTGCACCGCACGCGGTTAATGCGGATACCACCACACCAACTGTCGCTAAGACAGTTGATCAGCAAGACACTTTGGCCACTCAGGATACGGCCACGATTCCAGTATCCTCACAGACCGGATCTCAGACGACCTCGACGGATGCTTCGGCGTCCATCGAAGCTTCGACGAGCACCTCGGTCAGCATTTCGCAATCGGCATCCGAATCAGCTCTAGTTTCAGAAAGTGCTTCGCAGTCAGGATCAACGACTGAGTCAGAATCATCATCAACTCAGTCATCAACTTCCTCCTCAACGTCTACTGCGACCTCCACTTCTGCAACGAGCGCTAGTTCTGTTGCCGTCAAAGCCGCAACTACTGCGGATACCACTCAAACCTTGGGCACGCAGCTTGGTTTGGGTGCAAAAGATACCGCATCAGTCAAAGATGGCCAGTTAACCATCAATGTTACTGATGACGCTTCTTTGACTGCACCTGTATTAGCTAACATTGCCCGTTACGTTTCAGCTAACGCTGTTAACACAACGGTCATTCTTACCGCTGGTGCGCAGATCACGAGTCGGGACGGTAAAGTTAGTGTCCTGATTTTGAATGGCGCCACGGCAGTAAGCAGTATACAAGATGGGAAAAACTTGGCTTCGGCAATTGGCCAAGTCACTGGCAAGGTACCAACTGTTGAAGGTATCGCCGCTACCGCTGCGGTTTCCGAAGCGATGGCCGGCTACACCACCAAGAGTGGGGCTGGACTCAGTATCCTAGGCGTTCAAATCTCTACCGGCTGGGATCAGGAACCTTCCAGCCAGAATGTTGCCATTGGGCAGAATGCAATCTTAATTGGGACAGTGTCAACCGCGATTTCTGAGGCGTTTGGCCAGGCACTGACGAACGCTGCAACAAGCGCAATTTCTCTTGGCACGATTTCCTTTAAGCCAACTTACAAATTGTATTCCAGTACTGGTGGCAGTTGGACCGACACAGGACTGACCAGTTCCACTGGGGTATTTTCTGTACTTGAATTTACAATTGAAGTGGAACATCAAATAAAAAGACTGGCCCACTAGGAGACAGCGTAGAATGTTGTTTGT
>NZ_BOLV01000018.1 GCF_016861845.1 Lacticaseibacillus suilingensis
AGTGCATCGGTATCCGCAAGCCAGAGTACCAGCATCCTGGACAGTCAGACGCCGTCTGAAGCAAGTGCTTCGGCATCAGCTTCCGCCAGTGCAAGTGCTTCTGCATCAGCTTCAGCTAGTGCAAGCGCAAGCTACAGCGAATCGGTATCTGGTTACCCAAGTCTGAGTGCATCACAGTCCGCTCAGGTATCCGCGATCGACTCCGCAAGCATCAAGGACAGCCAAGAACTGTCATTACTTGCCAGCTTGAGTGCATCGATTAGCGCTTCTGAAAGTGCCAGCGGTTCAGCATCAGTCAGTGCATCTGAAAGTGCTTCTGATAGTGCAATCCTTTCCGCTTCCGATAGCGCATCGGTATCCGCAAGCAACAGTGCCGACGGCTCTGCGATCGCCAGTGCTTCCGCAAGTGAATCAACCGACGCCTCCGCAATTGGCAGCTTGTCTGAGAGCATCTCTATTAAGAACTCGCAGTCAATTCCAGCCAGCGAATCCGCTAGCGCCTCCGCAAGTGCTTCCGCATCAGCTTCGGCTAGTGCCAGTGCTTCGACGAGTGCCAGCGAAAGTGCATCGGTATCCGCAAGCCAGAGTACCAGCATCCTGGACAGTCAGACGCCGTCTGAAGCAAGTGCTTCGGCATCAGCTTCCGCCAGTGCAAGTGCTTCTGCATCAGCTTCGGCTAGTGCAAGCGCAAGCTACAGCGAATCGGTATCTGGTTACCCAAGTCTGAGTGCATCACAATCCGCTCAGGTATCCGCGATCGACTCCGCAAGCATCAAGGACAGCCAGGAACTGTCACTACTTGCCAGCTTGAGTGCATCGATCAGTGCCACCGACTCTGCTTCGATTAGTGCTTCTGAAAGTGCTAGTGATTCAGCTACGGTCAGTGCGTCTGAAAGTGCCATCAATAGTGCATCACTTTCAGCTAGTCACAGTGCTTACGGCTCAGCGGTTGTCAGTGCTTCTGCTAGTGAGTCAACTGATGCATCAGTGATCAGTAGTCTATCTGAGAGTTTGGCAAACGCTGCTCGGCGGACAATAGCAGGGAACGCTTTGCGCAGTGCTTCTGCGAGTGCTTCGACATCAGCTTCGGCTAGTGCTGATGCTTCAACGAGTGCCAGCGTGAGCGCCTCTGTATCGGCAAGCCAGAGCACCAGCATTTTGGCTAGTCAGACGCCTTCTGAGGCTAGTGCTTCGACATCAGCTTCGGCTAGTGCTGATGCTTCAACGAGTGCCAGCGTGAGCGCCTCTGTATCGGCAAGCCAGAGCACCAGCATTTTGGCTAGTCAGACGCCTTCTGAGGCTAGTGCTTCGGCATCGGCTTCAGGTGTGGCCAGCGCCTCTGCATCAGCTTCGGCTAGTGCAAGTGCCAGCTACAGCGATGCGGTCTCCGGTTATCCAAGCTTGAGTGCTTCTGTATCGGCTCAGGTATCGGCAATCGACTCTGCAAGCATCCGCGACAGCCAGATGTTGTCACTGCTCGCTAGTCTAAGTGCCTCGGTCAGTGCCACTGACTCGGCCTCTGTCAGTGCTTCCAATAGCGCTAGTGGTTCTGCCACAGTTAGTGCTTCTGAAAGTGCAGTTGCTAGCGCATCACTGTCAGCCAGTCACAGTGCCTATGGTTCTGCGGTGGCCAGTGCTTCTGCTAGTGAATCGACAGATGCATCCGCAATCAGTAGCTTGTCTGAGAGCTTGGCTAACGCTGCTCGGCGGTCAATGGCAGGGAACGCTTTGCGCAGTGCTTCTGCGAGTGCTTCGACATCAGCTTCGGCTAGTGCCAGCGCTTCAATGAGTGCCAGCGAGAGTGCTTCAATCTCTGCAAGTCAGAGCACCAGCATTCTGGCTAGTCAGACGCCTTCTGAGGCGAGTGCTTCGGCATCCGCTTCAGGTGTGGCCAGCGCTTCTGCATCAGCTTCGGCTAGTGCCAGCGCAAGCTACAGCGAATCGGTATCTGGTTACCCAAGTCTGAGTGCTTCTGTATCCGCTCAGGTATCGGCAATCGACTCTGCAAGCATCCGCGACAGTCAGATGTTGTCACTGCTCGCTAGTCTGAGTGCTTCTGTCAGTGCCACTGATTCGGCCTCTGTCAGTGCTTCCAATAGCGCTAGTGGCTCTGCCACGGTTAGTGCTTCTGAGAGCGCCATCGACAGTGCTAAGGCTTCGGCAAGCATCAGTGCTCATGGCTCTGCGATTGCCAGTGCTTCGGCTAGTGAATCCGCTGACGCCTCGCTTCTCAGCAGCTTGTCCGCAAGCATGTCTGACGTGGCTCGTCGGTCACTTACCAGTGGCGCCATCAGCAGTGCCTCTGCGAGTGCTGCAACATCAGCTTCGGCTAGTGCCAGTGCTTCGACGAGTGCCAGCCAGAGTGCTTCGATCTCTGCAAGTCAGAGTACCAGCATTTTGGCCAGTCAGACGCCTTCTGAGGCCAGTGCTTCGGCATCCGCTTCAGGTGTGGCTAGTGCTTCTGCATCAGCTTCGGCTAGTGCCAGTGCCAGCTACAGCGAGTCAGTATCTGGCTACCCAAGTCTGAGTGCTTCTGAGTCGGCACAGGTTTCGGCCATCGACTCGGCAAGCATCAAGGACAGCGAGACGCTTTCACTCCTCACTAGTCTGAGTGCTTCCTACAGTGCCGACGGTTCGGCTTCCACGAGTGCTTCCGTCAGTGCTAGCGGCTCCGCTTCTGCTAGTGGCTCTGCTTCCGCTTCCGCTAGCGGTTCGGCTTCTGCCAGTGCCTCGCAGAGTACCTCTGCTCTGGCGTCTGCTAGTGCAAGCAACAGTGCTTCCGTTTCTACCAACATCGCAACCGGTGCTGGCAAGCATAACGGAAATACTGGCAACGGCAGTCGTGCGGTATCGACATCTGCGACTAACGCAGCTCGTGCTCGTCAGGCGCGCATCAAGAATGGTGCTCGGACTAACAACCGGCTGCCAAAGACGGGTGAACGCAGTGAATCACTGCTTTCCGCCATCGGTGCAAGCTTGATTGGCCTGATGGGAATTGGCGCTGCGGCTAGCCGCAAGAAGCGTCGTCACCAGGCTAAATAGGCCGTCTAAGATCTAAGGAATTAACAGAAAGGCTCTTCACCTACCTGCAAATGCAGGTTGGCTGAAGAGCCTTTTTGCGTGGGGAAGATTAAACATTGAATAAGCGAAGCGAATTCGGAGGTTGGCGAGCCAAGGCCAAATGATAAACAATTAGAATAAAATATTTAGATGTTTTTTTATCATTCTTCGAGGATGGTGTTACGACTGAACTTTATGTTATTCAACGATAGGCTTGTTTGAAAATGCGCTTGATGGCATGAAAGATGAGCACAAACGCCGAAGTGACAGGGATAATCAACGAAATTCATGCGACTTGTTAGTGCAAAAGCTTCATCAGTGTGGTTTCAAGCTTTGATTGATGCAATTGGCACGGCCACTGATCAACACTGTTCTTTGCCGGCGGCACCAAGAACTAACGGAAAAATGAAAAAATTATGAAAGTTTAGCAATCTTCTATGTTATTTTTATTGAATATTCTTATTGACGAAATATTTATGGGTTGTTATACTTTGGGCGTTATCTAATACTTCGCTGGGCGCAAAGGCGTCAGGGGGACAGCGAGTCAAATAGGAGGAACTCTATAATGAAGAAGTCTTTACTTGTTAGTGCTGCTGCTCTTGCTTTGGCTGCTGCCGCAACGGTTGCACCTATGACCGTGTCCGCTGCAACTGCAGATGGCAGTGCCCAAGGTACCACGACAGCCGAATTCACTGTTACTGCCGGTGACGATGGTAGCACCACGCCTGGTGGCGACAATGGTAGCGGCGTCAACAAAGATTTGTGGCTGGTTAATGCACCTGACATGAACTTCGGCACCACGACAGTCGCTAAGATCATTGCTGGTACCGCGGCAATGAACTATCAGGATGGTAAGGTTAAAGTCCAAACAGGCGATGCTGCTGAAAACACTGATGGCAAGTTGGCAGTTAGCGACTTGCGTGGTAACGGGGCGGGCTGGAAGCTTTCCGCCAACCTTACTCAGTTCACCAATAACGCAGATAAGACAGATGCCAACAAGTTGGATGGCCAGCTTGCACTCGCGCTGACAAATGTTGTTGCGCCGAACGCTACGCTTGGCACTGCGGCTACGCTTAAAACCGATGGCCAGGACGTCACAATCTGGACCGCTGGCAAGGACGAAGGTCAAGGTGCTAACACGGCTGACGTGGACACTGCGACTAAGTTGACCCTTGATAAAAATGCTCAAGTTAAAGCTGTTCAGTACGATGCAACCATTACCTGGACACTTTCCAGCACCATTACTGCAGGCTAAGCCACTCATGTGAGTACTTAACGCGATCGAGGGGCGTCCTCGGTCGCGTTTTTTCAGATTAAGGCTTAAAGGCCTTGTATCCTTGTTTTTCCATTATCGAAAGGAGTTTTACCTTGCGCCTTAAAACCTTGTTGTTCATCGCTTTGGCGGCCCTGGGTCTGGGGGTTGCCCAAGTGCAGCCCAACCAAACCCAAGCGGCCTCCGGAGCGGCGTACACCGTTAGCCCTGTCATTCCTGATAATCAGCGGACCTCAGTGTCGAGCTATTTTGACCTCGTCGTCAAACCTGGGGCCACCCAACCAATAACAGTAGCGGTGACCAACGCAACGGCGGGGGTTCGGCATATTAAGGTGTCTTTGACGCATGCCTATACACAGGATAATGGGGAGATTGGCTATAAACCTAATGGTCGCACGGATTCGTCCGCGCAGTACCGCGTTGATCAGTTAGGCCAAAAGAGTCAGGTGGTGACCTTGGCCGGGCATCAGACGAAGCGGGTGACTGTGAACCTGAAGATCCCGGAACAAGGCTTTAACGGTGTGCTGCTTGGTGGCCTGTATCTTGTCGACAAAGAAGAAACTGCTGGCAGCACTGGTGATGGCGTTCAGTTCAAAAATCGTTATGCGACTCTGGTCGGCATTCAATTGCAAACCAGTACCGGCGCAATCAACAATGTAAAGCCAGACCTGAAGCTGAAAGCAGTTGGGGCAGGGATTCAAAGCAACCAACCGGGCGTTTTGGCGACCGTTCAAAATCCAATGCCAACCTACTGGGGCAAGATGCTGTTTACCGCGAAGGTGTACAAGCGCAACTCCAACACCGTCGTCATGAAGCGGACCGCGAGTGGGTATACGACGGCGCCGAACAGCCATTTTGACTTCGGGATTACCCAAAAAGACGGGCTCACCCCGGGTGATTACACGTTGGATTTGCTGGTCACTGGCCCCCACGGCCGCTGGCACTGGAAGCGCAACTTCTCGATTTTGACTGAACAAGCACAAAAAATTAACAAAAAACTGGCGTTGAAGACGCCGTTTGTCATGCCATGGTGGGGTTGGATCCTCATCGGCATTGGCATTGTCTTGCTCCTAGGCTTGCTGTGGTGGCTGATTTTACTGCTGCTGCGTCGCAAGAAGGATGCTCAGGCTGAGAATACGCCGCAATAGCGGAAAGGAGCGTGCCCTATGCGATATTGGAAAATCGGCTTAGCAGTGGCCCTCACCGCAGCCGGCCTCACCCTCGGGGGCACCGGGGTGAACGCGGCGACGAATACGGGCGCGGCGGTGGGTCAAACCGTCGCCGAGTTCGTGGTGCTACCGAGTCCCTACCAGCCAAGTAAGCCGGGTAAACTGCCGTCGCGGGTGACCCCGGCGGATCACGTGCCTGGCACTAAAAGCGCGACCGGCCAAACTCACGGCGTTTTGCCTAAAACCGGTGAAACGCTTGCCTTGGTTTTAGCTGGTGTCGGCTTTGGCTTACTGGGATTAATTGCCATGATGTTGTTGCTGCTGTGGCGGCGAAGGGAGGACGCGACTAATGAAGCACTTAACTAAAAAGCGCCTGAGTCGCTGGCTGACCCTTGCTGCGGTGGCAACGCTGACCGCTGGGCTTGGCGGCACCGTGCAAACGGTGAAGGCAGCAGATGATATCTGGACTCATGCGACTGACCTTAACGGGAACCGTTTCCCGGAACCACTGGATCCAGATACCGGACTGCCAGCCTATGTCCCATTTGACCAAGCGATGACTACGGATGGCATTACGGGCACTAGTAGTAAGGTGTTGTCTAATGCTGCCGGTAATAATGTGGCAGTTCAGTTGACGAACGGTAAAACTCAATCAGGATCGATCTGGAGTACGTCAAAGCTTAAACTCCAGCAGACCTTTTCGACCAAGATGCACATCTACTTTGGGAACAATCCGAATCCTGCTGATGGGATGGCATTTGTGCTGAGAGGCGATAAACCCACCCAGGTTTACCAAAACGGGAGTGGCGTTGGGGTTTGGGGTGCCGGCACGAATCTTAACATCAAAGGTCAGATGCCAAACGCTTTTGCCGTGACCTTCGATACCTACTTCAACGGTGATACGACGGACAAAAATGTTGATAAGATTGCGGCAGGCTTTTCATCATCTGATGATGCCCAATACATTGGCTGGGGTTTTCCGGGGTTCCTTAACGGCAGCAATTCGGCCATCATGCAATATCAACGTGGTGATAAAGGGCAACTCTTGTTCGACAAGACCAATGCGGCTGATGGCGGCCTCAACAAGACAGGGTATGGCACAGACATGGGCCTTGGTGGCTATTATGTGCCGACTAAAAAAAGTGGTGAGAAATTCACCGACGGCCAGTGGCATACGGTCAAAGTTGACTGGGCCCCCGATACCGCAAAAGACGGCGGTGGGAGTTTAACTTTTAGTATTGAGCTCAGCTCAAGCCACACCTTCAGCAAGACCATGACTTGGACAGCGGCTGACATCACCAAGATCTTCGGTACTACTGCGATTTCTCAAGGGGTTAGCTGGGGCTTTACCGGCTCTACCGGGGCTCAAGCCGAAGAAGGCGTGGTGACCTTCGAAACTATTCCTGGCGTCGTTGATGCTAGTGTGGCTGCCACGGTCATTAGTCGTGATGGCTCCGCGGCGCCGAAGTCAGTTTATGAAGGCGACGCGCTCGCCCAGACTTACACTATTACTTATAACAGTAGTAACAGTAAGCAGAATTGGCCGGTGCAGAACACCACGAATACGGCGACCTTGACCGGCACGCTGCGAACGACCACTGGTTATGGTTTTGAGGTCAATGCTAATGGAAAAGTGAGCGTCACCATCCTCAGGAATGGCGTGACGCAGACGGCGGTGGGGATACCAACCAAAACGGCTCAGGTGACTGATAAGTTTGGGCAAACTAAGACTTATGCGACCCAGGTTGATGTCAGCTTATCAGGGTTTCTGAATTCAATTAGCGGGGTTCAAAGTTATACGGTCACGGCTCCCATCTTGGCGGCAAAGAAGAATGATGCTGCTACGGAAGGGGCCGGGGTCGTTGTGGGTAACAACGCTCGTTATACGACGACCGTGAGCACGCCAGCCGTACTTGAAAATCCACTGGGCATTGGCGCGCCGAATTTTCTCTTTAAAAATCTGAGCGTCGGCCAAATTATTAAAGGTCTGTCGGGCGTTACTGGCACGATGGACGGCACTGGCAACCTTGTCGCCGCGGCGCCCACCGGGGTGCATACGACGATTACCGCTTCCATGACGCCGGTTAACTTTCCGGCTGGGACTGGCTACACGGCCGGGAACACGACCATCGGCTTCACGTACAGTGGCCGCAATGTCACCTTGCCGGATAACAACACGGCGCAAACAGTCTACAGCGCCGATACGCCGCCAACCAGCGGCGCGATCACCAATCTGAAGCTGGGGATGCAGCCGTATCCGCAGATCAAGTTGGGTAATTATACTTCGACGATTACTTGGACCATTGCGGCGACACCGATTGCCGGTTAAAGAGAACGAACATAACGCGTCAAAAAGAGCCGACCAACTTGGCAATCAAGTTGATCGGCTTTTCGTTTACACTGACTGTTTGTTGCTGACGCCAACAGCCGCCTATTCTGTCGGTACTTGTCGCCGCATCTCCGCGTACTCCGGTTTCGTCTCGAATTCATGTAGCGCAAAGGAGCACAGCGGCTCGATCTTCTTGCCTTCCACGCGGGCTTGATCGACCACGGCTTTCACCAGCTTGCCGGCGATGCCCTGGCCGCGCAAAATCGGGTCAACGTAGGTGTGGTCGATGACGTAATTCTGACCATCATCGATGGGCTGGAAGGTCACTTCCGCAATCAGTTTCCCGGTATCGTCATTTAAGAAGTAACGGCCGGTTTCATGTTGAAAGGTCATCATAATTTCCCCCTTTTGGCTCGGTTAGGCGAGTCTTCTTTGATTATATGGTAACAATTTGAAAAGGTTAGTTCAAGAAAGCGCTGACAGCCGCAAAAAGCGGGGCGGCTCGTGGTAGAATGTGACGTATACCATTAAGGAGGAGACACGATGCGTAGTCGCGGCTTTGAAATTGTTTCGGCGTTTGAAAATCAGGGGGTGAAGCTCCCGGAACGGCAAACCAAAAATGCCGCTGGGTATGACTTTTTTGCCCGGGAGGATTTTGTCCTCAAGAGTATTTGGCGCTATGACTTCATTCGTCTGTTCCGCCTGATCAAAAACGAGCACCCGCTGACCGAACAGGACTTCACCCGGGCCACTAAGATCCTGAAGCCGCTGTTGGTCCCGACTGGGGTGAAGGCCTACATGCAGCCGAATGAGGTGCTGATTTTGGCCAATCGCTCCAGCAACCCGTTGAAGCGTGGGTTGGTGATTCCGAACGGGATTGGCGTGATCGACGCGGATTATTACAACAACACCAGCAACGAAGGCGAAATCTTTATCCAAATGCTCAACTTCTCGCCGCGGGATGTGGTGATTGAGCAAGGTGAACGCATCGGCCAAGGCATCTTCATGCCGTATCTGCTGGCCGATGGCGACACTGGGAACGAGAATGTCCGCACAGCCGGGTTTGGCTCCACTGGGAAGTAATAGCAAAGGAAGCGAGTAGATGGCCAAGGCTAGAACCAAATATGTTTGTCAAAATTGTGGCTACATCTCGGCCACCTTCCTCGGCCGCTGCCCGAACTGTGGGGCGTGGAATTCGCTGGTGGAAGAAACCGAAGCGCCAGTGAAGACGGCGGCGCCGCGCAAAACCAGCGGCGGCACCAAAATCACGCCGCAGCGGCTCAATGAGGTGTCGCTCAAAAAAGAGCCGCGCGTCGCCACCGAACTCAATGAGCTGAACCGCGTGCTTGGCGGCGGCATTGTGCCAGGCTCTTTGATTCTGATTGGCGGCGATCCGGGGATTGGCAAGTCGACGCTGCTGACGCAGGTGTCAGGTTACCTGGCCCGCGGCGGGGCGAAGGTCCTGTATGTGTCCGGGGAAGAAAGTGCCAGTCAGATCAAGCTGCGTGCGATGCGCTTGGGTGTGGGTGATTCGGGGATGTACCTGTATCCGGAAACGGATATGCCCAGCATCACTGCCGCCATCGATGACATGGCGCCAGATTATGTCATTATCGACTCGGTGCAGACCATGAACGTGCCGGATATGAATTCAGCAGTGGGATCGGTGAGTCAAATCCGCGAAGTCACCGCGGAGCTGATGCGGATTGCCAAAACTAACCAGATTACAATTTTCATTGTGGGCCATGTCACCAAGGAAGGCGCCATCGCGGGGCCGAAGATTTTGGAGCACATGGTGGACACGGTGCTGTACTTTGAAGGTGACATGCACCACACGTACCGCATGCTGCGATCGGTGAAAAACCGCTTCGGCTCCACCAATGAAATTGGCATCTTCGAGATGCACCAAAACGGCTTGGCTGAAGTGGCTAATCCCTCTGAGCTCTTTCTGGAGGAGCGGCTCGCCGGTGCCACCGGTTCAGCGGTGGTGGTGTCAATGGAAGGCACGCGGCCGATTTTGGTTGAACTGCAGGCCTTGATGACGCCGACCATGTACGGTAACGCCAAGCGCACGTCTAGCGGCTTGGACCATAACCGCGTCAGCCTGATTATCGCCGTGCTGGAAAAGCGTGCCAACTTGATGCTCCAAAACCAGGACGCTTACCTGAAGGCGACTGGTGGGGTGCGGCTGGATGAACCGGCAATCGATTTGGCGATGGCGATGGCGATTGCCAGCTCGTATCGCGATACTGAAATCGCCCCGACGGACTGTTTTGTCGGCGAAATTGGCTTGACTGGCGAGGTGCGCCGGGTCAATCGGATTGAGGATCGCATCAAAGAAGCGGCAAAATTGGGCTTTAAACGCATTTTTGTCCCTAAGAATAACCTGCAGGGCTTCGCTTCCCGTGATAAAATTAAAGTGATTGGTGTTGCCAGCGTCAGTGAGGCGCTGCAAGTCGTATTCAATCAGAAAGGAGGAACGAAATGAGAAAACGTGTGATTGCAATCGTGTTTGGGTTAGTCGGCGTCGGCGTTGGCGTCAACACGCTGCCGTTTTTGTGGATGCTCTTGCATCTGGACAGCATCGCGTGGTTGAACAACGCGATTGTCGACGGTTTGATCGGCGCCGTGGTGTTCTTGGCCATTTCTGAAGTCGCGTCTGGTTGGATTATTCGCAAACTCGATCAAGCAGAAAAATATCTCAGCACGAAATCGGCATCGTTCCTGTTGTTTGGTGTGTTAGGCACAATTGTTGGCCTGGTGTTAGCTGCCATTATTTCAATTCTCTTTTATAATCTCCCCGGGCCATGGGGCGTGCTGTTGCCGCTGGTATTGATGATGTTGCTTGGTTACTTCGGCTTTCGGCTGGGGACCACGCGGCGCGACGAATGGCGCAAGCTCTTCGGCCAGCGTAATCGTGACCGCGATCGTGATAAAAAAGAGGATGACAACGCGGCGCTGCTTGATCGCCGGGTGGGGGACAACTTCCGCAAGTACAAGTTGCTCGATACCAGTGTAATCATTGACGGCCGCGTGCAGGCGATTGCCAAAACTGGCTTTTTGGAAGGCACGTTGCTCGTGCCAACCTTCGTGGTGCATGAGTTGCAGCTGATTTCCGACTCGGCAGACGCCTTGAAGCGCGGCCGCGGCCGCCGCGGGCTGGATATCATCAACCAGATGAAGGCTGATGACGAAATCAACGTGGAAATGTATGACGGCGATTTCGAGGACATGACTGAAGTGGACAGCAAGCTGCTGAAACTGGCCAAAATGCTGGATGGGATTGTGGTGACCAATGACTACAACCTCAACAAAGTGGCCCAGTTCCAAAACGTGCCCGTGCTCAACATCAACGAGCTGGCCAATGCCTTGAAGCCGGATCTCATTCCAGGCGAGCCGATGACCGTCACGGTGATCAAGTCAGGGACTGAGCGTCAGCAAGGCGTCGCCTACATGGAAGACGGCACGATGGTCGTGGTCGAAGATGGCCAGTTCTACATGAACAAGCCCCTGAACGTCATTGTGACCTCTGCCATCCAAACCGCAGCCGGCCGGATGATTTTCGCCAAGCCTGCCCATCAGCAGCAGTCCTTGCGTGATGAAGCCGGCAAGGATGCCAAACCAGAGGCGTCAGAACCGAAGAACACTAAAAAGAAAAAGTAAGGCCGAGGCGCTCGCCGCCTCGCCGACCGAGTCGCCAGCGCATTGTCGCTGACGGCTTTTTTTGCAGAAAAACGGCGCCGGTGCCGCAATGAAAACTCGCAACCGGGCGTGTTTGGAGCCGCCCCTTGTGGTACACTGTCAATGCAAGTGCACTGCGCTTTATTTGGTGCACGCCCCAGTTTGGGGAACAAAATTATGGAGGCATCGTGCATTGACAGATCGACCAATTCGGGTGCGTTACGCACCGAGTCCAACCGGACATTTACACATCGGGAACGCGCGGACGGCGCTGTTCAACTATTTGTTTGCCCGGCATAACAACGGGACAATGGTGCTGCGGATCGAAGACACAGACACCAAGCGCAACATTGCAGACGGGGAAAAGAGTCAGATCGAAAACCTGCACTGGCTGGGGATCGACTGGGATGAAGGCCCTGATAAAGGCGGCGACTTTGGCCCTTACCGGCAATCTGAACGCAAGGACATCTATGAACGCTATATCCAGGAACTGATGGATAAAGGCCAAGCTTATGAATCCTACAAAACCGAAGCCGAATTGGAAGCCGATCGTGAAGCCCAAAAGGCCAATCACGAAATGCCGCATTATGTCTACGAATACGAAGGCATGACCGAAGCCGAGAAACAGGCTAAAATTGCCGCTGCTAAGGCGCAAGGCCTACAGCCGGTCATTCGCTTCCACATTCCAACGGACAAGACCTACGAATGGAATGATATCGTCAAAGGCGACATTTCCATCGAAGGTAAAACCATCGGTGGCGACTTTGTCATCATGAAACGTGATGGCATGCCAACCTATAACTTTGCGGTGGTGGTTGATGACCATTTGATGGAAATCACCCATGTGCTGCGTGGGGATGACCACATCGCTAACACGCCTAAGCAAATCGCGATTTACGAAGCGCTGGGCTGGGAACCACCGGTGTTTGGCCACATGACCTTGATCATCAATGGCGAGACTGGCAAGAAGCTGTCAAAGCGTGACGAATCTGTTTTGCAGTTCATCGAACAGTATCGCGAACTGGGCTACCTGCCAGAAGCCATGTTCAACTTCATCACCTTGCTGGGTTGGTCACCAAAAGGGGAAGACGAAATCTTCTCCAAGAAGGACTTCATCAAGCTCTTTGATGAAACCCGCCTGTCCAAGAGCCCGGCGCGCTTCGATAAGAAGAAGCTGGAATGGGTCAACAACCAGTACATTAAGAAGACCGATCCGAACGAACTGACCGCCTTGGCCAGCGAGAACCTGATCGAATCCGGCCGATTGCCAAAGGATCCAGATCCAAAGACTTTGGAATGGGCGCGGCAACTGATTAGCCTGTATATCCCGCAGATGAGTTACACCGGCCAAATCACCGAGCTGTCCAGCATTTTCTTCGAAGCGCCTAAGGCTTTGGATGAAGCTGCGCTGAAGGAATTAGCTGACGACAACGCTTTGCCAGTGATCCAAAACGTGGCCACCAAGCTGCGCGCTTTGGATACCTTCTCGGCTTACTTCATCAACCAGGCGGTTTACCACACCCGGCTTGAAACCGGCGTGAAGGGCCGCAAGCTCTACATGCCAATTCGTATCGCCACCACCCGTGAGATGCACGGCCCACAACTGGCCGAAACCATCGAACTGATGGGTCGCGAAAAAGTCTTAGCCAACATCGATTACGTGCTGCAAGCTTTGCAGAAGTAAGATGTTACCTCAACAGCCACTCCTAACGGGGGTGGCTGTTTTGAGTATTGCCCGGGAAATAGCAGTGCCTTGGTTCGATGGAAATTGTTTCAATTCATCCTTGCTACTTCACACCAATCCTGTTACAATAAATGTTGCAAGTTACTTATATTGTCACAGGACGAAGGGAGCGCTTTTTATGACAACATATGCTTTAACAGCTGCGACCGGTCACTTTGGCCAAACCGCGGTCAAACAATTGGTGGCGTTAGTCGGGGCTGAGAATGTGGTAGCGTTGGCCCGCAATGTCGACAAGGCGAAGGGCTTAATGCCAGCTGGCGTGACGGTGCGGCCTGGTGACTACACGGATCAGGACCAGTTGACGGCTTCACTGCAAGGCGTGGATCGGTTGCTATTTATTTCGTCGCTGCCAGGTGGCAAGATATCACGGATTCAGCAGCATCAGAATCTGATTAATGCGGCTAAGGCGGCGCAAGTCGGCTTTGTTGCCTACACCAGTTTTCCCCATGCGGATCAGTCGAAGGCCCCACTGGCGGCGGATCATCAAGCAACTGAGCAGGCACTGAAGGATTCGGGTTTAACGTATGCCTTTTTGCGCAATAACTGGTACTTGGAAAATGAAGCAAACGGCTTGAAGAAGGCGGCTGCTGGGAAGCCCCTGGTTTACGCGGCGGGCGCTGGCCAGGTTGGCTGGGCCTTGGAACGGGAATACGCCGAAGCGGCGGCCAAGATTTTGGTGGCCGATGCGCCAAAGGCCGTTTATGAATTGTCCGGCCCAGCGCGGACCTATGCTGACTTGGCGGCGGCCATTGATGGGGCAACGGCGCAGGCGCTCGATGTTGCGACATACAAACAAGGGCTGGAGGCGGCAGGCCTGCCAGCTGGTGCGGTTGCTGCGTTGTCTGGCATTCAGCAATCGATCCGCGACGGCCAGTTGACGCCAGATGGTGATACGCTGTCCGCCGTGCTGGGCCATGAATTGACCCCGCTGGCTGACGCGATTCAGGCAGTCCTGCGAGGGTAAATTGATGAAATACTCGCATAAGCTCAGCGACGGGGTGCACATTTTGGCCTATGTCGATATTTACCAAGACGCCGATCTCTCCAGTGGTGCCATCGCCGCCAGTATCGAAGCCAATCCGAGCTTGGTGCGCCGGCTGATGGCCCAGCTGGTTAAGGCCGGCCTGCTGACGAGTCAGCCTGGGGCCGCCGCGCCGGCGCTGGCCCGACCAGCGGCAGAGATTTCGCTGCTGGATGTCTACCAGGCTTTGGAGGGCAACAAGGAGCTGCTGCATATTGATGAGAAAACCAACCCGCAATGTATCGTTGGCGGTAATATCCAAGCGAGCTTGAATGTGGCTTACGCGCAGGTGCAACAAGCGGCCGAAGCGCAAATGGCGGCGATTAGTTTGCAGGGGATTATCTCAGATATTCTTCAGCGTGAAGCGGCGAAACATTAATCCAATTGGACAAAAAAGGTCAACGTCTTTAAGGCGTTGGCCTTTTCTAATGATACGAATCATTGAGCTTGAAGGAACGACTTGATTAAGCCGCGTGTCTCTTGAGCAGGAACGCCCCGCCCAATGCCGCAATAATGGCCATGAAACCCAGTCCAGCCAAAGCTGCCTCTTTCGCGTCGCCAGTCCGTGGTAGACTGGCCTTGGTGGTCTTCTTTGCCGCGGTTGCAACGACCTTATGGCCTGTATTCTTGGCTGACTTGGCCGGGGTCTTCACAGGTTTTGGCTGCGGCTTGCCTTGGTTATCTTTAGCAGCTTGCTTGCCGGTGTCGGTTGGTGTCGGGGTGGTTTCAACCGGTGTTTCTGCTTTAGCCAAGGCATCGATGGTCAAAGACAGTGGTGCGATATCGGTCATCCCAGTGCTCAGCACAACAGCTTGCTTGGCATCCGTCAGCGGGACGTCGATTTCGTACTTACCACCGGCGCCAATCACGGTTTCCGCTAAAGGTGCGCCGTCCACAGACTTGGCATAAATGGGTTCGCCTGTTGACAGGTCTGGATCGACGACGGTACCAGTGATGCGAGCGACTTTAGCGTCTTGGTCGTAAGTCACTTTGTCAGAGGTAATTTCTTTTTTGGCCAAATCGCCTTTGGTAATCAGGCCCAGTTTGCGCTTCAAGCTAAGGAGCCGGAACACGTGCTGGTCGATTTCGCTTTCTGACAAGTTGCCCGCTTTAACGGCATCAAGCAGGGCCGGAATGGCTTTCGCGTAATCATTATTCATGATGCCGTCGTTACCAGCTTCGGCAGCTAGCACGTCGACAGCAACGTCATTATGTTCCTGAGCAAACTTGGTGATGGCGCCCATACCCAGGCCGTCGGTGATAATCACACCTTGGAAGCCAAGTTCTTCGCGCAGCAAACCTTGAACGACCTTCCGCGATAGGGAGGAAGGATAGTCAGGATCAACAGCCTTCATCACAATATGAGCAATCATAATGGAATCAACGCCGGCTTCAATCCCGGCTTTGAACGGCAGCAGGTCCTCTTGTTCAAATTGTTCCTTGGTGCGATCAACCACAGCAAAATCCGTATGCGTGTCGATGGCCGCACCGTAACCTGGGAAGTGTTTCAACGTCGCCGCAACATTTTGCTGCCAAGCCGGAACGACTTGCTTGATGTAGTCCGCTGTGGTCGCGTAGTCCTGGCCAAATGAGCGGGCGTAGATGAAGGCATCCTTGTCGCTGGTGGTGTCTGCATCAGGGGCGAAGTTCCAGTTAACGCCAAGGTCACGTAGCATTGCACCGACATCGGTGGCCTCTTTCAACACTTCTGGCATGCCGCCTTCAGCATACGCCTGCTGCGGCGAAGGGAAGGCGCGATAATCGGACACGACTGGATTATCACTCAGCCGTGAAACCTTGCCGCCTTCCTGGTCAATACCGACCAGCAGCGGCAGATCAGCAGCATCTTGGAAACTCTGCATTTTGGTCTTAAACGCTGCTGCGTCTTTAACACTGGTGAAATCGGCGCCGTAAACAATCAACCCACCCAGGTGATATTTGGCGACGTCTTGGCGCACCTGCTGGTTGTCCTGCGGGGTGCGCGAGATAAACATTTGCCCAACTTTTTCTTCCAAGGTCATCCGGCTGATGTACGCGTTGATGTCTGCGTCAGTCAGCGTGTTGTCAGCCGTCGCGGCGTGAACCGTGGTGGCGCTGAAGCCGCTACTCCCCAGCAGCAGTCCAGCGGTACTCAACGTGGTGACCAAAAGATTTGCCCATTTCTTCATAACCCATGTACTCCTCTCGAGCCAATAATGGCTAGTGCACTGTCATTGGTCTATACTCCTCCTTGCTCAGGGTGAGTATAGCACCGGGAAATGATTGATGGAAGCGTTTTATAATATCTTTTTTAATTTTTTCACAAGTGTGAACGCCTTTATTTTGTGGGTATTAATTAATTAAATAACAATATAATCCCGGCGGTCTGGACCAAAACGGGATGGAGTGACGGTTGGAATACGCAAAGGATAAACAAGAAACTATTTTTCGAGTTAAAACTGCCTTTGCCTGTTGTCTGTAGTTGCGCTGCGTGAGGCCAACGCCCGAGCATGTAGCTACGCCCGAAGCCTCACCGCCAAAGAACGGCGGTAATGCTTCAGGCTGACATGCGGCAGAAAGGCTAATCATCCGGCTAAGTGCGGCCTCACTTCACAGCCTTTTACTTGCCGGTTTTAGTTGCGCTGCGGTTGGCAACGCGCGAGCGACTTGATCAGCCTGTAGCGCATAGCGTACAGGCTGACATGCGGTAGCAGCTACGCATCATGCCTCGAAGCCAAAGAACGGCTTCAATGCATGACGCTAGGCTATTCGTCGAGCTAGAAGCGCCAACCTCCACAGCCGGTTTTACACAACTTCATTTGGCGGGTAGAATAGTCTAATACGAAACGGGGGAGAAACGATGGCCAGTGCGGCGCAGAGTATTTTGAAAGAGAAATTCGGCTACGATGAGTTTCGGCCGGGGCAGGACGCAGCCATTAAGCGCGTGCTGGCGCACGAGAACACGCTGGTCATCATGCCCACTGGCGGCGGGAAATCGCTGTGCTATCAGGTGCCAGCCCTGCTGCAAAGCGGCCTGACGGTGGTGGTGTCGCCTTTGATTGCCTTGATGAAGGATCAGGTCGATGCCCTCAATGAAAATGCCATTCCTGCCACTTACATCAACAGCACCGTGGCATATCCAGAGGCCCAGCACCGGCTGGAGATGGCGGCGCGTGGTGAGGTAAAGCTGCTGTATGTCGCACCTGAGCGGCTAGAGATGCCGGATTTTCAGCAGGATCTGGCGAGCCTGCAGATTGACTTGCTAGCGGTAGACGAAGCACACTGTATTTCCCAGTGGGGCCATGATTTTCGACCGAGCTATCTGCAGCTGCAAACCATTGCCGCAGCCCTGCCGTCGCACCCGACGGTTATTGCATTAACCGCCACGGCGACGACGCGAGTGGCGCTGGATATTGGTCAGCGGCTGAACATTCCCGAAGCGGGGATGATCAACACTGGCTTTGCCCGACCAAATCTGAGCTTTCAAGTGGTCAAGGACCAGGACAAGGATGCCTTTTTGCTCGACTATTTGAAGCTCAACCAAACGCAAAGTGGCATTGTCTACTGTGCTACCCGCAAAGAAGTTGAGCGGCTTTATTTGCTACTGGAACGCCAAGGTATTGCCGTGACCAAGTATCATGCGGGGTTGTCCGAGCAGGAACGCACGGCCAATCAGGAAGACTTTCTCTTTGATCGCAAGCCGGTGATGGTGGCGACCAACGCTTTCGGAATGGGAATCGACAAAAGTAACGTGCGCTTTGTCATTCACGCTCAGGTGCCAGGCGACCTCGAGTCTTATTATCAAGAAGCCGGCCGCGCCGGGCGGGACGGGTTGCCCAGTGAGGCGATTTTGTTGTTTGCCCCAGCTGATTTGCAGATTCGCCGGTTCTTTATTGATCAAAGCGAAGGCGATGACGCTTACAAGCAAAATGAATACCGCAAGTTGCAGGTGATGAATCAATACGCCAACACCGGCGATTGTCTCCAGCAATTCATCCTGCAGTATTTCGGGCAGGCTTCACAACCCTGCGGCCAGTGCTCGAATTGCCGAGACGACCGCGAAGCCGTGGATGTGACGCTGGATGCGCAAAAGGCACTGTCCTGCGTGGTGCGGATGCATGGCCGCTACGGCAAGGGCCTGATTGCTGATGTGCTGGCAGGCTCCAAAAGTCGGCGCTTGACGCAACTGGGGCTGGAGCAGTTGTCCACTTACGGCTTGTTAAGTAGCTGGCGTAAAAAAGACATCAGCGGCTTTATCGACTTTCTGACGGCTGATGGCTACCTGATGCCTCAAGGCGGGCAGTATCCGACCCTGGGGCTGACGGAACTGGGCGCGCAGGTGCTGCGCGGCGAGGCGCAAGTGATGCGTAAGCAAGCCGTCAAGGCGCGCCAGTCGCTGCCAGTGGACGACGAGCTGTTCCAGCAGCTGCGCAGTTTGCGCTATGACTTAGCGCAGAAGCAAGGCGTGCCGCCGTATGTGATTTTCTCTGACGAAACGCTGCGGCAGTTGTGCCTGCTGCGGCCGCAAACCGAAGCCCAGATGCTCAATGTCAAAGGCGTGGGCCAGGTCAAAGTCGACAAATACGGGGCAATTTTCCTTGAAGCCCTGGCCGCGGATTAAAGGGCGCAACTAGCAACGACGCGGGTTTTCGAGTATGATACAAGAGACATAGGGGGCGACAGAATGCTGCAACTATATAACACGCTCACGCGGCAAAAAGAACCATTCACACCGATCAAACCAGGGGAAATCAGTATGTATGTCTGTGGCCCCACGGTGTACAACTATATTCACATTGGCAACGCCCGCTCGGCGATTGCCTTTGATACCATCCGCCGGTACTTCGAGTATCGCGGCTACAAGGTGAATTATGTCTCAAACTTCACCGATGTTGACGATAAAATCATCAACGCTGCGCATGAAACCGGCGAGGCGCCGCTTGACTTAGCACAGCGCTTCATTGATGCGTTCATGGCCGACACCGGCAAGCTAAATATCGAACCAGCCACGGCGCATCCTCGCGCCAGTCAAATGATTCCGGAAATCATTAGCTTCGTTGAACGGCTGATGGCCAAGGGCTATGCCTATGAATCCGAAGGCGATGTCTATTATCGCGCCCGCAAGTTCAAGCACTACGGCGAGTTGGCTAACAAAAACGTCGACGAACTGGAGCAAGGCGCCTCCCAGCATGTGGCCGATGCCGAAACCGCCCGTAAGGAAGATCCGATTGATTTTGCCTTGTGGAAAGCGGCCAAACCCGGCGAAATTGCCTGGGATTCGCCTTGGGGCCAAGGCCGGCCAGGCTGGCACATTGAATGTTCCGTGATGAGTACCACCCTGCTAGGCGATACCATCGATATTCATGGCGGCGGCCAGGACCTCGAGTTCCCGCACCACGAAAACGAAATCGCTCAGAGCGAAGCCGCTACCGGTAAGAAATTTGTCAACTACTGGATGCACAATGGCTTTGTGACCATCGGGGAAGCCGACGAAAAAATGAGCAAGTCGCTGGGTAATTTCATCACGGTGCATGACATTGTCAAAACTGTTGATCCTCAAACGCTGCGCTTTTTGATGGCCAGCACCCAGTACCGCCGGCCGATTCGCTATTCTGAAGCCGGCCTCAAGGAAGCCGCCCGCAACCTCGAACGGTTGAAAATTGCCCGCGAGGCCGTGGCCTACCGGCAGCAAGGCGCCCAACCTGGCAGCAGTGCAGAGGTGACGGCTCAGTTGGCCAGTCTGAAAGGCGCCTTTATCGCCGCCATGGATGACGACATTAACGTGCAAAATGGCCTGGCCGTGGTTTACGATTTGGCCAAGCTGATGAATGAAGTCGCCGGCGCCGATACGGTTTACGCAGACACCCTGCAGGCGCTACTCGATGTGCAGGCGCAGTGGCTGGCGATTTTCGGCGTGCAGTTCCAAGCCGAGCTGCTGGATGCCGACGTCGAAGCCTTGATTGAAAAGCGCAATGCCGCCCGGGCCGCCAAGGATTTTGCCTTGAGTGACCAGATTCGCGACGACTTGCAGGCCAAAGGAATTTTACTGGATGATACCGCACAAGGAACGAGGTGGCGCCGCAAATGACAGCTGACGCAAAACAATTGAATGGCATTGCCCTGGCGTACCTGGGGGATGCCGTGTATGAAGTTTACGTGCGCGAGCACCTGTTGGACCGCGGGTTAGTGCGGCCCAGTCAGCTGCAAAAAGCGGCGAAAAGTTTCGTGTCGGCCAAGGCCCAAGCGGCGCTGATTGGCGAAATGGAAGCCCAAAATCTGCTGTCTGAGGAAGAATGGGACTATTTCAAACGCGGGCGTAACGCCAAAAGCTACACGCACGCGAAACATACCGATGTGGTGACGTACCGCATTTCCACCGGGTTCGAAGCGTTGTTTGGTTATCTGAAGTTAACCGCGCAAACGGCGCGCATTGATGAGCTCGCTGCCTGGTGCATTGCATTTGTCGAAGAAGGAGGGACAGGCCATGGCCAATTCAAGACCAAGTGAAGCCCATCGCAGTCAGCCCAAGGATCAAGCGCACGAGGATGAATTCGTCTTCGGCCGCCATGCTGTGGCCGAAGCGCTGAAAAATGGGAGCGCCAAAACCATCAACAAGCTGTTCGTCCAAAACGGCCTGAATAGCGATCCGGTGCGGGCGATTGTCGATAAGGCGAAGAAGCAAAAAATCCTGGTTAGCCAGGTGCCGAAGACCAAGCTGGATCTGTTGACCGATGGTGGCAATCACCAAGGCGTGATGGTGGCGATGACGCCTTACGCCTATGCCACCTTGGATGAGCTGTTCGCGCATGCCGAAGGCCACGACCCGTTCTTTGTGATTTTGGATAACTTAGAAGACCCGCAAAACCTCGGCTCAATTTTACGGACAGCTGATGCGATTGGCGTGGATGGGATTATCATTCCCAAACACCGCGCGGTTGGTTTGACCAGCACCGTGGCGAAGGTCTCAACTGGGGCCATTGAGCATGTCCCGGTGGCGCGGGTGACGAATTTGGCCCAAACCATCAAGCAGCTCAAGGATAAAGGGGTCTGGATCTTTGGCACCGCTATGGATGGCCAGGACTTCCGCCAGTGGAATGCCACCGGCAGTATCGCCCTGGTGATTGGCAACGAAGGTAAAGGCATTTCCCCTGGGATTGCCAAATTGATGGATGCCACTTTGACCATTCCAATGGTGGGTCACGTGCAAAGCCTCAATGCCAGTGTCGCTGCCGGCATCTTGATGTATCAAGGCTTTACCAGCCGCGGAGGCAAATAAATGCGCCGGCATTTGTTGATTGTGGATGGCTACAATGTGATTGGTAATTGGCCGGAATTGGCCAAGCTCAAAGCCACCGGTCATTTTGACGCCGCTCGCGATCAACTGCTAGACGAAATTGCCGAGTACCGGGCGCATGAAGACGCCGAAATTATTGTGGTGTTTGATGCGATGTATGTGCCCGGCATCGGCGAAAGCTATGATAAGTGGCAGTTCAAAGTGGTGTTCACGCAGCAGGATGAAACCGCCGATAGCTACATCGAGCGCCTAGCCAATGATCTGAATACGCCGCTGGTGCAGCTCACCGTGGTCACTTCTGATCAGGCGGAACAGTGGACGGTGTTTTCGCGCGGGGCACTGCGGATTTCCTCACGCGAGTTCCATGGCGAAATTGCGCGGTCGAACCGCGAGTTCACCCATTCCACTGACCCGTTCATCATGCGGGAAAGCAAGCGCAACACCCCTTGGAGCAGTGAACAGCTGCGCAAGTTGGATAAAGCGCGGCGCAAGCTCACGCGGCATCCAGATCAAGATCAATAAAAAATGATCAGCCAAAGTAAAATCTTGGTTGGTCATTTTTTATTTGGCAGACGTCACTTCGAATCAAGCAGCGCGTCAGTGATGTCAATTTTCTTGGTGATGATGCCTTGTTCATAAAAGACATCGGCGATTTTTTGCTGCTCGGCAACAATCGCATCGGTGACTGGCGCCATCGAGAAGGTGCGGCGCTCCACAGTGAGCTTCATAATCTTCTTCGACAGTTTTAGCGTTTTGCTTAGCATATCGATCAGTTCAGTGGGGTGTTTGGTCGCCCAAGTCATATCTTGACCCATGTACTTAATCAACAAGCTGGAGACTTTGGTGTGGTTCTTCGCATACTTGCGCGTCGCCACCACGAAGTCCCGGTTCATGGCCAGGCCCTTGGCATTGGTCAGCAGCTTAGCATCCTGCTGGACCTGGGCGGTGGCGGTGTACGGGTCCCAAGTGACCCAGGCATCGACGTTACCTTTGGCAAAAGCGACACTGGCGGCACCTTGGTCCATGTTAACCAGCGTCACGTCTTTGGTGGTTAAACCAGCTTTGGCGAGCACCTGAATGATGGTAAATTCGGCGGCAGTGCCTTTGGCGTAGGCAATGCGCTTACCTTTGAGTTGTTTGATTGAGGTGATGCCTGAATTTTTGCCGACCAGCACGCCAGTCCCGTATTCTTTCGAGGCGCCGGCGCCGATGTAGACCAGATCCAACCCACTGGCTTGGTTAACCACCGGTGGGGTATCGCCTAACCGGGCATAGTCAATGTTGCCGGATTTCAGCGCAGTCATCAAGGCAGCGCCGCTTTGGAATTCCTTGAAGACGACCTTGTAACCTTTGGCCTTCATCTTCTTGGCGAGCTCGCCGCGCTGGCGGGAAATATCCGCTGGATCGGCTTTTTGGTACCCGACCACCACCCGGGTCAGTTTCTTGCCGTCGCTACTAGTGGAGGTAATCGTTTGGGTGTAGCCGTATACTGCGACCGCCAGCCAGGCAACTAGTGCCAGAAGCAGCAAAGCGATTTTAAAGCGCGGTTTGTGTGACATGGTCGCCCTCCTTCAGCCATTGCTTGAGCATGGGCCGCAAGACTTTGCCGGTTTGATTGCGCGGAAATTCATCCAAGAACATCACCTTGGTGGGCGCTTCGTACTTCGCCAGGTGGGCGCGGCCGTATTCAAGCACGGTTTGGCGCTGCTCCTCCTCGTTTTCACCAGGTGTGGTGGAAATAATCGCGGCTGTGACTTCTTCGCCGTAGAGTGGATCAGGCAGCCCAATCACGCACAACTGCGCGATGAAAGGTAGTTCGTCGAGCACGTTTTCGACATGAGCCGGCGCCACTTTTTCGCCGCCGCGGGAAATGATTTCCTTGGCGCGGCCTTTAACAAAGAGATAGCCATCTTCATCAAAGTAGCCCAAATCGCCAGTTAAAAACCAGCCATCAGCAAAGGCCCCTTCGTGCGGATCCATGTACTGATCGATGACATGGTCGCCGGCAATGACAATTTCACCCAGCACAGAAGGCGCAGTGGTTAAAGTGCCATCTTGCTGGCGGATTTTGACTTTGGTGCCGAAAGGCTTGCCCGCAGAGCCAATCTTCGGCGCTTCCAGTGGGTTAATCGTGCACTGGCTGGCAGATTCCGTCATGCCGTAGCCTTCAATCACATGGGTGTTGAAGCGATTCTGGAAAGTGCGGAGCTGATCTTCCGGCAGGGCAAACGAGCTGCACCGGGTGAACATCAAATTAATCTCGGTGCGACGCTGATGGTAGACTTGATTGGCGGTTTCGTTGAGCAGCAGAATGCCCACAATCGTCGGCACCACCGACGTCCAGTTGACCCCGTTATCGGCCACCCAATTCCAGAAACGAGAAGCCGAGAACTTCGGCGCAATCACGAGCTTACCACCAGCCATGCGCATCGCCAAGGCGACCATCACCTGCGCGTTGATATGAAACATGGGCATGGTAATCAACGCCACCGAGTCTTCATGCATGTCGTTGCTCTGAGCGTCATGCGTGGCAGCGTTGAAAATCAAACGCTGCGACAGACCGACGCGCTTGGGCTTGCCAGTGGTGCCACTGGTAGCTAAAATCAGCGCCAGGTCGTTTTCGGTCACTGGGCCGGCTTGGGCCGGGCCGCGGTCAGCTGGTGCGACCACCAGCGTGGCAGTCGGCAGGGTGGCCAGCGTCACCGCTTGCTGGGTGAAGCCGTCACGCCGGACCTGAGCGGCCATCTCTGGTAGAAGCAGCATGGCGGCATAGTGATGCTCATCGCGGTCAGCCAGCAGCTCACTGGCCGGGCTGGTGGGGGAAACTGGATGGACGGCAATCCCGACTTGCCAAGCGGCTTGGTCAATCGGGATAAACGCGGCAGAATTTGGCAGACACACCATCAAAACATCGCCGCGGCCTAAGCCAGCCTCTTGCCAGCCTGCTTTCAAAGCTTCAATGTCTTGGTCTAAATCCGCGCCAGTGAACCAGCGGTCTAAGGCGATGTCTTTGACCATGGGTTGGTCCTGATGCGATTGATTTTGCTGAGTCAGGTGTTTATTTAGCGGTGTCATTAAGCAAAGCTCCTTTAGGTTGACGATTATGTTTTAACAAGTGCCATTGCGGCCGACCAATCAAAATGCCAAACGGCGGCACCTTGTAGCAGAAACAGGCAATGCCGAAGGACACGGCCAGCACGAAGACGTACCCGAGTGGAATAGCGGCGAAATAGCCCCAATCCGACAAATGAGTTTGCGCCAAAATCCAGCGCAACAGGGTCAGGCCGATGGTTTGATCAAGGTAAATCCCGAAGGACACCTTGGCGCCATTTTTCACCCATTGATCCAGCCGCGCCGGCATGCCATGCTGGCGCCAGTCCGAGTATTTCAGCCCAATCCAGAAAATGGTCAGAATCATCAGCACGTCATACACAAACATGTAAGGCTGGTGCGGGGATACCGCATAGCTGTGAGCAAAGCCGAGCACATTGCGGTTCCAGAAGTAGTACGGCACGGTGCCGACACTCAGCAGCAAAGTCGCTGTAATCAAAGCGCGGGCGTGCTTGCGAATGCCTTGAACCATCTGCTGGTAGTGGAGCGACGTGTATTCACCAAAGATGAAGTAGAACTGGTAGGTGAAGACATTGACCCCGTAAGACCGCACCCACCAGGTCAGGTTGGAGCGATCCATGAATTGATAGTCATACTTGATGAAGAACACCACTGCCAGCTGGACGAGAAAGCTGACCAGTAAAATCAAATTGTGGTTCGATACTTTTTGGAAGAGTTTCACCATGAACGGAAACAGCACATACAACTGCAAGGTGACCACAATGTAGTACAGATAGAACTGATCGCCGTGTAGCAACGCAGAGGTTAACGTCGGCCAATAATTAGCCCAGGTGAACGGGGCAATCGCCAAGAGGCAAGACGCCGTCAGTAAGATGATGTTCCACAGCACATAGGGCCAGCCGGAGCCGGCAAAGCGTTTTTTGAAGAAGGTGGGCCAATCATTGCGATGATAGTAGTTCAAGGTCAACACCAGCCCGGTCATGAACATGAAGCCCATCCGGGTGAAGTGAATCAGCAAATGCGTGGCCAAAAGCGTCATGTGCGGCGCCCCAGCGGCATCAGCCATCGACTGGGAAAAAGCAGTGGTGGTGTGGTTAAGCAGCACCCCGAAGATGAAAATGATTCGCATTAAGTCGACTTCATGTAGATAAGGCCGTTTCTTCTTCTTGGTCGTTTCAGGCACGAGCGGTCACCGCCTGTTCTGGCGCGAGAATGACCTCAAGGACTTCTTCAGCGACTCGGGCCACGGTTTCGGCATCTTGCCCTTTAGCGCCTTTGGTCTCATACACATTGCGGCCACTTTTGACCACAATCACGCGGTCGGCCATGCGCGCTGCTTCATCCACGTCATGGGTGATAAGCAGCGTCGTCAGGTGTTTTTCGTCACAGATTTGCGTGATGAAGGCCTGCATATTGCGCCGGGTCAAGGCGTCCAAAGCGCCAAGCGGTTCATCGAGCAGGAGCAGTTGTGGATCAGCCATTAACGCGCGCGCCAAGGCCAGCCGCTGTTTTTGCCCACCAGAGAGGGCCGCCGGATACTGGGCGGCAAAGTCACTCAGCCCCACAGCGTCGAGGGTCGCTTGGGCCCGAGCTTTGACCTTGGCATCGTGACTGTTAAAAGAGACGTTTTGAAGCGTCGTCATCCATGGCAAGAGCCGGCCGTCCTGGAACATCACTCGCGTCACCAAGTTCGGCTGGCTGTAAGTGATGGTGCCGGCGCTAGGTTGCTCCAGTTGGGCGATCAAGCGCAGCAGCGTGCTTTTGCCGCCGCCACTCATGCCGACTAACGCGACGAATTCGCCTTGCTGAATGTCAAAACTGACATCTTTCAGCGCGTGATTATCGCCGTATTGCTTATCAATGTGGTCGAGCGTCACCAGAGCATTACTCACGGCTGGCACCTCCTTGGTTTTGCCAGTTGAGGCAGAGACTTTCTAGGGCTTTAGCAATCAGGTCGGACAACTTTCCGAGTAAAGCGTAAATCACGATACAGAGCAGCACCGTGGCCATGTCCATGAATTCCTGGGCGTTGGTAGCCATGTATCCAATCCCGGAGTTCGACGAAATGGTTTCGGCCACAATCAGGGTGGTCCACATGACCCCCAGGGCATAGCGCACCCCGACCAGAATCGTTGGCAACGCCCCAGGGAAAATGATTTTGGTGAACTGTTCCCATTTGGACAGGCCATAAGCGTGGCCCATTTCCATCAAATTCGGATCCACACTGGTGATGCCGTGGAAGGTGTTGATGTAGATGGGGAACATGACCCCGATGGTGACCAGTGAGATTTTGGCGGTTTCGCCAATCCCTAGCAGAATAATCACCAGTGGAATCAAGGATAAATGGGGGATGTTCCGCAGCATTTGAATCGAGGAATCCAGCAGCCGCCGACTGAACATGGATAAGCCATTGGCCAATCCTAGGATAAAGCCGATGCTACCGCCGAGCACAAAGCCAGTGGTGGCGCGGTATAGTGAAATGCTGATATTCTTCGGCAGTTCTCCGGTTTGCCACAGCGCAATTCCGTCTTGAATGACGGCAAGCGGCGAGGGTAACAGCTGACTGTCCACCCAACCTGCCGAAACCGACACCTGCCAAATCGCGATCAATAAAATAGGTAATAGAAAGGGCAAGAGCCCTGCCCAGCTAAAACTGAAAGACCGAGCTTTGTGCGTCGTTTGCGGCGAGGTCGTCGTTTGGTCCATCATGGTCATCTCCGTTTCTGAAATTTTAGACTATTGCTATTCTAAGAGATAAATTTGATGAAAATGTGAATATGCTAAGAAAAACACGGAACAACGCAATCAGTCTAGTGATGCGCTCGATGTGCAGGTTGCCACAAGTACCTGCTAACACCTGTTCGCTAGGCAGCAAAATAGTTTCCTGCTACACTACCGCCATAGACTTAGCCCGCCGTAAAGGAGGGTTTATGAATGCTGAAGAACTCAGTTTGATCCAGCGGGCACGCACTGATTCTCAAGCGTTTGCGACCTTATTCAATCAGTATCTGCCGCTGGTACTGAAAACCGTCAAAGCGTATTACATTCGCGATTTCGCCTATGATGACTGGTTGCAAGAAGCCCGGATTGCAATGTTGAATGCCGTGCGCCGTTATGACGGCAGCAGTGGCTCCCGCTTTGGCTCGTTTTACCGCATGGTGCTGGTGTCACACATTAATTCCTTGCTTCGCAATCGGCTGGCGCAAAAACGCATGGCCGATGCCACCGCTATTATTATTCCCGACCCCATTCCCACGACCTTTGGTGAAGGCACAGTCAGTTATCGCATCGAGGAAAATCTCTTCATCCGCGCCGAACTCGCTCATTTCATCGCCAGCCTCTCGGACCTTGAACGCGCCGGCCTCATCGCCCAGTTCGATCAAGCTACCCCCAAACCTGACCGCCGCGCCGTCGAACGTAGCAGAGCCAAGTTTGGCAGCTATTTGAAAGAACAATTGTATTAAGGAAAGGCAGCGGAGCATGGCCGCTCTTAGCCGGATGGGTAGCCTTTCTGCCGCATGTCAGCCTGTACGCGCTAAGCGCTACAGGCTGATCAAGCCACTCCGGCGTTGGCCTTGAGCAGCGCAACTAGCGCAACCAGTCCAGCATTTCCAGTTTTATCCAAAGCAAATAGCCCCTCTTTGACCGTGACGTCAAGGAGGGGCTATTTCAGTGTGGCGAACATTTTACTGTTTCCGGGTCAGTAGCGACTCAGTAAGCTGAATCAGCAGTGCCCGCGCCGGCAAATCCGGCAAGGTCGCTAGCTGCGCCTGCGCTTTGGCGGTGTAATCTGCTGCTAAAGCGCGCGCTTTGGCCACGCCGTCATATTGCTGGATCAAGGCCAGCACAGCGTCGACATCTTCATCGCTCATGGTCTCACGCTTGGCTAAGAGCGGCGTAAACGCTTGGCGATTTTGGCTCATGGCGAGTACCAGCGGCGCGGAGTAGACACCTTGACGCATGTCTTCGTGCACGGGCTTGCCCATGGCCGAAGCGGTGGCGGTGTAGTCGAGAATATCGTCTAACAGCTGAAAGGCGATGCCGATGTTCAGGCCAATCGCCTCGGTTTTCTTGGCAAATCGCAGCGACTGCCCGCTCTCATAGGCGCCAATGAAGGCCGCTAAAGCAAATAGCTGGCCAGTTTTGCCGGTGACCTGGTGCAGGTAGTCGTCAATGGTCATGTCAACATTGTAGCGGCGGGCCATCTGGGCCATTTCGCCGTTCAAAATCCGTTCCATGCTGAGCGAATCTTGCTGCACGGAGCGAAGGTCGCTGGCGTAATGCGCAATCAACTTGAAGCAGACCACAAACAGATAGTCGCCGGCGTAAACCGCCACATCATTGCCGAATTGGGCGGCAATGGTGGGCTCATTGCGCCGGGTGGCAGCCTTGTCCACAATGTCGTCATGCACCAAGGTGGCAGTATGCAGCGTTTCAATCGCAGCCGCCAAAGCAATCATTTTCTGGCGGTCAACGGTTTTGAACTGGGAAAACAGCAAGCAGTACGCAGGGCGCAGCAGCTTGCCGCCGCTATTGATCATGCGCACCAAGGCTTCGGCGACTGGCTTATTGTCGGGATGCACTTCATCTTCAATCAGCTGCAAAGTCGCGCTCAATTCCGGTGCTAGCGTGGGGTAAGCCGCCCACATTGGGTGTATCTTCATGATTTTGATAACTCCTTCTTCGGGCGTTTCTGATGATCAAAGCGCAAGCGCTTGAGGGTATCGATGTGTTCGAATAGAAAATTGGCCGCCACGCCAACCGCAATTCCTGACAAAATCCCCATGAACGCCAGCACCGGCAAATACAACATCACAGTCCAACTTTGCGCAATCAGGCTGGCTACAAGCAGCTGCCCGACGTTGTGCAAAATCCCGCCGGCCGCAGAAAGGCCAATCATACTGATGCGCTTTTCACCGAGCTGTTTGAGTAGCAACATCCCGCACCAGCTGAGCAAGGCGCCTGCACCGCTGTACATGAAAGTCGACAGCGTCCCACCAAGCAGGGTAGTCAGCAGAAGCCGTAGCAACATCAATAAGAAACTGTCAGACACAGACATCGTGTACAATGACACAATCGTAATCAGGTTGGCCAAGCCGAGCTTGGCGCCAGGCGCAAACGCGAAAGGAAAGGGAATCATCCGCTCCAGCAAGCCGATGATCACCCCTTGCGCACAAAGCAGGGCAATGTAAATCACCTGTCGCGTTCGTTCTGGGCGATAAGCGCGCCTCATTCAGTCACCATCCCGCCGGCGCCGGTGTTGGCCGCCTTGCTGGACTTGATTTCAACCAGGAGCTTGTGAGGCAAGCAGACAATGGTTTGGCCGGCCCGTTCAATCTTGCCTTTTTTGACGCAAAGCTGATCGGGGCAGTCGGCATCGCTGATTTCGATTTGCTCATTGGTGGCAACGACTTCATTGTATTCATTACCATTTTTAAAGCGAAATTTGCTGACGCCGTGATGGCCGGTGAGCTGGATGTGATAAACCTCTTTGCCATCATGGGTGACCACTGCGGTCAAGACTTGGTCAGCCGCTTGCGCCTTTGCCTGCTGGCGGGCAAAGACCACGTAAGGGATGAAGGAAGCCAGCATGAGCGCTAGAACGATGATGACGTCCCAGGGCCGGATCATTTTTAAATACTTATTTGATTTCGCCATGCTGTGCCTCCTTTCTAACTTGAGGGCTTGGCATAAAAAAGAGTTCCGGGGTCAAGTCTACCCCAGAACCCCTTAAGCAAGCAATGTTGCTATTTGGCTACATCACTGCCATATAACGCTTTTGGTTTTCCGTACCACCACTTGCCGAAGGTCTTTTGCAGGTAAGGGACAACCCACTTATCAAGCCCAAAGGCCCGGCCTGAGCCGTTCATCACGGCAATGGCCATCGGGATCATCCAAATGTTGACCCAGTAGAACATGCCAGACAGGCAGAAGATGGCGGTGAACATCACCGAAGTAGCACCGCTGAGCCAAGTGAAGAGCCCAGCCACCAGCGCCAACCCGATCAGAATTTCAATGACGGTCATGGTCTTTTGCATGAAGAAGGCAACGTCTTGGTTCGGAATCATGGCTTTGGTGATGCTGTACATCCAGTTTGGCATCTTTTCAAAGACCATCATCGGTTCCTTCCCATATTGATAGGAAAGGGAGAAGACGGACTTCACGGCTTTGGCCGTGGTCGCCACGGCATCAGCGCCGGCGCCAGAAGCGGCGCTGGTAGCGTCAGCCCCAGCAGCGGAAGCACCACTGGTCGTGGCTGGTTGCAACCAGTCAAATGGTAGGCGCAGCTTGTCGATGAACCAGGATTCCTTACCGGAAATCTTGCCGGCACAGTCAACCAACCACATCAGGCCTAAGAAAATCCGCGCTGGCACCGCCCAAAGGACATTACCTTGGCGAGAAATGTGACCGCGCATCAGGTTGCGGTCGTCATGGGTGCGGAAGAACTCGTGCATCAAGTACTGGAAGAAATAATAGCCAGAGTAGGTCTGCAAGAAGTAAAGCATGTTGACCAGGTGCTTCATCAACATGGCGAAGAACCCGGAAAGGTGCAGCCAGCCCATGATGTTGGCCACGCCGTAGCGGGAACCCAACGAAACCATGAAGCCAGAATAGGATGCCTTGTAGTCAACATCTGCCGCTTTGCCAGCGACTTGGTTTTCAATGTTGAGCAGGGCAGTCTTGGCACTGGCTTCGGCGCCTTGCACGATTTGTGGTTCGCCGCGATCGGAGTTGCCAGCAAAGAAGGAGACGTCCCCAACGACATAAATCGCAGGGTCATCTTGCGACTGCATGTGGCTGTTGACCACGATGCGGCCAGCGCGCGCCTGGGTCAAACCGAAGTTAGCCGCTTGGTCGGTGGCTTTCACGCCAGCGGTCCAGATCAAGGTGGCGGTTGGATAGGTGCTACCATCCTTCAGGTCAACATGGTCTTCGTGAACGCCAACCACGCCAGTGTTCTTCATGACCTTGATGCCACGCTTGAGCATGTAACGCTCCGCCTTATCGGCATCGGAGCGATCCAGCATGTTCATGATGGTCGGGGCCATTTCCATCAAAGCAAAGGTAATCTCTTCAGGATCTAGCTTGTATTCCTTGGCCAGGCTATCACGCCAGTCGCGCAATTCGCCGATGGTTTCGGTCCCGGTAAAGCCAGAACCAACCACCACGATGGAGAGCAGCGCCTTGCGCTTAGCTGGGTCGTGTTCTTCAGCGCCGCGGCGCACCACGTCCTCAACGTGCTTCTTCAAGGCAATGGCATGTTCCCATGAGCCCAAGGTGAAGCCGTGTTCTTTGACGCCAGGGGTGCCAAAGTCATTCGGTTCAGAGCCAATGCCGAGCATCACGTAATCGTAAGGATACGCACCATGCTTGGTTTTGACTTCTTTCTTCTCGCGGTCGATCGTGGTGACCGTGTCAGTGACGAGCTTAACGTTCTTGCGCCGGCAGAACAGCCGCTGCAAGTCGTATTGAATCGCATCTTGAGGGACGCGATCCGCCGCCACTTCATGTAACTCTGTCATATAGGTAAAGTAGGAATGACGGTCAATCAAGGTGATCGTCACGTCTTTATCGTGTTTAAAATGTTTGGCAAGCCGCTTGGTGGCGTAGACCCCCGCGAAGCCGGCGCCAACAATAACGATATTCTTCTGCGCCATGGTAACACTCCTTAATTTTGAATAATGCCAAAAGCTTGTTCAATGCAACACCAATTATACCTTTTTAGTACAGTAATTGTCCACGATTTCACGAACCCCAAAAATGTGTTCCCCAGCGTTTGCCAGAAAAGGAACAAGTTCCCTTTTTGTAGCAATGAAAGCGGCATCAATAAAATGAGAAAGCGCTCAGAATTGTTCGGTTTTAGTTGCATTTTTCCGATTGGCTGTTTAGACTTAGTTTGTGTGAAATGTAACACAAAGTTCGCCAATATGAGGTAAAAAGGGGTAATTCGATATGAAGTTAACCAAAACACTGACCAGCGTGTCCATCATTGCGTTGTCCGCCTTGACCCTTGCTGCTTGTGGCAGCAACAGCTCAGACAAGGACAGCTCCAGCAGCAAGACCAAGAGTTCCAAGGTGGCTAAGAAGTCATCTAGCAGCGCTAAGGAACAAAAGCAAACTGCCGGCGCCGCCCTTAAAGACGGCGACTACAGCTTGGAAGAAGCTGACTACTCTCATGGTTACAAAGTGGAAATGAGCATGACCGTTGCCGGGGGCAAGATCACCAAGACCACCTATGACTATGTCGACAAAGACGGCAAGTCCAAGACCCAAGACGCCGACTACGAAAAGACCATGAAGAAGCAAAGCGGCGTTGGGCCTAAGGAATACATTCCAGAACTGAACAAGTCCTTCACCAAGAATGGCTCCAACGTTGCTGCCATTGACGTTGTTTCTGGTGCGACTGACTCCAGTTTGAGCTTCAAGAACTACGCAGCGCAACTGGTCCAAGCAGCGCAGGCTGGCAAGACCGATAAGATCACCATCCAAAACGGCCAGAAGATGAAAGATGGTACCTACACCCTGGAAGAAGAAAACTACTCCCACGGCTACCGTACTGTCTTCTCCATCACCGTTGCCGGTGGCAAGATCACCGAAAGCAAGTACGACAACGTGGACAAGAACGGCAAGTCCAAGAGCGACGATGCTGAATACGAAAAGAGCATGAAGAAGGTCAACGGCGTAGGTCCTAAGGAATACACCGAAAAGCTGAACGCTTCTTTGGTTAAGAACCAAGAACCAGCCAAGGTTGACGTTGTGTCCGGTGCGACGCACAGTTCCGACTCCTTCATCTTGTATGCTGAACAGCTGATCAACGCTGCTCAGGCTGGCAACACCACACCAATCAAGGTGTCCAACATCGTTTACGCTGAATAATTTCAGCTGCGATGTCTGAAAGCAGTATCCCTGCGGATGCTGCTTTTTTTATTGGCGCCAGTCAGTATAATAAAAAGCGAAAGCGAGTTGAAGAAGATGAAGAAATGGCTGATCGCGCTCACGGCGCTGATCGCACTGGCGCTGCCACTAGCCGCCTGCAAGCAGCAGGCAAAGCCAAAAGCGGCGCCGGTGATCCAGACCCCATATAAGGATACGCAGTTTTTGATGGGGACTGTGGTCAATTTGAGTGTGTATAACAAGGGTAAGGAAAGTGCCTTAGACGATGGATTTGCCCGGATCAAACAGCTGGCCAAAGAAATTACCGTCAATCAAAAAGGCTCGGAAGTCGACGCGGTGAACAAGCAGGCGGGCATCAAGCCGGTCAAAGTGACCAAATCCGTGTATGCTTTGATCAAGTACGCCAAGGCCTACAGCGAGCGATCCAATGGCAGCTTTGACCTGGCCATCGGACCGGTGACGCAGTTGTGGCACATTGGCTTCTCTGATGCCCGCAAACCGGCGCAAAGCGAAATCGATGCGGTCTTGCCGCTGGTGCATTACCAAGATGTTGTTTTGAATGACAAGCAGCAAACTGTTTACCTGAAGAAAAAAGGTATGCAGCTGGATCTTGGCGGCATCGCCAAGGGCTTCATCGCCGATGAAGTGGTGAAAGTCTTCAAAAAAGACGGTGTCAACACTGCCATTATCGATTTGGGTGGCAATATCTTCGTGATGGGCCACAGTCCAAAAGCCAAAAATCGGCCGTGGACCGTGGGCATTCAAGATCCTAAGGCGAGCCGCGGGACTTCCATCGGCACCGTGCCGGCTGCGAACATCACGGTTGTCACCAGTGGCATTTACGAGCGGCATTTGGTGGTTGATGGCCACAACTACTCGCATTTGATGAATCCCAAAACTGGCTATCCGTTCGAAAACAACCTGGCCGGGGTGTCCATTATCACCAAGAAGTCTGTTGATGGGGATGCCTTGTCCACGGCGACCTTTGACAAGGGGCTCAAAGACGGGATGGCGTTCATCGAAAAGCAAAAAGATGCTGAAGCCATTTTCATCACCAAAGATAAGAAAGTTTATGTTTCCAGCGGCTTGAAGAAGACCTTTGAGCTCATTCCTGATACTGGGTACAAGCTGGCCACGTTGAAGTAGCCACCAAAAGGGGGAGTCCGGGACCAATGTCATTGGCCGTTTTCATAGACTTAGTTGAAGCGCGTACCAAACTTGCCAGCATTTTGCCGTTTACTGTCGGCATCGCGTTCACCCTGGCCTACTTTCACCAGTTGAATGGGCTGAACACGGTGCTGTTTTTCGTGGCCATGCTGCTGTTTGACATGATGACCACGGCGCTGAATAACCTGATGGATTACCAAAAAGCCAAGGATCAGCACTACAAAGCGAACGTGAATATCATTGGCACCGCCAAGCTCAAGGTGAAAACCGTGCAGGCGTTGATTATCACTTTGCTAGCTGTGGCCACTGGGTTGGGCCTGATTTTGGTCTGGCGTACCGGCTGGCTGCTGCTGGTGATTGGGGCGGCGTGCTTTGTGATTGGCATTTTCTATACCTTCGGACCGCTGCCGTTGTCGCGCTTGCCACTGGGGGAAGTCTTCTCTGGCGTCACCATGGGCCTGGGTATTCCGTTAATTGCGGTGTATGTCAATGTGGACGCGGCGAAATTGTTGGACCTGCAGCTGGCCTGGCCCCAGCTGGCGTTGACCGGCGACTGGCGGGCGTTGCTCTCGCTGGGCTTGGTGTGTGTGGCACCGATGGGCACGATTGCCAATATTATGTTGGCCAATAACCTGTCAGATTATGACCAGGACGTGGCCAATCATCGCCTGACGTTGCCGATGTATTTGAGCCGCGCCGCCAGTGGCCGCCTTTATTGGAGTTTGGCGCTAGTCGGGTTTGCCGCGGAAGTGCTGCTGGTGGGGTTTGGACTGTTGCCTTGGCCAGTGTTGATTGGTCTGCTAGCATTGCCGTTAGTTTGGCGCCAAAGTGCGCAGTTTGTCGCTAAACCGGATAAGCGGCTGACTTTTCCCAATGCCATTAAGACGCTGGTCGCGGAAAATGGGGCACTGATTGTAGGCCTGTTGGTGAGCTGGGGGGTGAGCCGATGACGGACGCACCTTATCGCAAGTTAACTTGGCCGCTGTTCATTGAACTCATTCGCCTGCCAGCTAAACTTGGCAGTTTTTTGCCGTTTGCCTTTGGGGTGGCTTATGCCTGGTATAGCTTCCACCAGTTCAACTGGCTCAACACCTTGATCTATTTTATTGGGCAAATGAGTATTGCCTTGTTTGTGACAGGCTTTAACAACGTGCAGGACTTTTATAAGGCCAAAGATGATCACTATCGCCAGACGCAAAACATTCTCGGCCGCGAGCACCTAGCGCCACACCGCATTCTGGCGCTGATGCGGGTCTTCCTGGCCATCGCCGTGGGGGCTGGGCTGATTTTGGTGTGGCGCACGAATTTGAGCCTGCTGCTGATCGGCGGTGCCGCGATTTTCGTCGCAATTTTCTACACCTATGGGCCGGTGCCGTTGTCCCGCATTCCTTCAGGCGAAGTGCTGGCAGGGATGGTGGAAGGGTTTGGCACGGTGTTTATCGCTGTGTTCGTCAATATCGTGCCGCAGCCCATCATGCTGGCCTTCGCCGGCAATCACTTCAGCCTCAGTGGCAACGTCCCCGTCATCCTCACGGTGTTTTTAGTGGCGCTGCCGATTGTGATTTTGGATGGCACGTTAATGTTCGCGGATAATATCTGTGACCTGGCCCAAGATCAGCGCAACCAGCGCTACACCTTGCCTTATTACCTAGGCAAAAAGCGCGCGCTGCGCATTTACCCCTGGCTGCCAGCTAGTGCCTATGTGCTGATCGTCTTGGCGGTGGGCCTGCGGTTTTTACCGTGGCTCGTGCTGCTGGTGCTACTGATGTGGCCGCGGGTGCGCAAAAATATTCAGCGCTTTGAAGCTGTACAAGATAAAGAAAAAACCTTCAACACCGCAGTGGCGAATATGCTACTGACATCAGGTACCGAGACGATTTTGCTCATCATGGCCATTGGGCTAAACCTTGCATGGCCCGGGGTTTTCTGATAAGCTGTTGAGAGCGAATGGAGGGCGAACATGTCAGTTAAAAAAGTTGCGCTGGCGTGCAGCGTGTGTGGCCGCCGGAATTATTTTGTGCCGGAAAACCCACGCCGCACTGAACGCCTAACATTAAACAAGTATTGTAAATATTGCGGGCGCGTCACTGAGCACCGCGAAACCAAGTAGGAGGCGAGCTAGATGAAGTTTATCAAGAGTGTTATTCATGAAATGACCTTAGTCACATGGCCAACCGCCAAGGAAACCCGGCGCGACACCACGACGGTTATCATCACTTCCTTGATCTTCGCCGCGTATTTTGCGCTGGCCGATTGGGTCATCCTGCTGTTGCTCAAAGCATTTGTATTCTAAAGTTGAAATTCACCGCTGGCATGGCGTATACTGATGTCAGCGAAAAAACCGCGGCCCTCGGGCAACGGTTTTTTATTTGCGCTTTAGCCAAGACATTCATTAAAGGAGAACAAACATGGTTGAATCAGCTGAAAAGCTTTGGTACGTGCTGCACACCTATTCTGGTTACGAAAATAAGGTCAAGACGAACCTCGAATCTCGAGTTTCCTCAATGAACATGGACGATTACATTTTCCGGGTCATCGTGCCAGAAGAAGAGGAACACGACGTTAAGGACGGCAAGGACAAGGTCAAGATGGAAAAGACCTTCCCTGGCTATGTCCTGGTCGAAATGGTCATGACTGATGAATCCTGGTTCGTGGTGCGGAACACGCCAGGTGTGACCGGGTTCGTGGGCTCGCATGGCGCTGGCTCCAAGCCAAGCCCGCTGATGCCCGATGAAGTGGCCACCATTTTGCACTCCTTAGGAATGTCCACCACGCATGCAAACTTGTCCTTCGAAGTAGGCGAAACCATCACCATCATCGCTGGCGCCTTTGCTGGCATGAAAGGTAAGATCACCGCTAATGATCCGGACAAGATGAAGCTGAAGGCCACCATCAACATGTTCGAACGTGAAGTGTCTGCCGACCTTGATTACGATCAGGTCGACAAGCTGTAAGATGCTGGCGCTGATGTTAATCGGTTGCGGTGCCATATTGGCTGCCGCAGCCGATTTTTATTACCTCGGGCACCCGCAAAAACACCGGCAAGTGGCAGTCGGGGATGAGATTCCGACGGTCTTTTTGCCGGGCTATTGGGGCAGCCGCTTTTCCTTCGGTCACATGCTGCGCCGTTTGGTGATGGACAAACAAGTCGTCGCCATCGTCAAACCCAACGGCCGGGTGCAACTGCGCGGCCACCTGCAACTCGGCCCGCATGTGGCGGTGCAGGTGCTATTCACCCAAAAACGCCTGCGCCCTGACCGCCAGCTGGCTGGCCTACAAGCGGTGGTTGTGGCGCTGCAAAAGCAGGCGGACTTCGATGCCATCAACTTGGTGGCGCACTCCATGGGTGGCATCACCGCCTTGATGTACGTCATCAGCCAACCGCCGGTGCCGGTGCGCACCTTGGTGTCCATCGCGGCCCCGTACAACGACCTAGAAGTCGCCAAAAACGACGCCATCCGCAACTGGCCGCTACTGCCCAGCGGCCCCAGCCAAACCGCACCGGTCTACGACTTCTTTCAAGCACACCGCCAGGCCCTGCCAGCCAATCTGCGCTGGTTAAACATCGCAGGCGACCTCTTCACCGGCGCTGCCCATGACGGCGTCGTCGGCGTGAATTCCAGCTTCGCCATCCGCTACCTCGCCCAAGACCACGTGGCTGACTACCACGAAGTCCTCATCCGCGGCCCCCGCGCCGCCCATAGCTTGCTCCATGAAAACCGTTTAGTCGATCATGACATCGAGCAATTTATCTGGGGCAAGTAGGGCAGATTTTGGCATCCATGTTTCCGCGCTGTTGAGTTCAGAGGACGGCATGGCGATTGCATCTTGAGCAATCGTCAAGCTGACAGTGAACGCATTACTGTAGGGCCGGGCAGCTGGAGCGGGGAGGGGCTCAGTGGTGAAATTGTTCTTAGCCGGTGGGCTTCCGGCTTAGAACAAGCCGCGACTTGAAGACAAGCTCTGCTTGGCTCCAAGCGCTGGCCACCACGTTCCAGCCCCTCCCCGCGGAAGCCGCCCGGCCCGGCTTTTAAAACACCGGTTGCCTATTGCGTTTTGCGCAGAATCATGATAGCCTATTCAGGTATGTTTTGAGCATACGCGTGGGAGGCCAAATCGACTGGCCATCATCACCACATCACGGACTTAAGGAGGTTATGTTTCGTGGCTAAAAAAGTAGCAAACATCGTTAAACTCCAGATTCCTGGCGGGAAGGCAACTCCAGCTCCCCCTGTTGGCCCTGCACTGGGCCAAGCTGGGATCAACATCATGGGCTTCACCAAGGATTTCAACGCTCGGACCGCAGACCAAAATGGCATGCTGATCCCAGTTGTCATCACCGTGTATGAAGATCGTTCATTCGACTTCATCACCAAGACCCCACCAGCTGCTGTTCTTCTGAAGAAGGCAGCCGGTGTGGAACACGGCTCCGGCGAACCTAACACCAAAAAGGTGGCTAAGGTAACCAAGGACCAAGTGAAGCAGATTGCTGAAACAAAGATGCAAGACCTTAACGCCGCAGACGTAGAAGCTGCGATGCGCATGGTTGAAGGGACAGCACGTTCCATGGGCTTCGAAGTCGAAGGCTAATGCATGTCCGGATCGTCAGCGAAAGCTGAATGAATCAAGTGGAAGGGCAAGTGCCCGCTGACCACATTTGCAAGGAGGAAAATTCCAGAATGGCTAAGAAAGCAAAGAAGTACCAAGACGCTGCCAAGCAGGTTGAAGCTGGCAAAGCTTACACCCCAGATGACGCAGTGGCATTGGTCAAAAAAATCGATTTTGCCAAGTTCGACGCAACCGTTGAAGTTGCTTACAACCTGAACATCGACGTTAAGCAAGCAGACCAGCAGATCCGTGGCGCCATCGTGCTGCCAAACGGGACTGGTAAGACCCAGCGTGTGATCGTCTTCGCTGAAGGCGAACAGGCTAAGGCCGCTGAAGAAGCTGGCGCTGACTTGGTTGGCTCCGACGACTTGGTCCAAAAGGTTCAAGACGGCTGGCTCGACTTTGACGTTGCCGTTGCTACCCCACCAATGATGGCGAAGGTTGGTCGTTTGGGCCGGGTCCTCGGACCTAAAGGCTTGATGCCTAACCCTAAGACCGGCACCGTGACGATGGACACCGCTAAGGCGGTTAACGACGTCAAGGCCGGCCAAGTGGCTTACCGCGCTGACAAAGCTGGGATCGTTCACGCCCCAATCGGCAAGGTTTCCTTTGATGATGCTAAGCTCGTTGAGAACTTCAAAGCCCTCAACGACACCATCCTCAAGGCTCGCCCTGCGTCTGCTAAAGGGACTTACATCCAAAGCTTGACCGTTACTTCCACCTTTGGCCCTGGGGTCAAGGTTGACGTTAACGCCTTCTAAGGATCATTTGCAAACGGCCTTTCCTCTTCGCTGAGGGAAGGCCGTTTTTGCGTGCTTAGAAATGGGCGATGGGGGTGCTGGTGCGCTCGTGGTAGTTGCGCTCGAAGTGACGATTGTACAGACAGGCGTAAAGGGTATTGAGCACATAGCTGATGGCAATTTGAGAGGAGAAATCCGACACCTTCATTTTGGCGGTTTCGCTCATCGGCACGGTGAGCACCACTTGCGCGTACAGCGCCAGCGGGCTTTCCGGGTCGGCGGTGATGGCAATGATTGGCGTGTGATTTTGCCGAAACAGTTTGGCATCGTTGACCACTTCGGCGGTGCGGCCACTGTAGGAAATGATCAACGCTATGTCTTTTTCGTCAGCGTGGTAGGCCAGATAATATTGCTCAGCCTGCAGGTCGAGGAGATTAACCGTGTAATTGATCTTCAGGAGTTTGAGCTGAAAGTCGCGGAGGCGAATGTAGTTGCCGCTCACCGCAATGCCGAAAATCGTGCGCGCCGCTAGTAGCAGATCCACCGCTTGTTTGAGCTGGGCCGGCACCACCGCCTGAGCGGTTTCCTCGATGGTTTCGGTGGACAGTTTGGCGATTTTCCGGGCCACTTCAGCATCACTGTCTGTCGGCAAAAACGGCACGTTGGCATTGACGTGAGGGCCAGCACTGGCAAGCTGCGAGCAGCACTGCGCCAGTTCGATTTTGAAGTCCCGGAAGTTGCTGGTGGAACACTTTTTACATAAGCGAGTGATGGTGGCAGGCGACGTGTGACAGCGCGTCGCCAAGTCATAAATTGAAGTGTCCAGCACCGCGGCCGGGTCTTTTAAGATGCAGGCAGCCACCGCTTGTTCGCTCCTGGTGAGCAGGGACTGATTTTTAAGCGTGGTGATTAAATTCGTCATGGGGAGCCTCCGTGAAAGAAAGTATCGTCAAAAGTCTTATTTTGAGCATTTCCCTTGTGAGTTTGTAACAAAGCCCGCGTTATCGTTTACATCAGCAACTGCACCTTGGTAGCCTGAAGAGGAAGAAAGGGGAGAATAAGCATGGATAAAATTACCACTTGGGTTGAGCACAGCGTGGTGCCCACGGTGTCCAAGGTCACTGATAAACGCTACTTCCAAGCCCTGCGAGCCGGCTTCTTTGCCATTATGCCGTTAACGATTATTGGCTCGATCTTTATGCTGATTACTGATTTTCCAATTGCCGGGTACGCCGATTTCATGGCGGGCATTTTTGGGAAAAACTGGGCGAACTACATTTCACCCGCCTATCGCGCAACGTTTAACATGATGGGGATGATGTTCGCCGGCACCATGTCGTACAAGCTGGCCGAGCAATACGATCTCGACAAGTTGACGGCGATGGTGCTGGGGCTGGTGTCCTATGTCATTGTCATTCCTAAGACGGTCATTGGCCCGAAAGGCGAGGTGGTCGAAAAGGTCATGTCTTTCGACTGGACCGGGACGCAAGGTGTCATCACTGCGATTTTTACCTCCATCATCACCGTTGAAGTCATTCGCTTCTGTGTGAATCGCAATATCACCATTAAGATGCCAGATAGCGTACCAGAAATGGTTAGCAAAGCCTTTAGCGCCTTAATTCCCGGCTCTTTCATCGCCGTGATTCTGCTGGTGCTCAACGGCATCGGTACGGTGATTTCTGGTTCCTTCCCGCAAATGATTTACTCCGCTTTGCAAGTGCCGATTCAAGGGATTATCGGCACGCCAGTCGCGATTATCATTGTGTCGGGATTAAACGGGCTGCTCTGGTGGTTCGGGATTCATCCGACGGTCATCAACTCCATGATTTACCCGATTTTGTATGCCAATGCCGACAAGAACCAAGCTTTGTTTGAAGCCGGCAAGCTGACCGCCCACACTGGGAACTTCGGCACGGTGCAAATGCTCGATCAGTTTGCCACGATTGGCGGGGCGGGGTGCACGATTGGCCTGGCGATTGCGATGCTGATTGTGGCCCGGTCTTCGCGAATGAAAGCCATGTCCAAAATCGCCAGTGTGCCTGCCATTTTCAATATCAACGAACCGCTGATTTTCGGGCTGCCGGTGATTTTCAATCCGCTGATGCTGATTCCAATCACCTTGGCGCCGATTGTGACGGTGCTGGTGGTGTACCTGGCCATGTCGATCGGCTTTATGCCAATGTTTCGAGGGATTCAAGCGCCATGGGCGACGCCGTTCTTCTTCTCTGGCTTTATTGTAGCCGGTTGGCAAGGCGCCGTCACGCAAACGATTGCTGTGGCGCTATGTGTGGTCATTTATTATCCGTTCGTGAAAGCCTTGGATCACCAGTATCAGCTGGAAGAACAAGGCGACAAGAGTATCAAACTGTAAGCAAAGTGAGGTTATGTTCATGGGATTGCGGAAAGATTTTCTCTGGGGCGGCGCAGTGGCGGCCCACCAACTCGAAGGCGCCTGGCAAGCCGGCGGTAAAGGGGTGTCGATTGCCGATGTGATGACGGTGGGCGCGCATGGCGTGCCGCGGCAGATTACCGCTGGGGTTTTGCCGGGTAAGAATTACCCCAACCATACGGCAATTGATTTTTATCATCATTATCCCGAAGATGTGAAGCTGCTAGGGGAATTGGGCCTGAAGTGTTTCCGCACCTCGATTGCCTGGACCCGCATCTTCCCTAATGGCGATGAAGATCAACCGAATGAGGCTGGCTTGCAGTTCTATGATGACCTGTTCGACGCGCTACTGGCGCAAGGCATTCAGCCAGTGATCACGCTATCGCATTTTGAGATGCCCTATCATCTCGTTGAGGCTTATGGCGCTTGGCGGTCGCGTCAGTTGATTGGGTTTTTCACCCATTTTGCCGAGGTGGTGTTTAACCGCTACCGCGACAAGGTGAAATACTGGATGACTTTCAACGAAATCAACAACCAAAACAGTCTTGATGTGTATGACCTGTGGACGAATTCCGGCATTAAGCCGCAAGCGGATGAAAACGCCGAGCGCTTGTTGTACCAGGCCGGTCACTACGAACTGGTGGCCAGCGCCTTGGCCGTGCAAATTGGCCACCGCATCAATCCGGATTTCCAAATCGGGTGCATGGTCAACATGCGCCCAGTGTATCCGGCTAGTCCGGCGCCGCAAGATGTGTTTAAAGCTTCCCGCATGATGCAGGCGAACTACTGGTTTGTCGATGTCCAGGTCAACGGCCGCTACCCAAACTGGCTCGCATGTTATCAAAGCAATCAAGCTTTTGGGCTGGACATCACGCAGGAAGATCTGGACGTGCTGGCGCAAGGCACCGTGGACTACATTGGCTTTTCGTATTACCGGTCAGAGACGGTGTCCGCGCGGGCTGACGAGCCAGCCTCGTATGTGACCCTCGGTTCTAACCACATTGTTGAAAATTCCAAGATTGAAACGTCGGAATGGGACTGGGGCATTGACCCCATCGGCCTGCGCTATGGCATGAACTGGTTCACCGACCGCTATCACGTACCGCTGTTCATTGTCGAAAACGGCTTTGGGGCGCGGGACACGGTAGAAGACGGTCGGGTGCATGATCCGTATCGGACCCAGTATCTGGCGGCGCACATCAAACAGATGAAACTCGCGGTGGAGCAAGATGGGGTGGACCTCATCGGCTACACGCCATGGGGCATCATCGATTTGGTCTCCGCAGGCACCGGGCAAATGGACAAGCGCTATGGCGTCATTTACGTGAACAAAAATGATGCCGGTGCCGGCGACCTCAGCCGGCTGAAGAAGGATTCTTTTGCCTGGTATCGCCAGGTGATTGCCTCCAACGGGGACCAGCTCGACCCAGTATCCACCAGCGATTAAAGCTAAGTTCGGGGAATGCAAACAGCCACTTCATCGCGAAGTGGCTGTTTTTGCGGCTTTGGCCGGCCGGTGGTTAAAGCTGGGGTGATTGGAGCGAGCTTGGCCGGTCGTTGGCCAAGAAGGCAAAAGGCGTGTCCGCTACCATCTGGTCATAAGTCTCAGCTTTCAGTTGGCTGGAAAAGGCGTATTCATCGCTGGCTTCAGGCAGCTGAGCGAGGTGCAACGCATCGACAATGGACAGCTGGCCAGGATGCCGCACCAGAAATTGGGCAGCCAAGCCGCCAGGGATTGCAAGATAAAAATCGTAATCTGGGGCCAGCACACGCAGGCCAGTGGCATAGGTAACATGGGTCCACAGCCAGGGTGCACGCTTGTCCATATTGATTTTGGTCAGGAACACGTCAAGTCGCGTTAACGTTAGCGTCAAAGGCGCCGTGCCGCGGGCCGTAATGGTCAGCCTCTGGTCGGCCACACTAGCGGTCACGCGCGAGCGCATTAGCTTGGCGAAGGTGCCTTGATCCGGGAAGGTCTGATCAAGCACATGCAGCGTGTTCACACTTAAACCGCGCCCATTCAACAAGGCTGGTGGGTCAGGCAGGGTTAAAAAATACGGCTGACGATAAGCTGCTGCCAAATTATCCATCGCATACCCCTCCTTGCTCGCGAAAAGCGATCATGCATCATTAACGCCGTCATTATACCACCATTCGAAAGCGCTTACGATAAACCCTGGGCTGGCTCGTGAGTGGCTCAGATACAAAACGGGAAAACGCGGTGTGTTATCATGGAGGCGTGAAGGTAAAGGAGGATGGAAAATGGCAACTGCTCAACCAATCGTCCAATATCTGGACGTCAACAAGGTGTACCGCGGTGGTAACGTCGCCGTGGAACACATAAATTTAACCATCGAACGCGGCGATTTCGTGTGCTTGATTGGGACCAGTGGCTCAGGGAAGACCACCACCATGCGCATGATCAATCGCATGCTGGAGCCTACCGGGGGCCAGATTTTATTCAATGGTGAAGATATCCACAAGAAAGACCCCGTCAAATTGCGCCGGCAAATTGGCTATGTGATTCAAAACATTGGCCTGATGCCGCATATGACGCTGTATGAAAACATCACGTTGGTACCGAAGCTCTTGAAGTGGCCGGAAGCTAAGCGCCGCGCCAAGGCGGAATCCCTCATCAAAATGGTGGAGCTACCGGTGGACTATCTCGACCGTTATCCGGCCGAACTGTCTGGCGGGCAGCAGCAGCGCATCGGCGTGATTCGCGCGCTGGCTGCGGATCAGGATCTGATTTTGATGGATGAACCCTTTGGCGCGCTGGACCCAATCACGCGTGAAAGCCTGCAGGAGCTGGTGAAGTCGCTGCAGGAGAAGCTCGGTAAAACCGTGGTCTTTGTCACCCATGACATGGACGAGGCGCTCAAGCTCGCCACTAAAATCGTGGTGATGGACGGCGGCCACATCATTCAAAATGCTACTCCAGCAGAATTGCTGCAGCACCCCGCCAACCAATTTGTCCGGGATTTGATCGGTGAAGAACGGCTGATTCAAGCGCGGGCCGATGTCACCACTGTGGGCGCAATTATGCTGAAGAACCCCGCGGTGATCACCCCAGGCAAATCGTTGCCGGAAGCCATCGCCTTGATGCGCAAGCGCCGCGTTGATACCTTGCTGGTGGTGGATGACAACGGCTATCTGAAGGGCTTCATTGATGTGGAATCGCTGACCCATCAGTATCAAAAATCCACCGCCGTGGCCGACATCATGCAAACCAAATTGTTCTATGTGCAAGAAACGGCTTTGCTGCGGGACAGTGTCGACCGGATCTTGAAGCGCGGCCTCAAGTATGTGCCGGTGGTGGATGCCGACAACAAGCTGCGCGGCATTGTCACCCGGGCGTCCTTGGTGGACATGGTTTATGACACCATTTGGGGCGGCGATAACGACAACGGCGAATCAGGCAACCCGGCACCGGTCGATCAAGAACCAGCGGAGGGAGGCGGCGTCAATGAGTAGCTTTTTGGCGGCGCATGGCACTGAACTGGTGGTCAAAACTTGGGAGCAGCTGTATATCTCAGCGATTGCCCTGGGTTTAGGCATTCTGGTGGCAGTGCCGCTGGGCATTGCCTTGACCCGCTTTCCGCGGACGGCCAAAGTGGTGATTGCCATTGCTAGCATGTTGCAAACCGTGCCGAGTTTGGCGCTGCTGGCATTGATGATTCCCTTGTTTGGGATTGGGCAAGTGCCAGCGATTGTGGCGTTGTTCATTTATTCGTTGCTCCCGATTTTGCGCAACACCTATATCGGCATGGAAGATGTTTCGCCGACGTTGAAGGACTCGGCGAAAGGCATGGGCATGACGCCGCTGCAGTCGATTTTCCAGGTGGAAATTCCCATGGCGATGCCAGTCATCATGGCGGGCATTCGTTTGTCGGCAGTGTACGTGATTGCCTGGGCGACCTTGGCGTCTTATATTGGCGCCGGCGGCTTAGGGGATTTGATCTTCAACGGTTTGAATTTGTTCCAGCCGGATCTGATTATCGGCGGTACAATTCCGGTGACGCTGCTGGCACTGCTGGTGGACTATGCTTTAGGCCGCTTGGAGAAGCGGCTGACTCCGCACACTGGGCGTGAGGAGGTGGGCCAATGAAACGATGGTGGCAAGCATCACTCGCGTTAATTGGGTCCCTGCTACTACTGACCGGCTGCGGGTTTCCGGGGATTGCCGGCACGCAAAAAGGCACCGTGCGGATCGCGGCGTTGAGCTCAACGGAAAGCAGCATTATGGCTAACATGTTGGCCGAGCTCATCACGCACGAAACTGGCATGCAAACCACGCTAGTGTCCAATCTGGGTTCAACGACGGTGACCCACCAGGCGATGATTCGCGGTGATGCCGATATTGCGGCCACGCGCTACACCGGCACGGACCTGACCGGCACGCTGAATATGCCAGTTGAAAAGGATCCCAAAAAGGCCGGCGCGATTGTAAAACGCGTGTTCAAGCAGAAGTATCACCAGACCTGGTACCCGACCTATGGTTTTGCGGATACTTACGCCTTCATGGTGACCAAGGAATTTGCCAAGGCCCACAATGTTCAAACTATCAGTCAGCTCAAACCGCTGGCGCCGAACATGAATGCCGGGGTGGACAGCTCTTGGATGAATCGCAAAGGCGATGGCTATCCCGATTTTGGCCAGGCTTATGGCTTTGATTTTAAGCGCGTTTACCCGATGCAAATCGGCCTGGTGTACGACGCTGTGGAAGCCGGCAAAATGCAAACCGTGCTGGGTTACTCCACCGATGGCCGCATTCGCAGCTACAATTTGACGGTGTTGAAGGATGACAAAAACTTCTTCCCGCCGTATGATGCGTCGCTCGTGGTTAATGACAGCCTACTGAAACGCCACCCGAAGCTGAAACCATTGCTGCACCGGCTAGATGGCAAAATCAGCCTGAAGACCATGCAAGATTTGAATTACCAGGTGGATGATCAGCTGAAGGAGCCATCAGTGGTGGCCCGCGAATTTTTAGAGAAGCATAACTATTTCCGGGGAGGTGAACAATAATGGCTGATATGAATACCTGGCAACAGTTCTGGTACTACATGAGCGAAAACGGCGCTTATGTCCTGAGCCAATTCACTCGCCATTTTCTGATTTCGATTTACGGCGTGTTGATTGCGGCTGTGGTGGGCATTCCGATTGGGTTGTTCATCGCTCGCAATCGCAAATTATCCAGCACCATTATCGGCATCGCCAATGTCATCCAAACCATTCCCAGTTTGGCGATGTTGTCGATTATCATGCTGGGGCTGGGCCTAGGGGTGAACACGGTGATTGTGACGGTATTCCTCTACTCCCTGCTGCCGATTATCAAAAACACCTACACCGGTATGGCCAGCGTCGATCCCAATGTGATTGACTCGGCCAAGGGGATGGGGATGACGAGTTTCCAGCGCCTCTACATGGTGGAAATCCCGCTTTCCTTGTCGGTGATCATGGCGGGCATCCGCAATGCGTTAGTGGTCGCCATTGGGATCACTGCCATTGGGGCCTTTGTTGGCGCTGGCGGCTTAGGCGACATCATCGTCCGCGGCACCAACGCGACCAACGGCGGCGCCATTATCCTCGCCGGCGCGCTACCGACCGCCTTGATGGCTATCATTGCCGACCTCGTGCTGGGCGCCGTGCAACGGCGCTTGGAACCGAAGAAAGCCCGGAGTTAACTTAAGCAAAGCACGACTTTGAAATAAGGTCGTGTTTTTTTGTGGGACGGATTTACAATTCAAGTGCAACAAATTAGTCAAATAGAAAGACTCATAGCCTGAGTCCTTGTAAGATGGAATCA
>NZ_BOLV01000019.1 GCF_016861845.1 Lacticaseibacillus suilingensis
TAGTACTAACAAGAATAGGTCTTCATGGCCTTTTTGGTCTAGTCGTCAGGGTGTTGCACTTGAATTGTAAACTGGGGAATTATTCAAGATTAGCTTGGGCTTGTTTCGGTAAGTCCACGGCGTCGACGGCTTCCCAGCTCGTGACCCCTTTTTTCGTGTTATACACCAACTTGAGATAAGCCCCGCGGCGCAGCGGCCGGGATTTGTTGGCGTTAAAGGTTAGGGTTTGGCTCTTGCCTTTGTCATCGTAGCCAGTCAGCTCATAGCGATAATCGGCATAAACATTGCCAGCTTTGTCCCGTTGGTTGATTTTCGTGCCGGCGGTGGTGATTTTCGTATAATACGTCGTGCCACCATAGTTAGTGACTTCATACCATTTGAAACCACCAAAGGCCAAGGCCACAATCAAAACCAACGCAATCAAGAATTTTTTCATCGTTATCTCACCTCACCCATGATTATCGCAGGATTGACCTTTGGCAACCATCGATTCGGCGAACAGTGAGTGACAATTCTGTTAGTTGGTGAGCTGGGCTTTGAAGGTCTGTGTTGTGGCCAAATAGGCAACCGCCGTGTAATCTGTCCCGGCGGCTTTCAAAGTGCCGCTTTGCCAGTACTGCACCTGCTTGCCGGGATGGCCACCAATTTGCCAGCGCGGCGCCGAAGAAGCCACTTCGGTTAAATCTCCCAGCACCTGCTTGCTCCCCATCAGAATAAACGGATGCGTGGTGTAGCGCTGCAGCTCCACAATAAAGGCGCGCACCTTCGCCGCCACGACGGCTTTTTTCGGCGGCTTGGCAGCATATTGGCCATAGAACGCCACCTGAATACCGATGGGCAAGGTCCCTAGATTTTTCCCGACTTTGGTGGCAAAGTATCGCGCTTGGGCGGCGGGATCGCTGTCGAAGCTGAAGTAATGGTAAACGCCCACGGCTAGCCCGCTGCCGGTGGCCTGCTCGTAGTTAGTGCTGTAGGTGTCATCAAAAAAGCTGGCGCCTTGCGTCCCTTTCAGATAAACGAAGCGCAAGCCTTCGCTTTGCAGCGCCTGGAAATCGGCGTTACCATCGCTTTGACTGACCACCACCCCGCGCACCGCATACTTGGCCACGCCGGTGCGCCGCTGGCTCCACAGCCAGCCGCCCAGTCCTGCCGCTGCCAGCAAGGCGACGACTGCGGCCACCAGCAGCCAGCGCCGCCGTTTGCGGTAGGTATTTGAATAGATGGGACGTTTTCGTCTCGGCACCGTGAAGGTCTCCTTTCATCAAATCGGTGATTGCATAAAGTTTATTATACCTAAGCCACCCGCTAATGGCATTCTTCCTGTAAAATAAACAGTGCATAGCGCAATTAATCAGTCCAAAGGCTGATTAACTCCTGTCCAAACTCGCTATGATATGGACATCAGCAGTAAGGAGGAGAATATGTTAGATGAACGGCTGATTGGCACTACCTTCACCCTGACTCAAGATGGGCCAGGCGATGTTGCGCTTTATGGCATTCATTATCATTACCACGTGTTAGACCAAGCCAAAAGCGGCGATCTGGTGGTCGTCGTCCGGGCAGAGGCGTTGGGGCTGAGCGTGCGTAAGGCAAGCGAAACGTTAGTGTTTTGACCTGCCACACATAAGGAGGAATTAAAAATGGTTAGTATCATTATTTGGGCAATTGTTTTAATTGTAGTCATCTTGTTTGTGATTATGTTGTTCTCCAGCGTGGCCATTATCCACACCGGTGAAGTCGGCATTGTGGAACGCTTAGGGAAATACGTGCAAACCCTGGAACCTGGTTTTCACGTGGTACCACCGTTCATCTATCGCATCACTGAAATTGTGAACATGAAGCAAATTCCGTTGAAGGTCGACGAACAGGAAGTCATCACCAAAGATAACGTCGTGGTGCGCATTTCCGAAACCTTGAAGTATCACATCACCGACGTTAACGCCTATGTTTACCAGAACAAAGACTCGGTGCTGTCCATGGTACAAGATACCCGCGCCAACTTGCGTGGTATCATCGGGAACATGGATCTGAATGATGTGCTCAATGGCACCGAAACGATTAACCAAACCCTGTTCCAGCAAATCGCCACCACCACCGCCGGCTACGGCCTGAACGTCGATCGCGTTAATATCGACTCCATCCAGGTGGACAAAACGATTCAAGAATCCATGAACAAATTGCTCCGGGCTTCCCGGGAAAAGGAAGCCAACATCATGGAAGCGGAAGGCTTGAAGCAAGCGGCCATCGCCAAAGCTGAAGGGGAAAAGCAATCCGACATCCTGCACGCGCAAGCCAGCAAGGAAACCCAGATTCTGGACGCCCAAGGGAAAGCCGAAAGCCAGCGTCTGATTGCCGAAGCGGTCCGCGATCAAATCAACTCCATCAACGAAGGGTTGGAAAACCATGGCGAACTTTACCTCACCTACAAGAACGTCGAAGCGCTTGAAGCTTTGGCCAAAGGTGATGCCAATACCGTCGTGATGCCAAGTACCGCCATCGACTCATTGGGTCAAATTCCAGCGGTTGGCAAACTGCTCAAACAAGAAAGCAAATAGTCCCGATGACGAAACAGCCCGCCAGCATCCGGTTTACCCGGTTGCTGGCGGGCTGTTTTAGCGTTGAGGCAGATGAGTTGACCTGGGCCGCTTAGTTTGGATAATAACGGCGAGGTGATCATGATGACAACAACACTAACGCTCATTATTCCGACGTACAATCTCGGCAGCTATTTTGCCGGCATGTTAGGCGCCTTGCAGCGCCAAACCCGGCCATTTGACTTGTGGCTGGTCGATGATGGCTCAATGGACGAGACCGCGAGTCAAGCTGAGGCCTTCACCCGCGGCATCCCTAATTTTCACTATTTCGCTTTTTCCCGGCATCAAGGGGTGTCGACAGCGCGTAATTATGGGTTGGCCCGCGCGACCACAGCGGCGGTCGCCTTTGTCGATGGCGATGATCTGATTGCTGACGACTTCGTGCAAGTGCTGGCAACCGCCATGTCGCCGGCCGTCAGCGCGGTGGCGGTCGGTTACCGCTGGTTCCGCACGCCGGTAGTGGCCAAGGGTGAACAGCGCCTTGATCAAGCCGCCATGTTCGAGCAAGTCAGCCACCACGGCACGGCCATTGGCGGCTATGTCTGGAACAAGGCGTTTCGCCGCGCCGCCATTACCGCGGCCAATCTGCAGTTCGACCCCACCTTGCAACTGGCGGAAGATTACTGGTTCACCGCCAGCTTTGTTGCGCGTACCCCGGGGCCATATGTGTATTTGCCAGCAGTGCGCTACACCAAAAGAAATCGCCCTAACAGCACCATTCACCGCGCCGGCTTTCAAGCCCGGGCTCAAGAAGACGCCGTGTTTGAACGCATTCGCCAGCTCCGGGCAGGACTGGCCCGGTAATCAGCACTAGCTACCCGCTTTGACCGGCACAAACAACGCCGGTCCAGCCCAAGCAATTTGGGGCAAGCAAAAAGCCGCTCAGGTGAGCGGCTTTTGTTGTCTTAGTCGGCATTCAAAGTTAACGCCGTCACGCTTTCAATGCTGGTGGTTTGTGGGAACATGTCCACCGGCTGGGTCTGGGTGGCCTGGTAACCAAAGGCGGCCAGCGCCTTCAAATCCCGCGCCAGGGTGGCGGGATTGCAGGACACGTAAATCATCTTCGGCGGCAAAAGCACGCCTACCGCGTCGATGAATTCCTTGGCCAGACCTTTGCGCGGCGGATCGACCATCAGCACATCCACCGGCAGCTGCTGGTCGCGCCAAGTTTGCATCAAATCCTCGGCTTTGCCGACTTCAAAGGTGGCATTGTCAATGCCGTTCAGCCGCGCGTTTTGGCGCGCATCCGCCACTGCTTCGGGTACGATTTCCACCCCATACACATGTTTAGCATGCTTGGCCATCGCCAGCGAAATCGTCCCAATGCCGGAATAGGCATCAATCACGGTTTCCTTACCCGTCAACCCCGCGGCTTCAATCGCCTTGGTGTAAAGCACCTCGGTTTGCTGGGGATTGACCTGATAAAAACTCAGCGGCGAAATCTGGAAGGTATTGCCTAGGAGCTGATCGGTTAGATAACTACGACCAGCAAGCAGCCGAGTTTTGCGGCCCATAATCACATTGGTCCGCTTATCATTCAAGTTCAGCATGATGCTGGTCACTTCCGGGAGCGCCGCCTGAATGCCGGCCACCAAATCATCTTGATGTGGCAAGGCCCAGGTCGTGACCACCAGCACAATCATCATCTCGTGGGAGAAATAGCCCCTGCGCACCATGATATGGCGCACCAGGCCAGTATTTTTGGTTTCATCATAGCCGGTCAAACCGTACTGCCGGAGCAGGTCGCGCACCACCACCACGGCAGCGTCGATTTTCGGATCCTGAATATAAAAATCTTCCAGAGGCACGAGATCATGACTGCGGCGCTTGAAAAAGCCCGTGGTAGCCTGACCGTTCACCTGGCGCACCGGAATCTGGGCTTTGTTGCGATAGCCCTTCGGATCTGCCATGCCTAACGTGGGCAACACTGGTACCGCCAGATTCTGCTTTTGATACAACTCTTCAATTTGATGTTGTTTGAATTTGAGCTGCGCCGGGTAAGCCAAATGCTGCAGCGGCGCGATCCCGGTTTGGGTGTAGGCTTTGTCTACCGGTACTTGCCGGTCTGGCGAGGCTTTGAGCAGCTTCACCAGCTTGGCAAAGCCGTATTGCTTTTCGACCTTCAGCACATGGACCTGCACTTCTTCGCCAGGCAGCGCGTTTTCGATAAACAGCGGGAAGCCGTCGACTTTAGCCACCCCCATCCCCTCATACGTTAAATCCAAAATTGTCACAGTGAGTTCTTGATTCTTCACTACTGGTGCTTTAGCCACAAGGGACTCCTTTCGCCGCAATGCGGCAGACGCGAAAATAACTCCACCCACTTTACCAGAGAACGCCGTGGGATACAACCGCACTAAAACGCCCGCCGGCAGATGCCAAGCGGGCGCAGTGATTATTCTCCCTTGGCGATTTTACCATCGCCATTAATGTCTTGATGCGAAATATGTTCGACTTCCTCAACATAATCTTCGGTGACGACATCAGGGTCCAAGTTCTTCTTTGGGATCTCATCCACATTGGCAAAAATCTCCATGTGTTGCTTGAGATTTTTGAAGGTCATCGGCGCATTGCCGCCGAATTCCCCGTCCAAGTTAATTTTCATCTCCTGGCCATCGGTGCGCTTGGCCACGAGCTTGGAGGTCTTGGTGTAAATGACATTGCTATCATCCGTGTGGCGTCCACCGTTCAGGACCTTGCCAATCAGCACCAGGAAGTCGGCGAAGTTGCCGGTTTTCACCACAATCAGCGAAAACTTGCCATCCCCCATGCTGGAGTCAGGCACAATTTGTTCAAAGCCGCCCACACTATTAGTCATCGCTAGCAGGAACATGCTCGCCGGGCCGTCATACACGCCATCATCGAACTCCAAGTGCATCGGCACTGATTGCACTGCCGGAAGCATTTCGGCGCCTTTGACGACATAAGCAAAGTAGCCAAAAATCGACTTGAATTCCGACGGCACCTGGTACGTCAGCTCAGTGAGCAACCCACCAGCGGCGATGTTCATGAAGTAATGGTCATTGGCCTGGCCAATATCCATGCGCAACGTCTGCCCCTTCAAAATCAGTTTGGCCGCCGCCACCGGATCTTCACGCGGAATGCGCAGTGCCCGGGCGTAGTCGTTGGTCGTCCCCGCCGGAATGATAGCCAGCTTGGGGCGATGCCGATGCGGCGCAATGCCATTGACGACTTCGTTAATCGTCCCATCGCCACCCGCACCAACAATTAAGTCAAAACCGTCCTTGGTGGCGCGGCTCGCCTCTTTTTTAGCAGAAAATGGTTTTGGGGTCGTCTGAAACGCCGACGCTTCATAACCCGCCTGCTCCATGACGTCTAAAATGTCCGCTACATAGCGGCGCATGCCTTCGTTCCCGCTGGTTGGGTTATAAATCAAACGTGCGCGTGGTCGCATGTTCTTGCCTCCTGTGATGAAATGGGTGGTGAAAATGAGGGCGCGAGTTGCGCTCCGAAGCCTGTCGCAGTTGCGCTCCGGGGGGCAACGCTCGAGCAAATAGCTACGCTCAAGGCCTCACCGGCATAATTCGCCGGCAATGCCTTGAGCTAGGCTATTTGTCGAGCTAAGTGCGCCACCCTCCGCAGCCTGTCGCCTATCGCTTTTTAATTTCGCTCATCAAGATCTGGTTAACGACTTTCGGGTTCGCCTTGCCGTGCGTTTGCTTCATGATTTGGCCGACCAAGAAGCCGATGGCGCGGTCTTTACCGTTCTTGAAGTCTTCGATACTTTGCGCGTTATCGTCCAAGATCCCGTCGATGATCGGCGTGAGTTTAGCGGGGTCGGAGAGTTGGACCATGCCTTTTTCTTCAACCCAAGCTTTAGGATCGGTGTCGTTCTTGATGATTTCTTGGAAGACTTTCTTGGCGATTTTACTGGAAATAGTACCGTCTGCAATCAGTTTGATCATTTCCGCCAAGTGCGAAGGCGTCAGGGCCACGTCCTTGAGTTCCAAGTGTTCAGCGTTCAGGTAGCCAGAGACTTCGCCCATCAGCCAGTTAGAAGCTTGCTTAGGATCGGCGCCGGCTGCAACGGTGGCTTCAAAGAAGTTGGCCATTTCCATGGTCAAGGTCAAGACGCCGGCGTCATAAGCCGGGATGCCCCATTCGTTGATGTAACGCGCGCGCCGCTTGGCTGGTGCTTCTGGCAACTTGGCAGTGACGTCATCGATCCAGGCTTGAGAAACGAAGACTGGTGGCAGGTCTGGTTCTGGGAAGTAGCGGTAATCATCCGCGCCTTCCTTGACCCGCATCAAAATGGTTTCTTTCTTGGCTGGATCCCAGCGCCGGGTTTCCTGGCGCACCTGACCGCCTGCCATCAGCACTTGGACCTGACGCTTTTGCTCAAAGGCCAGGCCGTCACGGACGTGGTTGAAGGAATTCAGGTTCTTGATTTCGGTTTTGACGCCAAACCCGGTGGCGCCAATAGGCCGCACGGACAAGTTGGTGTCCACCCGCATGGAACCTTCTTCCATCTTCACGTCGGAAGCGCCGGTGAACTGCACGATTTGGCGGAGCTGTTCCAGGTATTGGTAGGCTTCTTCGGGGCTGGCAATATCGGGTTCGGACACGATTTCAACCAGCGGTGTGCCCTGCCGGTTCAAATCGACGTAGGAATAGCCGTCGTCTTCGTGCTGGTTTTTCCCGGCGTCTTCTTCGACATGGAGTTCGTGAATGCCGATTTTTTTCTTTTTCCCATCGACTTCGATTTCGATCCAGCCGTTGGTGGCCAGTGGGGTTTCACTTTGCGTGATCTGGTAGGCCTTCGGGTTATCAGGATAGAAATAGTTCTTCCGGTCAAAATGGGTGTGCCGCGTGATGTCAGCATGCAGCGCAATGGCGACCATCATGCCGTAGCTGTAAGCCCCTTTGTTGACGGTAGGCAGCGTGCCGGGGAAGCCCCAGTCGATAACGTTGGTATTGATGTTGGGCTCAGCACCGTAAGACACTGGCGTTGGCGAGTACATTTTGGATTTAGTTTTTAGCTCAACGTGGACCTCAAGCCCAATGGTGGTTTCAAAATTCATTAGTTCGCACCTCCTGGGATTTGGTCAACATAATCATTTGCCTGTTCAAAGGCATCCGCCGCTTGCAGCAAGGTAGCTTCATCGAACTGCTTACCGATCAGCTGCAGCCCCACTGGCATGCCTGCCACAAAGCCAGCCGGCACGGAAACCGCTGGCAGACCAGCCAAGTTGACCGGAATGGTCAGGATATCATTCATGTACATGGTCAAAGGATCGGTGACTTTTTCGCCAATCTTGAAGGCTGGCGTTGGGGTCGTTGGCGCAATGATGAAGTCATAGTCGGCAAAGACTTGATCAAAGTCGCGGGAGATCAACGTCCGTACTTGCGCCGCCTTCTTGAAGTAGGCGTCGTAGAACCCGGCGGACAAACTGAAGGTCCCCAGCATGATGCGGCGCTTGACTTCTGGGCCGAAGCCTTCAGAGCGCGAACGCACATAAACATCTTCCAAGTTCTTCACATCTTCGGCGCGGAAGCCATACCGAATGCCGTCGAACCGTTGCAGATTCGAGGAGGCTTCTGAGCTGGCAATAATGTAGTAAGCCGCCACGGCATACTTGGTGTGCGGCAGCGACACGGTTTCAACAGTGGCACCCAGCGCGCGGAATTGATCAGCGGCTTTTTGCACTTGCGCCGCCACCGCCGGATCGACCCCTTCACCAAGGTATTCACTCGGCAGACCAATCTTCATGCCTTTGATGGATTGGCCCAGTTTGGCCGTGTAATCTGGCACCGGGATATCGGCGGTGGTGGCATCTTTGTCATCATGGCCGGCAATCACATTCAAGGTTAAAGCCGCATCTTTCACCGTGCGGGTCAATGAGCCCACCACGTCCAGGCTAGAGGCAAAGGCAATGACGCCCCAGCGGGAAACTCGACCATAAGTTGGTTTAAGCCCGACAATGCCGTTAAAGGCCGCCGGCTGGCGAATTGAACCGCCAGTATCCGTGCCCAACGCCATCGGCACTTGGCCTGATGCCACTGCTGCCGCGGAGCCGCCTGAGGAACCACCAGGCACGCGGGTGTAATCCCAAGCGTTTTTGGTAGTTTGGAAGGCGGAGTTTTCCGTCGAGGACCCCATGGCGAATTCGTCCAGGTTCAGCTTACCAGCTGTAATCGCGCCGGCGGCCTGCAGCTTGTCCACCACTGTCGCGTTGTATATCGGCATGAAGTTGCCCAAAATTTTGGACGCCGCGGTGGTTTTGAGGTCTTTGGTGACAATATTGTCTTTAATGCCTACTGGCACGCCGGCAAAAGGCTGGTCGGCTGGAATGCCGGCTTCATCGATGGCGGCAGCCTGCTTCGTGGCGGCTTCCTGGTTCAAAGTCAAAAAGGCTTGCACGTCAGCGTCCACTTGCTCAATGTTGGCAAAAGTGGCCTTCAGCAAGCTGCTGGCGGTTTGGCTACCATTGACCAGTGCTTCATGCACTGAGGTGAGATCTTGCTTCAAATAAGTCACGCTTAGTCGTCCTCCTTGTCAATGATGGATGGCACTTGGATCAACGTCCCCTTCTTGGTTGGGACATTTGCCAGCAAGTCGGCGATCTTAGTGTCGTTATGCGCGACATCTTCGCGCATAACGTTTTCAAGGTGGATGCTTTGCGTCGTCACTGGCACGTCAGTCGTATCAACGGTTTCCAGCTGCGCGACCATGTTCAAAATCTCATCCAGCTGATTGGTGTATTGCTGCAATTCATCGTCGGTAAAAGCCAACTTGGCCAGTCCGGCAACATGGGCAACACTCTCTTTTGAAATCATGTTCTCCCTACCTTCTTCTGAGCGGCTTGACCGCACAATTATTCAACTTAGTTTACCATACCCACCGGCAGTGCGGGCACGCCGGCCGGGATTTATGCTGGTGCCAACAAAAAAACCAGGTCGCCCTGGCTTTTTCTTAGTAGCTGCCAAAGACATGGGTGTAAAAGTCTTTGCTGCTGCTTTCCCGCGAGACAAACGCCTGGATGCCTTGGGTGGATTGAATCGTAATTTCGATTTTGACCCCGCTTGGCAGGTACTTGCTGGCAGCGTTCGCCACGTATTGGGTGAAGCTGTTGAGCTCTGTGGCGCCGTAGAACTGGGTGTTAATGGTGATGTTCAGCCCGGTCAAGGCGTTATCACTGTAATGCGCCTGCGCTGTCACCCCGGCCAATGTTGGGAAGAAGTTTTCAACATTCGTGGTGAAGTTGTCAAAGTCCGTCGATACGGTTTTGTTGATGGGCTTTTTGTTGTCTACCGTTGGCAGCACTTCGTTTTGCTGATTGACTGGCGTCCAATCCGCCACATCGGTCCCAGACTTGGAGACCACATAGTCAAAATACGTGCCACCGACGAGTGAATCCGACCCGGCGAGCTTGTACAAGGCAATCACGATTGGGGTATCGTTGTTAACGCCGCTCATTTTCCGCACCCGCGCGACGACTTCCTTGGCCATGGCTTTACCTTGGGTCGTCATGTCCGCATCGCTGATGTGTGTTGTATAAGTCGCGCCATACTTTTCTTTCTGGTAGTAATCGTCAGCGTTCATGCCGAGGGCAATCGCCACCCCACCTAGGCTCATGTCACTGCCAGATTGGGTCATGTAATCCTGTTCCACCATGGTTTCTAGGTACATCGGGTTACGTTCAGTTTCGCCGGTTTTGCCGTTGTCTTTAGGGTTCAAACCTTGGCTGTCGTCACTTTTACGCGCGAGCCATTTTTTGGCGGTGCTGGTAGAAATCAGCTGGCCTTCCTCGAACACGTACTTGGAAGTTGAGAACTGCTTTTTGGCGATGTCCTGCAAACCATTTTCCATGCTCTTGATGTTGAAGCTGTTGCCGCCTTGTTGGTTGGTGGACAGCTGCAGCCCCCGGGCACTGGAGGTTTTATAGCGGCCATTTTGAATGACGCCTTCGTACATTCCTGAATCCACCGTGCCGGTGGTGGTGTAGCCTTTGCTGGAGCCGCTGGTACTGCTGCCGCTGCCAGAGTCAAAGCTCAGCTTGCCGCAAGCGGCCAAGCTGATGGCGGCGACTAGGATCAAGGCCGCTGTGAGTGCTTTTTTCATGTCAAATGCCTCGCTTTAAAGTTTCGTCAAAAGTTCTTGCTCCGTCATCACTGGCACTTGGAGCTTGGTGGCTTTGGCCAGTTTGCTGCCAGCCGCCTCGCCTGCCACCAGCAGGTCGGTCTTCTTGGACACGGAGCCGGTGACTTTGGCGCCCAGCGCCTGCAACTTGGTGGTGAGTTCCGGCCGGGAGAATTCGCCGAACTTACCAGTGATGACCACCGTCTTGCCGGAGAAAAAGCTGTCGGTAGCCGCCGGGGCCGAGCCGTGATAGGCCAAGTTCACACCGGCCGCCTGGAACGCCGCAATCAGCTCCTGCGCCTGCTCGCGCTGGAAGTACGTCGTCACACTGTCGGCAATGGTCGGGCCAATGCCGTCGATGCCGGCCACGGTTTCGGCGTCGGCTTGCATCAAGTGATCCAAGTCGCCGAAATGGGCGGCCAACAGCTGCGCCGCTTTGCCGCCAACATGGCGGATGCCTAAGCCAAATAGTAGCCGTTCCACGGAGTTCTGCCGACTGTTATCAATGGCCTTTAACAAATTATTAATCGACTTTTCTTTGAACTTGTCCAGTTGACTCAAGTCGGTGGCAGTCAAATGATACAAATCCGCCACATCTTTGACCAGGTGCTTGGCCTGCAACTGGGCGATGATTTTGGGGCCGAGGCCGTCAATGTTCATCGCGTTGCGCGAGGCAAAATGGGTCAGCTGTTCTTGAACCTGCGCCGGACACATTGGGTTGATGCAGCGTAGTGCCACTTCTTCGTCCAAATGCACTAACGGTTCGCCGCAAGAAGGACAGCTCGTCGGAATCGGCGCCGGCTGACTGTCCGCCGGCCGTTTGCTCAACACTACCTCTGACACTTCCGGAATGATATCACCGGCTTTGTGCAGCAGTACCGTATCGCCGATGCGAATATCCTTCTCCGCAATCAAATCGGCATTATGCAGACTCGCCCGCGCCACCGTGGTCCCAGCCAAACTCACCGGATCCATCACCGCCGTTGGGGTCACCACGCCGGTGCGGCCGATGGTCCATTCAATGTCGCGCACCACGGTTTCAGCTTGCTCCGGCGGGAATTTGTACGCAATCTCCCACCGTGGCACTTTGACTGTGTTGCCGAGTTGCGCTTGCAGCGGCAAGCTGTTCACCTTCACGACAATGCCGTCGATGCCATAGGGTAAACCATCCCTGTCGGCGGTTTGAGTGGTGATGTAATCATCCATCGCCGCCAAATCCGCGGTGCTCATCGAGGAAGGGTTCGTGGCAAAGCCCAAATTCGCCATGAAGGCAATGGCGTCGTGCTGCGTGGTGATTCCGTAGCGTTCTGGTTCAACCAAGGTATACAAAAACGTGGCGAGCTGGCGGTCGGCGGTGACTTTGGCATCCAGCTGGCGCAGGCTCCCCGCCGCCGCGTTCCGGGGATTAGCAAACGGCGCCAGGCCCTCGGCTTCACGCCGGGCGTTGAGTGTGGCAAAGGCGGCTTTGGGCATGTAGCATTCGCCGCGCACTTCGATGTCCAAAGGCTGTTTAAGCTGGTGCGGAATATCAGGAATGGTCAGCACATTGGCGGTCACATCTTCCCCGACGTTCCCGTCGCCGCGAGTGGAGCCTTGCACCAGCTTGCCTTGCTCATAGACCAAGGACAGGGACAAACCATCGATTTTCAGCTCCACATTGTAATCAACGGTTTCACTCACCCCGGCTTCCAGGCGCTCGGCCCAAGCCTGCAGTTCTGCGAGGGAAAAGACATCCCCCATCGAGAGCATGGGAATCGGATGCGGTACCTTGGTGAAATCAGGTGAAATAACATCCCCCACGGCTTGGGTGGGCGAATCGCTTTGAATCAAATCAGGAAAAGCCGCTTCAAATTCCTGCAGGCGCCGATAGGTTTGGTCGTACCGCGAATCTTCCACGCTCGGCGCATCATTGGTGTAGTATTCACGCCGCCAGCCGTTCAGCTGTTTGACCAGCTGCGCGACTTCAGTTTGCGCGGCGGCATGCGTGTAGGCGCTGATTGCCTGCTCTGCCATGTTGGGACCTCCTTAATCGGTTTGCTTCACGATTGGGGCAAAGGCGGCCAGTAACCGCTTCACGCCCATGTCTGGAAACGCAATGTCGAGTTCTTGATCATCACCGGTGCCGGAAACTTTGACAATCGTGCCAATGCCCCACTTCTTGTGCGCGGCCTTGTCGCCCACCGCCCACGTGGTTTTACCGGCCGCCGAATGCGGCGTTGCCACCACATGGGCTTTGGTGCCTTGTGGATGGCGGCTGAAGGTTGGCGTGACCGCCCGCTGGGTCCGATTCAAGAACGGAATATCAGACTTCGGTGCGGCTTGGCCGGTGGTTGCCAGCAATTCCGGCTCAATTTCGTCAATAAAGCGGCTTTGCGGATTGTTCTGGCGCTGACCATACAGCATGCGGGCATAGGCATTACTGATATACAGCTTATTCTTCGCCCGGGTGATGCCGACATAGGCCAGGCGCCGTTCTTCTTCCATTTCACTTTCGTTCATGGCCGAGCGGCTCAGCGGGAACAGGCCTTCTTCCATGCCGACCAAAAAGACCACTGGAAATTCCAAGCCTTTGGCAGCGTGCAAGGTCATCAATGTCACTTCCTGGGCGTCTTCTTCAATGTCGTCTTGATCAGACACCAAGGCCAAATCGGCGATGAAGTCGACGAACAAATCGCTTTGCTCATCTTCGGGTTCATAACGGGCATCGAATTGCTGAGTCACTGAAAGCAATTCCTGCAAGTTTTCGATGCGGGTATCCGCCTCAACCGTCCCGGCATTTTTCAGCTGCGGCAGGTACCCGGTATTATCCAAAATGCCTTCCATCAGCTCGGTAACACTGCCACTGGCGCGTTTGTCCGCCAGCTTGGCAATCGTTTCGCCAAAGGCCGCCAAACTCGTTCGCGCCTTGCCTGACACCTGGGAAAGTTCGGCGTTTTGCGCCGCTTCCAGCAGCGACCAGCCGTTTTGGCTGGCAAAAGCCTGCAGTTTCTCCAGCGAAGTGGCGCCAATGCCGCGCTTGGGTTCGTTGACAATGCGGTTGAACGACATGTCATCATCCGGATTGATCACCAAGCGGAAGTACGCCAGCGCATCGCGAATTTCCTTGCGGTCGTAGAATTTATGGCCGCCGACCATTTTGTAAGGAATGTTACTTTTGACGAAGGCTTCTTCAATCGCCCGCGACTGAGCGTTGGTGCGGTACAAAATCGCAAAATCGCCATAGCGCCGGTGGTGATCCGCCATTTCACCTTCGATGGTTTTGATGACGAAATACGCCTCGTCCAGCTCACTTTGGGCCCGATAGTAGGTGATTTTGTCGCCGGTTTTATTTTCCGTCCACAGGGTTTTGACCTGGCGCTTTTTGTTGTTTTTGATCACGTCATTGGCGGCTTGCAAAATAGTTTTGGTCGAGCGGTAATTTTGTTCGAGCATCACCACCTGGGCATCCGGGTAATCCTTTTGGAAGTCGAGGATGTTTTGCATGTTCGCCCCGCGCCAGCCATAAATACTCTGATCGGCATCCCCGACCACGCAGAGGTTGCGATAGCCATCCGCCAGCATGTGCACCAGCTGGTATTGGGCTTCGTTGGTATCCTGATACTCATCGACATGAATGTATTGGAACTTGCGTTGATAGAATTCAAGCGTTTCCGGTTCCTGCTTGAACAGCATGATGGTTTGCATAATCAAATCATCGAAATCCAGCGCCTGATCAGACCGCAGTCGTTTCTGGTATTCGGCGTACACACTGGCCGTCACCTGTTCAAACGGGGACGCCGCCGCTTTCGCGTAATCTTCCGGGGTCTGCAGGTCATTTTTGGCATTGGAAATCGTACTCAGCAAAGCTTTCGGGTCGTAACGCTTCGGGTCCAGATTCAAATCAGCCAGAATGTGCTTGACCAGCGTCTTCTGCTCAGCGGGATCAGCGATGGTGAAAGCACGGTTCATGCCTAATTTCTCAATGTCACGGCGTAAAATCCGCACGCACAGCGCATGGAAGGTTGAGACCCAGACATCTCGGGCTAGCTCCGGATCTAGTAGTTTACCGACCCGTTCCTTCATTTCTCGCGCCGCTTTGTTGGTGAAAGTAATGGCCAAAATGCGCCAGGGGTTAATCCCCTTGTCTTCAATCAAATACGCGATTCGATGCGTCAGCACCCGAGTTTTCCCGGAGCCAGCGCCGGCCATAATCAAAAGGGGGCCTTCGGTGGCTAACACCGCCTCAGATTGTTTGTCATTCATGCCTTGCAGTAGGGCTGTTGCCATAATATCGTCCTTTCACCGGTGCATAATCTTGTTTCATTGTACCAGAAACACGCGTTCGATTACAGCCGCTCGGCCGCATAAAAACGGCTTCACACCGGCTTTTGGCCGTGGTGAAGCCGTTTATTTTGTGATGCGTTACAGCCGCTTTTCACCTTCCAAGGCGCGAATGTCGGTCACATCTTGATTGACCTCTAGGCACCCCAGGTAGTCACCGGCGGGATTGTGAATGGCGAAGTAGCGAATATACAGCATGCGGTCCCGGAAGTGAATCCAGAAATCGGCATGGTCTGCTTTGCCGCTATGGAAATCAGCCAAAATCGCCTTCACCTTGTCCACCGATTTCGGTGGGTGGCAGTCTACCACCAAACGGCCAATCACGGCAGTGGTGCGCGGAAAGACCCGGTGGCCGTTGTCCGAGAACCAGCGCACGGTGTCCGTGGCATCCACAAAGGTCAGATCCACTGGCAGCAGCCGCAACACATTGGTGAGCTGATCGAGATCAAAACTCCCGGTAGGCAGCACCACCCGCGCCGGGTGCGTGCCATCGATTTCCACCCGGCCATCACTACTGTCAGAAGTGGCGGCGCCGAAAGCGACAGGCCCGCGGTGGCGTGGCTTTTGCACCGAAATGCGGGGACCAGTGCTTTCGCTCGCCTCGCCTTGGCCAGCCTGCAGCTTAGCCATCACTTCCGGCGGGGCCACGGGCATCGGCACATCCTGGTGAATTTGACTCAAAATGTCGCGGTCGGTGGGTTGCGCCGGCCGCTGAGAACCGAGTTGCTGGCTGGTGGCTAAAGCTTCCGCCTGGGCGTTCAATTCCTGAGCGAGTTTGGAAGGCTTAGGTTTTTGCTGGCGTTCTTCCGCAGTGGGTTGCCATGGCAACGGATCGGGAATCAGGGTGTAGCCAATCGGCCCGCTTTCGGCCTGGATCATCCCCCAGTCACTGGGGGTGAAAACCTCCAGCACCATCGGCAGCATGATTTCTTCTTCCTTGAAGACCATCTCATCGACTTCTTTGGCCACTTTTTCGATAGCAGTTTCCGCCTGGTACCGGTCGCTGACTGGCGGCGTCACCGCACGCTGCGCGGCTTTGATCCACTCGCGAATTTCATCATCCACGCCCCACATCACTTTTGGCGGGGCGGTAATGCCATACTTGGTCATCAACGGAAAAATCAGGTTTTCTTTCCGTTTGTAATGCGCATCGATTTTACCCAAATCCGCCAAAGCGTTCTGCAGCCGCTGCAGCAAAATCGCATCTTCAGTGGGGTCGGTTTTGGCGCCGGCGCTGGCTTGCTGAATCCACTTCTTCAGCGTCGGCAGCAGTTCATCATTGATCAGTGATTCCAGCACCACGTTTTCCAGCTTCATCACCTGCACTGGGTGGCCAGGGATTTCGGCCATTGGCGTTTTCTGGTTGGTGATTTTGCCGCGGAACACCGCGGCATGGACATTACACAGGGTTTGGATTTCCATCGGGTTCAGACCGCTGGCAATTAGCTCGCGCTCGGCACCGGTGATTTCCGCCACGTCGACCCCGTCAAAGGTCTCGTCAAAGATTTGCTTGGCGGCTTCAAAGTCGCCGCCTTGGTGCAGCATCTGCAGAATTTCGACAATCTTCTTTTGCCGTTCTACGGCGTTTTTTTCAGTCATGGCCCTCTACCTCAAATCCGGCTTGCGTTAGCGTCTCAATCAACTGGGCCAGCGGAATGTGCTTCATCTTAGCCCCTTTTTCCAGCGTCATGAAGCGGCCCACCGTGTTGAGTAACCCCGGCTGGGTCACCCCGTCCAGCCCCATCTGCACCATAATCGGGACGATATCGGGATGGGCCGCCACCAAATCGTGGACCGGCATGGTTAAACTAATTTTGGTCATGCGGCGCTCCTTTCAAACTGCGGGCAAAGACCTGCTCAAACTCCGCCACCAAAGCCTCTGGCGCCACGGGGTGGCCTTCCAAGTACGCGTACAAGGCGTGGGTCGTCACCGCATCATACAACGCGCCATGCGCCAACAAACTCAGGCCCAGATAATGCCGATACCGAGTCAAACTGACTTCCGGCGTGCCTGGCATCGGCCCCACCCGCTTGGCGAGCTGCGCCACATCAATCAGGCGCCCAGCCGTCGGATACAGGTCAAACTGCCGCCGCAGTACCGGCAGGTCGCCGCCATGCATGGAAAAACCCAGCAGGACATCGCTGCCGATAAAATCGATAAACTGGCGCGCGGCTTGATCGGCGGGCAGGCCATAGGTTTTGAGCGTCGCCTCGTGAATACCAGTGACGCGCTGGGAATAGACATTTAAGCGGTGCTTGGCGGGGACTTTAACGAAGACATTGAAGGTGTCCACAATGTGCCCGGCGCGCACTTTCACTGCCCCGATTTCAGTGATAAACATCCCTTCATGGACATTACCGCTGGAGAATTCCAGGTCAAACACCGTGTAATCCTGCACGCTACCTTCATGGTACAAAGTCGGCTGTTCTTGGCGGACAAACGCCGGCCGCTTGGTGCGGGGAAAATGGCGCAGTTGCAGCGCCTTGGCGCGGGCTAAGACCTCTTGCTGCTGCCCCACGCCGGCGCGACCATCCCGACTTTTCTCGCCGACCACGACTGGCGTCATCGCCCTGCCTTGGAAGCCAGTGGCCCAAGGCTGCGCCATCGGTTCAAAACTGGCTTTGACCCCCACAGTGGCCAAGAGCTCTTTGGTGCTAACAGCCACTGGGCCGTAAAGCGTTGCCTGCACATTCGGCGCCTCTGGCTCTAGCCGCCACTGGTGCATGACAGCTTGGACCGCAGCGATTTGGTTGTAGACCTGGCGCACCGCAGGCCAGTCTGCCACGAGCACTGGCGGCAGCGCCGTGGGATCACGTAGCGACAAGGTATAAGCATTGAGCAGCCGCCGGAGCACCCGGTCGGCGGCTTGCTTGGGCTTGGGTGCGGTGGGCAAACAGGCCATGGCGTTGAGCGCTGGCAAAGCCGGGACGGCGTCGGGCCAGAGACAGGCCAAATTGACCATGAGGCCGGTTGCTTCATCCCAGGTGGCGGCGGCCTGCGCCGGCGTGCCGCCGCTGAAGGCGGCCAACGCCGTCAGGGCTGCTTGCAGGCCGGGTAGCCAATCCCCTTCGGCCAGCGGGGCTTGCACTGTTTTAATGACTGCTGCTTGATTCATTCCTCCACGCTCCATTCAGGTTCAGATTACCCAAAAAAAGGGTTGAGGGCAAGTGGTGGCCAGCGCTTGGAGCCTCGCTTTGCGAGTCTTCAAGTCGCGGCTTGTTCTAAGCCAACCAAGACCGTTGGCTAAGAACAATTTCACCACTGAGCCCCTGCCTGCTTCGGTGGTCCTTGCCTACCGTGGCGGTAAACTGAACCATTCACCTGAGCGATTTGGGCGCGGCAAATGTCAGCACTCATTTCGGTCTTTCATGAATCCTTCCCTCCTAAAATTCCGCCAACGCCGAGGAAAACCAAAAATCGGCAGCCATTCTTGCTGACACAAGAACAGCTGCCGATCATTTAGAGTTTAATCGCCCAAGCCAATGCGGTCGAAGATTTCATCGACGTGCTTCAGGTGGTAATGGTAGTCAAAGGCGTCGTCCAAGGCCGCCGCGCTGAGACGGTCAGTGACGGCTGGGTCGGCTTCCAGTAAGGTGCGGAAGTCGCGGTGTTCGTCCCAGGCCTGCGCGGTTTTTGGCTGCACGAGGTCATAGGCCTGTTCCCGGCTCATGCCGGTTTCAATGAGCTTGAGCATCACGCGCTGGCTGTAAATCAGGCCATGCGTTTTTTGCATGTTAGCTTTCATGGTGTCTGGGAAAACGTCCAGGTTAGCCAAGATGGTGGTGAAGCGGTGCAGGATGTAATCCAAAAGGCCGGTCGCATCCGGCAGCATCACGCGCTCTGCTGAGCTATGGGAGATGTCGCGTTCGTGCCACAGTGGTACGTCTTCCAAGGCCGGTGTGGCATAGCCGCGGATGATCCGGGCCAGGCCGGTGACGTTTTCGGAGCTGATTGGGTTACGCTTGTGCGGCATGGCAGAGCTACCTTTTTGGCCGGCGTTGAAGTGTTCTTCTACTTCATGGACTTCGGTGCGCTGCAGGTGCCGAATTTCCAAGGCAAAGCGTTCCAAGGAGGTGGCAATTAGGCCCAAGGTTTGGATGTAATGCGCGTGCAAGTCACGCGGCAAGACCTGAGTGGAGATTTCCTGGGCGCGGATGCCCAGGTGTTCGCAAACGTAAGCTTCGACCGCTGGTGGGGTGTTGGCAAAAGTGCCCACCGCGCCAGAAATCTTGCCGGCTTCCACATCCGCAGCGGCATCATCAAAGCGCTTAGCATTGCGCTTCATTTCGGAGTACCAAGTCGCCAGCACGAGGCCAAATGTTGTGGGTTCGGCGTGAACGCCGTGAGTGCGGCCCATCATTACCGTGTGCTTGAATTCCTTGGCGCGCTGGCCGATCAGGTCAGTCAGTGCCTGGATGTCGGCGCGGAGAATTTCATCCGCCTGTTTCAACACCGCGCCTTGCGCCGTGTCCACCACATCGGTACTGGTGAGGCCAAAATGGACCCATTTTTTCTCTGGGCCGAGGGACTCTGACACATTGCGGGTGAAAGCCACCACATCATGGCGGGTCACCGCTTCAATTTCGTGAATGCGATCCACATCAAACTTGGCATTGGCCCGCAAGGCTTTGACATCAGCGGCAGGAATTTCGCCTAGCTGGGCCCAGGCTTCGGCTGCCAGAATCTCGACTTCCAGCCAATTGCGGTAACGGTTTTCTTCGGTCCACACTTGCGCCATTGCAGGCCGGCTATAACGGTCGATCATGTTACTCCTCCTTATTCAGTGACAAGTGAAAATGGTCAGTCGCGTTCAAGGCGGCTACCGCTTCGGCAGCCGGATGGAAAATGGTCATGGCGCCCAGCTGCGGGCTACCCACCGGATAAAATTCAAAGTGCCAATCGGGTTTGATCTGCACCTGGGTCATCGCCGCCGCTTTTTGCGTCGTCGCCAGTGGTACCAGGAAACCAGGCCGCAGTAGCGACACCACCGGCAGCGGCCAGCCGAGCAGCGCCCGCAGGTGCATTTCGACCGGACTGATGCCAGCCGTGGTCGCGAGCACCGCAGTGTTGACTTGCGGCGCCGGATAAATCCGCTTCACGTAGAGACTTTGACTTTCGGTCATGAAAAATTCCACGCCAAACGCACCAGTGTAATCCAGATGTTCGGCAATCACCTTGGTCACGCGCACCAGCTCCTGTGTCACTTCCGGGCCGGCCATGGTAGGCACAAACGCCGCCTGCAAGCTGCGGCCATCGACCACGGTTTGCACCGGTGGCATCACTTGCACGGTGTCCCCGCTTTTGGCGGCGGCCACCGCAAACTCGACTGGATGCGCCAGCCAAGCTTCCAAGACATACGGCCGCTGCTGCAACAATTGCTGCGCATTAGCCACATCTTCGGGACCATTCAACAGCAGCTGTTGATCAGCGCCCATGTCTTTTTGAATCGGCTTCAAAATCGCGGGGAAGCCGACGCTTTCGATGGCTTTGCTAATGTCATTGGGGCCGACCACCTGCGCGTAAGGCAGGATGTTGATATTCTGATCGTCCAAGAACACCATTTCCAAATAGCGGTCCTGGGTCACCGTCAAAATATCCGTGCCTGATGGCAACTGCGTCTTCGTGGTCAGCTCCGCCAAGGCATCGCCATCGACGTTTTCATTCGCGTAGGTCACAATGGTGGACACCGAAGCGAGCCTTGCCAAGGCATCAGCGTCATCCGCAGCGCCCACCAGCGGCATATCCGCTGCGGTCAGCGCAATATCATCTTCACTGGGGGCCAGCACAATGGCGTGCATCCCCAGATTTTTTGCCGTTTGCGCGAGGGCGTAACCCAGCGGCCCCCCGCCAATGATGCCGACCCCGGCACCAGGTTCGATAAATGCAGTCACGGCCTGCCTTCTTTCTGATCGGTTTCATTCAGTCCATCTTGCTCATCTAACTCTGGTTGCGGTTTTTTGGCGTTAAACAACAGGTTCAACCCCACCGCCGAGATGCTAGCCAGCAAAATCCCTGACGAGAACAGCAGTTGGAGAGTCTTCGGTAGGAATTGGACAATGTCAGGTTGGACCGTCACGCCCAAGCCCAGCCCAATCGAAATTGCCGAGACCAGCAAGTTCTTATCATTATGGAAGTCCACTTGCTGCAGCATGCGAATACCTTGCACCGCCACCATGCCGAACATCACCAGCATCGCCCCACCTAACACGGGGTTAGGAATGATGGTCGCCAGCGCACCGATTTTCGGCAGCAGCCCCAACAGCACCAAAAACAGCGCCGAGAACATCACTGGCTTACGGGTTTTGATACCGGACAACTGCACCAAGCCCACGTTCTGCGAAAAGGTGGTGTAGGGGAAGGTATTAAAAATTCCGCCTAACAGCACCGCTAACCCTTCGGCGCGGTAACCTTTTTTCAGGTCCTGGCTTTCGATTTTGCGGCCAACGACATCCCCTAAGGCGAAGAACACCCCAGTGGACTCCACCATCGAAACCAGCGAAATCAAAATCATTGTCAGGATCGAGCTCCATTCAAAGTGCGGCACCCCGAAGTAAAACGGCGTCGGCACATGGAACCAAGAAGCTTCAATCACAGGCTGGAAGGAAATCATCCCCATCAGCCCGGCCAAAACGGAGCCGCCGACCATACCAATCAAAATCGCGATTGACCGGATGAAGCCGCGACCCCAGACGTTAAAGGCCAAAATCAAGAGGACTGTGAACGCGCCCACGGCCAAGTTAGCCATGCTCCCGTAATCCTTCGCGGCGGTGTTGCCCCCACCCAGGTTCTGGAATGCCACGGGAATCAGCGACAAGCCGATCACGGTGATCAGCGTGCCAGTCACCAGCGGCGGGAACAGCCGCCGCAGCTTGGCGAACAAGCCACTGATCAAAAAGACAAACAACCCGGCGGCGATGATGGCCCCATACATGGTTTGAATATCGAATTTTTGGCCGATGGCAATCAATGGCGTCACAGCTTGCACCGCACAGCCTAAAACGACCGGCAAGCCGATGCCGAAGAATTTATTGGCAAAGACCTGCAGCGCCGTGGCCAAACCGCACATGAAAATATCGATGGACACCAGATAAGTCATCTGCTCGCTGGAAAAATGCAGGGCCGTCCCAATCAGAATCGGCACCAGCACTGACCCCGAATACATTGCCAGCAGGTGCTGCAAGCCTAGGACCGCCGCTTTCGGGGCGGAAACATCTTGCTGCTTCATTAGGCCTGCTCCTTTTCGTCTGGGCTGAACACCACTTGGCCATTTTCAAAGGCGGCGATGCTGGCCAAGGCTTCTGTATGGATATGCCGGTCATCCAGCAACTTGCGACCCTTTTGGAATCGCTTCTCAATCACCACCCCAACGCCTTCCAGCGTCGCGCCAGCTTGCTGGATAATGTCAAGCAGCCCTTCAACGGCCTGACCGTTGGCTAAGAAGTCATCAATCACCAGCACATGGTCGGCGGCGGTGAGGAACTTTTCCGCAATCGCGATGGTGTTGGCGGTTTTCTTAGTGAAGGAATAAACTTCGGCGGTGTACAGATGGTCTTTAAGCGTCAAACTCTTGTGCTTGCGCGCAAACACCACTGGCTTGTGAAACGCCATCCCCGTCGCCAGCGCTGGCGCAATGCCAGAGCTTTCGACGGTCAAAATCTTCGTGATGGGCACTCCTTGAAACCGACGATAAAATTCTTCGCCCAACGCTGTCATCAAATCCGGATCCACTTGATGATTCAAGAAGCTGTCCACCTTCAGCACATCAGCTCCTAACACTTGACCATCCTGTCTGATTCGGTCTTCAAGAAGTTTCACGTTTACTCCCCATCCTTTTCTGCAATTTAGTTTCACAAAGTTTACCATAAAATCCCGGCAGTCACAATTTGAATTCCGGGGATTATGTGGATTTTCCGTTCGGGAATGAGCAAGCGTTGAAGGCGCGTTTAGCGCATGGTGAAAGGCTTATCCTCGGCCGCGTCAGGCCAAAATTGGGTAAAAATAAAAACCCGATTATTCGGGTTTGCTCAAGTGAAACGTTATTTTCGGTCAAAAATGTGCGGATTATTCGTTATTGGTCATATTGAGTCAAATTATACGTCTCAATAATCTGAATCAGTTTGTCGGCGTAAGTGGGATCCGTGGCATAGCCTGCGGTTTGGAGCGCCTTGGCCGCGGTTTGGTAATCAGTCGCTTGGCGCACCGGATCATACAAATGGGCATTCCATTTGGTACCGTACACCAGGAGCAAGGCATGGTCTTTAATGGAGGCCTCGTCATTGGCATAAACCCGAAACCGAGCTTTCACCGTAATCCACTTACCATTCACATATTCTTTCGTGGCTAACTCGCGGCTGGTGTTGGGATCGGTGCCTTTGACCCCAAACAGATTATGGTAGTCACTGGCCAGCGTCGACTGGCCCCAATTAGATTCCAGAATGGCCTGGGCTAAGGTGATGCTGGCCATGACGGAATACTGCTGCTGCATCTCCTGCGCGTAAGGTGCGATGCGTTTAATGAAGACGCGGTGTTCATCAACTGCCGGCTTGGTCGGGGTTTCGGTCAAGGTCAAGCGGTGACAGGCCACCACGCCAACCGCCACAAAAAACACCGCCAATATTCCTGTGATCATTGCTGGCAAATGCTTCTTGCGGCGTTTTGGCATACTAGTCCTCCGTTTGCGGCGCTGGTAGCTGCTTTTGGGCAAATTCCAGCAGCGTCAGTTGCTTGGTTTGTAGTTGTTTGAGTTCAGGATTGGGCACCACAAAGTCCAGAATATCGGCGAGACCATGACTGCCATAATCGAGGCGAATTTGTAAGTGCGCCTCGGTTTGCCCGCTGGCCAAAGTGGTTTTCTTGAGCTCAGTTTCGACTTCGGGCGCTTGCAACCACGCCGTCGCGATGGTCGCCTTGGCCGCCTGAAAGCGCCATGCCGGCCGGCCACCGTCTTCGCTCAAGGTCATCTTTTGAGCCAGCATCCATTCATAATCGGTGAATAAATAACGTAATTTTTCCCGCTGGTGCGTCGTCAACGCGGCATCGCCGGCGTAAACTTGCGCCACCGGAATCCGCAATTGCTCAGCCAAATAAGCCTGGCCATGGTCGGCGCGCCCTTGCAGGGTCAAAGCCGCTAGTTCTAGCAGTGTTTGATCATCCATAAAATCACCTCATGCCTATTGTAGCAGACTCAAGTGGCGCCGGCGTGAGGAAGTGACCGGTGTCGCTAGGCGACCCGCTATGAGCGCTCGCCTCCGCCGCCTTTCCTAGTTGCGCTGCGTACGTGAGTAGCTACGCGCCACGCCTCGCCAGCAAAGGACGCTGGCAATGCGTGGTGCTAGGCTACTCATCCGGCCAAAAGCGGCCTTGCTCCGCTGCCTTCTCTGTCAATGACTAGCATTCTGGGGCTTAATCGGCTAGGATATAGGAAGATAAGGGGGCGCATGCGATGAAAAAAATTGGCTTGGTCATTGCCAGCCTGCTACTGCTGGCAGGGTGCTCAACGGCGGTATTTGACCAAAAAACACAATTGAACGATGCGGCCCAAACCATTTTGACGCAGGTCAGCAAAAAAACGACCTTGATGAACGAACTGGATGCCGATGCCGGCGCCTTTCCTTCCACCTTTGAAGCCGCCTATAACAAAGATCCCAATCAGGACTTCAGCAGCGAAGGCCCAGTGGCGGCGCTCATCAGCAAGCGCGAGGCGACCTACAAGAAGCTCGAAACCAGTCAAAACAAAATCGAGCAGGCCAACACCACGCTCACCAAGATCAACGCGCAAGGTAGCAAGCTCCCGCAGCAGCGGCTGTCGGATGCATTGAACAGCTTAAAGCTCGCCCATCTGGATCATAAAACCTTCGTCACTTACTACGACGAGCTGACCACTGCTGAAACCACCTTCTTCAAAACCGTCAGCAATGACCCCAGTGATCACAAGGCCGTTGAAGCGGCGTTGACCCGACTGATGCAATACACCAGTTCCCTGAGCCAGCAAGCCGAAATCGTCTCGGCCAACCTCGAAACGGTCACCACCGAAACGAAATCCTTACAAAAAGCCATCGCCAAACTCGATTGATGGTCCAACAAAGCCCCTGAATCCTAGCGATTCAGGGGCTTGTTTTATCTTCTGCGGGCTTGTACAGCCAGGAGGACCCGGCCCAGAATTGGCGTGACGATGCCGGCCATCGCCGCTTCCGCAATGGCATTGATGCCAAACGCCGCCATCAGCAGCAAGCCCAAGTTGGCAGAGTCAGCGCCGGCCACGACCTGCGTCGCTCGGCTGGCGAAAAAGATCCAGGTGAACACAATCACGAGGCCGGTATTCGTAAGGGCTCCAAGAATCCCAGCAGCGACCAGTTTGACCGTGGCGCCCAACCCAGTTTTGACCTTTGGCGCAATCAGATTAAACACCGCTGCCGCGACAATCCCCACCATCACCCGTGGCACAATCGCGATAACTGGATTTTGAAACAGCAACAACGTCATCGGGTCGGTGGCTGACGTGTAAGCTTTGATCAAGCTAATCACACCCCACAAGAGCCCTAGCCCGGCGCCGCCCGGGATGCCGAGCAGCACCCCGCCTAAAATAACCGTCAAATGAATGGTCGAAATCGCCGGCCACGCAGGAAAAATGCGAATGTAACCCACCATGGGAATGTACGCCTGCAAAATAATGAGGGCACCGAAAATCCCCATCAAACTGATGGTGCGACTAGAGTGTTTCACGTTGCTGCCTCCTTGGCCACCACTGGCCATGATTTTGTTGCTATTGTACAGATTTTTGCGGCAAAAAAAAGCCTGATGAACCATCAGGCTGAGGCCTACGCTTCCAACAACTCCATCAAAGACATTGCTTCAGGCGTTTGCACCCGTTTCAGTAGCGGCATTAAGTATTGCCGCTCCGCGTGCTGGCGCGCCGTAACCGCCTCACCGAAAGAGCAATACGTCCGGTTCAGCACCAGCTGGCCCTTGAAGAACAACCGCGCATTCCATTTGCCAGACTGCTGATCAAAGCTGACGCCAGTGACGCCGCTTTGATTGGTCGAGCGCACGGTTAACGTCGCATTCAAATTGACGCCTTCCGTGGCGGCAAATTGATTCTTTTGGCCAATTTTGGCTGCGGTTTTCGGATTTTTGCGAATTGCTTCGCGCATCACTTCGCGCCGGTAGCAGCCGCAACTGGTCGTGGCCCCTTTACGCAACCGGTAACCATCAACCACGGTCCGCTGCCCACAATCACATTGGCAAAGCCAAGTGGCATTGCCGTTTTTGGCGGCGCCTTCATAGCGCATCACCGTTAAGCGGCCAAATTTTTGGCCAGTAATATCCTTGCGTTTCATCGTAAACACTCCCAAAAAATGATGACGTTCCCCCAGTGAACGATTGTCACCCTTTTCCCAGCGCAAAGCAAGACTATTCGCCAAACATTTCCCCTGATGTATAAAAACCGAAGCTGGGAAATGGTGGTATGAAACTAGGTCTAAAATAACACATAGCATTTAATAAATGCAAATAATTTTCATTGTATTTTATATCACAATTGAAAAGTTCAAGATTGGCAATGGTTTTCATTAGATTGTAGACAATTAAGAACAAGTAAAAAAACATTTCATCAGCTCAACCCCGGCTCAAACCTGTGATCAAAAAACACGGCCTCTTTTGCACAAAAAAAGTCCCACGTCGATCTATCGAGAGACCGGATCGTGAGACTAATTTCAAACCTGTTATTCAGCGCTGCGGGTGAAAAGACTCGAACTTTCATGATCAATAATGATCACAAGATCCTTAATCTTGCGCGTCTACCAATTCCGCCACACCCGCATGGTATGCCAGAAGCACAAGAAATAGTATATGGGAGCACACCGGCAATGTCAACGGCTTTCCGCCTTTTTTGCTCAATTCACCGCCACTAGCACCAGTGGATGGTGACACCGCCCGCAAGCAAAACGCCGTAAATTCATCCGGCGCTGGCGCGGATACTCAAGCCCGCAATAACTGCAACGATACAAGTACCGCACCGGTTTGCTGGTCAGCCGCGGTGCATAGCGCAAGCCACCCACCTGGGCCAACAACTGCTTGAAGTCTTGGTCGCGGTGATGATACCCGCGGTGCATGCGGTACAAGTGGTAGTGGCACAGTTCATGGCGAATGATGCCAATGCGCACCGTTTCGTCTTCGGCAGCAAACAAGCTTGGATTAAAATCCAGGTTCTCATCTGGCAAGTGGAACCGCCCGCCGGTGCTGCGTAGGCGCCGGTTAAACGTGGCGCGATGAACAAACGGGCGGTGAAAATCGCGCAGCGAAACGGCTTCAACCAGCCGTTGTAGTTCCTGATCAGACACACTGCGCCTCCTTCGTATTAACCAAAGTATTCCAGCAAATCAGCCCGGGTCAGCTTGGCCTTAGCTTCAGCATCATAGTCAAAGGCAATCTGGCCATCTTTCAAGACAATCATCCGGTTGCCATAAGCCAGCGCGTCTTCAAGCTGATGGGTGATCATCAAGCAGGTCAGGTTTTCCCGACTGACGATTGCCTGCGTCAAGGTCATGATGGCCTTGCTAGTGTGGGGATCCAGCGCGGCGGTGTGTTCATCCAGCAGCAACAATTCCGGCTGGGTCATCGTCGCCATCAACAGGCTCAGGGCCTGGCGCTGGCCGCCGGACAATTCCTCAGTCGGCTTGTTCAGCGCCTGATCTAGCCCATTACCGGTTTGCGCAGCCAAGGTCTTGAACTCAGCCAGGCGCGCATTGAGCTGGCGGGAACCCAGCGACAAGCGCTTGCCGCGGCGGCTGGCCAACAGCAGGTTCTCGGCCACAGTCATCCGCGGCGCGGTGCCCATTTTTGGATCCTGAAAGACCCGAGCAATCAACCGCGCCCGCCGTTCAGGCTGCTCGTCCGTGATGTCATGACCAGCCAGCGTGATGCGACCGCCTGCCACTGGCACGTCGCCGGTAATAGCATTGAACAGCGTGGACTTCCCAGCCCCGTTCGCGCCGAGCACGGTGACAAATTCACCGGGTTTGACGCTGAGGTTGATATTTTTGAGCAAGGCGCGGGCGGTGTCACCCACTGCCACATTCACGGCGACATTTTCTACTTGTAATTGGACATCAGTCATTGTGTTGCACCCCATTTCTCAAAACGCGCCGGATTCGTAGCTTGTGCTCCATGGTTGGCACCATGATGGCAATCGCCAGAATGATGGCGGACAGCAACTGCAAGTCGTTGGCTGAAAAGCCCAGTGCCAGCACCAGCAGTAAGACGAAGCGGTAGAGAATACTACCAAGCACGGTGGCCACCAGCCGCTGACTTAAGGTCAATTCGCCAAACAGCACCTCGCCAATGATGATGGCAGCCAAACCGATGACGATGACCCCAATCCCCATGTTCACATCGGCATAGCCGTTGTTTTGGGCAATCAAGGCGCCGGCAATGCCGACCAGGCCGTTACCGACGACCAGGCCAAGGATTTGCTGATGCGCGGGGTTGATGCCAAGGCTCCGGGCCATGGTTGGGTTATCCCCAGAAGCGATAAAGCCCTGGCCAATCTGTGTGTTCAGGAACAAGATAAGCAGCGCCACCACAATCACGGCAACAATCAGACCGACCACCACGCTGTCAAAATACGGCGGCAAGTTTTTCAAAAATGGGGCGTTGAACAGGTTTGCTTTGTTGAGCAACGAGACATTGGCCGCGCCCATGATGCGCAAGTTGACGGAATACAACCCGGTCATGACCAGAATGCCCGCCAGCAAAATCGGCACCTTGCCAGTGGTGGTCAGAAATCCGGTTAACGCCCCAGCCGCCATGCCAGCGAGCATCGCCAGTAATGTCGCAATCAGCGGCGAAATACCATGAGAAATGGCACTAACGGCCACTGCCGCGCCGAGCGGGAACGTGCCTTCAACGGTCATATCCGGGAAGTCCAAAATCCGGAAGGTCAAAAACAACCCAACGCCAAGCAGCCCATACAAAAGCCCTTGGCCAATTGCAGATACTCCTAAACTAATCATTTGATCACTTCCCCATTCTTTTCAGCGTCTTTGATGACAGAATCTGGAATCGTCAACCCAATTTTCGCGGCTTGCCTCAGGTTGATAATCAGCTTGCCTTTTTTCTCGAAATGAATGGGCGTGGTGGCGGGATCTTTGCCGTTCAAAATGGCGGCGGTCATCTTGCCGGTTTCGACCCCGAGTTGATATTGATTCAGGCCCAGCGTGGCCACCCCGCCGTCTTTGACCATGGTATCTACGGTTGGGAACACCGGAATGTTGCGGCTGTTAGCCACCTGGACCAGCGTTGGCATCGCGCCGGCAATCGTGTTGTCGGTCGGTACGAAGATGGCATCGACTTGGGTGACCATTTGGGCCGCCACCTGATGCAAATCATTGGTCGAGGCGATGGTGAAGTTTTTCACCGTGAAGCCTTCTGCCGGCGCCGCTTTAGTCACCATTTTGGCTTGGACCTGAGCCGAAGCATCGCTGGAAGTAGAAATCACGCCCAAACGCTTGGCGTTCGGCATCAGCTTCCGAACCAGCTTCAGTTGTGCTTTCAGCGGCGCTTGGTCTGACACGCCGGTGATGTTGCCCCCAGGCTTCTGATTGTCTTTTACCAGCCCGGCCCCCTTGGGATCGGTGATGGCCCCCAGTACAATCGGAATTTTCTTGGAAGCGTCAGCTAAGGCCTGCGCTGACGGGGTCGCGATGCCGATCATAGCGTCGGCTTTTTCGTTGACGAAGCGTTCGGACATGGTTTTCATGTTGCTTTGATCGTTTTGCGCGTTTTGAAAATCAATTTTGACATTTTTGCCGACGGTGTACCCTTCGTCCTTCAAGCCGGCGATGATGCCTTTATGAATGGCATCCAGTGCGGGATGGCTCATCAGCTGCAAAATCCCCACGGTTTGCACCTGCTTCTTTGGCTTAGCGGCTTCTGGTTTGCTGGTGGTGACAAAAGCAAACCCCAAAAAGCCCAGTAGCACCACGATTAATCCAATCATTCGTTTCATGTTGTACTCCCCTTTTTCCACAAAAAAATCGGCAGACTTCTGTGCACAGGTGTGCGGAAATCTGCCGAAACAAAAATCCGCATAGTCCCAAGTTAAGCGGGGTCTATGCGGACACGTGTAAAACGCCAACATAGACACGACCTGCGCATCTGGCAGGTCGCGCCTTGCGACCTACCTACAGTTGGCTTTGCCAGCGAACATTAATTTCGGTAGTGTACTGCTTCATGTTGGTGTCCTCCTTGAATTCGATGCCTTTATGTTACGAGTTCAGATTTCCGCTGTCAACTGGGAAATCAAAGTTTTTTTGTTTTGAGGGGCGCGGGTGCGGCTGGTGAGGCGCCGGCATTGGGCTGCGGCGGGGGACGGCTGGAGCCACAGTATGGTCTCCAGCCTCACGCGGCTGCCCAATGCCTCTGCCTCACCAACCGCACCCGCTAGATAACAGTATGCTTAAGTTAACCATCCGGGTAGTCATCTCTCCTCGCAAACTGCCGCCGTATTCAATCGAGCTGACAGGTCAATCAAATAAAGCACCTAGCAAAAAAGCAACCAGCCTGAGCTGATTGCTTTCAGTCTACGCAAGGCGCGTAATCTTGCTGAGTTGCGTCAGGATGTGCTCGGTGGCGTCATCTTGCGCTTTCTCGGCGGCGTCGAAGGCCGGCTGATCCAGGTCAGCGGGGGTGTCGCCCAAGCTAGCGGTCATCGCTTCGCAGCCAGCCACGAAATCGCGGTAGGCACTGATCAGGCGCTTGTGAGTGCCGATGAAGCGCGCTGGCGGCATGGTGGCTTCCAGCTGGGCCAAGAGTTCAGCATAGTGCGCGGTGCCAGCGGTAAATAACTCGTGGGTGCTGGTGTATTCACCCGCATCAAACTCGCTGAGTTGCTTGTCGTCAATGGCTTTGCGCAAGGTGGTGAACTTGGGGCTTAAGCGGTTTTGTTCTTCTTCGGTGCCACTCATCACGGCGTTCATCACGTTGCTGTAGTGGACCATTTTTTGCTGATTTTTATTCATGAAATAACCTCCGCTCCCCAGTTTACCGTTTTTTGGTAGCGCGTAAAACAAATTTCACGATTTCGACGATGACAATAATCGCCACGCCGGCGCCCAGGACAATCGCCCATTGGAAGAGATCCAAGGTGGTTACATGGAACAGGCCGTTAAAGCCTGGGACCAAAATCGTCACGGCCAGCAGCAAGCCACTCACCAGAATGGCCCAGTTAAAGGCTTTGTTCCGGAAGGCGCCCACAGTGAAGAGGCTTTGGTGCACCGACTTCACGTTGAAGGCGTGGAACAGTTGAATGAGGCCCAAGGTCGCATACGCCATGGTCAGCGCATCGGCGTGAATTGCGGCGTAGCTCGAGTGGACCGGCCAAGTGATGGCGATAAAGTACACGCCTAAGGTTAAGGCCCCTTCAAGCAGCCCTTGCCAAATCACAGCTGGGCCGACGCCGCCGGTGAAGAAGTTGGAAGCGCGGCCGCGCGGCTTTTGCTTCATGATGCCTGGTTCGGTTGGTTCAACGCCCAACGCAATCGCTGGGAAGGTATCGGTGACCAGGTTGATCCACAGGATATGCACTGGCGCCAGTAAATCCCAGCCCAGCATGGTCATCATGAACAAGGTCAACACTTCGCCGAGGTTAGCGGACAAGAGGTACTGGATACTCTTTTGAATGTTGGAAAAGACCTTGCGTCCTTCCTCAACAGCAATCACGATGGTCGAGAAGTTATCATCCGCCAGCACCATATCTGAGGCCCCTTTAGACACTTCAGTCCCGGTGATCCCCATGCCAATGCCAATGTCAGCGGCTTTCAGCGCTGGGGCATCATTGACGCCGTCGCCGGTCATCGCCACGACTTTGCCGCGCTTCTGCCAAGCGTTAACAATCCGCACCTTGTGTTCCGGCGCCACGCGCGCGTAGACGCTGTACTTGGTGACATTCTTTTCAAATTCGGCATCGCTTTGCTTGTCGAGCTCGGCGCCAGTGATTACCGCGGCATCGTCGCCAGGTTCGATAATCCCCAGCCGCGCCGCAATCGCTTCGGCAGTATCTTGGTGGTCACCAGTAATCATCATTGGCCGAATGCCCGCCGCTTTGGCTTCCGCCACGGCTTTAGCCGCTTCTGGACGCTCTGGGTCAATCATCCCCACCAAGCCGGCAAAAATCAGGTCTTGCTCGATGGTGTTAGTGTCAATGGTTTCCGGCAGCACATCAAGGTGTTTGTAGGCCATCCCCAACACGCGCAAGGCTTGGGTGGCCATGCCTTTGTTGGCACTCAAAATTTGCTTTTGATCAGCTTCGGTCAGCGGCGCCACCTCATCGCCGGTAGCCAGCTGGGTGACGCGCTTGAGCAGTTGATCTGGCGCGCCTTTCGTGGCCACCAGGTAACTGCCATCCGCGAGCTGATGAATCGTGGTCATCAATTTCCGTTCCGAATCAAATGGCACTTCTGCCACGCGCGGCTCCTTGGCCAAAGCGGCATCAAGATCGAAGCCTTGCGTTTTCCCATAAGCAACGAGGGCGGTTTCGGTGGGATCGCCTAACAGCTTGCCATCATCTTGAACCTGCGTGTCATTGGCAAAGTTCATGATGGTCATGATCGGGTTAGCCGAGGTGATGCCAGCACTAGCGTCGTGCAGCGCACCATCGTAGTACACCTTTTCCACCGTCATTTTGTTTTGCGTCAAGGTCCCAGTTTTATCTGAGGCAATGATGTCGGTGGAGCCGAGGGTTTCCACCGCTGGGAGCTTGCGGACCAGTGCGTTACGCTTGGCCATTTTCTGCGTGCCCAAGGCCAGAATAATCGTGACAATCGCCGGTAAGCCTTCTGGAATGGCGGCCACGGCCAGCGAAATCGCGGTCAAGAACATTTCCGGCACGCTTTCGGCGCCACGCCACACGCCGACACCAAAGACAATCACCGCAATCACCAAAATCATGATGGTCAGGGTTTTCCCCAAGGCTTTCAGGTTATCTTGCAGCGGCGTGGTGGTTTCATGGGCGGCATTCAACATGCCGGCAATGCGCCCGACTTCCGTTTGCATCCCCGTAGCCACCACCACGCCGACCCCGCGGCCATAAGTGATGTTCGAGTTCATGAACGCCATGTTCGTGCGGTCACCAATCCCAATGTCAGCGCCGGTCAGCGGTTCAACTTGCTTGTCCACTGGCACGGATTCCCCGGTCAGGGCCGACTCTTCGATTTGCAGATTGGCTGATTCCACCAGTCGCAAGTCGGCCGGCACCACGTCTCCGGCTTCCAGCAGAACAATATCACCGACCACCAGCTCAGAGCTGGGAATAGTCAGAATTTGGCCACCGCGCCGGACATGAGCGTTTGGCGTGGCCATTTTAGCTAAGGCATCGATGGCTTCTTCGGCTTTACTTTCCTGGAACACGCCGAAAATCGCGTTCAAGATCACCACCGCCAAAATGATGCCGGCGTCAGCCCATTCGTGAACCACAAAACCTGCGATCAAGGCCGCCGCCAACAGGACCATGATCATGAAGTCCTTGAATTGATCCAAAAACCGTTCAGCGAGAGTTTTCTTTTTCCCTTGCGCTAAGGCGTTCGGGCCATTTTGGGCCAAACGCTGGGCGGCCTGGTCAGGGCTCAAGCCGTCAGCCACCGTGGTCTGGACTCGCTTCAGCGCTTCTTCAGATGTGATTGCATAAAATGCTTTATCAGCCAATCAGTTTTCCTCCTCTGCGGGCTTAACTTGAAAAAAAGAGACTTGTCGCTGTCTAAACAGCGCACAAGTCTCACAGTTTCAGGTAACACCAGAATTTTTCCTAGTTGGTGGCGTTACCGCGGCTAGGCCGCTAGTTACTCCCTTATGTGTGGTATCAGTATAACAAGTCTAGCGCGGTATTTGCAAGTCTTAGCGGTGACTGCCGGGCGGGCCAGCCTCCGCCCTACATTCACGTTAGCGGCGAGTTGGTGTTCACCACTCAACTCTCGATACGTGTCACTTTGACGTAAAAGAATTGCGAAGGAAGTTTTGTCGGATTACTTCCAGAACGTATCGTAAACCGTAATCGGCAGGTGTCGCTTGTGAGCCGTCTTCAGATACCAGGCTTCAATCTTCTCGGCAGCAGCTTCGTCGATGGTTTTGCCTTCTAGGTAGTCGTCGATTTGCCGGTACGATACGCCCAAGGCGACTTCATCTGGCAAAGCCGGGCGATCCTCTTCCAAATCAGCAGTTGGGGCTTTTTCGTAAAGATGGGCCGGGGCGCCGAGGAGTTTCAAAATCGCGGCACCTTGGCGCTTGTCCAAGCGCGACAGTGGGGTCACATCGGCCCCACCATCGCCGAACTTGGTGTAAAAACCGGTGACCGCTTCGGCGGCGTGGTCCGTGCCGATCACGGCGCCTTGCCGCGCGCCGGCAATGGCGTACTGGGCGATCATGCGGGCCCGCGCCTTGATGTTGCCTTTGTTGAAGTCACTGACGGCGAGGTCATTGGCTTCAACCGCGGTAGTCATGGCATCCACAGTAGGCTTGATGTTCACGCGCATGGTTTCATCAGCTTGCATGAAGTCAATCGCGGCCATGGCGTCGGCTTCGTCGGCCTGCTCGCCATAAGGCAGGCGCACGGCAATGAAACGGTATGCTTCATCGCCAGTTTCTGTGCGCAGCTCTTTAACCGCAATTTCGGTCATCGCCCCGGCCAACGTCGAATCTTGGCCGCCGGAAATGCCGAGCACATAGGTTTTAAGGCCGCTATACTTTTTGAGGTAAGCCTTGAGGAAATCAACCGACCGCCGCAGCTCGGTTTGCGGGTCAATGGTTGGCGCAACGTGTAAGTCATCGATAATCGTTTGTTGTAATGGACGCATAGTAATCTCCTTTGATTCAAAGCAGCGGAGGCCGCGGCCTCCGCTGTCGCTGAAAAAATTATAGTTGCTGCTTGGCTACTTTGGTCTTCACGTGCTTGATCAGATCCATCTTGTTGTCCCACAAGGTCTGAGACAGGTCGACCGGGTATTCCTGTGGATTCAGCACCCGGGTGTATTCGTCCCACAGGGAATCGACACTACGCAGGCAGAATTCGCGAATATCACTCAGATTTGGCAGCTGGTACACCTGCTCGCCTTGGTCAAAAATCAGCCTGAGCACCGGCCGCGCATCGAAGTCACGGACGGTTTTGTTGATGTAGGGATAGCTGGGGTGGAACATGTAGAGTTCATCCAAACCGGCCACTTCTTCTTCCGCCCGGGCAATGTAGTCCCCTTCGGACTTGCCGTTGGAGTGGCGCGTAATCCGCCAGACTTGCTTTTTGGATGGGGTCGAAACCTTTTCTGCATTGCTGGACAGCTTGATGGTGTCCACCATGGCGCCGGTTTCATCTTCGATGGAAACAAGCTTATACACCGCGCCCAGTGCTGGGTGATCGTAAGCCGTGATCACTTTGGTGCCGACGCCCCAAACGTCGATTTTAGCACCTTGCATTTTCAGACTCTGAATCGTGTTTTCATCCAGGTCATTGGAGGCAACGATTTTGGTGTCGGTAAACCCGGCTTCATCGAGCTGCTGGCGGACGCGCTTGGAGATGTAGGCCATATCGCCGGAATCAATGCGTACCGCCTGAAAATCAATGCGGTCGCCCATTTCCCGCGCCACCTTGATTGCCGCCGGCACGCCAGAGCGCAACGTGTCATAGGTGTCCACTAGGAAAGTCACGTCATGGTTGACTTCGGCATATGCCTTGAAGGCCTGATAATCATCACGGTAAGCCTGCACCAAAGCGTGGGCATGAGTGCCGGAAATCGGAATGCCAAACAGCTTGCCGGCCCGGACATTAGAGGTGGAATTGAAGCCGCCGATGTACGCGGCCCGGGTCCCCCAAATGGCCGCTTCCGTTTCCTGCGCGCGGCGAGTGCCGAATTCCATCAACGGATCATCGCCGACCACGGCGCGAATGCGGGCGGCTTTGGTGGCGACCAGCGTCTGATAGTTCAGCATGTTCAAAATCGCGGTTTCAACCAGCTGCGCCTGTGCCAGTGGCCCTTCCACCTGCATGATGGGTTCATTGTTGAACACCAAGTCGCCTTCAACCGCCGACCGCACGGTGCAGGTGAACGCCATGTCCTTCAGGTAAGTCAAAAATGCTTCTGGATAAGGCGTGGTTTCCCGCAGATAGGCGATGTCATCATCGGTGAACTTCAAATCTTGCAAATACTTGACGACATGTTCCAACCCAGCGAACACCGCAAACCCGCTCCCAAATGGCAACGTGCGGAAGTACACTTCAAACACCGCATTGCGTTCGGCAATACCCTGCTGCCAATACGTGTACATCATATTCAGCTCGTAAAAGTCGGTATGCAAGACTAAGCTGTCGTCTGCATATTTCATAAGTATTCTGCTCCTTCTGCCACCGGTTACCCGAGGCTGTCAGCTAGTTTCATTCTTTCCAGTTGCTCACCATTATACCAAAATCAGACGGCGCCGCGGCATTAGATTCGCTCATTCAGCCGAATCTTCAGATTTCGCGAGTCTAAAATGGCGCTCATCGGTGGCCCAAGATGAAAATCTGCCGGCTAGGTGACCATGAAATTTTCAGCTGGTCATATCATCAAAAAAGCGCCTTGGCCGAATCGCCAAGACGCGCAGTGATTTGTTATTTTTAGCGTTCCAGATAAAACTCGAAGCGTTCGCCCACATATTGGGTCCGCACATATTCGAACGGCCGGCCATCTTGCAGATAAGAAATCTGCCGCAAGCGCAGGATAGCATCCCCACGGCGAATGTCGAGGAACTCCGCAATCCGCTCGGAAGCCGTCATCGCGCTGACGGTTTGATGCGCCCCGCCGAGGACATAACCACCTTTTTTCTCCAAGGTGTGGTAGAAGGATTTGGTGACTTCGGCCTTGCTGAACATCTTGACCAATTCGTAAGGCACCGTGGCCACTTCAAAACTGATTGGCGTTTCATCCGCGAACCGAATGCGCTCCATGCGCAGCACTTGATCGCCATCAGCTAACTTGAGCTGCTCACTTTCCGACAAGGAAGGCTTGGCGACGTGGTAGGAAATCGTTTTGCTGGAAGGCTTTTTTCCTTGAGCAATCATGATGTCCGTAAAACTGGTGACGCCGGACACTTTTTCCTGCACCTTGCGATTGGCCACGAAAGTCCCGGCGCCGATGCGGCGCTCGAGAATGCCTTCATCGACCAGCGTTTGAATCGCCTGGCGCAAGGTCATCCGCGACACATTGAAGGTCACCGCCAAGTCGCGCTCACTTGGGATGCGATCGCCGATCTGCCATTTACCGGCTTCTATTTCCTGCCGAATTTGATTATGGATTTGAATATAAACTGGCGATTCCACGCTGCCCCATTCCTTTCCTAAACCCGCGGTGCTGTCACCTTTATTTTAAATGGTATAGACCGAAATAGCAACCCTTTACCGCGATTCTTGGTCCTTGGCGATGGTCGCATCCACCCCCGCCACCACTGACGGCATGAAGCCAGCCGCTTCCATCGCCAGCATCCCTGCCACCGTGGTGCCACCAGGGCTGGCCACCTTATCAGCCAAATCCATCGGGCTATCGCTGCTGGCCACGACCATGGCGCCGCTGCCAAGCACCGCTTGAGCCGCAATCTTAGTGGCGGCCTGTTTGGTCAGACCGTACTTCACGCCGGCGCGGCTGAGCGCATCGATGAACATGTAGACAAACGCTGGTGAACTGCCAGCCAAGGCCACAAAAGTAGAAAAATCAGCCTCTGGTAACGCAATGGTCTCACCGAGCTGCTTCAGTAAATCAACCACTGCTGGCAAGATAGTCGCCGCTGCCTCATTAGCCGCATACGCCGTGATCCCGGCATTAATCGCCACATTTAAATTCGGCATTACCCGCACTAACGGGATGGCTTTGGTACCAAGGTCGCCTTCCAGTTGCAACAACGAGACACCGCTCAGCAACGACAGAATCGGCACCGGTTTGGCTGCCAAGGCTGGCGCGATTTCATCAATCACATCTGAAGCCAGTTCGGGGTGCACCGCCAGCACGACGTAATCGCTCGCCTCAACCACCGCCCGATTGGACGCCAGCGCCTGCACCCCGGTTTTCGCGGCATAGGGTTCATAGTGCGCCGGTGTCCCGCCGTGAATCAAGATATCGGTCGGCGCCACTGTCTGGGCCTTTAACCATCCTTGAATAATGGCCTGCGCCATATTGCCAGCGCCGATAAAGCCGATTGTCATTGCCATCGCTCCCTACTCGTTTTCTTTCAGCCTAGCTGTTGCCGTGAAGCCTGTCAATCACTTAAGGCTGTGGCGGGTGTCAACTTCTCTGCCGTACTGAAAAGCCATAATGCGGCATCTCGATGCCGTAGTAATGTTTCACCATTCGCCCACGCACGAGCATCCCATTTCTAATGGCGACATTCATCGACGCAAAATTGGTATCACGAATAATGGACCACACTTCTGGCACCTTGAGCTGGTCAAAGGCGTACCGCTTGGCCCCTTGTGCGGCCTCAATGGCATAGCCGTGATGCCAAAACCGCCGGGCCAGTAAATAACCAATTTCGACCACCGGCTGGTCACGAAAGACTTGTTTCGTCAGCCCGCATTGGCCGATAAATTGCCTGTCACTGCGGCGAATCACCGCCCACAAACCGAACCCATCTTCGCGGTATCGCCGCCGGTTATTGGCGAGCCACGCCGCCACTTCGTCATCTGAGAAGGCATGCGCGTAGGCGTACATCGCCTCGGGGTCCTGCAAGGTTTCCTTCAAAGCTGGCAAATCAGCCGCGGTCATTTCGCGGGCAATCAGCCGTTCAGTCTCAAAAATCATTCCCATACCTCCGACAAAAAAGGCCAAGCAGCAATCGCTACTTGACCAGAACTGGAGGATCTAGGATTCGAACCTAGGAACCCGAAGGAACGGATTTACAGTCCGTCGCGTTTAGCCTCTTCGCTAATCCTCCATCAATCAACGTTTATTAGGATAGCGAAAATTTGCCGCAAATGCAATCCTTTTCCACGCCTTACGCCGTCAGCGTCACCAGCGTCGATGTCCACTCGTGGAACCAGTCGGCCGTCCCCCACTCGTTCAGCCGCTTCAGGCCGTAGCCCATGGGCTGATGATAATAAGTGGTGCCCCCACGCTTCAAGGGCGCTTGCCGGCGGTGTAAATGGCCAAACACCACCGCCGCGACTTGCGCCTGCTCCAACATGGCCCCGAGCTTGGCGGAACCCATCATTCCGGTAGCCATTTGCCACCACTGATGTTCAGGACTGTAATACATGGCCGCTGGCGTCGGCACAAAATGGGTCACGTAGATCACGCGCTTGCCAGCGTTCGCCGCCAGTGCTTGCCTGGTTGTGGTCAGCACGCGCGCCATGCGCTCGGCATCGGTGACCGGTTGATCAATCGCTGAATCTATCCAGTACGCCCGTTTCCACTGGGCAAAATCAGCGGTTTGTTGCAAGTCCTGCGGCGCCAGCGAATAGTCATACCAGCCGTTGTTGCCGATGATCACTGTATTGTCCCCGACCGTCAGCGATTGTTCATGCAGATACAGCGGGTCAATCCCCCGCTGTGCATCTTCATAGCTGATACCTTTGACCAAATCGTGATTGCCAGCTAGGAAGCGAATCTGCACCGCCGGGCCCACCAGCTGCTGGAGGTGATGATAATACGCAAGCGTCTGTTGAAAATCGTTGAAGCTATCGCCGGCATTGACATAAAGGCCGTAATGATGCGCCAGCAGGTAGGCCGCCTGCCGCCGCGCCGCTTCATCGGGATCAATGCGGTTCACGTCGAAATGATTATCAACACTAAAACCGAGCTTCACCATGGGCAACCTCCCTTACAAACTGATAAACACCATTGTATTCTTCTCATCCGCCAGAAAATACTGCAGCCTTTTTTGCCACAGCTGCGCCATGGCCGGCTGCTCAACTGCCTGCATCAAATCGATAGCCGCCTGACAGGTCGCATGACCCTCCGCGCGGCGCCCGGCCACAATCGCCAACCAGCCATGCGCAAAGCGCCGGACAAGCGGCTCCAAGTTGTTCAACGTCGCTTCATCCAGTAAAGTCAAAATCTGTTTGGCCGCGGTCAATTCGTGCGCCGCCAATTGTGCGCTGAAATCACCGAACAGCAAATCAAACAACATCGTCTCATACACCGGCGTGGCCTGCAGCTGCTTGGTCAGCTTCACCGCCATTCTCAGGAGCTGCAAATTCACCGGCGTTGGCATCATCGGCATAAACAGCTTGAACAACTGCACTTCATAAACGCCCCAGCTGTCCACCTGCTGCAAGTATTGCGTCACCGGCAGCGACCAGCGGTTCGGCACCGGCTGGTCGGGATGTTCTACCAGGGTCAGCAGACCTTGGTAGAACAAGTAACTGAAATGGCGGTTACGGGTTGAAACTGCCCGGTAAGCGGCGAGGGCCTCATCGCGGGCTTGCGTCAGCTCGGTGACGTTCTCACTGGAATAATCCGTTTGCTTGAGAAACGGCGCCAAAAACGGCAGTTGTCGCTGCACCAGCACCATTTTCGCCGCGTCAGCACTGAGGCCAACTGGCAAATCCGCATGCTGGGCATGATACCAAAACTCTGGATGCGCCAGATTGATCGCGGTCAGCAGCGCCTCGAAATTCGGCAGTGACACCGTGCTTTTTCCCCGCTCAAAGCGCGAGATAAAGGAACTGGTTAAGCCGGTTTCGGCCGCCACGGCATCCAGCGTGATGCCTTTGCTTTGCCGCAACTGGCGATAGATTTGGCCATAATTCGTCATGCTTTGCCTCACTTTATTTGACATATATGACAAATATGCCGAGTGAGAAGCAGATTGTCAACTATGATGACCTCATCAAAGCTTGGAGGTCATCATCATGAACATTTATCGCACAAACAAACCTTTCCGCATTCTCGCAAACGCCGCTTTCCTCAGCAATATCGGCTCGGTCATGTTCAACTTTGTTTTCATGATCTATGCCCAGACCCTACCCTTCAAAACGCTCGCCTTGTCACTGGTCACCCTGGCCAACTTGTTGCCTACGCTGGTGACCATGCCTTCCGGTTACCTGGCTGATCACACCCCCGCCCAGCGCCGGTTCAGCTTCATGTTCTGGCTGCGACTGGTGCAAGCCGCACTTTATGTGGCCCTTGCCATCATCATTCAGGCGCCAGGCACGCTGGCCACCTTCGCCTTCCTCCTCGCCATTAACGTGGGTTCCGACCTGATTGCCGATTTTACCGGCAATCTCATCTTCCATTATCAAAAGCATATCCTACACAGCCAAGACGAGTATCAAACGGGGCTGGGCTTTCTTTCCGGCGTCGGTAACATTATCAGCATGGTCTTTCAAGCCGTGGGTACGAGCCTGATTTTGATGCTGCACCATAACTATGTGGCTTTTGGCCTGATCAACGCGGCCAGCTTTGCCCTGGCAGCCCTAGTCTTGCTCCAAGGCCGCCGTCAGTTTAAGGCCGCTGATACCGCAGCGGCAGCTGAGCAAGTCGAAGCTGCACCAGAGAACATGGTCCAAGGCTTCAAGCGCGCCATGCAATTTATGGTGCAAGACCGGGCCCTGTTTGCCGTTATCATGCTGGCCGTGGGCATCAACGCCCTCGGCACCAGCATTGATGGCCTGTTATCCGTGCTGATTGCCAACACGACCAGCCTCTGGTTCGCCCATGACTTCGGCGTCACCTTGGCCATCATCGGCATCAGCGCTTCGCTGAGCACCACCGTTGCCGCCTTATTCATGCATGACGGCTTGCAGCGCTGGTCCCTGCCAGCTTTGACCATGATCACCACCAGCGCCTTAGTCTTACTGGCCATCGATCTGGTCGTCTGGCACAACAGCTACGCCATGGTGGCATTGTTGGTCATTGCTTGCTACCCCATTGGTAAAATCAATCCGCGCCTTTCCGCGACGATCATGAGCCGCGTTGATAGTCAGCACCTGGCCACCGTCGCCAGTGCCTTGCAAACCCTGATCATGATCGGCGCCCCTGCCGGCACCGCCTTGTTCCTCGGCATTGCCAACCTCAGCAGCCCGACCCTCGCTTGGGCCGTCTTTGGCGGCTGTGCGGCGTTGATGACGCTACTAGCCGCTTGGATGCGGCGCTTTACGACCAACCCAACCACTGCGACTGAAGAATAGAAGAATAGCGTCTTTTACATGCCTTTATTGGTTGAACGCCTGAGATGCTGTGATGCCAGCCACCGCCCTCACGCACGCCAATGGCACCGGGGCTCGTTTTAACTAGCAAGAAGCGGCGGTGGGCGGAGCTTGGGGCGCGTGGGCCTGCCGTGAAACGAAAATCAGCCTTTAACCTGCGTTCTGGGCAGGCTAAAGGCTGATTTTCGCGGCAGTTTGGAAGACGCATCGGAGCTTTAAAACTAGGTTGGAGACCGCTTTGTGGCTCCAACCGGCCGCACAGCAGGCTACGCGCCCCAGCGCTGCTCGCGGCCGCATGGTTAGTTGACCCCTTGCATCAACTTTTCGATGCGCGGCACGATCAGGAACATCACCAGCCCGAACAAAATGGTTAGACCGCCGAAAATCCCAAAATATGCCAACTCGGTGCTTGGCGTGTACAGCCGCACAATCTGGGCGTTCACCGCCTGCGCCGCCGCATCAGCCAAGAACCACATGCTCATCATCTGGGAAGCAAAAGCCTTAGGCGCCAGGCGCGTGGTCACAGACAGGCCCACTGGCGAAATCAGCATTTCCCCAATTTCAACGATCGCCCATGACAGCACCAGCCACAGCGGCGACACCCGCGCATCGGTGCCGGCCAGCATCAGCGGCAGCATCATCACCAGGTAAGACACCCCGGTGAACAGCAGCCCGTAAGCAAACTTCTTCGGTGAACTCGGCTGCTTTTTGCCCAGTTTCACCCATAAGGTAGCAAACACCGGCCCATACAACAAAATAAACAATGGGTTCAGCATCTGGAACCAGCCAGGCAGAATTTTGAAACTACCAAAGGTCAGTTGCGTTTGGTTCGCGGCAAACACCGCCAGCACACTGGAGCCAGATTCTTCAATCGCCCAGAAAATCACTGCCGCGATGAACAGCGGTACATAAGCCCACACCCGCGAGCGCTCGACTTTGGTGACTTTCTTGCTCGTCAGCATCATCACAAAGTAAGTGATTGGCACCGCGATGGCAATAATCGTCAGCAACATGATGACATTGGCAATCGTCAAATTGCCAGTGGCTGCCATGATGCCCAGCACGATGATGGCAGCGGCCAACCCGCCAGCCACTTTGATCAGCAGCGGCTTGAGCTCGCCGGGCTTCAGTGGATCTGGGGCCTGGTTATCCTGTTCACCGATATACTTGCGGCTATCGATGGCATAGACAATCAGCCCAATTGCCATCCCGAACGCCGCCAGTGAAAAACCGACATGGAAATTGAACTTCACTTGCGCCCAGTTGACGATCAGCGGCGCAATCAAGGAGCCCAAGTTGATGCCCATGACGAAAATACTAAACCCGGAATCGCGGCGGAGATCCTTTTCCCCGTATAAATTCCCGACCATTTCCGACACGTTAGGCTTCAGTAGCCCGGTCCCAATCACAATCAGGACAATCGAGGCAAACAAGGCGCCGGCGCCAAACGGCAGACTTAGCACAATGTGACCAAACATAATCAGCACCCCGCCCCAAAAAACGGTGCGCCGCGCGCCAAGCAGCCGGTCAGAGATAAAGCCGCCAATGGTCGAACTCAGGTAAACCAGGGAGCCATAAATGGACATCACCGACAGGGCGGTGCCTTGATCAAAGCCTAGCCCACCTTTGGCAACGGAATAGTACATGTAATAAATGAGAATCGCGCGCATCCCATAATACGAGAAGCGTTCCCAAAATTCCGTCATGGATAAGGTGAGCAGTCCCCGCGGATGCCCCATGAAGGCGCGGTCTTTAGATTTTTCTTTCATCGAAAATAATACTTCCTCTCATCTCGTGAATACGTTGAATCGATTTCGCTGAGAATACAAAGAAACATTATAAGCGTGAATGATTATGCTCTCAATGTGAAAAAAAGGTCATCGAAAAACTCTCATGAGACTCTTTGTAAGCTTCACATTTTATACCTTCTATCACTTCGGAAAGCCTATTTACTGGGGACTCATTTGGAATACCGGCTTTTGTCCCAAAATGTGTTCTTTATGAGTAGCGTAGCGCTTTCAATTAGAACTTAATAATTATTCACCACGGGCCGGCCGAACCACATCACGGCAGTGTGCTATACTCGAAACTAAAGATAACGGTTCAAAGGAGGCCAGGGGCATGGCCATGTGGCATTTAATGTTGAAAAAACCGGCCTTCACCAAGGGCCAAGCCAAACACATCGTTTACACGCTGCAGGATGCTGGGACCTTTGGCGGCTTTCCCTTGAAAAAGGTCGGCATCGTCCGGGACACCGAGGACTTGCTCTATATCGACTTGTCCTTCACTCAGCCCATCGGTTTAACTCAGGCTCTGTTTGAAGAAATGGTCAAGTATCTGATGGTGTTATCCGGGCGGCTGGAAACTGCCCCACTGTCAGTCTATTTTGCCATCATGCAAAAAACGTTTGATGAATTGGACATTACTTACCAGCACTATCCTGACAACAGCCTCGATATCGTCTTTTGGCAAGGCTCACCCATTGTGGCGCCACCGGAAGACAAGGAAGAATTGCGCTTCCGCGATGATGAATAAGTAACGCAAAATGCCTACTCTGGCTCAGGTCAGGGTAGGCATTTTTACGTTACTGCTGCGGCACTTTGACACTTTGATCGACCACGCTGCGACCGGTCGCATAATCATACTTGATGCCGGCTTGGACGTTGAAAATATAGACATTAAAATCCAAATTGCCATCCGACTTGGCGCGCAGCCAGTAGCCGCGGGGCATCAGTTCATCACCGCGAAAGATTGTGGTGACCTTGTAGATGACTTTTTGACCATTGGCTAGCGCATCACGCACCTGCTGCTCATACGGCTGCATCAGCACCTGATTGGCGTATTCCGTTTGGGTCGCGAGGTTCTTCGGATTATCACTGGAACCGAGCTCACCTTGCTGGAACTTACCATCCACATCCAAGTTTCCTGACAGCGTGTAGGCAATCAGATGCCCGCGGTTTTGGCGATTAACTCGCTTGCCATCCACTAAGGTATAACGATTGTGCCACCCAGTGGGCTCAAACTGCTGACTCGGCCGCCCCGCCGATTGGATCAAGGTCTGCTTGTTCAGATACCCAGTATTGGTCGTCGTGCGATTGAGACTGTCCAAATTGCCATAGATAATCTGTGGCCCTTGCCACTGCCGCATATTCAACCCTGATTGATTGTGATCTACCGTGACCACCGGTGCGGAATCATTTTTGTAATCCAGGCCTTCCAGCTTGGCTTGCACCTCGCTAGCCGCTGGCGCCTGAATGGTGGTGCCTGCCTCACCTTTTTGTTGCAACACGCCCAGTTGATTAGCGCCCCAGCCGACTAAAGCAATCAGCACCGCCACAACCACGCCTAACGAACGGTACTGCTGCCGCCTCCGCTTTGCCATTTTGTTTCCCCCTTGGTTAATTGCTCATCTGTCCAGTATAACAATACTTCGCGAGCAGTGCCTGCGCTTTAGCCAGGTGAACTATATTAATCAGATTCATGAGGACTTTTCCTCATTGAAGCGAAATATCTATTGCTTGGGTCATTATTCACTGCACGGCGTTTTTTGGCTTGATACTAAGTTTTACTAGAAAAGGCACCGTGTACGCTTATTTTCGATTCAAAGCAGACGAGTCGCAAGCACTGCAAGGGAGGATGACAACATGAAAAAGGTTTGGGTAGTGTTTAGCTTGTTTGCTATCCTGATATTATCAGCATGTAGCAAGGACAAAATGCAAATTGAATCTGGGGTCTCAGAAAATGATGTCTTTGTAAAATATAATGGCGCAACTTACAACGCCAAAGTGAGTGTCAAACTACCTGTGGCAGCGAAGTATCTCACAGTCTATTATGATGGCTATGTCCAAAAATCACTGAAGGCCAATAGCGATCACATTGTCACTTATACAGATTATATTTACGGTAAGCCTACCGTAAAACTGCTCGCCACGATCAAAAAATACGAGTACGGCGACGCTTTTAGTTTGGTAGAATCGATTGACACCTTGGCACTTAAAGGGGCAGGCCTCAAAGAACCCACTGCGGACGAAACTGAAGACGTCGACGATGAGACTGATTTTGACAATTCAACCGATGATTCTTTTGAAGACGAATCCGATTATGACCTTGAAGACGATTCGTCTTCATCTGAACCGTTTAACGCTGCAGACTATAGTTCAGGAGTCACGTTTGAAAACCTTGCCCGCACCCCGGACGAATTTAAGTACAGAAAGTTCCAGATGACAGGCAAGGTACTTCAAGTCATGGAAGGCGATGAGGTAAACAACCTGCGTGTTGGCATTAATGGCAAGTACACTGATGTCGTCTTGGTTGAATACGAACCTGGAATTATGGCAGGATCAAGAGTTCTTGAGGGCGACAAGATTACTTTCTACGGCACGAGCTTTGGGACAACGTCATATGAATCTACCATGGGTGCCACAATCACGGTACCAGATGTTTTAGTCGTGAAGATCGATGATTTCGGCAAGGCCCCAGACAATTATGGTTATTGAAATTAAGCCGATTTTACCCTTCAGGCATGGCATTAACAGTGTGGCTCCGGCGCACTGTTTTTTGTTGATCGGAATATTTGTGCAGCATTGCTCGTCACTTTGGCGACTTGAAAACGGCCATAACGTGGAGAGCCATTTTGCCTAAAAAGGGGTTTACACCGGCTTTTCCCTCCTGTATAATTACGTTTGTTGTGATGAAACACATCATGCCGTCTTAGCTCAGCTGGCAGAGCATCGGTATCGTAAACCGAGGGTCGAAGGTTCGAATCCTTTAGACGGCATCTATAACAAAAATAGGTTCTGCTAATGTGCAATTAGCGGGGCCTATTTTTGTTATATCAATCCAACTAGCCTCAACGTCATATCTTCCGAAAATCGGCATGATGACACAAAAAAACCAGCCCGCTTAGACTGGTTGTTTAGCTCCGGATGTCAGGCTCGAACTGACGACAACCTGATTAACAGTCAGGTGCTCTACCAACTGAGCTAATCCGGAATAA
>NZ_BOLV01000020.1 GCF_016861845.1 Lacticaseibacillus suilingensis
CACCAATTTAGATTTGATGAGGCAATCATACTGCCCGGCAAGGGGCAATCAAAGCCGGTCTGTTATTGGGTGCTTACTGACAAACTCCGTAACTCTTGGAAAAATGATAACTATCCATATATCAAAGTACAAAACACAAACCGAACAAGCTCCAGTGCATTTTGAAATGCAACTGAGCTTTCATGCTCAAGATCTATTTTGAAATATCGTAAATCCCTGTTGCCAACACGTCACGCAACAAAAACCGAGGATTTCAGCATCACGGGTTGGCGACCTTTTTCATTATTTGTTTATCTACCATCTCAGTGTTTGATTCTCCTGGCTTTTCTGTAGTGAAGTCATCTACCTCAGGGCATGGTAGATATGAGTGAGAAGCAACGACACAGGCTTATGGGACAGGACGCTTGTCAGCACATCAACTAAATAGTGAGTTTAGTTGGACTCTGATTTTGGTGCGTATCCCCTGCCATGGCTGTACGGTGATGCCCTAGCAATAATGAAATGAAGTATCGAGCTGTAGTCACTTGGATTAGTTCGTCCGTTTTTGGTTGTTCGTGGTGATCCAAATGCATTGGCCTCGATGGCATTAAGCATCAGTTCTTAAGACTGTTCCATCGAATGTATGAAGATTCGACGGCGTCGTTAAATTATCTCGATTTCATCAAGCCCCAGTACAGGGTTGGCCCACATTCTGATTTCCAACGTAGGTTCGCATGTCCACAATCGAAGTTGTCTCGTATTCGCCTCTTCGACCGCCAAAATCATCAGTCCCAAATGAAAGGGCGTTGTTGTATGCAATTCCATGAACTAACCGGAATTATCTATCGTTTCTCTGGTATACATCTCATTTAATAAGCCAAAGGAGTTAGGGGTAATGGGACTCTTTTTATCTTTGGCACCATCAACAATGGTCCTTACTGCATACAATTCATGATAAGGTGTTGCTCAAACATTAGTTCATTTCTCGAGCATTTTCTTAAGCCGGCAATAGTTGGCTAGTTTAAAATAACTTTGATATGACTTTTGATTACACGTGTTCACCAGTTCAATATTACGAACATTACAGTTTTGTGGGAAGAGATACATGTAATTGAAATAACGAGATTCTTCCGTTAGAATGAGCCTAATGTACCAGCGGTTTAGGAGGAAAAAATGAACTTTTTAAAACAACGTTTGATTATTAACACCATCACTTGGGGAGGAATTGGTTTATTGGCATTAATTACTGCACCGGTGCCAACCGCAACTGTGCAGGCTGCGAGTCAGGCCATCGATACCCCCTCGCTTATTACGAACCTTAAAACAATAGACTTCCACGAGACCAATCATCACAGCCAGGCCAGTATCGAGCAAGGCACCTTAGGCGATCAAGGGCAGCATACCTTCACTTCAAGTGACATCAACGAAACTGGGTCGACCTCAAACACGCACTATCTGCGCATGCCCTATACGATTACGCCCAATCAGGCGAGTGCCTGGTTGGCCTTTGCCAAGGCACAGGCTACGCAAGATTACAAGCTGACTGGCCGGAGCCAGCAAATTGTACAGGTCGCTGATGCGGTCACGAGCTTCACGATCGGCCAATCCGGGTTCCCCCGGGTCGATACGATTGACGTGGCTTCCTATCAAAATGAAATGACTCAAGCCAACTACACCACCCTCAAACGCCTTGGGGTCAAGGCTGTGATTGTCAAAGCCTCCGAAGGTAATTCCTATTCCAATCCATATGCTGTTACACAACTTAAGTATGCAAAAAATGCTGGCTTAAAAGTCGCGACCTACCACTATGTTCACTTTGCGACCAAGGCCGCCGCGGTGGCTGAAGCCAACTATTATGCGGATGCTCTTACGCGCCTCCGGGTTGAGAAAACGGCACCAGTCGTCGCAGACCTAGAGGACAAAGACATCAAGGGTGATGTGGCCACCAACTTGAACGCTTTCTGGAGCACCCTGAAAGGTAAGGGCTACACGAATCAGGTCCTCTACACCGGGAAGAATTATAGCTGGTCAAACCAAGCTATCGGCACCGTTGGCAAGGCACGAACTTGGGTGGCACAGTATCCATACACACCAAGCGCTTCTAACCTTTGGAACCCCGATTATGGCGCTTGGCAGTTTTCTTCGGTGGCAAGAATCCCGGGTTACAACTCAAGTGTGGATGTATCAATTGATTACTTAAACTTATTCTCGAAAACGATCGTTTACGACAAGGTTACCGCCAAGGAAGCAGTCAATTTGGGCGGTAGGATTGATCAATCGACCCGCCAAGATGGCTTCTACTCCGCCCCCTACTACACCGATATCATGACCACCATCCCAAACACGAACGCCACCGCCTTCCAAGGGCAGACGGTCCAAATCCTCAGCAAAGCAACAACGACGCGTAGTAGCGCGGCCGGTAACACCTTCTATCAAGTCCGCCTAGTCGATGGACGGACTTTCTGGACCGATACTCGTGCCGTGAAAATCGTGCCATTCTTCAATCCGAATAATCAGATTAAGACCAACTACCTAGCTAAAATCGTTCAGACCAACCGAAGCGACGGCCTGTACCCTGATGGGCCATACAACACGAAGCTGTCCAACATCTACGCCAATACAAATGCCCCTAAGTTTGCCGGGGATATTGTCAATGTTAGTGGCGAGGCAACAACCCCCAATGGCACTTATTGTGAGATTACTCTTCCTGATGGCAGAGTCGAATGGCTTGACAAACGCGGCTTAACCACAGACTTCTACGACAAAGTTACCAGTACCGCCAAGCTTGATCGTGTTGGCGTGATTGACCAAACTGGCCGCCAGGACGGGCTATACTCAGCGCCTTGGTTTACCGATGCGCTAACCATCACGGAAAATCACAACGCAAAACTGTTCAACGGGCAAGTCGTGACAGTGTTAACCGAGAAGACAACCTCACGGGGCAGCGCACTTGGTAATCACTTCTATGAGATTCAGTTTGCTAATGGCAACAGGCATTGGATTGACAGCCGTGGTATCAAGCTACTTAACCTGAACACAGTCACTGCTGCCAAGTCACTATCATGGGTTGGCCGGATTAATCAGTCTGGCCGGCAGGACGGATTGTACTCGGCACCATGGTACACCGATGCCTTGACGGTCACGGAAAACCATAATGCCAAACTGTTTGATCAACAACTTATTGAAATTACCGCCGAAAAGACGACAAATCGCCCTGCGAAGGACGGCAATCGCTTCTATCAAATCATCTTGGCCAACGGCCGACGTTTGTGGATTGATGCTCGTGGTGTCACGCTAATACCACTTGACGCTGTCACCGACCAGCTCCAGGTGACCTACACAGCCGTCATTAATCAAGGCTCCCGCAAGGATGGTCTATACGCACACCCATACAAAAGCAACATTGACAGCCTAACACAGAACACGCTGGCAACGGCCTTCAACGGCAGGGGCGTCACTGTTCTCGAAGAAGGAACTACCAGTCAAGGCACTTACGCAAAAGTTAAGCTGCCGGACGGGACCACCAAGTGGATTGATAAGCTTGCGCTGAAACCAATCAACTACGACACGATTGTTAGTGAAAAGTCACTGTCCCTGACAGGAACCATTAACCAGTCTGGACGAAGTGATGGATTGTACTCTGCCCCGTATTACACCGATGCGATGTCAGTACTACCGAACACAAACGCCCTTCAATTCGACAGGCAAAATATCAAAATCCTCAAAGAAGTCACCACGACAAGGTCCGCGGTGACGGGTAACCATTTCTACTTAATTCAGCTCAGTAATGGTCGCCAACTATGGATTGATGCCCGCGGCGTAAAACTCAATCGCTAGCTCTGGTAAATCGACTATAATAAAAACTTTCACACGTTAAGTTAACTCCCCTAGTCGCAGTATCGCGACTAGGGGAGTTTGAGTCTAATCCACTTTTACCTCAATACTTCAATCTTAGAGTCACCTCAAGAGTTACAGCGCACTAGATTCCTATCACAGTCGCCTCGCAATAGGCAGCAATGAGTCCAGTTATTTAAAAATCACGAACTTACTAAACACATAATTCGCTGCCACAATGGCGAACTGCGTCAAGATCTTGGCGACCGTCTCATTCATCCCCCATGACTGAATAAACAGCAACATAAACCCATAATCAATCCCCAGGCTGGCCACTCGGGCAATGATGAATTTACTGAATTCCCAGCCCAACGCGCTCAGATTCTCGGTATGCGAGTTAAACACCCAAAGCTTGTTCGTCACAAAGGCAAATAGGACTGATAATAACCAAGCCAAAAAGTTGGCAATCTGCCACGAAAGCCCGCCATGTGTGGCACCGGCAAAGACACCCACATTCACTAAAGTGGTTAGCCCACCAAAAAAAACATACGTGAAAACATCCCAGAGCTTGCGCGCTTCAAGCCAATCTTTCCCTTTAATAAACAGCTCTTTCATCTTTCCTCAGTCCACTCGCCACTACGCAGATCATTTCTTCTGCTGATCGGCTTCATGCGTCTTCTTTTCTTCCACAAAGTACAGTGGCCGGTTTTTCACTTCCATAAAGACTCGCGCCAGATACTCTCCCAGAATACCATTGGAAATGAGAATACACCCGCCTAAAAACAGAATCAGCACCACAATCGTTGGGAACCCTGACTGGTCCGGCCCAATAATCATGGTCTTGATCAGCACATAAACCATGTAAACAAAGGCAAAACCTGACACCAAGAAGCCTAAAAAAGTCGATAAGCGCAACGGGGTCGTTGTATAGGAAGTAATGCCTTCCATGGCTAGGTTAATCAAACTGCGAAAACTCCATTTAGTTTTGCCGTGCAGTCGTGGTGCAGCGTCAAAGTCAATCGCCGCCTTTTTAAACCCCACCACGTTATACAAGCCTTTGGTGTAACGCTGGGTTTCTCGCAGCTGCCGAAGCGCTAGCACGACTTTGCGGTCTAATAACCGAAAGTCGCCGGCATCGGGAGTCACTGGGGTTCGGGAAAGGACGCCCAGTAACTCATAGAACCATTTCGAGGTTTTGATTTTAAACCAACTTTCCTCGGCCCGTTGGTTCCGCTTGGCATAGACGTCCTCGAAGCCGGCTTGCCAAAGTTTCACCATATCATTGACGAGCACCGGCGGATGCTGCAGATCGCCATCCATCATAATCATGGCATCATGATGAAAATAATCAAAAGCAGCGACCATCGCCGTTTCCTTGCCGTAATTGCGTGAAAGGCAAATATAAGAAACGTCGGCATGCGCCGCTGCTAATTGTTTGACCACCTGGACGGTCTGATCCTTGCTGCCATCGTCGATAAACAGAATCTCAGGGTCAATACCAAGCCCTGCGAAATCAATGTCAGCCTTGATCCGCGCGTACACGGATTCAACGTTGGCCTCTTCATTAAAGCATGGAATTGCGAGTAGAATGTCAGTCATGGTTAACCCTTCCCATCATGTTTCAACCCAAACCTAACAGGAAATCATGACCAACACACTGCCACCACTGGCTCAATACTCGGCGGGACCCACTCCGCCTAACCCAGAAAGCCGATCACTCCAAATCGGCGATTAATTGCAATAATTATAAAATTAAATTGTATTATCTGCAAGGGCAAGAACGGATTGTTCTGGTTTTTCGAAAAAACGCAGCCGCTTCAGTCAAACTTGAAGCGGCCGCGTTTACTTATCTTTGGATTTAGTCTTGAATTAAATGCACTTGAAAATCGAGTGCTTCCACGCCGGCTGCCTGCCAGCTACTCAACAGATGCTCAATCGGTTGTTGCTTTTCAATCAGCACAATCCCGCAGTCGCCGCCGCCAGCCCCGGAGGACTTGGCCGCCCCGCCTTTGGCTTCGGCCAACTCGCACATCTTCTTAAGCAGCGGCGTCTCAATCGCCACGCCAGAGAAATCCGCCAGGTTATTTAACAGCGTCCGATTGTGGCGGATCCCCGCCTGAATCCCAGCCAGCGAATGAGCCCGGAAGTCTTTAATCAACTGTTCGATGATGGCTTTGCTTTCAGTCAAAAAGGCCTCGTACTGGGCGCGCTTTTTGGCTTTCGCGATGGTAATCTTGTCCACCAGGCGTGAGGTTGAGGCTGGGGACCCGGTCCAGCCAATCAGCAGCCGCATTTCCGCCGGGGCCTCAAGCAAGTCAATCTGGAGCTGTGGCCAGTCCATCTCGAGCAGCTCGGCTAGCGTGTGGCTGTTGCGTTCAGCGGCAAGCCAGGCTTTGTCGAATGAACGATAAGCAATCCAGCCGCCATACACCGACGCGGCAATATCGCCCAGCGAGCCATTGCCTTGCACATCCAGATGGGCAATGGCTGCCAGTTTGTAAATTTGATCAGCGGACATTTGCAGGTCATAGAACTTATTCAGCGCCTTGACCGTGGCCACCGTCACCGCGGCCGAGCTACCTAGCCCGTATTTCTTGCCGTCATCGGAGTCCAAATCGGAATCGACAAACAGCTTATACAGCGCCAGCGGCTTCCCAAGCTCGCGGGCGTATTTTTCAGTCAGGTTGATGGCGCTGAGGATGTAGTGGAAGGGATTGTCCCGGTTATCGAAGACCATCGCATCCCCATCCCGCTGCCACAGCAGGGAATTTTCCTGATATTGCTTGGACACGATGCTCCCGTAGTCAGCCATTTTCTCCACGGTCACGGTCACGAATTGATTCAAAGCCACAATAATAGCGGGGTACCCAGTTTCCACCACCGCGTATTCACCGGCAATATAAAGTTTGCCTGGCGCCTGCGCTGTTACCACATCATCAGAACCCTTCCAACGAATCTTTCATTTCTGTCACATTGATTATAGCGATAACCGTGGCGAGCAACAAACCAAAGCCCCAACTGTTACCATTTCTCAAGAAACCAACCCTTCCATTGTAGCGAAATCTGAACTTTTTTCCAAATCACTGTTTCAAATTGGCCGAGTTATCGATTTATATAGTGTAGGCAAAATCCTACGACTAAATCATGAAGGGAGGTATCGCCCATGCGTCTCGTTAAACGGCAAGCCGTACGCTTCACGTTCCATGATCCGAGCGACCCAGACTACACCCTGAGCCGCACTTACGGATCCATCAAGCAAACGGCCCAAGATGATGAGCTACTGGCATTCGGCAAAGCGCTAGCCGCGCTCTTACCGGGTGACCAGCTGGCTAACGTCCAGGTGACCATCGCCAGCGATGTGGAAGCTGACTAGTGACACCTAATCTTGAAGAAAGGAGGAGAGGCTCATGTTAGGCAATCTTGTGTTGACCTTTTTGGACAGCCAGAACAAAAAGCGGAACCTAACCATCCGCAACATTCCTGAGACGGTTGATCCTGAAGCCATCAAAGCGTTGGTCGAATTGATCACCGTTCAGAATTTCTTTGGCACCGATGATATCAGCTGGTATCAGTCGGCATACAGCGCCAAGTTGGTGCTCACGACTGAAAACGTCTACTTCTCAGTCTAGCACCTGACCCACCAGCACCAACGAACGCCTGCCCGAAGCCTTCGGACAGGCGTTTTTTAGTGGCGGTCGTCGTTGGTTTCTTTGAGGATGTACTGCGGCCGATTTTTCGTTTCTAAGTAGATCTTGCCGACGTACTTGCCAATCATCCCCAGTGACAGCAGTTGCAACCCACCAAGGAACAAAATGATACATACCAAGGATGGCCAGCCGGCAACAGAATTGTTGAACAACAGTGCCCGGACAAAGATGAAAATCAGGGCTACTGCGGCGCTCACACAACTGACGGCACCGACAATCGAGGCCACGTTCAAGGGGGTTTCGGAAAAATTCACGATGCCGTCGAAAGAGTAGTTCAACAGCTGCCAGAAATTCCAGGAGGTTTTGCCCGCCACCCGCTCATGATTAGGATAATCCAGGTAGGTCGTGTTGAACCCGACCCAACTAAACAGCCCCTTCGAAAAGCGGTTGTACTCAGATAGCTCCAAAATAGCGTCAACCATCTGCCGCGTCATCATCCGAAAGTCGCGCACCCCGTCGATAAACTCGGTGGCGGAAATACGATTAATCAACCTATAGAATCGCCGGGCAAAAAAGCTGCGAATCCGGGGTTCGCCTTTGCGATCCACCCGCCGCGTCCCCACGCAGTCAATCTCGCCTTGCTTGAGCATGGCTACCATTTTCGGCAATAAAGCCGGTGGGTCTTGCAAATCGGCATCCATCACCACCACCAAGCTGCCCTTGGCATGTTGCAGGCCAGCGTAAAGCGCCGCCTCCTTGCCAAAGTTCCGCGAAAACGACAAGTAGCGGACCGCTTTGTCCTTAAGCGCCAACTGACGCAGTTCATTCAAGGTCTGATCTTTAGAACCATCGTTAACAAACAGGTACTCGACGGATTCTCCCAGCTCTGGTCGAATGGCTTCGACCGCCTGGTAAAATAAGGGGACCGTTTCTTCTTCGTTATAACAAGGAACGACGATCGATAACATGCGCATCCTCCTCTAAACAAAACGGCCAGACCATCTACTGGCCTGGCCGTTCTCATTTTACAGCAAGTATTTTGCGTCGGCCACCGCATCTTGACTGGTCAAAATCTTCGGCCCGTCATTGGTGATGACCAACGTGTGCTCATACTGAGCGCAATCCGAGCCATCAGCGGTGACGTAGTATTCCCAGTCATCATTCGGCACCTGCTTGGCTTTGATCTTCCAAGTGCCGGTGGTAATCATCGGTTCGATGGTGATGGTCATGCCAGCCTTCAGCCGCAAGCCATGACCAGGTTCGCCATAATGCGGCACATTCGGCGCTTCATGCATGGTCGGCTGAATGCCGTGGCCAATCAGCTCGCGAACATCGCCGTAACCCATTTCATCTTCGGTGTAATGCTGAATGGCATAGCCGATGTCGCCAAGGCGATTGCCCACCACGGCCTGGTCAATGCCCAGATACAACGCTTTTTTGGTCACATCCATGAGCTTTTGCCGCTCTGGGGAGATGTTGCCAACGGCGTAGGTCCAGGCGGAGTCGGACATGTACCCTTGCCAGTTAACCACGGTGTCCACAGTCACAATGTCGCCGTCTTTCAAATCCAGCCCTTTGCGGGGCACGGAATGCGCCACTTCATCGTTGATGGCCACGCAGGTCGCGTACTTGTAGCCTTCAAACCCGAGTTCGGCGGGAATGGCGCCGTGGCTTTCGATGTATTCGCGGCCAACTTTTTCAATTTCCCAGCTGGATACACCGGGCTTAATGATTTCAGCGACGGCATGGTGCATGCCAGCCAAAATGGCGCCGGATTTCGCCATGCCTTCAATTTCACGCTGTGATTTTAATGTAATCAAAAACTTGCATCTCCCTGTTTATTTGACGGAATCAACGTACTGAGCCAGCCCAGTGGCCAATGGCGTGTGAATCATGAAGCCAAACTGGTCAATTTTGCTGGCATCGGCATAGGAATCATGAATATCTCCGGCCCGCTCTGGCTTGAAGCTGGCGTTCAGGTGCTTGCCGGTAAGGGTTTCGAGCTGCTTCGCGACGGTCATCAACGCGGTTTGCTTACCGTTGGCGATGTTGAAGACATCGGCCTTGGCTGCCGGGGTGTGCAAGAGGCCGACAATGGCGCTGATGACATCCCCGACATAGACAAAATCGCGCGTTTGCGAGCCGTCACCGAAGAACGTGAAGGGCTTGTCGTTCATCAGGCTATCCATGATAATGGACAGCACGCCACTATAAGGGGACTTTGGATTTTGCTTCGGGCCGTACACGTTGAAGAACCGGACGCAGACCATCGGCATGTCATACAGCCGACTGTAGTTAATGATGGCGCGCTCAGTGGCATATTTGTCAACGGCGTACTGGGTCAAAGGCTGCACGGCCTGATCTTCCCGCTTCGGCATTTCTGGCAGTTCGCCGTAAACCGCCGCGGAGCTGGAGAAAAACAGCTTCTTGAACGGAATCTGCTTGGCGCGCAGCGTTTCGATGATGTTCAGGTTAGCTTCTTGGTTGACCTGATGGGTTTCATACGGCCGCTCCACCGAGTCCGCCACGCTGGCAATCGCCGCCAGCAGCACAATATAGTCGAACTGACCATCTACCAGTAATTGACTCATGAAAGCATGATCGGTAATCGAGTGTTCAATGAACGTTACCCGCAGCGAATCGGGAATGTTGCTTTTCAGCCCCATCGACAAATCATCCACAATGGTGATTTCTGCTTCTGGTTCGGTCAACAACTGTTCGGTCAGGTTCGAGCCAATAAAGCCCGCGCCGCCTGTCACTAAATACTTACTCATTTTTTCACTCCCTATGCGACTCATTACAATCCAAGATAAATCATAACACAACCCAGGAAAATACACTAAGGGAGTGGAGCTGGGTGTAGGCCTAGCGGGACCGGTAGCGCAAATACTCAGGTGCTGGGCATCCGAAACGCAACTAGCCTGCGAGACTCAACGGTCGCCCTAATATTTGCGCCCTAGTATTTGATAGATATATTCTCGCGCTTACAGTTGCGATGCACTGGGCAACGCCCGACAGGTAGCCTCTTCTAGTTCTTTCACCGGTTTTCTGCTATACTAATTCGGGTGAACGACTCGGCCATAAATGACCGAGCTTCTGGGAACACCGCTGACTTACACATCCAGCTCTGAGCTTTCTGTGCAGAGGTTACGGCTATTGACCACGGCACGTCCCATGCCAGAGACTCTAACGAGCCTGTTTGCTTTTTTCTAAGCTGCCAGAATATTTTTAGCAGCGTTGATGTCACGGTCATGGTGAGTATGGCATTGTGGGCACGTCCACTCACGGACAGATAGTTCGTGTTTACCATCGTCATAGCCACATACTGAGCATCGTTGCGATGTTTTGTATGTCGACACGGTGATGACCTGTTTGCCGTACCAAGCCGCTTTGTATGCCAGCATTTGCCGTAATTCTCGCCAAGCTTGATTTGCGATTGCCCGTGCTAAGTTATGATTGCGCAGAAGCCCCTTGGTTTTCAGGTCCTCAAGTTTGATTACATCATACCTAGATACCAGTTCAGTGCTAATTTTTTGCAGGTAGTCGCGTCGTTGGTTGGCCACCTTCTCACTGAACTTCGCCACCATCACCTTGGCCTTCATGTAGTTTTTGAAATCACTCAACTGACGTGGTGCAACAGCTTTGAGATGTTTATCCCAAGCAATCTCTTTTTCTGCTTGACGCCGCCGCCTAGCGAGCCGCTTTTCCCAGTAGCGCTTTTTCTTGGCTAGTATTTTGTCGAAGCGCTTTGTCACGTACTTTTTGCAATCACTAGTGATTGCAAGATTGGCAATCCCCATGTCAATGCCCACCAACGCGTCAGTTTTAGGCCAGGAGGCAATTTCAACATCCGAGGCCACCAGCACATAATATTTGCCCATGCTACTCCGAACAACCGTAGCGGTCTTAATCCGACCATCGGGTAATTGCCCAGTCCGGAATCTGATCACGCCGACCTTTGGTAACCGAATATGGGCATCATCTACGAGAACGATGTTGCTGTTAACGGCATTTGATCGATAGGCGGGGCGCGCAAAGCGCTTGGATTTGAACTTGGGGTAACCGGCGTGTTTCTTGAACAGCTTTTGAAAGGCCAAATGCAAATTGTGGCTAACCCCCTGAAGACTGGTTGCGTCGGCCTCCTTCAACCATGGATATTCTTGCTTGAGTGGCTTGAGCAAATAGTTCATGCCAAACTCATTAATGTACTTACCGCCATTTTCGTGACGCTTGGTCTGCATATTGAGCAATTCATTCCAAACGAACCGGCACATACCAAAGTTACGCTCAAATTGAATCTGTTGAGTGGCATTCGGATAGATGCGGAGCTTAAAAGTCTTCATTGTCATGAATCTTCACCTCCTTCAACCTTGGCAAAATCAATATTTTGATTTTGCCAGGTTGTCTGACCTGTCCTTCCATTGCCTGCCATATAACCATTACGCGGTCACCTGGGACATCCCCCACCGCACCAACAACTTTTGTGCGTGTCGAACCTTGTGCGAATTGACAACGTGGTGAAATTCCTTTTAGCCAGCGCACAATATTTGTCAAGGCAAGCTTGATAGAGCGCTCAACGGCAAGTGAATATGGTCATCCTTACCAATTCCCGGTGGTCGATTCTAAACCATATCGCTCTGTGATTTCATACATCATTCGCTTAAGCATAACCTCGACATTTTGTTTCAAAATTCCGTTACGGTATTTAGCTCCCCAGATGATGTAGTAATCTAGATTGTAGAGAGCCGTTCTACAATACGTAGAACTTGTAGTATCCTTCATGGCGCTTGTTACAGCACGTGATGCAATACTAAACGCAGATTGCGTACGGCACAAAAGCAGGGCAATTCATCACGTCCTAAAAAACGTGTTTCCTTGCCCTAATTCATAAATCGAACCTGAAAGGACGCAATATTCATGGCTACTGCAAAAATCGTATATGCCAGCATGACTGGGAATAATGAGGAAATCGCCGGCATCGTCGAGGAAGAGTTGGAAAACTACGGCTACGAGGTCGAAACCACCGAGGTCTCACAAGCCATGGCCGAGGATTTTCAAGACGCGGATATCTGCGTGGTGGCCACTTACACGTACTCTGATGTCGGTGAAGGCGTCCTGCCAGATGAAGCCGTGGACTTCTTCGACGATCTCAAGACGCTTGATTTGAGCGGCAAGGTCTACGGCTGCTGCGGCAGCGGTGATCGGTTCTATGATGATTTCTGCACCAGCGTCGACGATTTTGACCAGGCATTTGCCGCCACTGGGGCCACCAAAGGCGCGGCCAATGTCAAAATCGACCTGGCGCCAGAAGCGGACGACATTAAGGCGTTAGAGAAGTTTTGCCTGGACCTGAAGAACAAGGCACAAAGTCTCTAACCCATCTGCACCAAACTGCCAGCCGCGTGCTGGCTTTTTTAAATGGCGGCGGTATAATTTGGGCAAAATGATGGAGGACGTTGACATGAACCGATATATCGAGCGGCTATTGGCCGCAGGTGTTTACTCCCGGTTAATCAAACTAGCCTTGCACATTGCGGAAAACGTTAAGCGCAGCAAGAGGCAAAAATTGACTTTTGCTCTGATTGCGGGCAGCTTCATCCTCATCGGCTTGCTCGCCCTGGCTGGGTTCGCCTTTGTCATCGGTCAGTTGCTAAAGTACGGTGGGGGTGAAATTGGCCTAGTCGTAGCGCTCGCTCTGCTTGGTGTCGCTGGCGTTTGGTTCGTCATCATCGGGTTAGCGTTAGTCCAATCTTACCTTCGGGCCTAAGCCCAACCCAAATACCGCCATCCTCTGCTGGACGGCGGTATTTTTATTGCTGATGCTCAGCGTATTCGGCTTCTACCGCCGCTTTTTGCGGCGCCCACCAGGCTTCATGGCTTTGATACCATTGAATCGTTTGTCGCAGCCCAGCGCGAAAATCGGTCATCTGCGGATGCCAGCCGAGCTCATGCGTCAGCTTGCTCGCATCAATGGCGTACCGCCGGTCATGGCCTGGCCGATCCGCCACAAGATCAAAGGCATCATGTGGCTGCCCCATCGCCTCTAGAATCTGCTGCATGACCGTGAGATTGTCCAGTTCTTGGTTGGCGCCAATCAGATAAGTTTCGCCAATCCGACCGCGGGTTAAAATCGCCCAAATCGCTGCCGAGTGATCCGCGGTGTTGATCCAATCCCGCACGTTACGCCCAGTGCCATAGAGTTTCGGCCGCCGCCCGGCGAGGATATTGGTGATGGTGCGCGGGATAAATTTTTCAATGTGTTGATAAGGGCCATAATTATTCGAGCAGTTAGAAAGCGTTGCCCGCACGCCGAAGCTGCGGGTCCAGCCGTGCACCAGCATGTCGCTGGCCGCCTTGGTCGCCGAGTATGGGCTGGAAGGCAAGTAACGCGATTCTGGGGTGAACTTCCGCGCCGCAGTGTCAGACGTGGCCAACGGTAAATCGCCGTAAACCTCATCGGTGGAGACATGATGAAACCGCACATCATACCGCCGCGCCGCTTCGAGCAAGGTGTAGGTGCCAATCACATTACTCTCCAGAAATGGCTGCGGATCGCGCAAGGCATTATCGTTATGACTTTCCGCGGCAAAATGAACACAGGCATCGACCTGCGCCATCAGTTGCTCCACCAAGGTGGCATCGCAAATATCACCCACCACCAACTGAACCTGGTCGCTGAGCACCCCGGCCAAGTTGGCCCGGTTACCCGCATAGGTGAGCTTGTCTAACACGATCATCCTGACTGCTGGATGGTGCTGGCGAACGTAGCGCACAAAGTTAGCACCGATAAAGCCGGCGCCACCGGTCACGAGTAGTTTCATCTTATTTCCCCCAGCCGTGCCAAGTCGTCTAGAAGCCGGTTGTCAATTGTGAATCAAGCCAAATCGTCATTAGGGCGGCGGTTATTTAAGTGTGAAGCGCAACTCAACCGGGTTGTGGTCAGAATACTTGAATCCCGTGTCAATCACCTGAACCTGCTTAGCCTCGATATTCGGCGATAAGATGAAGCCATCAATCAACGTCTTGAAGCTGGTCTTGGGTGACCACGGCTTGTCCAGCCCTCGCGCAGACGGCACGGCCGCCGCGGCGAGCCCCTGGGTCGGTTGGTAGAACCCGGCTGGCAGCTGCGCGACCGGGAAAGGATGCGTCCAGGTCTGCGGCTTGGTACTGGTGTGGAACACCGCTGGCGCGTTCTTGATGACGCGGTGATTATAATCCCCGCCAACCATCACGTAGTTGCCGTCAGCGTAGGCCGCCGCAATATACTTGAATAATTTCGCGAACTGCGCCTGTTGCACCGCCTGGTTCGGCGTGAAGGCCGACAAGTGTACGTTCACTAAGATCAGTGACTTACCATTGGCGACTGGCACCGTGCTCATGGAAAAAGCGCGGTCGAGATCCATCAGTTTGTTGTAGTCCGTATCCACTGGCAACTGGTAGCGCCGCGCCGCGCTGATCTTCGCCCTGCTGGTGGTGACCAACCCTGACTTAGCCGCGCCAATCGGTTGGGTGACCGGGAAGAAGAGGTACGCGGAGTCGTAGTTCTGCGCGAAGACCAAGTCGGAATTTGGCTGGCCCTTCGCCAGCAAGGCCACCTCATTCACGTGCCGCGACCGGTCGCCGTCGCGATCCACCTCTTGGTAAAACGCCACATCCGGGGCGACTTGCTGCGTGGTTTTCACTACGCCGGCCAGGCTGCGGCGCACCGCTGCGGCACTGTATGCTCGCGAGAATTTGCCGCCGTCCATGAAGAAGCTATAGCTCGGCGGATAACTCCCGTACCCAATGTTGTAAGTCATCGCCCGGTAGGTCTGCCCCGGCTTCAACGTCTCGACCGCCGCGGCCTGGTCAACCTTCAGCGGCTGATCATCCGGCACCCGGTGGTAACTGGCGAACAGATACCCAACGTATCCAGCCACCACCAAAACCACCGCCCCGACGCCGATTCCAATACCCTTAACTATTTTTTTGATCATCATACCCCCGCTGAAAATGCAACCTAACAGCCGCAACATGCTCCGCGCTCAATCACAAGGATTAAGCGCACATAACTGCCAACCACTCAGCGATGTTCCAGTCGCCGCTGCTTGAGCTGCTTTTGGTTGCGGCGCACAAAATCATGCACCTTGCCTTTACTCCCCTTAGCCCGACCGCCGTAATACTCCGCGACGATGGCATTCACCACGGCGCCAAGTAGCCACAACATGGCCATAAAGTCCAGCCACAGCAACAAGACAATCACCGTGCTTAAGGTGCCATAAGTCGAAATCCGGGTGCCAAAATAGCGCATGTACCAGGAAAACGCCTGCGATAGCCCCAGCCAACCGGCAATCGTGACCATACCACCAGGTAACACGGTCCAGAAGTGAATGCGTGCATTGGGCAAAAAGTAGTCGATGACCAGCACCACAATCGCCAGTGCCGACAATGTGACCGGCCAACGCCAGGTGTTAAAGGTCACCAGCCATTGGGTTGACAACCCAAGTTGGGGCACCAGCCATTCCAAGAATTGCCGGCCAAAGGTAAAGGCCACCATGACGCTGCCCAGCAAAATCACCAGGGTAAAAATCATCAACATCGATAGCAGTCGTTGGACGAGATAATTTTGCTTGGCGTCGACTTCATAGGCTCGGTTAAAGCCAGTTTTCAAGCCGCTGACAGCCATCCCCGCAGTCCACAGTGTCACCACCCCAGCAACAGACAGGACACTGCCTGAACTGCTGGCAATCAGGTTTTGAATGATGGGATTGATAAAGTTCATCACATCTTCGGGAATAATCTGGCCCAGGTAGCCTTGAATCTGATAATAGTTGAACCCAAACAGCGGCAGCAAGTTCCCGAACACAATGAACATCGGAAACAAAGACAGCAGCGTGTAATAGGCCAGCGCCGCCGCCATACTGCCGATTTGGGCATCCATAATGCGATCGATCATTAACTTAATCGCTTCACCGAGTTTAATGTGCCGTGCCACCGGCAGCGACGCCAGGGGCACCTGGCCGCTGTGCACCGCTTCTTTTTCCGCGGCGGTGAGTTTGGTGCTATGGACGCGCGGTGCTCCGTGCTTGGTTTCCTTGTTCATCACGGCGCTCCTTTCACGTTTGCATTAGTCCGCTTCAATTAAATTATAGCAAAATCCTCACGCCGCGCGAAAGTGTCTGAAAATGTCGCGCGGGTTTAATGCCCATACTTGGCTACAAACGCCGCGTAATCGTCAATCACTTGATGCAAGTAATCCTTCGCCCAATGCTGAATCGTTTCATCAAAGGTTTTATTCATGTACCCAGCAACAATGGCTGCCATGGGACTTTGCGCATGGGCCATCGCCAGCAGGTAGCCACAAACCCGGCCATAAGCCGCATACTGCCGCCAGTCTAGGATGCTGACGTCAATCGACCCCTTCATATCGCGGAATTGCCGGACATAGAAGCTCTTGCCGTCAAGATTGAACCAACCCAGGAAAGGGTCGGAGGCCTTTTGCAAAATCTGCGTGGCCGCAATAATCCGCCGCCCTTCGCTGGCTTCCCGCTCCTGATCAATGGTAAGGTCATTCGGCGCCAATTCCCGCCGGCGCGGCAGAGCTTCTTTGACCTGTAGCACCAGATGGCTCCCACCCAGTCCAGTCAGCAACACCAGGTAGCAGCTCGTACCAAAACTGCCAATGCCAACGCTGTGGCGAATGATGTCGGTGATGTGATACTGACCCAACAGCAGCGCCACATCCGCGCGGGTGGTTTGCTGATAAGCCAGCACCCCTTTCATCAACGCAATTTCGAGGCCTTGGTCGACATGCACCGACCGCGGTGCATCGTCTTTGAACCGCCGGCGCTGGCCTACTTGCTCAGTGAATTTCTTCACGGTGGCTTGGTTATCGCGCTTGGCGGCTTTGGCAGCCATGGTGCGCACAAAGGCCGCGTCCTCTTCCGGCAGGTCGGCAATCAGCTCCTCCACCGGGGTGCTGGCGTAGAAGCGCTCCAAGGCCCCTTGCTTGAAGGCATTTTTCAACGCTTTCCGGTAGGTACGCACCACGTCTTGGACCAAGTCATCCAGTGCGGATTCCTCAAAATGCTGATCCGCGCCAAACAGATAGATCGAAGTCGTCAGGCGTTTGACGTCGTATTCGAAGGCATTCGGCGCCGCTTCGTCGAAGTCGTTCAAATCAAATAAGAGCTGCCGCTCCGGTGAAGCGTAGAAGCCAAAGTTTTGCAGATGGACATCCCCGTCGGTTAAGACGCGCAGCCCGGATTGCGCTTCATGGCTTAAGTCATAGGCCATCAGCTCGGCCGTACCGCGGAAAAACGCCGCCGGATTAGCCGCCATTTTGGCATGACGCTGCGGCAAGAGCTCTTTGATCAGATTACTTTCAATGGCGTCAATGAACGCCACGGGGTCACGTTTGATGACCGGCCGCCGTCCCAGTGCCGTGATTGGCACCTGGTCGCGGTGCGCCTTGCCCAACTCGTGCAGACCCTTGATTGAAGTCACAGTCGTTTGCGCCTGCAACCGTTTGAGTTCTGCTGCCATATCTGCTTGCATGTGCTTTGCCTCCATAAAAAATAGACTAGAGTTGCCTCTAGCCTACCACTTCTCAGGTGAATTTCTAACCGGCAATGGAGCTCGCGATGGATGGCGCTAAGCACGCCGCCGCGGAGCCTTCGGAAAAACGCTTGTTGATGATGAAATCTTGAATCACAGCTTTGAGAATGTCGATCATCTGTTCTCGCGTGATATCGATAAAACCAGGCGCCATCAAGTTGGCAATCCCAGTGGCGACAATCCATAACCCCATAATCGTGTTGCGCTTTTCCGCATCGTTCAAGGGTTCCGCCAGAGCATAAGTATCAAGGCGCTTCAGTGCGGTGGTCATCGCATATTCGCGCATGTCAGTGACCCCAAAGTGATCTTCCACAAACACGGCCCGGTACAGCACTGGATTTTCCAGGGCGAAGTTGATGTAGGCTAGGCCTAAATCAACCACCGGATCGGTCGTGAAGCGACGCGCAATTTTCGAAGCCAAAGTGGCTTTGATCTCGTCCATCACGGCTGTTTTGAGGTCTTCCATGTTACGGAATTCCAGATAAATCGGCTGCGTCGAGCACCCCATGCGCTTTGCGACGTTGCGGGCCGTGAAGCTTTTAAAACCTTCCTCGACCACTAAACCATACGCCGCGGTCAGAATCTGCCCGTGCGTAATTGTTTTCTTTCTTGCCAAAAGTGTTCCCCCACTTTCTTGCTCCGAGGCTAATCGGAGACGCTCCCAACTCGTTCTTACACTAACTTACTTAACACACTGTTATTTTACCAAAAAATATATAAAAGGCAAATATATTTATTAGAATTCTCTATGTTGGTCAGATTAGGGCATATTTTACTTGGATTAACATTGATGAATGCCTTTACGCCCGAATCCTTGCTTGCCGCTTGCCTGTTATCTCAACCTACCACTGGAACTCAAGATAGACGCCCCCAACGATAACCGGTACAATATAAGGAAATCATTTGAAACGGAGGCACTTTTCATGACCCTTCCTCATTTTGACGAACTCCTGCAACAATATGCGACCCTCGCGGTGGACACCGGCGTTGGCGTCAAACCTGGCGACACGGTTTACCTGCAGATTGGCACCGATCAGCTCGCCCTCGCGCATCTGATTACCGCCACGGCTTACCAGCGCGGCGCCGCCGAGGTTCAAGTTTGGTGGCAAGATGACTTTATCAAGCGTCAAGACATGACCAATCTCGCCGATGACCGGCTCGCCAACCAAGCCCCGCAAACCAGCGCCATGTTCAACTACTGGCTGGATCACAACGCCAAGCGCATCACCGTGCACTCCGCCGATCCCGACAACCTCGCTGGCATCGATGCTGCACGCGTGGCCGCTTACCAGCGCGGCTTCCAAAAGGCCTATGCGCCGCTGAGTGATGCTATTTCCTCGAACCGCATCAGCTGGACCATCATCGGCGCCGCTTCACCGAAATGGGCGGCCAAGGTGTTCCCTGATGACGACCCGGAAACGGCCTTGGATAAGCTCTGGGATGCCATTTTCAAAACCGTCCGCATTTACGCCGACGACCCCGTCACGGCTTGGCACGCCCATGAAGAAGTGTTGCACAATAAGTCGGCCTGGCTCAACGCTGAACAATTCGATGCCTTGCACTACACCGCCCCTGGCACTGATTTGACCGTGGGCCTCCCAGCTGACCACATTTGGGCCGGCGGCAGCTCGCTCAATCCACGGGGCGAAAGCTTCATGGCGAATATGCCCACCGAAGAAGTCTTCACTGCCCCGGACAACCGCCGCATCGACGGCACGGTCGCTTCCACCAAGCCGCTTTCATACTCTGGCAATATCCTCGAAGGCATGCATTTCACCTTCAAGGATGGTCAGGTGGTTGAGGCCCACGCCGACAAAGGCGACGCGGTGCTGCAGCACCTGCTGGCCATTGATGGCGCCCGCAGTCTCGGCGAGATTTCCTTGGTGCCAGATCCATCCCCGATTAGCCAGTCCGGTCTGATTTTCTTCAGCACCTTGTATGATGAAAATGCTTCGGATCATATGGCACTTGGCGCCGCTTATCCATTCTCCATCAAAGGCGGTGTTGACTTAACGCCAGCAGAACTGACCGCGCGCGGCTTGAATGTCGCCGACACCCATGTCGACTTCATGATGGGTTCCGCCCAGATGAACATCGACGGTATTAAGAAAGACGGCACAGTGATTCCAATCTTCCGCAACGGTGATTGGGCCTAATCGAGCGTATGCGAAAACCCGTGCAGCGATGCACGGGTTTTCTTGTGGCCTCAAGTTGAATTACTCACGCTTGCGCCGCTTGGTGAAGCCGAGCAAGCCCAATAAGCCGAGGCCGAGTAGGGTAAGGCCGCTGGCAACTTGACTGCCAGTTTGCGGCAAGGCCTGGTTTTGGTCAGTGGTGGTTGAACCGCCGGTGCTGAGGTTCGTTAGCTGGCCGCCGCCGACGGAACCGGTGCCGGTACTGCCGGTACCAGTGCTACCATTACCGGTATTTCCATTGCCATTGCTGCCACCAGAACCGCTGCCGTTGTCAGGGTCTGGTTGGCTCGGAGTTGGATCAGGATTCTGATCGCCACCGTCCTCAGAATCAACTTTCGTGTACGTGACCGTCACAGTTTCATCTTCTGGCACATCACTGAGCGCGGTATCAAAACTCTTTGCCGCGACAACCGCAATGTCTGCTTCGTAGCCTTCAACTTCTGGCACGGGCAATTCATCATATCCGCCCTGAGCCGTATACACCACGCCGTCATAGAACCGAAGATTGCGACTCAGGGGATCAATATCTTCTTCAGTCCAATCCCAGTGCCATTTAACCTCCTGGACTTCATCCTTAAGATGTCCTTCAGGCAAGCCTTGGAACTGAATGGTACGCGTCGTGGTTGTGACCACCCGATTTAGTTCTAACTCTTCTCCGGTCCATATTTTCTCTGCTTCTGGTAGCTGAATAGTCGCATCTGCGTCTGGTAATTCATATCCGGCAGGCAGTGTCACCCGAGATAGAGGCACAATCTCCCCAGGCTGGCCGTATAGAATTTCCTCGCCAATCTCATCGCCGGTCTGACTGTCAAGGAATGTTATCGTATGGTGGACTACCGTTCCGTCAACTAGGCGATAGGTATCAGCATACCCGCCACCGTACACGAAACTAAACTGATGGCCTGTCGAATCGCCCTGCCAGACCTTGTCTGTGAGTTCAAGGCTGTTAGGCCCTAGCTGGCTATTATCCCCAAGGGTCAGCTCTATCAGTTTAGGCGTGTGCCGAAGCATACTCCCGGTATAAGCGCCGGTTAGGTCAAAATTAGAAATATCCAGTGTTTTGAGGTTAGGCATGTTTTGAAAAGCGGTTCCAATGTAAGATCCACTGAAATGCCATTTTGAAAGATCTAGTGATTCAAAGCCTGTATTGAGAAACAACGCCGACATAGACTCGACATTATCAACGTTCCAATTTTCAATATCGATTTGGTTGAGACTCGTACAACCTTCAAACATTGCTGGCATGTTTTTAATATGACTAACATCCCAACTTCCAATCCGAAGAGTCTTGAGCGCAAGATTTCCTGCGAACATGCTAGTAAGAATTTCCGTTTGACTGATATCTAGCAATTCCAGGCCAACATACTCAGTAACTCTACGGAGATTGGCGAACAGTCCAGCAGGATTTTCTGGCGCAACCACATTGCCTTCTAGCACTACTTTCTCGATTCTCCATGCGTGATCAGCCCATGGAATGCCGGAAGTGGTATTCTCACCTTCCCCTGAGAATAAATAGAGAATATCGTCATCAATGCGCCAATCCACGGTTCCCCATGTACCAGTAACAAGCTCGTAGTTTAAGTGATACGTATCTGGGTGTCCACCGTCATATTGCTCACTAAAAGAATGTCCCGTGTTCTTGCCAACCCAGGTGGCTCCTTGAGGAGTTGGTACATAGTAAAGTAGCGTATTAGAACCGAGGACCAGTGTGCGAAGCTGCGTTAAATTGTTCAAAATAGATACGTTCTGCGAAAAACTGAGTGATGAGATATCTAGATATTCCAAATTTGGCATTGCGTCAAACATCTGATACGTTAACTGTAAATTATTTGGTGACCAACTCGACAAATCCAATGAAACAATTCCCGAGCGATAAAATAGGGAACTCACATTCTGAACCAAAGCCACATCCCAGCTCGTAAGGTCAATACTAGTCAGAAAACGGGTGCCAGCGAACATACCGGTCATCTCGATAACATTGCTCGTATCGATTTTGTCCATGCCTTCAAATTCAGTGACAAATGAAAAATTGGCAAACAAAGCAGAAACATCTTCTGGTGCAGTAATCTGATCGGTCACAAGAACTTTATTGACATAAGGCGCAATCTCACGCCAAGGGCCGTCTCCGTCTGTGCTACTCCCCACACCGCCGGACAGGGTAAGCACCCCATCCTCAAACGTCCAGTGAACACTACCCCAATTGTCCTCAATCGTACGGTTTTCGTCTTCTGCGGCCGCCGCTGTTGCTTTCGGGTCTGAAACTTCACTCTCGTCCACAAAACTGCCCTCAATCGCCGTCTGTCCCGCTGATTCCTGATTCTCTTCGTCAAGCTCTGGGGCCGGGACTGGCACTACATTGGTGGTATTCTCATCTTCCTCGGTATTCGGCATAGGTGTTTCGTCCGCTACCTGAAGGGCATTCCCTTCTGGCAAGCTAACCACTGCATCACTCGGATCTTCTGGCACAGTGATCAGCGACGAAACTTCAGTGGTCGTTGGTTCACTCTCCACCTCCGCCGCATTCGTCGTAAGTGGTGCCATTCCCCCCAGAATGGCAGAGCTCATCAATACCGTCAGACCTATCGAGACCGCCACGCGCACGCGTCGGCGTTCTTGCTTACTCATCTTGCACTCCCTTTCGCTTACACTTATCAATGACATAATCTCTTACAAATATAATTGTAAATGATTGCTTAGGGGCGCTGTCCACTGGGAGGACTTAGCGACATTTCATCTAAAAAAAGGCCATTTTCTATTATCAAAAACGAGTCGTGCCGCACACAAAAACGCATTGCTCCCTTGCGAACAATGCGTTTTGCGTATGTGAATGCATCTTTCTGATTAGCTACGTTTGCGCGACCTCGTGAAGCCGAGTAGACCTAGTAAACCGAGGCCGAGCAAGGTCAGACCGCTGGCAACTTGGCTTCCAGTTTGCGGCAAGGCCTGATTTTGGTCGGTGTTAGTTGAACCACCACTGCTGAGGTTCGTCATTTGACCGCCGCCGATCGAGCCAGTGCCGGTGCTGCCAGTACCAGTACTGCCACTAGAACCACCGCCATTGTCAGGGTCTGGTTGGATTGGACTTGGATCAGGGTTCTGATTGCCGCCATCGCCTGTATCCAGTTTCGTGTATGTGACCGTGACGGTTTCATCCTCGGGTAGGTCACTGAGTTCGGCGTCGAAAGACTTGGCCTCTACCACTGAGATGTCAGCTTCGTAGCCTTCAACTTCCGGCACGGTGAATTCATCGTATCCGCCCTGAGGCATGTGCACCACTCCTTCATAGAAGCGAAGATTGCGCTTCAGTGGATCCACATCATCTTGAGGCCAATCCCAGTGCCATTTAATCTCCTGGACTTCATCTTTGAGATGGCCTTCAGGCAAACCTTGGATCTGGATGGTACGTGTCGTGGTCGTTACCAAACGATTCAGATGCAATTCTCCATTCGTCCACGTTCCCCCAGATTCCGATAACTGAATGGTCGCGTCTCCATCCGGCAATTCATAACCCGCCGGAAGCGTCAACTGGGAGAGGGGCACAATTTCACCTGGCTGACCATATAAAGCGCCGTTGCCGATGTTATCGCCGTTCTGACCATCATAGAATTCTATCAAGTGGTAAGCCAAAGTGCCTTCAGTTAATCGGTAAGTGTCAGGATAACCACCGTTGTAGACCAGACCAAATTGGTGTCCAGTCAGATCGCCTTGCCAGATTTTGCCAGGCACATTATCCAGTGACTCCAACAATTTACTCTTTTCTCCCAGTGTGATTTCCACCAAATTTGGCAATTCTACGAGCATGGAGGAAGTATCCGTCTCGGTCGTATCAAAGTTTGAAATATCTATGGATTGAAGTTCAGACATGGATGCAAAAGCTCTATAAGCGTTCGAACCGCTAAATTGCCATTCTGATAAATTTAACGATTCAAGTTTCGTTCCTTCAAGAAAATAACCGATATCATCCAGATTCCCAACGTTCCAGTTTTCGAGCCCAATTTGAGATAAGTTGGCACAATTGTAAAACATGGAATTGATATTCGTGACACTACTGGTGGTCCAGGCAGATAAATCAAGAGCACTAAGACTAACATTGTCCATGAACATGTCGCTCATATCGGTGGTTTGACTCAGGTTCAGCTTTTCCAGTCCCTCATAACTTGTAACATCAGTAAAGCCAGCAAAGATGCCGCTTATGCTTTCTGGGGCAAGGATATCCCCTTCTAACACGACCGATTGGAGTTCTGCGCCGAAGCCGAACCAGGGCACACCATCTTCAGTTGATACACCCTCTCCTTCAGACAAGTAAAGGACCGCATTTTCGAACCGCCACGGTACCGAGCCCCAAGTGCCTTGAGTTGTTCGTAATTCTCGATGATAGACGTCGGCATTACCGCCATGATAGGAACCAGAGAATTCGTTGCCTGTGTCTTCACCTTTCCAAACGTACACGTTACCACCGGTTATTCCCTGAATCATCGTTTTATCACCAAGTACAACTGTCGTTAGGCGTGAAGTACCTTGCCCAAATAGCGAGCGTATGAGAAGACAAATGACGAAATATTCAGAAATTCTAAATTTCGCATTGAGCCAAACGTATTCGATGCATGCATTGGTTTCGTAATCTGCCAAGTGGAAAGATCGAGGGAAATAAGCCCCGAACCCGCAAACATTCCATCGATGTCGTTTACTTTTGACACGTCCCAGCTACTCAGATCAATGCTCTCGAGGCTACTCGTATCTCTGAAAGTATTCCACATCACCGTGACGTTGCTGGTATCCATATTGGATAGTCCTTCAAAAGAGGTAACGGCGCTGAAGTTCGCGAACAGACTCTGAATATTCGCCGGGGCGATAATCTGACCAGTAATCTCCACTTTAGTGACTTGAGTTGCGATAGATCGCCAAGGCGAAATTCCATGAGTGCCAACGCCAGTGCCCCCGGAGAGCGAAAGCAAGCCATCCTCAAAAGTCCAGTGCACGTCGCCCCAGTCCCCATCTATAACATCAGCTTCGGCCAGCAGGATGTCCTCTGTCGATTCGACCGTTGAAGGGGCTTGTTCAATTGCTTGACCACCGTCTGCTTCGATATTCTCGGACTGTGATGGTAGCTCACGGTCAGCATTCTCTTCGGAATCAGGGTCAAACGCTTCTTCCTTTTCTTCCTCTGCCGGGTCAGGGGTTTCCTCGACCACCTCAGCACCGATGTCATCCGCTGCTGGTAGACTCGATACCGCATCACTCGGATTATCCGGTGCCGTGATCATTGGTGAAATTTCAGTCGTGGTAGGTTCACTCCCCACCTCCGCTGCATTCGCCGTGAGTGGTGCCACTCCCCCCAGAATGGCAGAGCTCATCAATACCGTCAGACCTAACGAGGCCGCCACGCGCACGCGTCGGCGTTCTTGCTTACTCATCTTGCACTCCTTTCGCTTACACTTATCAATGACATAATCTCTTACAAATATAATTGTAAATGATTGCCCTAGGTCCTTGTCCACTGGGAAGCGTTAGCGACGTTATATTTTAAAACTAGGTTTTTTTATTTAGAAATTTTCAAAACCCCAGTTTACAATTCAAGTGCAACACCTTAGCGACTAGACCAAAAAGGCCATGAAGACCTATTCTTGTTAGTGCAACCAGACAAGAAAGCAGGAATCTTCATGACCCACTCTCAGATTAACACTCACAAGCACTACCAACAACTCAGTCTTAGCGACCGTGCTACAATTCAGGCCCTTCGGGCTACTGGTGACACCGCGACCGTGATTGCACAGAAGCTTCATCGCAGTAAAGCGACAATCTCACGGGAAATCACGCGTGGATCTGTAACTCAGCTCGACTCGAAGCGTCACTCGCATCAAGTCTATCTTGCGGAAACTGCCCAAGCCATACACGACCGCAAACGCGACAGAACCGGACACCACGCCTTTCTCAAAACCGGCCGTGCGTTCTTCAAAGCTCTCACCAAGGAGCTTACCCGCAAGCCTCGCGTGCACAGCGTTGATAGTTTCGTACACTTCTATCGCGACCAGGGTAAGTCTTGCCCTTCAACGACTACCGTGTACCGCTACATCGATTCCGGGCTGCTTGAACTAGACAACATGACACTCCCCAAGAAGCTCCGACGCCGCGTCAAAGGTTATAAGAACGCCCACAAACGTAAGAACAAGAAGATATACGGCGACTCAATCGAGCTGCGTCCTGCGGCCGTGAATGACCGTACAGGCGTGGGACATTGGGAAGGCGACTTGGTCAAAGGTATTCGTTCGGCTGATGAGCCAGCGCTGATGACGCTCACAGAACGGTACAGCCGAACTGAAATCATCGTTAAGATACCTGACTATCATGCGGACACCTGCCTTAAAGCCTTGCAGGACACGATCAACGATTACGGTGCCAAGGAGTTTGAGAGTATCACGTCTGACAATGGTTCCGAGTTCGCCAAGCTGTCGGAGATCGTTGGAACCCAGATCTATTTTGCTCATCCATACTCGCCTTGGGAGCGCGGCACTAACGAGAACACCAACGGACTACTCAGGGAGTACTTCCCGAAGGGAAAGTCTCTCAGGGACGTTACGCTGGTTGAGATCCAAGCAGTCCAATCAGCACTGAACCATCGTCCCAGACGTATTCTGAACTATCTTCGACCATGCGATTACTACCGACGCATGGCTTAACAACCTAGACCACTATCAAGGATTCGTTATTATCGTTGCACTTGACTTGAAAATTGAGGAGAAATTTTCAAAAGGATGGAAAAGGCGTGTTGTTCACACTGTGAACAGCACGCCATTGAGTAATCCGTATGAAACTTTTCAGCTAGTTACGTTTGCGCCGCTTGGTTAAACCCAGTAGGCCCAGCAGGCCAAGGCCCAGCAACGTTAGGCCGCTCGCTACCTGACTGCCAGTATGCGGCAAAGCTTTGTCTTCGCCGGTGCTGAGATTCGTCATCTGACCGCCGCCCGAGTCAGTCGCATTACTGCCAGAACCTGTGCCCGTTTCCTTATCAGGTTGATTCGGGTCAGGCTGTTGATCGCCGCCATCACCGGTATCGAGTTTCGTGTAGGTGATGACAACTTCTTCATCGTCTGGCAGTTCGGCCAGCTCATCTTCAAACTCCTTCGCTTCCACGACAGAGACATTAGCTACATAACCCTGAACCTCGGGTACAGTGAATTCTTCATACCCGCTGAGTGGTGAATGCACTAAATCATCGAAGAAAAAGAGACGGCCATTTTGCGGAATCAGGTCTGCATCGGCCCAATCCCAGTCCCATTTGATTTCCTGAATTTTTTCCTTTTCATGTCCATCAGGAAGCCCCTCAAATTTAATCGTGCGCGTGGTTGTCTTATGGACCCGTTTAAGCGTCATGTCGACCTGCAATACATCCTCATCAGTTATAGTCGCGTTTTCTGACAATTCAATAGTTTCCTCAGGGTTCTCTAATACGTAACCATTCGGAATGTGCATTGTGGATAAGGCGACCGTAGAACCTGGCTCGCCGGACAATACTTGCCAGCCAATCTGTTTTTCATTGCGATCATCATGTAAGTAAATCACCGCACTACTAAGCGCACCCTCCACAAGCCGATAGGTATCTGCATATCCGCCTCCATAAAGGTAGCTGAATTGGTGGCCGGTGTTATCTCCCTGCCAATGTTGCCCCGTCGGAAAGTCAACATTACCCCACAGCAATGTCTTGTGACCGAGTGTTAGTTCACTCAACTGAGGTGTGTTGCTAATCATACCGCGCTCACGGTTCCCATTATACATAAGATCGAAGTTAGAGATATCGAGACTCTTTAGCTCAGACATCGAGGCAAATGCATCATACAAATATGCGTCACTAATATGCCACTTTGATAGATCTATGGATTCAAGTTTTGTACCCATTAGGAATGAATCCAGATCATAAATGCTATCAACATTCCAGTCTTCGATATTAAGTTGGGTCAGGCTACTGCATCCTTCAAACATTGACCACATTTCTCCCACATTACTGGTATCCCAATCCGCGACGTCGAGGAAAGAAATCATTCGATTATTCTTAAACATGTTCTTCGTCGTCGTTGTGTGCTCAAGATTTAACCGATCTAAACCCTGATATTCAGTGACATGGTCGAATCCTGCGAAAAGGCTATGATTGTCCGCAGGGGCAATAATATCGCCATCTAAGACGACTGTTTCAACATACGAAGCCAGTTCCCGCCATGGGGAAACACGGTTTGTATCCGCGCCAGTTCCTTCCGACAGAAACAGAACACCGTTTTCAAATTTCCATTCTACCGTTCCCCACAAATCTTCAACCGTGTCGAATTCCAAATGATACGTATCAGGATGTCCGCCCGTGTATTGATTGGAAAATGTATTCTCCGAGGTTTCCCCAGCCCACACTGTCCCTCTTGGGTTCGGCAGATTGTGTAGGAGCGTGTTACTGCCCAAAACCAAAGTCCTTAGGTTTGGTGCATAATTATCGAAGACATTCGCACTACTGCTAAAGCTAAATGAAGAAATATTCAAGTATTCTAAACGTTCCATCGATGAAAATATACCACGCGTTGTTGTTAGGTGACTAGGCTGCCAAGTAGACAGATTCACTGAAATCAACCCAGACCCCGCAAAAAGCCCGCCCATATCAGTCACCGAAGCAACTTCCCAGCCAGTTAAGTTAAGACTAGTCAGCGCAGTCGTATTTTCAAAGGCACCGCGCATATTTTTAACAGCGCTCGTATCAATTCTGTCGAGACCCTCAAACGCGGTTACGGCTGAGAAGTCCTCAAACAGGTAGGATATATCCTCTGGTGCGGTAATCGTGTCAGTCACAACAACTTTCGTGACTTCATTGGCAATCGTATACCAGGGTGAGCCTGAATCGGTATTAACACCGACTCCGCCATTCAGTGACAGCACGCCATCTTCAAACGTCCATTCCACATCACCCCAAGTGTCTCGAAGCACTCCATCCTCGTCTGAGGTAATCTCGTCTGCCTGGACAGCATCTGCTGCTGGCACTTCTACACTTGGTTCAGGCCGGGACTGTTCTGGTAGCGTTTCTTCAATTTCAGGAGCAGTTTCTGGAACCCCTGTTGGCGTTTCAGCCTCGACCTCCTCACTTTCCTCGTCAGGGAGTGGCGTTTCATCCACCGTTCCGGTGTCCAAGCCTTCTCCCTCTGGCAAACTGACCACCCCATCACTCGGATTTTCCGGTGCCGTGATCATTGGTGAAACCTCAGTGGTTGTCGGCTCACTCCCCACCTCGGCTGCATTCGCCGCGAGCGGTGCCATTCCCCCCAGAATGGCAGAGCTCATCAATACTGTCAGACCTAACGAGGCCGCCACGCGCACGCGTCGGCGTTCTTGCTTACTCATCTTGCACTCCCTTTCGCTTACACTTATCAATGGCATAATCTCTTACAAATATAATTGTAAATGATTTCCCCCAGCGGTTGTCCACTGGGAAGGGTTAGTGGACACGAAAAAACCTGGCCGATGGCAAATCGGTCAGGTCGTGAATTAGAATATTAATTTTTGAAACTATGAATCGGCGCTGGAATTTGCCCCCCTCGGGAGACGAAGACGCTAGCATCCCCATCGTTAACCGCCATGATCGGGGCGCGGCCAAACAACCCGCCAAAGTTGATTGAATCACCGACCGTTTTGCCTGGCACAGGAATAACCCGCACGGCGGTGGTTTTGTTGTTGATCATGCCAATGGCGGCTTCGTCGGCAATCATGCCGGCAATCGTTGTAGCTGGGGTGTCGCCTGGAATGGCGACCATGTCCAACCCAACGGAGCAGACAGCGGTCATGGCCTCCAGTTTCTCCAGTGAAATCTGTCCCTTTTCTGCGGCCTTGATCATGTTGGCATCTTCCGAGACTGGGATGAAAGCCCCAGACAAGCCGCCGACCCGTTCGGCGGCCATGATGCCACCTTTCTTCACCGCGTCATTGAGCAGCGCCAGCGCCGCAGTCGTGCCAGGGGTGCCGACATGCGACAGTCCCAAGGTTTCGAGGATTTCGGCCACGGAATCGCCGCGGGCCGGCGTCGGGGCGAGCGACAGGTCGACGATATTGAAGGGCACGTGTAGGCGTTCAGCGGCGACTTTGCCGACGAATTGGCCCATGCGCGACACCTTGAAGGCCGTCTGCTTAATGATTTCACAGATTTCTTCAAAAGAAGCATCAGGCCGATCGGCAATCGCGCGCTGGACCACCCCGGGGCCGGAGACGCCGGTGTTGATGGCCACGTCGCCTTCAGAAACGCCCCAGAAAGCGCCAGCCATGAAGGGATTGTCCTCCACCGCGTTGGCAAAAATCACCAACTTCATCGCGTTGACTGGGTCGATGGCCGCGACCTGCTTGACCACCTCGCCCATAATCTTCACGGCATCCATGTTCAAACCGTTGCGGGTAGAGCCGACATTCACCGAGCTGCAGACGCGGTCGGTGGTGGCCAAGGCTTCGGGAATGCTGGCCATCAGGGTTTTGTCTGCTGGCGTGCAACCGGCTTGCACCGTGGCGGAATAGCCGCCAATCAGGTCAACGTTCACAGCCTTGGCAGCCTCATCCATCGCCTTGGCGAATTGCGGAAAATTCGGGTGCGGGTCGCTCCCGGCCAGCAGCGCCACTGGGGTCACACTCAGACGCTTGTTCACAATGGGAATGCCGAATTCATTTTCGATCGCGTCCGCGACTGGCACCAACTGCGCCGCTTGCGTCGTGATTTTATCATAAATTTTTTGCGCGGTGGTTTTACTGTCGCCGGTGATGCAATCCAGTAGCGACAGGCCCATGGTGATGGTGCGGATGTCGAGGTTTTCCTCGCTGATCATCTGAATGGTTTCTTTGATCTGCTGTGTTTCCATCGCGGCCTCCTACAGTTTGTGCATCGCGTCGAAAATTTCTTGCCGCGCGATTTTGACGTCAACGCCGATGCTGCTACCTAGGTCCTGCAGTTCGGCTTTGGTGTTGGTGAAGGCAGCGTCCTCTGGCAGCTGCGCCAGCAGCATCATGGTAAACGCCCCTTGCATAATGGTTTGCGACACATCGAGGATGTTCACATTCAAAGCAGCGAGTTTCGTGGTGACCGCGGCGATAATGCCCACTTTATCGGTACCGATGACGGTGATGATCACTTGCATAGTGAGACCTCTTTTCCTGATATTGCTATCAGTTTAGCATAATGCCTCGCTGCGCGGGCGGCGAAAAACAGCCCTGAGCACTGAAAAAAGCCGCCGCAGCGACTTTTTCGATCAAACTATGGTCTGGCAATAAAGTCAGAAGCAATTTTGATTTGACCCGTTTTTGCGCCGGTGGCCAGCGCCAGCGCCGCCCGCCCCACCGCGTGAAAATGGTGGTCAATGGTTGAGATGCCCAGGAGCGCACTGGACACTTGGTTCTCCTGCCCCATCAAGCCTGGCAGCGGCAGGTGGTTTTGCTGGTAGTAATCATGGACCCCCATGGCAATGTCATCGCCGTTGGCAAAGACGAAATCGGCGCCGTTCGCTGCGAAAAAGGCCCCGGCTTTACGCCCATCGGCATAGGCCATCGAGCCAATCCAGGTTAAATCGGCGGCAGGCGCGGCGCCGATGACGTTGGTATACGCCTGCACCATGGCACTGGCGGTGGCGCTGACCTTCGGATCGCGTGGCAGCATCAGCCCAATTCGCTGATAACCAGCTTGTTTAATCCAGGCGAAAGCTTCATGATAACTGGCCTGCCGATCCGTAAAAGCAGCAGGAATGGTGACTGAGCCTGGATCTTGGCAAACCACCACTGGGCCAAACGCCTGCGCCGCCGCAATTTCGCTAATGGGCATGCTATGCGAGGTGAAAATCAGGCCATCAAACGCGTGCTGGCGGAGCTGCTCAAGATAGCGGCGTTCAAGCTTGGCATCATAATCTGTCGGCAGCAGCGTGACTTGGTACCCCTCCTCAAAGGCTGCTTCCGTGATGCCTTTGACCAGCGTGGTGTAATAAGGATGCGCCACCATGGCCAAGGCGACGCCAATTGTTTTGGTGTGGCCACTGCTGAGGTCACGCGCCACCGCGTTCGGCACATAATTCAACTGCTGCATCACCTGCTCAATATGGTCGCGGACAGCCGGCGAAACATATTTCTTGTGATTGAGCACCCGCGACACGGTGGACACCGAGTAGCCACTCTCCCGGGCAATATCACGAATATTGGTCATGTTGATTCCTCCGCCCTTTAGTTTACCCGAAGTGGTTGGCCCAAGCTAGCCGAGAATAGCTTGACGATATTCGCTTAACGCCGCTTTGCTGGTGGGTACCGGTGCCTTTTGAGCCCGCTCTATCACCTGGGTAAGCAAGGCCGCGGTCGCCACCGAACCAAAGGTGTCTGGGATCAGAAGCGTCAACAAGTGCGAAACGGGCCTACCACCAGCTGAGCTACCCCAAAGCACTGGCTGCCTCAAATTCAAAATCATCAGTGCCGGCGTGGCCAATGCTTGGCCGCTAGCATAGATTAAGGCCATGTCATCTTGGACAAAGTGCGCCCCTTGCACTTCGCTCGCTAGCAAACTAGCGTGAACGGCAGTGAAGTCCAAATCAAACCGGTACGCAAGGACTTGCGCACTTCGCGTCAGCGCGGTTAACTCTGATGTGGCGGCTAAGTTAATGGCCGAAACTGGCTGCTGTAAAAATGTCTTCAACATGATAGGTTCCCCTTTCGATTTTGACCCTGCAGTGAGGAGCAGTTTGATTCGCTACCCATCAACACCATCAGTGTAAAGTGTGGGACGCGTTTCAGGTCAAGAACATGGGACAACTTTTTTGCCAAACCGCACAAAAAGCCCCACCGCATTCAGCTAAGCTGGGTGCAGTGGGGCGATATGCTGCGACTTATTCGGCGCGCAACGCGATGGCAGCGTCTTTCTTCGCGGCCATTCGGGCTGGGACATGCCCGCCCAGCAGCGTCAAAATCGTGGAAATCAGCACCAGGATGATGGCGTGCACCGGATTAAGCACGGCGACGCCACTCAAGCCAGTGACATTGGCCAAGACGGCATTGATTGGGAACGTCAACAGCCAAGCGACGAAAATCCCAAACAAGCCAGCGCCAAAGCCCAAGATGAAGGTTTCGGCATCGAACACCCGGGTGATGTCTTTCTTCCGGGCCCCCAAGGCTTTCAGCACACCAATTTCCTTGGTCCGTTCCAAGACTGAGGTGTAGGTGATGATGGCAATCATGATCATTGAAGTGACCAAGGAAATGCCGGCAAAGGCGACCAGGACGTAGGTGATGGCGTCCATCAAACCGCCAGTCATATCAGAAACCGTCCCTGCTAGGTCCGTGTAGATGACCTTGTCCGCTTTGGATTTGCCTTTGTTCCACTTGTCCAGATAAGCCAGCACCTTGTCTTTTTGCTTAAAGGTGGTGGGATAAATCTGCACCGAAGTTGGCGTGGACACGCCGCCCAGCGTGGTCATGATGGCAGTGCGAGTCGCTTGATCCATTTGCTGACCAGTCATGATGTTGGTGGTGCTTTGTTTTTGGGCAGCCACAATCGCTGAGGACTTATTTTCATCCAGGACTTGCTTGGTTAAAGCAGAGCTGTAAGCAATCCCTGACGCCAGCAAGCCATCAGAGTTCTTGGACTTCACCCGCACGATCCCGGTGATATGCAAGGTCTTGGTGTTGCTGGACGCCGCGGCCTTGCTCAGATCTTGCGTGGGCAAATAAGTTCCGGTTGGCAGTTTGGTGTAGTAATCATCATTCGCCACCAGCTGAACCGAGGTGCCAATCAGGTCGTTGAAGTTGAATTTCTGCCCTTCCTTGACGGAAAAGCCCAGGTTCTTCAAGGCGTTGATATTAACGGTGTTTTTCTTGTCGACCACCAGCACAATGTCTGTCGCCTTCGTTGGGTAGCTACCACTGAGCAGCTTGTAGTACGTCTGCAAGAACGTCTTACCGCTGCTGGTACGCTTCACAGGATAGACACTGCCGCCAACGCCAGTGGACGCTGCCATCATCGCGCTGGCATCTACGCTGGAACTGTCCGGATTGCTGGTCGAGAAGCTAACGGTTTGGTACTTGCCATTCACTTTGCGCACCAGGTTCATGCCGGTGCCATAGGTCACCGCGATACTGCGGGCATCTTTGGTCGGCATTTTGTTAATGTAATCCAGATAACTCTGGGGCAACTTGTTCGTGTGTTGCGCTTTATCCGCCGCACTCTTTTCAGCAGTGACGGTGGAGGATTTCGAGAAAGTCTTGGTTTCTGTCCCGGTCATCATCGCGTTGGTGTCAGTGCCGACCTGCGAAATCGTGACCGGCATCGAGGCCATGGCCTCACTTTGTGTCTTGTCGATTTGCTTTTGGAAGCCGTTGGACAACGCCAGCACGACCGCGATGCCGATGATCCCGATACTCGAGGCGAACACGGTGAGGAAAGTGCGACCTTTTTTGGTGCGAATGTTGGTTGCGGAAAGCTTCAGCGCCGTCCAGTAGCTCATCTTCGTGTGGTTGAGTTTGAAGCCGTCTTGCTTTTCGCTTTCCACATGGGGATTGGAGTCGTGCTTGATTTGACCATCGGCAAATTCAATCACCCGGTCGGCGTATTTGTGCGCCAGGTCAGGGTTATGCGTCACCATAATGACCAGGCGCTCTTTGGAGAGCTCCTTGATCAGTTGCATGATTTCTTCGGAGGTTTGCGAATCCAGCGCGCCGGTGGGCTCATCGGCCAGCAGGATTTCTGGGTCATTGGCAATCGCCCGGGCAATCGCCACCCGCTGCATCTGACCACCAGAGAGCTGGCTCGGCTGCTTGTGCATATGATCCTTGAGGCCAACGCGAATCAAGGCGTTTTCGGCGCGTTTTTGCTTCTCAGCAGCAGGCACGCCAGATAGGGTCATCCCCATCTCCACGTTTTCCATAATGGACAGATGGGAAATCAGATTATACGACTGGAAAATAAACCCGACCGAATTGTTGCGGTAGGCATCCCAATCAGCATCTTTAAAGTCTTTGGTGGACTTGCCTTTGATCACCAGATCGCCGGAGTCATACCGGTCCAGGCCACCGATGATGTTGAGCATCGTGGTTTTCCCGGACCCGGAAGGCCCAAGGATGGCGACGAATTCCTGCTTCCGAAAGGCAACCGAAACGTCATCTTGCGCCTTCGTGAGGGTACCGCCGACGTGATAATATTTCTTGATATGTTTAAGTTCTAGCACTTGAGCACTTCCTTCATCTTTATTGGTTGCTTTCATCATACGCGTTTGCGCTTCAATCAACCAAGTACAAGTTTCGATTATGACAGGTTGTCGCTTTGGCGGCCTCCGCCTCAAGACTGATTCGTGTTATTTTTTTCACCAAAAAAGATGAGGCTTTGACCTCATCTTTCACGGTGCCGAGGAGTCATCAGGCTAACGGCGGGAGCGGCGGTACCAAAGTGCCAGCCACCCGCTCAGTAGCGCTAGGCCCACAATGCCGGCCACAGCCAGCATAAGCCAATGCAGCGGGCGCCAGTACGACCAGACCAGTGAACGCAAACCAGGCACTGGCCAGACCAGGGCCATCAGCATCACGCTTTCCACCAGCCCGAGCAAAATCACCAAAGCAAAGCCGATTTTCAATGCTAGTCGCATCTGCACCCTCCTCACTGCGGCCTAACGCTGATTCAGTTGATAAGCGTAGGGCTTATTTGGCTGCGTCGCCGCGGCCCGCGAAAATGCGCATGAGTAGCGAGATCACGAACACCACTAACGCGGCGCCAATAATCGCCGGCAGGATGGCCATTCCGGCCACGTTTGGCCCCCAGCTCCCGAAAATATTGCCGCCCACCCATGCGCCGAGCAGGCCGCCAATCAGGTTGCCAATCCAGCCCCCGGGTAGATTCCGACCAACAATCATCGAGCCAATGGCACCGATGACAGCACCAATAATCAGTACCCAAATGAAATGAAGCATGGTCTCACTCCTTTCAGCTTAAAGTGCCGACAGGACAGTCCTGCCTAGCCTGAGTGTAACGTATCAAGTGAGCAAATAGTATTAATCTGCTTATGATTTCAATAATTAAATAAGTAACAAAAAGCCCACTGCGATGGGTGAGCCTCGAATTAGTAGCGATTAACGATAGAGCACCCGGCACAGTAGCCAAGTGCCGCCAGCAATGGCGCCGAGCATCACAATCAGTCGCGCCAGCAGCCAGTTTAAAGCCACCCACTGGGTTAAAGCGGTCGGTGCCACTGCCCACAGCAGCAAAGCCACGATGACGAGTAACACCGCCGCCACCGGCAGACCGCGGAGCATCATTTTGATATCGGCGGCAGACAGACTGGCGCCGAGATTGATCAAGAAGACGCCGACCAGCCATGCCAGCGCCCAACGCCAATCTGGATTAAAGGTGGCCTGGTTAATCAAAGCGAGCGGCACCTGCGGCCAGAACACATATCGAGCGGTGATAAGCTCGAGGGTGCCGCTGACCCACAGCGGGGCCCCACCAGCGAAAAACAAGCCGAAGCGCTGCCACAGCGACTTTTGGCGAAACCGCAGCGTCACGTGCCCCGCCGAACTTGCTTGCGGCCCATCATGCACCGAAAAGTCCGCAATCTGCATGCCAAACAGCCGGCCCAGCAAGGCGTGGCTCAACTCATGAAGCCAGAGGCCCGGCTTGGTGAGCCAAAGTTGGCTACTATTTTTCCCGCGGACATTGACCAGATGCTGGATGGTGGCGGTATTGAGCCACGAAAGCCCCAAGGCGCCTGCCACTAGAAGCAGGAGCGTGGCTCCCGCTGTTTGGACAATGATCATGGCTGCACCTCCTAGAACACAAAGGGCCTCTGATGTGAAATCAGAGGCCAAGCAATGCAACAAGCCGGACTCGAACCGGCCACCTACAGTTTAGGAAACTGTTGCTCTATCCAGATGAGCTATTGTTGCAGACAAGTACCAGTTTAACCAATTCATTCGCCATCGGCAAATGGAATTGCCGGGGAGAAAAGTTAAATTTGGTCCTGCGAAGCCGCAATTTGCGCCCACATTTTCTTCATGCGGCGTTTCTTACTCCAGCCAATCAAAATCATCATCAGCTGGGAATTACGCTTCTTCATCGTTTCGGCGTAATCCACGTCTTCTTGGTAGCTCACTTCAGTCCGACCATCTTCAGTCGGGCGCAGTTCATACCGCGTGTGATAGGTATCTGGACCCGCAAAGGAATCGAAAGCGTAGGTTTGGTTCTGCACAATCTTGGTGATTTTGATGCGAATGCTACCGCGCGGACCCATCGACTTGCGATATTCATAGCCTTGCAACATCGCTGGGGTCAGCGTCTGCCCATTTTCATGGTTGATATCATAAAGCACGGAATCAATGATTCGCTGATAGAAAAATGCCACTGGGGCGTCAACTGTATCTGTAACCTTCATGGAAAATGCCTCCGAAACTAGCGGTCCCCCGCCGACTTGTATACACTATTATAGCCATATTGAAAGCGAAACCGCAAACAGGATCAGACAGCTGGGACCGAGCAAATAAAAATACAACGCGCCACCTATTTCGCCTTGCGCTTCCCTTTATTCTTCCGGTCGCGCAACCGGTTCTTTTTGTGGGCTTTCTTGGGTGCTGGCGCTGCCGTTTCGCCAGTCACATGGGCATGGCGCTGTGCGGCCGGCGTGTTTGGTTGCGCTGGCGCCACCGGCTTAGCTTGGCGGGCCGGTTTCGCCTGTTCGACAGGCGCTTCGGTGCTCATTTTGCCGTCATTCAAGTAACCGCGGACGATTTGATACTGGGGCACAAGCCGGCGCAAATCGCGCAGGTCATGATCGTCGCCAAGGGTGATGACCATCCCCGCCGCCCCCATCCGGCCGGTGCGGCCTGACCGATGAATGTAGGCTTCCGGCCGCGTTGGCGTCTGGTAATTGATTACCGCCGGCAGGTGCGGAATATCGAGGCCCCGGCCGGCCAAATCCGTCACCAGTAGGAGCGTCACTTTGCCTTTGCGAAAAGCATTCAAGGCGTTCGCCCGGGTGGTGGCGCGGTCGGTGCGGTTCAGCACTGCAAATTTAACGCTTTGATGACTTAGCGTACGTGCCACCTTCATCATCACGGCGTTTTGGTTGAAAAAGACCAACGCCTGAAATTTGTCGAGATGGGCCAAGTGCCGCAGCCAAACTTCGCGGTGCGCGTTATCAGTTTGGACAAAATAATGCGTGACCGACCCTTGGGTATGGTCAATCGCCCGTACATCAATGCGCTCAACATCCTGTCCAAACCACTTTGCCAGCTCTTGGAACATGGGGCTATCGGTGGCCGAGAAGAAGCCTAGCTGCACATCCGCAGGCGCCGCTTGCGCCAGTTCGCGCACCTGCGACAAGCCCGGCTCGCGCAGCATTTCGTCGGCCTCATCAATCACCAGCGTCTGCAGCCGCGCCAAACTCACCCGGCGCGAATCCACTAGCTCCAGCAGGCGGCCGGCTGTCGCCACAATCACCTCTGGATGCTGTTTCAGCAAGTCGAGCTGGCGCTTGACGTTAGCCGAGCCGGTGACGCCTTGCAAATTCAACCCGGTCGCTTTCGCATACGGCCGCAGCACATCACGGGTTTGAATGGCCAACTCTTGGGATGGCGCCAAAATCAGAAGCTGAAGGCCATCATCTGGCACCAGTTTCTCTAGCAGCGGCAGGCCAAACGCGAGCGTTTTGCCAGAACCAGTGGGAGCCAGGCCGACGATGGACTGATCTTGCTTGAGCGGTTGATAAACCGCCGTTTGAATCGGCGTTTCTTCAGTAAAGCCAGCCGCTTGCCACAGCGGTTGAAAAATGGATGCAATTGCCATGTTCTCTCCTTACCCTATTGTGGGTCGTTGCCAAATTTAATCGTGGTGGTCGCGCGCAAGTCGCCGAGCACTTGATGAACCTGCTTTGCAAGCTGCCATTGCTGCTCAAAAGCGTTCTGATCATGGGTCATCAAGGCGTGAGCAAAATACCGCGCCTCGTCCACCATCGGGTTTGCCGGTTGCGTCACATGCAAGTCAGCCGTTTCTGCCCCCACCAGCTTCAACTCATCGAGGCTACCGGTGGCCCCGAGCTGCAGCGTGGTTTTGCCAAAATAGATTTCACTGCTAGCGCTGGTGTTGTAGTTTTTCCCAAGCACCAGATTGACGTCGACATCGGCGTAGTGCAAATGCGCCACGCCGCCGCCGTCGACGCCGCTGGCCAGCATGCTAGGCAGGTAGACAACCTGCTCCGGCACGCCGAACCAAGCCACCGCCGCATAGACTGAATACACACCCAAATCCATCAGCGCCCCGCCGCCAAAGCGCGGGGAGAAAATATTAGGGTTTTCGCCGGCCAGATAGGCATCATAACGGGAAGAATACTTCGCGTACACCAGCGTCGCTCCGGTCAACGCTGCCCGCCGCTGTTGCACGAGTGCAGTAATCTTGGCGAAGTTAGGATCGTAGAGATGCCGGGCCGCCTCAAAAATCAGGCATTCCGGATGCGCGGCTTGCGCAGATTCAATCAAGGCCAGTTGACTGGGGTGCGTCACCATTGGCTTTTCAACAATCACATGCTTGCCCGCATTCAGTGCCGCCGCTGCTTGCTCGGCGTGCAGGCCGTTGGGGCTGGCGATATACACCACGTCGAGGTCGCTGGCAAAAAATGCTGGCAGCTCAGTGTAGAGCGTTGCCTCATGGGTCTTGGCCGCAAAAGCCGCAGCCGTGGCCTCGTGCCGCGAGTAGATCGCAGTCAGCTGATAGTCCCCGGTACTTTCGGCGGCTTCGACGAATTGTTGGGTGATCCAGTTGGTCCCAATGATGCCTAATTTCATGACGCACCTTCCTTTCACATAGCTTCATTCTACCATCTCACCAGCGTCGGTGCCGCCTGGCTTTTATTGAAATATTTCGCTCATATTATTGTAAACAGAAATATAACCGGATGTAATACTCGGCGTGCTATGATAAGAGCATCAGAGCAAGGGGTTGCTCGCACAACACATCAGGGAGGGATGATGGGCATGGCGTCGTTGTTCAAAAAAATGGTCAACTCAATCGAAAAAAAGGTTACGCATCGCAAAACCGAGCCCACCACACCAACCGCCGTCGAAGCGTTGGCGCTGCAATACACGGGCAAATACGCCTTTTTGGACGAGCTGACGAATAAAACCCACCAGCTGATGATTTCCCCTGCCCTCAAGATCAAAATTGATGGTAGCACCCTCCCTGGCACGGTCACTGGGATTACCACGGATAAGCTGACCTTCCTCGATCATTACGGCTATCAGCTCATCATCACCGCCGACAGCGCCGGCCCCGCGACGATTTATGATGAAGCGGAAGACGCCACCTACCAAATTATCAAACCCACGACTGACAATTAAAAAAAGGATGATCCGCGCATCACGCGAGTCATCCTTTTTTTATTAGGCTTTGAATAAGGTTATGATTTGCAGTGGCGTATGTGCCGCTTTGAGTTGCTTGATAAAGCTTTGATGTGTCAGAAGCTTCGCAGTATCGCTGAGATAATGGAGGTGGTCGCCGTTATCATGCTCAGGAATGAGAAAACTAATCATGGTGTCGACTGGCTGACTGTCGAAAGTTTTCCAATCTACTGGTGTCGTTAGGCGTACCACTAACATCGCGGATCGGTGAATTGTCGCATCCTGAGCATGTGGAATGGCAATGCCTTGTTCCATTCCGGTTGAACCTTCATCTTCACGCTTGAGATATTTCTGGTAAACGGCCTCTGCATCGCTAGCGATTCCATTCTTCACGCTCAACTCTGCCAGTTGATATAAGGCGTCATTACGGTCCTTGGCTTTTAGATTCAAGACAATATTCTTTTCGGTGAGAATCTCATCAAAAGTACCGTCATTCTCTGTACTATTTGACGACGAGGCGTAATCTTTAGTTGTCTGGTGAGCTATATCAGGAGCGATAGCAGTCGCTGCTTCTTCACCGGTCAAACCGGCGAAGGAAACACTGCTGGCAGTGACGCCATGTTTCTTTGCTGAATGGCCCGCTATCAAAGCCAACAGTACGCCCGAAACGGCCGATCCGATCAGAATATAGACAATCCAAAGAATTGGGTGATTAACCAACATAATAATGATAAATCCACCATGAGGAGCAGGAACTTGAATTTTACTCATGTAAGTGAGAATTGCTGCAATTGCTGAACCGATCATGAAAGAAGGAATATTGAGTAACGGATTTTTTGCCGCGAAAGGAATGGCGCCTTCGGTAATATGAGTTGATCCAAGAAGAAAATTAACATAACCAGCGCTTCGATCATCCTTAGAGTAGGCCTTGGGATTTAGCAGAACCGCGATACCTGTGGCAAGAGGAGGGGCGATGCAAGCAGCCGAAACGCCTGCCATAAAGAAGGCATTGCCTTGCGCCAACAGCGCTGTACCAGTAAGATAAGCAGCCTTATTGATTGGCCCCCCGAAGTCAGACGCACACATCACACCAACAATAAGTCCAAGCAAGATGGGATCCGAATTTTGCATGCTCTTCAAAAAGCTCATCATGCCAGTGTTGATGCTGGCCATTGGGGCTGTCAACACCCACATGATACTTCCCGCGATAAAGACCCCAAGAACTGGATAAAGGAAAATTGCCTTTAAACCCCTAAATTCTTTATCAGGTAACGGCCGGAGCAAGTATTGCAAGAGAATAATAACAGCACCTGCAATATAACCGCCAACAATACCACCAAGAAACCCTGTTCCGCCATTGAGGGCAATCATCCCTACTGCAAAACCAACGATTAGCCCACTACGCTTTGCAATCGCTTCGCCAATGTATGCAGTGAGTACTGGAACCATCAAGTTCATCGTGTAACCACCGATGGTATTTAACATGGCGGCAAATGCATTGTACTGAATACTCTTAGGATCTGCTGAATAGATTCCCCAAAAGAATGACACAGCTGTTAATACGCCACCGGCGACAACTACCGGAAGCATATGAGAAACCCCATTCATCAAGCTAGTATAGATCAGATGCCAAAGGCTCTCTCCTTCAGCAGAGCCAGAAGTGGCTGCTTTTTTTGTTGCATTTGCCTTATAGATGGGCGCATCTTTCGCCAAAGCCTGGTCAAATAGTTTGCCTGGATCTTTAATCCCAGCCGCGACCGGCACCATGACTACTGGCAGACCAGCGAAACGATCAGCGTCCACATCGATATCTGAAGCAACAATTACTGCTTTAGCATTATCAATTTCTTCCTGCGTTAATGGGTCATCCACCCCGGTTTGTCCATGGGTTTCAACCTTAATGCTCAGGCCCCGGCGCTTTGCTTCCTGTTCCAAGGCCTCTTCGGCCATGTAGGTATGCGCAATTCCCGTTGCACACCCTGTAGCTGCAATTAGATCATAGATTGCCATTGCTACTTACCCCCTTCAGTAAACGTAGAAACTGTTATCTGAGCTAACAAATCGTCCAAATGATTAAAGTCTGTCACCCATGAATTACGGGCAGTATCACTACCAGCAGCAATCGCATACTTGAGATTCTCTGCTGAAGGTTTACCCTTCACCAAGCCTGCGACAAAGGTTCCAAGCATGGTGTCACCTGCACCGGCTGTATTGAGAACATCAATCTGTGGGGCATTGCCCTTAAGCACTTGATCGCCGATAAAAATTGCGCCTGCATTACCGCAAGAGATTAAAATATTTTGAGCGCCGCGGTGTTGCATATCCCGTCCTAATTTGACAATTTCCATTGAATCAATATTAGCTGGACGCCCATACCAACTTGCCAATTCGGCATTATTCGGCTTAATCAGAAATGGGCGATATTTCAAACAATCCATCACAGCTGAATATGACGTATCAATAATCAGTTTGAACCCTTGTTGCTGTGATCTTACGCCCAACTGGCTGATTAACGCTGGCTCGATGCCTTGTGCAAAACTACCGGAAACAATTAGAGCATCCTGATTCGTCAGCTGCTCAAGTAGTTTCTCGAGTTGCTTCAAACCGGAAGCCGGCACAACGGGACCAGGATTTACAAGCTTATATTCACGCTCACCATCGTCCACATGGGTGAAAACGTTAATGCGTGTGATTCCTCCTGTGTCGATAAACTGGTTCTCAATGCCCGATGCCGTTAACTGGGATTGAATATACGCCAAAGTGAAACCTCCACCGAGGCCAAGCGCAGTATTGGCTACCCCTAGTCGTTCTAAAATGAATGAAACATTCACTCCCTTACCATTTGCCTGAACGTCATAACGGTTAGTGCGATTGACCACACCCTCGTCGAGACGGGGGGTGTCAATAAATAAATCAATAGCTGGATTTAAAGTTAATGTATAAATCATCACACTTACCTCCTGTCTACAATTACAGGTTAACGCGTTCAAAGATGAAAATGTTTTCCAAAAGAAGACATTACTGTCAAAAAAGCTGAAAAACTTTACAAAAATTTTTTAACCATCTAACATTGAGCCTAGTGTTACTCTATCGAAGAGGTGATTTAGATGACGAGTCGGTTCAGTGCCAGTGAGCAATATGTTGTGAATCTAATTAACAAACATCGCGCGCGAATTATTCAAATGTCCATTGTTGACTTTGCGAATTACGCTACAGTTTCGACCGCGACAATCGTCCGCACTATGAAAAAAATGGGATACAGCGGTTACACAGATTTTCGACACTCCGTCAGCCAAAGCCCCGCTCATGAACCAACGGTCTTGAAAGAAGCCGATGCTAACATCCGACAAGTCATCACAGCCAATCTACGCGAGGTCGAGGAAACCATTGATCAACTCGAAATAGCAACAATTGAAGATAGCATTCAACAGATTGCTGGGGCTCGCATCGTTTACCTGTTCGCACGCGGATTGTCTGAGATGATTGCCGATGAAATGTCGTTAAAGCTCCAACTGATTGGTAAATATACACAGACACTTCATGATCCAAATATCATCAAAACCTTGGCCAAAACAGTCAAACCGGATGCCTGTGCCGTTTTCATTTCGCTCAACGGCGAAACCCCGGAGTTGGTTGATGCCGCTCGTAGTCTCCAACATAATGGTGTTCCAATCATCACAATTACTACAGATGCCAACGCCCCTCTGGCCCAGAACACTGATATCTTATTAGTTGGTCATAAATCCGAAGAAGCATATTTCCCTGACTACGAAGTACACTCCCGCCTCCCAGTTCAGGTAATCGCCCGCATCTTGCTCGATGCCTTCGTTGTGCGAGCAAAGGAAAAGCCCACGCAAAAATAGACCAGCAGTGTTACGGCACGATAACTGGGTATCTACACCCTCATTCCAGTTTAGATGTGCAAATTCCGACACCGAAGTGAATGTGGCAATACAATTCTTGAACAACAAAAAAGCACGAAGGCTAACTTCCTATCGGGGCTAGCACGTCATGCTTCTGGTAATCTGTTTTAATTTCGGGAATCACTAGGCAATTATTCAAGATTCCTCAATTTTCAAGTCAAGTGCAACGATGATAACGAATTCTTGATAGTGGTCTAGTCTGTTACGCCATGCATCGGTA
>NZ_BOLV01000021.1 GCF_016861845.1 Lacticaseibacillus suilingensis
TACCGATGCATGGCGTAACAGCCTAGACCACTATCAAGAATTCGTTATCATCGTTGCACTTGACTTGAAAATTGAGGGAACAATTTCCAAATGAAGACGCGTTAGATCGTTTCTTAGTCACACAGGTGTTGGCCTACAACGAAAAGAACTTTGGCAAGTCTCATCGTGGATTTAAACAGTGCCAGGATACATTAGAATCGATGTTTTGAAATTGGTCATTTAATCATGCAAATAAGAGTTACTCATTTACACAAAATTCTTGACACTCTCAGCAAAACGTTCTTTCATCCAGGAAAGTTTATGTTAAACTTATAAGATGTAAGTAGGGTGTTGAACCATTTGTTTAAAATTTGGGGGTTCTAGGGCTCTATGGAAAATTATCCAGAGAAGAAACAACATGCAGTGGTGAGAAGCGCGACGATCGACCAAGACGTGCTGGCCAACCAGCACGTTTATTTGACTCTTAAACGCAGCTTCGACTTCATTGCTAGTGGATTAGCTTTGGTGATTCTGTCGCCGCTTTTTCTTTTACTCGCGATTTTGATCAAGGTTGATGATCGTGGGCCTGTCTTTTTTTCACAGATTCGGATCGGTAAAGACGGTTCTAGGTTTCGCATGTACAAATTCCGCTCTATGGGGGTAGACGCGGAAAAACAGCTGGCTAAGCTTGTCGATAAAAACGAAATCGATGGCACCATGTTTAAAATGAAACATGATCCGCGCGTCACGCGTATCGGGCGCTTCATCCGTAAAACTAGCCTGGATGAGCTGCCTCAGCTCTATAATGTCCTGCGCGGCGATATGAGCCTGGTAGGCCCACGGCCTTGCCTGCCGCGCGAGTATGTGGAATACAGTGACTATGACAAGCAACGCTTGCTGGTCACGCCTGGCTGCACCGGCCTGTGGCAGGTCTCTGGACGTAATGCGCTCAGCTTCAGTCAGATGGTCAATCTGGACCTGCAGTACATTACCCACCGGAGCATCTTAAATGATATTATAATTTTGTTTCGAACGGTAAAGGTCATCTTCATGCCCAACCAAGCATATTAAACCACCATGCGCCACTTCGAACGGAAGGGGCGCTTTTTTGTCACTCACGCGATCCTGTCCTGGAGGTCATCATGACAGCAAATCAACTCGTTCCACTCCCCAACGCCATCAACCTGCGTAGCCTTGCCGGTTATCCGACCGCTGATGGCCGCACCATCAAGCCTAACAAATTGTTCCGCTCTGGCGATCTCAGCCACCTCACCCACGCTGAGGCAGAGCAGCTTCGCGACCAATATCAGGTCAAAACCGTCATTGACTTGCGCTCTGACGATGAAGTCAAGCGCCGCCCTGACCAATTGGCAGATGGCATGAGTTACTATCAACTCCCCGTCTTTCCCTTCGCCGATCACGCCAGCTTTGGTCAACGCCTCAAGCGCCGATTTGCGAAACCAGAAGACCCCATCGCTCATATCTACAAGAAGATGTTGACCGATTCACATGCCCTAGCCGCCTACCGTGACATGTTTGACCTTCTGTTGAGTCGCACTGAAGACGATGGGGCAATTCTCATCCACTGCACCGCCGGCAAGGATCGCACAGGTGTCGCTGCTATGATGGTTGAAGGCGCTTTGGGTGTTACTGAAGAATCAATGCAAGCTGACTACCTGGCCTCCAATCGTGCTCTTGAAACCAAGGGCCTACTTCAGCAAAAAAGATTGCGATCAGAGACTCACGACCTTGGTTCTCATCCCGCTACTAACGAAACCTTTCGGATTGTCCAGCAGCTGGTTAACAATAGTTTTGGCTCCTGGGCGGAATACTTTAACCAGATGATAAAGTTCAGTAGCAATAGTCTGATAACACTATCAGTTAATTTTGTGCAATAAACGGCTGCCAGTAAATAGTTACTATATTTCGAATCATAATGTTCCACAATAATTTCACTCTAGTATATATTTAACGCCAGCTCCAGAATATTTAGAAAGCTCTATAACATTCAAAGGTATACAGGAGAACTATAATACTATCGTTTGCTTTGAGCATCGATTAATTCACAAAGAGTGAATTTAATGCCAAAATCGTATTCCGTAGGATCTTTACTTCCTTCTCATCGACAGGCAAACAGCACGACGAGTAGTTTTATAAGGAGGTTATTTCCATTATTAAGTCCGTCTTTTCAGGAAGTGAATTTCAAGAACCTCATGTTGTATGTCACCATGGCTCAAAACCAGACTTACTAAATCGTATTGTAACTGTCCTTCGCTCTCCCCCAATAAAGTTGCATCGAGGAGTAGAAGCATCCTGGGAAACATCATGCTCGCATGAACAAGCGTAAGCCTGGAGACTCGAAAGAAGAGCGGTCCTAGGTCGTTCTAAGCGTTCTGGCGCCGGGCATTGAGAAGGAGGTCGAGAGTCTGGTCGTCAAGGGTAAGCGCTCACACGCCAGCCAGTCTTAATGACCCTCACCGGACGTTACTCCAGAACCGAAATCATCATGAAGATACCGAACTATCGCGCGGAGACTTGCTGCGCAGCACTTCAAGACGCTATTGATGACTGTGGCACGAAGGAATTCAAGACGATTACATTCGATAATGAATCTGAGCTTGGCGCCTTGAGCCAAGTTGACACCAAAACCTTCTTCGCTCGTCCATATTTGTCTTGAGAGTGAGGACCTAATGAGAATGTCATCGGACTATTCGGGAGTAATTTCCTAAGAGCAAATCCGTCAAAACTATCACAGCTGATCAGGTTCAGGCGGTGCAGCCTGCTCTCAATCAACGCCCTTAGCGTAGACTGGGATGGCTTCGACCATGTGACTACTATCCAACATGGCATAGAGCTATACCACTATAAAGAACTTTAGCAAGTGCAACTTTTTGCCTTGGTCGACTTTTTCAGAGGGTGTCTTCCAGTGTAAAAACCTTGCGTGGTCGATTATTCAGTTGTTCAACGAAAATGGTGATGCACTATGCACTGGTCTAAATGGGTTCCTTATTAAAGAGTACTTACGAATCAAACCTGTAATATTCCCATTGGTGCTGCGCTGTTGTGGGACATGTAAATTGAGAAAGACGACTTTAGCCCTAGCTCTTGGCCAAGTTCGCAATAGCGTGCAAACTCCGTGCCACGGTCTGACGTGATGAAGCTACTAGCTCAGCTGGCTGTACGTGCCTAATATGTCATTCACCTGTACTTATACTGATGCTCATGATCACTAGTGGTGCTTGGTGACCCGCTATTTAAGGCCATTAAGCATTTTCTTCTACGACCATTATTCTAACGACCAGAGAGCACCCGTTAAACGGGTCTGGCTATCACCGCTTATTAGAACTTCGTTTCCGAAATCTTTCCCAACGCTTAAGGAGGCTTACAGACCGACATCGATATCCACGATGTCCTACTAGCCGGTCAGACCAAACGGTCGGAGGCTCTGATCACCGAGTATCAGCCCTATGAGGAAGAGAACCTATGAATAAGCGCTTTACCTTAGAACCGCCAACTCAGCCATCGCCCGCGTAAACTCGAGAAGATCCAGGACTTCATCGCCTACTTCACGACCCACTTTCGCGAGGACGGTTGGTCACCTGACGCGGCGGTTGGCCGGGCCAAGGCTGAGGGGTTGTACTTGCCCGACGAGATGGTCTGTACGGCGACGCTTTACAATTACATCGAGGCGCAGCTGCTGGAAGTGAGGAACATCGATCTGCTTGAGAAGACCGGCCAGCGCGTGAAGCACAAGGCTAATCACAAGTTCAAACGTATGCTGACAGGGCGCAGTATCGACGAAAGGCCTAAGCGCGTCGACAATCGCAAGGAGTTCGGCAATTTCGAGCTAGACACCGTGGTTGGCAAGCGCAATGGCCAGGAAAGCGTGCTGATGACGCTGATTGAGCGCAAGACTCGCTTCCAATTTGTGCGCCTGATTGATAGCCGTGATGCGGACTCGGTCAACCATGCCATGCACGCAATCGTCAAGGACCATGGTGACGTCATCAAGACCATCACGGCTGACAATGGCTCAGAGTTCGCAGATCTGTCGCGCGTACTCGATGGTGTGGCCGACGTGTACTACGCCCATCCATATCGCTCCAGTGAGCGCGGAACCAACGAGGCCCACAACCGAGTGCTCCGGCGGGACTTCCCCAAAGGCACGTCGCTGGACGCTGTAAGCCCACAGGAGGTGGCGGAGGCTGCGCACAGGATCAACAACCTCCCACGCCTCATCCTGAAGTACCAGACCCCGACAGAACGGTTCAATGCCGAATCTGTCCGGGTCCGGTGCCGGACCGCCAAGGCGGCCGCCGCCGGCTAACCCACCAACTTCATAGATAACAGGCTGTCACACTCCAGCTCGGGTTAGGTGGCTAACTTGTTCTTGCAATTTGCGAAATAAAATTTTTTCAACTTTCTTCAACAAATGGTTTCATTTCGACCCGCTTCTGCTGTCTGTATATGCAGAGGCGGGATTTTCTTTTGCCCTCTTAGTCCTTTGACAATTGAATAGCATCATTCAGCAACGAAGGCTCCACAACGCCATGACCTCTCACGAGCGAGCGATTTACCCAGTGAGCCGGATACTTGCACGTCACCCTGACGAAACGAGGGAGAGAGGCTCTCATTGAGATCCTCGATAGCCGGTCGGACCCGGGCTGAATGATGGAAGCATTGAAGTTATGTAGAAGGCAGTGCTCACAGAAAGGAGCGACACAACATCGAAGCAATAGCTACCCATGATGGTCTGGACTTCCCATTAGATGACAATCACGTTATCGCCATTCGTCAGGCCCTTTCAACCCTTTTCACCGAGGCAGTCGAAAAGGCTCAAAACGACGCGGTACAACGGGAACGCTATCTGATGAAGAAAGAAGTTTGTGCCTATCTCAAAATTTCAAACAACACGCTAGACAAGTGGCTACGCCTAGGGCTACCACGGATCAACGTCTGTGGAACTGTCCGTTACGATCGTGTTGCTATCGATCAGTGGGTGCAAACTCGCATGGAGAGATGGTAATATGTCGTTGTAGCTTTGCGTCTTGCTTCGGAGTCCGCTCTCAAACAGGAGGCAAATATAATGGCAATTACTAAAACAACCACAGGCAGTTACAAGGTGGAGGTGTTCTACCCCAAAGATATTCGTACAGTCCTCGGTACTGATGAAGCTCGTTACCGCAAGACTGTTTCAACCAAGCTCGAAGCGACAACGCTTGAGAAGATGGTCAAAAAGCAGATAAGAGATGCTGAACGTAAGCTGAATGCGGGTACGATCAGCAAGAACGGCGAGATACTGTTCAAAGATTTCTATAAAAAGATCTGGTGGCCTCTGTACGTGGCTGGTGCATCTGGTCGCTCTCGGACGATCCCGTCTGAAGAAACCCAAGACAACACCGCGAAGATTTTCCGGCTACACTTGAACCCAATGTTTGGCGAGTATTCGATGAATTATCTGAATCTCAACCCGATGTTCGTCATGCAAGAACTGACTATCATGTCGGAGAAGTACGCAAATATTCGCACCGTTAAGTCTTACGTTAACCAAATGTTTGACACGGCCGAGATTGCGGAGTACATCGATGTCAACCGCATGGAGAAGCCACTGCGACAAATCAGTAGCCCCAAGCAAAAACGTCTGGCCGAACGTCGAAAAGCGCTCGGTGAGTACCTGACCGCCGATCAACTGATCGCATGGTTAGACTGTGCTAAGGTAGACTGTGAGGTTGGTAAGCTGAAGTTCGAGGATTATCTCCTCTTCCTTATAACGCTCAATCTCGGTGATCGCAAGGCTGAATCCTATGGGTTGCAATGGAAGCACGTTGATCTCCGTGAGGGTAATGTCTTAATCATTCAGGCGCTGAAAAAGTCGGGCAAGCTTGGGACAACAAAGACCGGCAAGGAAACATCGCACGTGATTCCGCCATTCCTGATTCCTATGTTGAAGGAGTGGCAAGAAAAGCAAGACCAGCAATTAGGCAATGTCGGGATCAAGAGTGGTCCCGATCAGTTCCTATTCACCTATACAAATTTCCGAGGAGGTATCAATCAACCACTCCATGCGGACTATCTCAACTACCGCATGAATTCTATCTACAAGCGCCATGCTGACCGATTGGTACGGGCGACGCCACACAAGTTGCGGCACACTTTCGCAACGTTGGCTCGCCAAGGTGGTGCCGGAATCCAAGAGATTTCAGAAGCGCTGACCCATGGCAATATCAAGACCACAAGAATTTATGTAAATACTCCAGACATCATTGATCTGGACGTACATGATAAGTTCGCCGCTCGCCTCGCAGAGGCACGCGAAAAGGCGATTGCTGATGAAAACAAGTTCATTCAATCCCGGTGAAACCCACGGATATATGAACGTAAGGCAAGGTTGAATCCGTCATCTTAAAATGGACCAACAGGCACCTTCCAAAAAAGCATGACACAATCCGTACATTTTGAAGGGTAAAAAAACAGGTACGCCCCATTTGAGGCGTACCCGTTCTGTTCGCGATAGCTGCCCGAAACGCCGCCATAACAGCGTTTCTGAACATTTGACTTTCTCGATATTAGCGTTTGCTAAATTGAGATGCTTTCCGGGCCTTTTTGAGACCGTACTTCTTACGTTCCTTCATCCGTGGGTCACGGGTGAGCATGCCGGCACGCTTCAGTGGGCCGCGGAAGTCCGGGTCTACATTGAGCAATGCACGAGCGATGCCGTGACGGGTTGCGCCGGCCTGGCCGGTGAAACCGCCGCCGTTAACGTTAACCAGAACATCGTAGGCGCCAGTCGTTTCGGTGATACCGAATGGCTGGGTCAAATCGAGGATCAAGTTTTCGTATGGAAGGTAATCGTGAACGTCTTTGCCGTTCATCGTAATCTTACCGGTGCCAGGAACCAAGCGGACCCGGGCAACCGAATTTTTGCGGCGACCTGTGCCGCTGTATGCTACTTCTGCCACAGTTGTGTCCTCCTTAAATTAGGTTCGTGATGTCGAGTACTTCCGGCTTCTGCGCGGTGTGTGGGTGTTCCTCACCTGCATACACGTGAAGCTTCAAGAATTGCTGGTGACCAAGCGTGTTCTTGGTTGGCAGCATCTTCTTAACGGCGTATTCGACCAAGCGAGTTGGGTTGTCCTTCAGCAGGTCACCCGCAACTTCATGCTTCAAACCACCTGGATGTTGACTGTGGTGATAGTAGATCTTGTCGGTCGCCTTGCGGCCGGTAAGCTTCAGCTTGCCTGCATTGATCACAATCACGTTGTCACCAACGTCAGTATGAGGGGTGTAGGTTGGCTTGTTCTTACCGCGTAACACGGTCGCAACAACTGAGGCCAGACGACCAAGACTGATATCAGTCGCGTCGATCAGGACCCATTTACGTTCGATTTCATCTGGCTTAGCCATAAATGTTGTACGCACGATTTGTTTCCTCCAATATTCTGTGCTGTTTGACACCTATAAGTTTCCGGGGCTTATGTGGGGCAAACAATACCAGGTACTAATCTATCAAAAATACCCTTGAAAGTCAATCTTCCAAGGGCATCGATTTCAGAAAAAGCATCAGCGAGGTGTTTCACCGATCACCAGTGGCCATTTAGTCGAGTGGTTTGCCCATGGTCTCCTGGCCCAAAACGAAGACGGCCACCACCGCAATTAAAATTGCGGCTGTGAAGATACCAAAAATCACCGGCAATGCGGCCCCGTGGCCAATCATCGTGCCCACCAACAGTGGCCCGACAATCCCCCCGATACGACCAATGCCAGCCGACAAGCCAGAACCGCTGCTGCGAATGACACTCGGGTATTGCTCTGGCGAATACGCGTACAAAGCGCCCCACGCCCCAAGGTTGAAGAACGACAGCAACATGCCGGAAATCAGCAGCATCGGCAAACTCGTCGCCAGCCCAAAGCCTAACGCTGCCAGCGCCGTGCCGAACAAGAAGCCGCCCAGCACCGGTTTACGGCCCCATTTTTCAATCAGCCATGCCGCCACGAAGTAACCCGGCAGCTGGGCCAGCGTCATCACGAGCACATAGCCGAAAGAATTAATCAGGGAAAAGCCCTTCAGCACCATGACGCTGGGCAGCCACAGGAACATGCCATAGTAGGAAAAGACCACCATGAACCACACCACCCACAGCATGAGCGTCGCCCGGCGATACGGTGGCCGCCACAACTTCAAGAAGGTGGGCCAAAAGCGCGGTTTAGCTTGGACATTTTTCGCTAAGTACACCGGCGATTCTTTAATTCCTTCCCGAAAATAAAACGCATAGACAGCGGCTAGGCCGGTAATCACCATGGCGACCCGCCAGCCCCAGTGCGGAATCACGAAATACGACAGTAGCGCCGCCAGCAGCCACCCAGCTGCCCAAAAGCTTTCCAGTAGCACCACACTGCGGCCGCGGTGCTCAGACGCCACGCTTTCCGACACCAGCGTCGACGCCACTGGCAACTCCCCGCCCAGCCCCATGCCAATCAAGAGCCGCAGCACCATGAAAAACGCGTACCCCGTGGCCAGCGCGGATAAGGCTGACCCCAGTGAAAAAATCAAGAGCGTGACGATCAGCACGGTTTTGCGGCCGATCCGGTCCGCCAACATGCCGAAGACGATTGCCCCGATTGCCATGCCAACGCTACCGATACTGCCGATCCAGCCCATTTGCACTGGATTCAGCTGCCACTCTTCATGCACTGCCGCAATCACGAACGAAAGCATCCCCACATCCATGGCATCAAACAGCCAGGCCACCCCGACCCCAGTAATCAAACGCGCATGGGCCATAAGCCCTGCCGGTTTGGTTGTTTCCATCAGCAAAAATCCCCCTTTTAATCAAAAAACGCTGGTGTCAAGACACTAGCGCTGATGGAACTTATTTTGCCGGATGAGGGGTGTCTTGTCAATAGCAAACTGCTGGCTAGTAATAGACTTCCTTCAGATAAAGGCCTGACGCCGGCGCGGTGCCGCGGGCTTGCTGGCGGTCTTTGACCTGATACAGGCGCTGAAAATCATGGACAGCCCGCCGCCCGTTGCCGATCTCCAGCAGCGTCGCTACCAGAATGCGCACCATGTTGTACAAAAAGCCATTGCCGTAAAACTCAAAGCGGATTTCATTGTGCGCCGGGTCATCCTGGACCGTGGCTTCATAGATGGTGCGCACCTTGTCTTCAATCACGCCACCGCTGGCGGCAAAGCTGGTAAAGTCATGGGTACCCACCACATCTTTCAAGGCCTCACGAATGCGGTCTAAATCAAGCGGATACGGATAGTGCCCGGTATACAGGCGGTTGAAGGGATCGGTGAACCGGCCCCGGGCCACGCGGTACACATAGCGCTTACCCTTGGCACTGTACCGGGCATGGAAAGTCGCAGGCACAATTTCCGCTTTCAGAATTTCCACGTCCAGCGGCATCAGGGAATTCATCGCCAGCATCATTGAGCGTTCGGGAATATTACCCGGGTAATCAAACGAAATCACCTGCCCCAAGGCATGCACACCAGAATCAGTGCGGCCAGAACCATCAACATGGATATGATCGACCTTGGCCATTTTGCCTAATGCTTTCTCTAGGACGCCTTGCACCGTACGCTGGCGCGGCTGAATTTGATAGCCCGCAAACTTGGTGCCGTCATAGGCCAAGGTTAATTTGTAATGTGTCATTATTTTTCCCTCTAAAAAGACGTGAGGGCTGCCCCTCACGTCGAAATGATCAAGCTCTTAAGAACACAAGGCCCACGGTCAGAAGCACCATCGCCAGGCCCGCCACAATATCGGGCTGGTGATACTGCAAAATCCGGAACTTGGTCCGACCATCGCCGCCTTGATACCCGCGCGCATCCATCGCCGTCGCCAAATCTTCAGCAATGCCGAAGCTATCCACGAACAACGGAATCAGCAGCGGCACCACCGCCTTCATCTGCTGGAACAAGTTGCCCGAGCCAAAATCGACGCCTCGCGCGCGCTGCGCATTCATGATCTTGGTGGTTTGATCCATCAAGGTCGGCACAAAGCGCAAGGCAATCTGGAGCACCAGTGCCAGCTCAGTCACCGGCACGCCGATTCGGCGCAAGGGCTTGAGCAGCGATTCCACTGCATCCGCTAAGGACAGGGGCTGGGTGGTCAACGTCAACAGCGTCGACACGAAAATAATCAGCACGAAGCGCATGAAGATGAATGCCCCGTTGGTCAGGCCATACTGGGTAATCGCCAGCCAGCCCCAGGACCAATACACCGTGCCGCCTTTGGTAAAGAAGATCTGCAAGGCGACCGTGAACAAAATCAGCCAGATCATTGGGCGCACGCCGCGCAAGAAGAAACCGAGCTTGATTTTGGACAGGGCCACCATCACCATCGTGGCCACGAACATCAGCAAATAGGATTGCCAGTTATTGGCCAGAAAGATAATGCCAATGTAGTAAAAACTGGCCATTAACTTGGTGCGCGGGTCTAAGCGGTGCACCCAGGAATCGCCAGGCAAATAGCGCCCGAGCAGCAGCTTAGTCATGGGCGCCACCTCCGATTTGCGGCAGCAGCTGCTGCGCGAGTTCTTCGGTGGTCAGCGGCTGCGGGTCAAACTGGAACCCTTTGGCTGTTAATGCTTGCGCCATTTGGGCCGTTTTCGGTAAGCCCAACTGGTGCGCCGTCAGCCACGCCGGGTCGGCAAAAATCGTCCGGGGACTGCCAGTTTTGATCAGCTGGCCTTGGTCCATCACCAGCACCTGGTCCGCAAAGTCAGCAACATCGTCCATCAAATGCGTCACCAGCACAATGGTCAGGCCTTGGGTTTCATGGAGCTTTTGAAACATCGCCATCATTTCATTGCGCCCTGCTGGATCCAGCCCGGCAGTCGGTTCATCCAGGACCAACACCTCTGGCTGCATCGCCAGCACGCCGGCAATCGCCACCCGGCGCATTTGGCCGCCTGACAAATCAAACGGGGACTGTTCCAGCACGGAATCCGGCAAGCCCACCAGCTTGACCATTTGAGCCGCTAACTTCAAGGCTTCTTCATCACTGACGCCAAAGTTCTTCGGCCCAAAGGCAATATCTTTGGCCACGGTTTGTTCAAACAGCTGATTTTCCGCGAATTGGAAGACCATGCCGACTTTTTGCCGCAACGGCTTGAGGTTTTTGTTGGAGGTTTCATTGGTGATTTTGAAATCGCCAATCGTGACGGTGCCACTGGTGGGTTTGAGTAAAGCATTCAGGTGTTGCAACAAGGTGCTTTTCCCGCTACCAGTGTGGCCGATGATGGCAGTGTAACTGCCATCCTTGATGGTCACCGAGACATCCTTGAGCCCATCACCAGCAAAGGGGGTCCCTGCCTGATAGGTAAAGTTTACATGGTCGAATGTAATGTCCACAGGTAGTTCACCAGCCCTTCTTCATCAAGATAATCCTTCGGCATCGTGGCGCCGGCGCGACGTAATGCGGCCTTAAGCCGCTCTGGATAAGGCACATCTAACCCCAACGCGAGCAGTTCCTCGCCATGGGTAAAAATCTCGGCCGGCGTGCCCGACTCCACAATTTCACCATCGTTTAACAGCACGACCCGGTCCGCCGAGGCCGCTTCGTCGACATCATGAGTAATCGACAGCACGGTCATATTGGTTTGCGCCCGCAGTTGTTGAATCAAGGCCAGCACTTCGGCCCGCCCTGCCGGATCCAGCATCGAGGTGGCTTCATCCAAAATAATGATCTCGGGCCGCTGGGCAATGATGCCTGCGATCGCCACCCGCTGTTTTTGGCCACCAGAAAGGCGCGCCGGCTCCCGCGTGGCAAAGTCCAACATGTTCACTTGGGCCAGGGCATCGTGAACCCGCGTGACCATTTCTGATCGCGGCACTGCTCGGTTTTCCAAGCCAAAGGCCACATCATCCTGGACCGTGGCCCCGACGAACTGATTATCGGGATTTTGGAACACAATGCCAACTTTTTCGCGAATCGCCCAGACGTTGGCTTCAGTTAATGGCAATCCCGCCACCGTCACCTGCCCTGAAGCCGGCGCCAACAGCCCATTAATATTCTTGGCTAAAGTACTTTTACCAGAGCCGTTATGGCCAATGATGGCCACCCACTCCCCGGCGTTCACCTGCAGCGAAACATCGCGCAAGGCCGGTTTGGTTTGATCCGGATAAGCAAAATTCAGATGTTCGATGTCGATCAAAGCCACAGCGCAGCCTCCTTGAGCGGTTTGCAAACAATCACAACTGTCAATCATGATACCATATTTTAACGCTGCTCGCTGGGCCTGCAAACGTTCGGCCACTAAAAAAGCTGAGGCAGCTGCCCCAGCCTTTTCTATGTACAAAAAAATCATTTGAGATGGAGACACCGGTTGCCCGGTGCTCGCAAGCTAGACTCGGCAGGGTTGCCCCTGGGACAAATGTCCATACCCATCGGTAGCCAACATCGTAACGCTCCATCGATCAAATGATCAAAGTGAATCGGCCACTAGGGTCGATTCGGTTTTGAAATTCGGTTCATCAAATGGTTTAAACCATTTCGATAATCACCAGTTGTGCGCCATCACCGCGGCGAGCACCCATCTTCAAAATGCGGGTGTAGCCACCGTTGCGTTCAGCATAACGTGGGGCAACATCACTGAACAGTTTCTGCAAAGCAGACTGAACAACAACACTGTCACCGTCTTCCTTCACGTCAGCAATCTTGTTGCGAAGGAATGCAGCCGCCTGACGACGAGCATGGAGATCGCCACGCTTGCCCAGTGTGACCATCTTATCAAAGGTGGAACGAATTTCCTTGGCGCGGGCTTCGGTCGTGGTGATACGTTCATTCACGATCAGATCCGTCGTCAAGTCGCGCAGCAACGCTTTACGTTGTGAGCTTGTGCGCCCTAATTTCCGGTAACTCATGGATTGGCCTCCTTTTGTGTATTAGTCTTCCTTACGTAGGCTCAGACCCAGATCAGACAGCTTGTTTTTAACTTCTTCAAGCGACTTGCGGCCCAAGTTCCGTACTTTCATCATATCGGCTTCGGTCTTGTTGGTTAACTCCTGAACCGTGTTGATACCAGCACGCTTCAAGCAGTTGTAAGAACGGACAGACAAGTCGAGCTCTTCGATGGTCATCTCGAGCATCTTTTCCTTGTGGGTCTCTTCTTTTTCGACCATGATCTCGGCGTTCTTGGCTTCATCAGTCAAGTTAACAAAAATGTCGAGGTGTTCGGTCAAAATCTTAGCCGCCAAGCTGATGGCTTCACGCGGAGAGATCGAACCGTTCGTCCAAACATCCAACGTCAGCTTATCGAAGTCATTCCGGCGACCGACACGGGTGCTTTCAACTTGATAATTGACCCGGCTAATTGGGGTAAAAATCGAGTCGATTGGGAGCACACCGATCGGCATGTTTTCGGTCTTGTTTTGATCTGCAGCCACGTAGCCGCGACCCGTACGAACGGTCATGCGGACATGGAAGTGGCCCCCTTCGGCAACGGTACAAATGTACTGTTCGGGGTTCAATACCTCAACATCACTGTCTGTGACGATATCGGCGGCGGTCACGGTAGCCGGACCTTCAACGTCGATCTCGACGGTCTTATCTTCATCCGAATGCATCTTCAAAGCAAGCTTCTTGATGTTCAGGATGATCTGCGTAACGTCTTCCAGCACCCCGTCAATCGTGGAGAACTCATGGAGCACGCCATCGATTTGGATGTTAGAAACCGCAGCACCTGGCAAAGAAGAGAGCAGAATCCGCCGCAGCGAGTTGCCCAATGTGGTGCCGTAGCCGCGTTCTAGCGGTTCGACCACAAACTTGCCGTAGTTGGTGCTTTCGTCAACCTTTGTGATGTTCGGCTTTTCAAATTCGATCATCTAGTCTGTACCCCTTTCAAAACGAGAAGTGAACCTTGTTTCCCAGCACGTGGCAAACCGGTGCGGTTTGCCGCAATTTTGGCGACCAAGCGTTGCCAAAATAGGGTAAACAATTACACACGACGACGCTTCGGAGGACGAGAACCGTTATGAGGCACTGGGGTCACATCGCGGATCGCGGTCACTTCAAGACCAGTTGCCTGGAGCGAACGAATCGCAGCTTCACGACCGGAACCTGGGCCCTTGACAGCAACTTCAACAGACTTCATGCCATGTTCCATGGATTCCTTAGCCGCCGCTTCAGCAGCCATTTGCGCAGCAAATGGCGTGGACTTACGGGAGCCTTTGAAACCGAGGGCACCAGCAGAAGACCAAGCAATCGCGTTACCGCGAGGATCTGTGATCATGACCAACGTGTTGTTGAACGTTGAGTGGATGTGCGCAACGCCACTTTCAATGTTCTTACGAACACGGCGCTTGCGTGTGGTTTTTCTTACAGCCATCGATACTTACCTCCTTTTTAATTATTTCTTCTTCCCGGCGATGGTAATCTTCTTACCTTTACGGGTCCGGGCGTTGTTCTTGGTGTTTTGACCACGAACAGGCAGACCGCGACGGTGACGCATGCCACGGTATGAGCCGATTTCTTGAAGCCGCTTGATGTTCAGGCTAACTTCACGGCGCAGATCGCCTTCAACTTTAACGTTGTCGACGGCTGCACGGATCTTGTCTTCCTGGTCGGGAGTCAAGTCTTCTTCGCGGACGTCTTCAGGAACGCCTGCTTCTTTCAGAATCTTCTTGGCGGTCGTGTTGCCGATCCCAAAAATGTAGGTCAGCGCAATGACGATTTGCTTACCACGTGGTAAGTCAACACCTGCGATACGAGCCATATGATGACACCTCCTATTTTAGTGAATTATGAACCTTGGCGTTGCTTGTGTTTCGGGTTAGCAGAGCAGATGATCATGACGCGGCCTTTGCGGCGGATGACCTTGCAGTGCTCGCACATCTTTTTAACAGATGGACGTACTTTCATGATTAGTAGCCTCCTCTTGGAAACGTGCTTGCAGAATGCATGCACTCTGGCAAATTACTTGAAACGGTACGTGATCCGGCCTTTAGTCAGATCATATGGCGACAGTTCTACAGTCACACGATCCCCAGGCAAAATGCGGATGTAGTGCATCCGAATCTTCCCTGACACATGCGCAAGAATCGTCGCGCCATTTTCAAGCTCGACTTTGAACATCGCGTTCGGTAAAGTATCGACCACGGTGCCCTGAATTTCGATCACATCGTCTTTTGCCACGAAATATATTCCTCCTAATTGTTTGGATCACACGCGAAAACGTTGAAGCCACATCTGGCCTCAGCGCATACCGCGATATTGTAACATAATTCGACCACTTTGAAAACAGTCAGGCCGTGGCCAAAAGACGATTACTGGGCGATCGTCTCCAGGATCTTTTTGATCTCGGCGAAAACCAGATCGATGTCTTGGTCGCCGTTGACGTTGAACAACAGGTGCCGCTGATCGTAAAAATCAAGCAGCGGCGTGTTCATTTCGATGTTCACCTTCAACCGGTTTTTCACGGTTTCCGGCTTGTCATCATCACGCTGGAAGAACTCGTGGTGACCACAACGATCACAGGTGTCAGCCACCTTGGTCGGGTTGTACAGCTTATGGTAGGTGGCGCCACAGTTTTTGCAAATGTAGCGGCCAGATAAGCGTTCAACCAGGACATCCGGCTTAACGTCAATATTGATCACCGCGTCGATCGGCTTGGCCAATGTTTTGGTGATGGTTTCAAGTGCTTCAGCTTGTGCAATGGTCCGTGGGAACCCATCCAGCATATAGCCTTCATCGGTATCCTTCTCACCAAGGCGGTCCTTGACGATGCCATCAACGACTTCGTCAGGTACCAGTTGACCCTTGTCGATAAATGCTTTGGCTTGCTTGCCCATTTCGGTGCCAGCAGCCATCGCGGCGCGGAACATGTCCCCCGTACTGATGTGGGCAACGGGATAGGCGTCTTCAATGCGTTCCGCCTGGGTCCCTTTACCTGCACCTGGAAGTCCCATTAAAATGAGATTCACGTTGCTTCCTCCTATTAATATGACACTAGTCCTTCACGAGATCGTCGCGGATAAACCCGACGTATTCCCGCTTCATCAACAACCCATCCAACTGGCGGACCAGTTCAATCGCAGTCATGACCACGATGAGAAGACTTGTCCCGCCCAGACCGATTGATTGTGGCAGACCCCAAATGTTGGCCGCCAGCTGTGGTAGCAAGGCCACGAAGCCGAGGAACAACGCCCCAACTGTGGACAAGCGCATCAGCAAGCCAGAAAGATACTTTTCGGTTTCTTTCCCTGGCCAAACCCCAGGAATGTAACTGCCTTGCTTGATCAAGTTTTCCTGTACCTTTTCCGGGTTAACCTGGACGAAAGCATAGAAGAACGTGAACAAGACGATCAAAATCGTGTACAAGGCTGTCCCGGCCGGCTTTTGCATGTTGAAGACGCTCGTCAAGGCGTTATACCACCCGGCATCTTGGAACTTGTTCGCAAAAGCCATCAAAATGGTTTGCGGCGTGATGATGAAGGACGATGCGAAGATTACCGGAATAACCCCGGCAACGTTAACCTTGAGCGGCAGGTAGGAATTGCTACCGGCTGCCGTCACGCGGCGTGTATATTGAATCGGAATCTTCCGGTTCGCTTGTTGGACCCAGGTAACAAACGTGATGACCAGCACCAAGATGATGGCCAATGCAACCAGGAACAACACCCCTTGCCAGCGATCACTGGCATTGTTGTTGGCGATGTTGTCTTGCCACAATTGCTGAATGCCGCTTGGGAGGCGGGCAATGATCCCAGCAAAGATGATCATGGACACGCCATTACCGATCCCTTTGTCAGTGATCTGTTCACCCATCCAAGTGAGCAGCATCGTGCCACCGGTTAAGATAATGCCGATGACCACGTAAGTCTGGACGGTTGGGTTTTTCACCAACCCCAACGCGGATAGCTGCTGGAAGCCAGCAGTAATCCCGACGGCTTGGAAGAAACCGAGGAAGATGGTCAAATAGCGGGTGACTTGGTTCAGCTTGCGCCGACCAACTTCACCTTGTTTGCTCCATTCAACGAATTTCGGCACAATGTCCATTTGTAATAACTGGACCACAATTTGTGCCGTAATGTACGGTGAGACCCCCATTGAGAAGATCGAATAGTTCGCTAATCCACCACCACTGACGGTGTCCAGCAAGGAGATCAAGCCGGTCGAGCCGACCTGTGTCAACGCTTTGGCGTTGACCCCCGGTACTGCGATTTGCGCCCCTAGACGATAAACCAATAAAACGCCTAAAGTAAAAAGAATCTTGTTGCGGATGTCTTTGACTTTGAATGCGTTAACGAGGGTTTTCAGCATTACATCACCTCAAGCGAACCGCCTGCTGCTTCAACTGCGCTCTTAGCAGCTTCGGAAGCCTTGTTGACTTTAACGGTCAGCTTCTTGTCGAGCTTGCCGTTCGCAAGCAACTTGATGCCGTCCTTTTCGTTCTTAACCAAGCCGGATTCAACCAGCACGGTTGGGGTTACTTCGGTCCCATCATCGAACCGGTTCAGGTCTTGCACGTTGATCACGGCAAAGACTTTACGGTTGATGTTCTTGAACCCACGTTTTGGCATGCGCCGGAACAGTGGCATCTGGCCACCTTCGAACCCAAGCCGGGTCTTGCCGCCTTGCCGAGCTAATTGACCCTTCGTCCCTTTACCAGCCGTCTTACCTTGACCGCTGGAAGTTCCGCGGCCGAGTCGCTTACGGCTTGAACGTGCACCGTCGTTAGGCTTTAATTCATGCAACTTCATACGTTAGGCACCTCCGTTTCTTTAGTGTTTTTAGTCCTTAACTTCCTCAACGGAAACTAAGTGAGAAATCTGGAAAATCGCACCCCGAGTGGCTGCGTTGTCAGGCTTTACAACAGAGCTGTTCACCCGACCAAGACCGAGTTCCTTCACAATTTTGCGTTGCTTAGGCAACCGGTGAGCAGCACTGCGAGTCAGAGTAATTTTTAACTGAGCCATTATGTGCCCTCCTAGTCTTGTTCTTGTAAGTGAGAAACGGACACGCCGCGCAAGTCAGCAACTTCTTGAGCCGTCTTGAGCTGGGTCAAGCCGTCCATCGTTGCGCGAATCATGTTGATTGGGGTGTTACGGCCGAGTGACTTGGAGGTCACATCAGCAATCCCAGCCAATTCCATAACGGCACGAACGGCGCCGCCGGCTGCGACCCCGGACCCTTCAACGGCTGGCTTAAGCAGAACTTCACCAGCGCCGAAGTGACCGATCACATCATGAGGGATCGTGGTGCCAACGATCGGCACTTCGATCAGGTTCTTCTTCGCGTCTTCAACCGCTTTGCGAATCGCTTCAGGCACTTCCTGCGCCTTACCGGTCCCAAAGCCGACGTGACCATGCTTGTCGCCGACGATCGCAATCGTTGCAAAACGCAGACGACGGCCACCTTTGACAACTTTGGTGACCCGGTTGATCGACACAACGCGGTCTTCCAAGTCTAGTTGGTTTGGATCAATGTATGATGCCATGTGTTGGTTATCCTCCTTTGATTAGAATTCAAGGCCGTTTTCACGTGCGGCTTCAGCTAAAGCTTGCACGCGACCATGATAGAGATAACCACCACGGTCAAAGACCACTACTTTGTGACCAGCAGCAACGGCACGCTTGGCAACCAATGCGCCAACTGCCTTTGCTTGCTCAGTCTTGTTGTCATCAGCAGAAACTTCTTTATCAAGAGTGGAGGCACTTGCTAGCGTCACACCCGCTACGTCATCAATTAATTGCGCGTAGATGTTTTTGTTAGAACGGAAAATGTTCAAGCGTGGGCGCTCGCTCGTACCAGAAATCTTACCCCGGACGCGCGCGTGACGCCGTTGCCGAGTTTTGTTTTTATCTGGCTTTGAAATCACAATGTTCACTCCTTTAATAGACTGCGTTAACGGGCCCGAAAAGGCCCAGATACAATTGCCGCAGCCAGTTACCTAGTTGCAGCTTGGTAAGACTACTTACCAGTCTTACCTTCCTTACGCCGAACGTATTCGTCGACGTAACGAATCCCTTTACCTTTATAAGGTTCTGGGCTGCGGACCGCGCGGATTTCGGCAGCGAATTGGCCGACGACCTGCTTGGAAATGCCGCTGACGTTGATTTCGGTGTTGCTTGGCACGTCAATCGAAACGCCTTTTGGTGCTTGCATCTCAACTGGGTGAGAGTAGCCGACGTTCAAGACCAGCTTTTCGCCTTGCTTTTGCGCACGGTAGCCGACCCCGACAAGCTTCAATTGCTTGACGTAGCCTTCGGTCACACCAACGACCATGTTGTTCAAGTTAGCGCGCATGGTACCATGCAATGCCTTGAACGAGTCATCTGGGCGGCTGAAAGAAATTTCAGTACCTTCTTGCTTCATTTCGATCTCAGGGGCAAAAGCACGAGTCAATTCGCCCTTGGGGCCCTTAACGGTGATGTTGTCGCCATCCTTGGTGACGGTCACACCTGCAGGCACGGTGATTGTTTTATAACCAATACGACTCACAGTTGCACCTCCTTTTGTTTAAATTGATTACCAGACGTAGGCGAGAACTTCGCCGCCGACGTTCTTGGCGCGTGCTTCTTTATCCGTGATGACACCTTCCGGAGTCGACAGGATGGCAATGCCCAGGCCGTTCAAGACCTTCGGCACAGCATCTGCCTTCACGTAAGAGCGCAAGCCTGGCTTGGAAATGCGCTTCAAGCCGGCAATGACGCGTTCGTTGTTCTTCCCGTATTTCAGGAACAGACGGATCACGCCTTGCTTGTCGTCTTCGATCACTTCATAGTCGCGAATGAAACCTTCGCGCTTGAGAATCTCGGAAATGTTGATTTTCATCTTTGATGCAGGTACGACCAGAGATTCGTGACGCACCATGTTGGCGTTACGAATGCGGGTCAAGTAATCTGCGATTGGATCGGTCAAGACCATTGATTTAACCTCCTTTGACTGGGTTTCGATTTACCAGCTAGCTTTGCGCATACCAGGAATTTGACCGGCATGAGCTAATTCACGAAGGCAAATCCGGCAGAGTTTGAACTTACGGTAAACTGAATGTGGACGACCACAACGTTGGCAGCGTGTGTATTCTTGCACTGCGTACTTTGCAGGCCGACTGTTTTTCACGATCATAGACTTCTTAGCCAAGTGTGACCCTCCTTATTTTGCGAAAGGCATGCCGAGTTGACTGAGCAACTCGCGCCCTTCTTCATCCGTGTTTGCAGTGGTGACAATAACAATGTCCAAACCGCGCACGCGGTTAACCTTGTCATAATCGATTTCTGGGAAGATAACCTGTTCCTTAAGGCCCAAGGTGTAGTTGCCTCGGCCGTCGAAGGACTTCGCAGAAATACCGTGGAAGTCACGCACCCGCGGCAAGGAGACGTTGATCAGCTTGTCCAGGAAGTCATACATGCGTTCGCCGCGCAAGGTCACCTTGGCGCCGATGGACATGCCTTCACGCAGGCGGAAGTTCGCGATACTCTTCTTGGCCTTGGTGATCAGTGGCTGCTGACCGGCAATCAATGCCAATTCAGCAACGGCTTCGTCCAGGTTCTTGGCGTTTTGCGTTGCATCACCGACACCCATGTTCAGCACGATTTTTTCAACGTGCGGGGTCTGCATGGTGCTCTTGTAGTCAAACTTCTTAACCATCGCTGGCGCGATTTCTTTGTTAAAACGTTCTTGTAAACGATTAGCCATCTGGAATTAGTCCTCCTTTCCGTCGGTTTTTGGTGCCGCAGCGGTTAATTCTTTGCCGGACTTTTTGGCAATGCGAATCTTCTTGCCATCTTTGATCTCGGCGCCGACGCGCGTTGGCTTGTTGGTTTCTGGATCCAGCAGCATTACGTTAGAAACGGCAATGGCTGCTTCTTTGTCGACAACGCCACCTTGTGGGTAGTCGTTATTCGGCTTTTGGTGTTTCTTGATCATGTTGACGCCTTCGACAATAACCTTGTCTGCCTTAAGCAAGACTTTCGTTACTGTGCCTTCTTTGCCGGCGTCTTTACCACGCATGACCCGAACCTTATCACCAGTTTTGATTTTCATGTCGCACCTCCTATTTGGTCAGAATGTTAAAGGACTTCAGGCGCTAAGGAAACGATCTTCATGAAATCGCCGTCACGCAGTTCGCGTGCGACTGGTCCAAAGATACGAGTCCCCCGAGGGCTCTTGTCTGCGTTGATGATGACTGCAGCGTTCTCGTCAAACTTGATGTATGAACCATCAGTACGGCGAGCACCAGACTTCGTGCGCACGATAACAGCCTTAACGACTTCATGTGCCTTGACAACGCCACCTGGTGTAGCCTGTTTGACAGTTGCCACAACGATGTCACCGATGTTACCAGTCTTACGGTATGAACCGCCAAGGACTTTGATCACCAGGAGCTCGCGGGCACCAGAGTTGTCTGCTACTTTAAGACGACTTTCTTGTTGAATCACGGGTTGGTCCTCCTTTCACACGTATTTGGATTAAATACGAACTGCCTTTTCGACAACGTTCAATAAACGGAAACGCTTGTTGCGAGACATTGGACGAGTTTCCATGATCTGAACAAGATCGCCGACTTTAGCAACGTTGTCTTCGTCATGTGCGTAGAACTTCTTCGAGTACTTCACACGCTTGCCGTAGACGGGGTGCGTCTTTGTCGTGTTGATTTCGACGGTAATGGTCTTATCCATTTTGTCTGAAACGACGCGACCTTGATAAACTTTACGAGAATTACGTTCTTCCAAGGTGATTGTCTCCTTTCCGCTTATTTATTGAGCGCTTGCTGCCGAAGGACCGTTTTGATCCGTGCGATGTTCTTCCGCACTTGCTTCAAGCGAGCAGTGTTTTCCATTTGGCCAGTAGCTTGTTGGAAGCGCAGGTTGAAGAGCTCTTCCTTGTACTGCTTTTCTTTGTCGAGCATTTCCTCTGTGGTTAATGCTGAAATATCCTTAGCCTTCATTAGATTGCTCACCTACTTCCTCGCGAGTCACGATCTTGGTGCGGACAGGGAGTTTGTTGGACGCAAGGCGCAAAGCTTCGCGTGCAACTGCTTCCGGAACGCCGCCGACTTCAAACATCACTTTTTCGCGTTTAACAACTGCGACCCAGCCGGATGGTGCACCTTTCCCGTTACCCATCCGGACGCCGACGCCCTTAGATGTGTAAGACTTTTGAGGGAAAATGCGGATCCAAACTTTCCCGCCACGCTTCATGTAACGCGTCATGGCAATACGAGCCGCTTCAATCTGACGGTTAGAGATCCAGTGTGATTCCAAGGCTTGCAGCCCGAATTCACCGAAGGAAACTTCCTTGCCGCCCTTGGCTGCGCCGCGCATCTTCCCACGGAATTCGCGACGGTGCTTTACACGCTTAGGTACTAACATGGATTATTTCCCTCCTTTCGCATTCTGACGATTTGGCTTGTCAGGCAAAACTTCACCGCGGTAGATCCAGGTCTTGATCCCGATCTGACCGTAAGTGGTCCGAGCTTCTTCCCATGCGTAGTCGATATCGGCCCGCAAGGTGTGCAAAGGCACGGTGCCTTCAGCATAGTGTTCACGACGCGCAATGTCGGCACCGTTCAAACGGCCAGCCGCCTGGGTCTTGATCCCCTTGGCACCAGCGCGCATGCTACGCTGCATGGCTTGCTTCATCGCGCGGCGGAAAGCCACACGTTGTTCAAGCTGCTGGGCGATGCTTTCGCCGACCAGCTTAGCGTCGAGATCAGGCTTCTTGATTTCCACGATGTTGATGTGGACTTTGCGGCCTGTCAGGTCGTTCAATTCCTTACGCAAGCTTTCAACTTGGACGCCACCTTTACCGATGACCATACCAGGTTTTGCGGTGTGGATGGAGATGTTCACGCGGTTTGCGGCCCGTTCGATCTCAATGGTCGAAACAGATGCGTCCGCGAGCTTCTTGTTGATGAATTTACGGATTTCAATGTCTTCGTGAAGGTAGCTTGCAAAGTCTTTTTCAGCGTACCATTTGGATTCCCAGTCACGGATGACGCCAACACGGAAACCGATTGGATTGATTTTCTGACCCACGCTTTATCCCTCCTTTGTTTCTTTCTCAGCGACCGTCACGGTGATGTGTGAGGTGCGCTTGTTGATTGGTGATGCAGAACCCTTAGCACGCGGACGGAACCGCTTCAAGGTTGGGCCTTCGTTAACGAACGCTTCCTTGACGTAAAGGTTTTGGGCATCTAAGTCAAAGTTATGTTCTGCGTTTGCAATGGCAGACTTCAGAACTTTTTCAATGATTGGAGAACCCGCGCGTGGCGTGAAGTCCAAGATTGCTAATGCTTCTGCGACTTCGCGGCCGCGGATCAAGTCGATTACCAGACGCGCTTTGCGAGCAGTAATCCGAACTGTTTTTGCCGTCGCTGTTGCAGACGTAATTTCTTCAGCCATGAATTATATGCTCCTTTCTTAGCGTGCTGCTGACTTTTTGTCGTCCTTGGCGTGACCCCGGAAGGTCCGTGTCGGAACGAATTCACCAAGCTTGTGGCCGACCATATCTTCAGAAATGAAAACTGGGACATGCTTGCGGCCATCGTATACGGCGATGGTGTAACCAATGAAACTAGGGAAAATGGTAGAACGACGAGACCATGTCTTGATGACGGTCTTCTTTTCGCTGTCAGCCTGAGCATCGATTTTCTTCATCAGATGAGCATCGGCGAAAGGTCCTTTTTTAAGACTGCGACCCATTGTGTGACCTCCTTTATACGGTGTAATTCAATGGTGAGTTTACTTGTTCTTACGGTGACGGACGATGAACTTCTCGGACTTAGCCTTGTGATCACGCGTCTTCTTACCCAAGGTCTTCTTACCCCATGGAGAAAGAGGTGATGGACGACCGATTGGGGCTTTACCTTCACCACCACCATGCGGGTGATCGTTAGGGTTCATAACTGACCCACGGACGGTTGAACGGAAGCCCAACCAGCGCTTGCGGCCAGCTTTACCAATGCTGATCAGTTCGTGTTGTTCATTGCCGACAGCACCAATCGTGGCGCGGTTGACCGAAAGGATCATGCGCACTTCACCGGAAGCCAGACGAACGGTGACGTATTTGCCATCATCGTTTTTACCCAGCAGTTGAGCGGAAGCACCGGCAGAGCGAGCCAGCTGGCCGCCTTTACCAGGCTTGAGTTCGATGTTGTGGATGGTGGTCCCATCAGGAATGTTCTTCAGTGGCATTGCATTGCCGGGCTTGATGTCGACGCTATCGCCAGAAACGATCTTGTCGCCAACGTTCAGACCCTTAGGTGCCAAGATGTAACTCTTAACCCCATCTTCATAGTGAAGCAGTGCAATGTTAGCCGTGCGGTTAGGATCGTATTCGATGGCCTTAACCGTTGCGACCACGTCATCTTTTTGACGCTTGAAGTCGATGGTGCGGTAGAACTGCTTGTGACCACCGCCGCGGTGACGCACAGTGATGTGACCTTGTGCATTACGGCCAGCAGTGTGGCTTTGACTTTCAAGGAGCGTCTTTTCCGGCTTGGTCTTGGTGATTTCAGCGAAATCCGAACCAGACATGTTCCGCCGGCCGTTTGACGTTGGTTTGTATTTAATAATGCCCACGCTTGTTTCCTCCTATCTGAAAATTTTGAAGCTAGTCTTCAAAAATCTTGATTTCGTTTGAATCGGCGGTCAAAGTAACGATGGCCTTCCGGCGCTTGCGGGTGTAGCCCACGTAGTTACCTTGGCGCTTCTTTTTGCCGCGAACGTTGGCAATGTTGACCTTAGCGACCTTCACGTCGAAGATTTCTTCAACGGCGCGACGGACAGCGGTCTTTTCGGCATCACGAGCAACTTCGAAGGTGTACTTCTTGTTGTCCATGTCAGCCATTGATTGCTCGGTGACGATCGGGCGTAAAATGATGTCGCGTGCTGCTGCCATTATGCGAGCACCTCCTCAATCTTTTGAAGCGCAGATTGGGTCAAGATCAGTTTGTTGTAGTTCACAACATCCAAGACGTTGATGCCATCTGCGACGATCGTCTTGACATTCGGCAAGTTGCGGGCAGCCAAAGCTGCATTGTCATTGCCGTCTTCAAGGACGATCAAGGCCTTTTCTTCAATCTTCAAGGAAGCCAGCGCAGCTGCAAAGTCCTTGGTTTTAGGTTGGTCAAAGCTCAAAGCGTCGACCACAACTAATTCCTTGTCCAGCACTTTCTGGGAAAGCGCTGATTTGATTGCTAAGCGGCTAACCTTCTTGTTGATTCGGTAGCTATAGGAACGAGGCGTTGGGCCAAAGACCACACCACCGCCGCGCCATTGTGGGCTACGGATGGAGCCTTGGCGGGCACGACCAGTACCCTTTTGGCGCCATGGCTTCTTACCGCCGCCGGAAACGGCGGAACGGTTCTTAACGGCGTGAGTACCTTGACGAAGGGAAGCGCGTTGCATCAGCACTGCGTCAAACACGGCGTTATCGTTGGGTTCGATTGCCCAGATTGCATCGTTCAGATCAACGGTGCCGTTTTCTGTGCCATCTTGCTTGAATAAAGTAACGTTTGCCATTAGTTAATGTCCTCCCTTCGTGTTATTTAGCCGCTGACTTAACAGCGGAACGAATTGTAACGAATGACTTGTTGGCCCCTGGGACATTGCCCTTGATCAAGATCACATTGTGGTCCAAATCGGTGGAAACAACAGTCAAGTTTTGCATCGTGCGCGTATGGTTACCCATCCGCCCAGGCAATTTCTTACCCTTGAAGACTTTGTTGATGATTGCCCCAAGAGAACCAGGACGACGGTGGTAACGAGAACCGTGAGCCATAGGGCCACGGGACTGACCGTCCTTCTTGATGTTACCTTGGTAACCATGCCCTTTGGAAGTACCGGTGACGTCCACGATGTCGCCAGCTGCAAATTCGTCAGCAGAAACAGTCTTGCCAACTTCATAGTCACTAAGCGCTACATCACGGATTTCCTTAATGAAGCGCTTAGGGGTCGTGTCCGCCTTCTTGGCGTGACCGACGCTTGGCTTGTTGCTAAGTACTTCACGCTTGTCGCCGTAGCCCAGTTGAACTGCTTCGTAGCCGTCTGATTCAACGGTCTTAACTTGCAGGACAACGTTAGGGGTGACGTCGATCACGGTAACTGGGACCAGTTCGCCGTTTTCGGTGAAGACCTGCGTCATGCCAATTTTCTTACCTAAGATTCCTTTACGTGCCATGGGTACACCTCCAATTTCCTATAGATTATAATTTGATTTCAATGTCGACGCCGCTCGGCAAGTCGAGCTTCATCAAAGCGTCAACAGTTTTTGGGGTCGGGTTAACGATATCGATCAGGCGCTTGTGTGTGCGCATTTCGAACTGTTCCCGAGAATCCTTGTACTTATGCGGGGAACGCAGCACCGTGTAGATGGTCCGTTCCGTTGGCAGAGGGATCGGGCCAGAAATTGCAGCACCTGTGCGCTTTGCAGTTTCAACGATCTTATCTGCTGATTGATCTAGAATCCGGTGTTCGTAAGCCTTAAGCCGGATCCGAATCTTTTGTTTTGCCATTGTGTAACCTCCTTCGTCCATTATCAGTTAGTAGACTAGCTCCGTGAAAATTCCCGTCGCGCCCCCGTGGCAAAGCGGCCGGGCGTGTCGCAACCTCTCACATCCACGCTACCCTGACTCAGCTTGAGTCAGAAGTGCATAGTAACCCCTTCGGTTTACACAGCACTCTTGATAGTATACAAAAAAGCGCGGTTTAACACAAGACTTTTCGGCGGCTTTTTCAAAAAAGCTGGCGCAACAAAGATTGCTATAACGGCTTTTGCTCGCTCATCCCCGCACATTCACCCGCCTTGTTTTCATGGCAAGTGAACTGTCTTGACACCTTGCAGCGAACCTTCTACAGTTAACCTAAATCCCTAAGGAGGTTCCTCATGGCAAAAGCCCTTCTAATTATCGACTACACCAATGATTTCGTCGCAGCCACCGGCGCCTTAACTGCCGGCAAGCCTGCCCAACTAATTGAACAGCGCATCGTGGCGCTTGCCGACCAGTTCGCTGAGGCCGGCGACTTTGTGTATCTGCCCACCGATGTGCACACCCCAGGTGACCCCTATCACCCCGAAACCAAGCTCTACCCGCCCCATAACGTGCGTGGCACTTGGGGGCGCGAACTTTACGGGGCACTGGCCCCTTGGTATACGGCCCACCAGACTGATGCGAAGGTGACGTTGTTCGATAAAACGCGCTATTCAAGCTTCGCTGGTACGCCACTGGATCTGTGGCTGCGCGAACGGCAGGTCGATGAGCTTCATCTCGTCGGGGTCTGCACCGATATCTGTGTGCTGCACACTGCTGTCGACGCGTATAACCTCAATTATCCCCTCACCATCCACCAAGACGCCGTGGCCACCTTCACGCCAGGCGGCCAGGAATGGGCACTCAATCATTTCAAAACTGTCCTCAATGCCACGTTAGCTTAGTGAGCGCAACCCTCTACGCAAAAGGGGGCCTGATCAAGACAAAACTGATCAGGCCCTCTTTTTGAACGAGCAGACAAAAAAGCCACGCACGAGGCGTGGCTTCCAGTAGCGAATTAAGCTTCGCCGCCGTTTTTCTTGATGATCTCGGCTTGGATGGACTTCGGCACTGCAGTGTAGTGATCGAAGGTCATCGTGAAGGTCCCACGGCCCTGGGTCGCGGAACGCAAGGTCGTCGCATAACCGAACATTTCGGCCAGCGGTACCTTAGCATTGACCAGCTGCGCATTACCACGCTGTTCCATGCCTTCAACGTTCCCACGACGAGAGTTGATTTGACCCATGACATCGCCAAGGTATTCTTCTGGGGCAACCACTTCAACGTGCATGATTGGTTCGAGAATTACCGCACCGGCATCCTTAACCGCATTGCGCAACGCCAGGGAAGCCGCAACCTTAAAGGCCGCTTCAGAAGAATCGACTTCGTGGTAAGAACCATCGTAAAGCTTGGCCTTCACGTCGATCAATGGGTAGCCCGCAAGCACACCATTGGCCATTGCTTCTTTCAGGCCTTGTTCTACAGCTGGGATGTATTCACGTGGCACTACCCCACCAACAATGGCATCTTCGAATTCGAAGCCTTTGCCTTCTTCGTTCGGGGTAAATTCAACCCAAACGTCACCATATTGACCTTTACCACCTGACTGGCGAACAAAGCGCCCTTCAGCGGAAGCGGTCTTGGTGAAGGTTTCACGGTAAGCCACTTGAGGTTCACCAATCTTAGCGGCAACCTTAAATTCACGCTTCATCCGGTCAACCATGATATCCAAGTGCAATTCGCCCATGCCGGCGATCAAAGTTTCGCCAGTTTCAGGGTTGGTTTCAGCTTGGAAGGTTGGGTCTTCTTCAGACAGCTTCTGCAAAGCGATATCCAGCTTGTCCTGGTCTTCCTTGGAGTCTGGCTCGATGGAAACCTGGATAACCGGTTCTGGCACTTCGAGGGATTCAAGAATCAATGGGTGGTTAACGGCTGTGAGTGAATCCCCAGTCGTGGTGTTCTTGAGCCCGATCGCCGCAGCGATATCACCAGAAAAGACTTCTGGGATTTCTTCACGGTGATTGGAGTGCATTTGCAGCAGCCGGCCGACACGTTCACGGTTGTCCTTGGAAGCGTTCAAGACGTATGAACCAGCTTCCAAAGTCCCACTGTAAACCCGGATGTAGGTCAAACGACCGACAAAGGGGTCGGTAGCGATCTTGAAGGCCAAGGCAGCGAAGTCTTGATCGTCGCCGGCGCGCAGTTCAACCGCTTCGCCAGTTTCTGGATCTTGGGCGTTGTATGGCTTAACGTCCAGTGGTGATGGCAGGTAGTCAACCACCGCATCCAGCAGCATCTGAACCCCTTTGTTCTTGAACGCAGAACCAGCCAGCACTGGGAAGAATTCAAGGGCGATGGTCGCCTTACGGATGGCCGCCTTGATTTCATCGTTGCTGATTTCTTCGCCTTCAAGGTACTTGTCCATGATGCCGTCATCGACGTCAGCCACGGCTTCGATCAGGTCAGCACGAGCTGCTTCGGCTTCTTCCTTGTAGTCGTCGGGAATGTCAACGACATCCCACTTCGTCCCCAAGTCATCTTCGTCGTACAAGTCGGCCTTCATTTCGATCAGGTCGATAATGCCTTCGAAGTTGTCTTCAGCACCGATTGGCAGCTGAACCGCATGGGCGTTAGCACCCAAACGATCATGCAGGGTCTTCACGGAGTACTTGAAGTCGGCCCCGATCTTGTCCATTTTGTTAACAAAAACGATCCGCGGCACGCTGTAAGTGGATGCCTGACGCCAAACGTTTTCGGTCTGAGGTTCCACCCCAGACTGAGCATCTAAGACGGTGATGGCACCATCAAGGACACGCAGGGAACGTTCAACTTCCATAGTGAAGTCCACGTGCCCTGGGGTATCGATGATGTTAATCCGGTTGTCCTTCCAAAAGGCAGTCGTCGCAGCGGACGTGATGGTAATCCCACGTTCTTGTTCCTGCGCCATCCAGTCCATTTGGGAAGCCCCATCATGGGTTTCGCCGATCTTGTGGATTTTACCGGTGTAGTAAAGAATCCGCTCAGTCGTCGTGGTCTTACCAGCATCGATGTGGGCCATGATCCCGATGTTGCGGGTCCGGTCCAGCGGAAATTCACGCTTGTTGGCCATGTGAAAAAATAACTCCTCTCATTGTTGATCGATTATCTAAAAGTTTTAGGTAAAACAATTGGCTACTATATGCCAAGTGACGGATATAATAGCCAACCTTCTTACCAACGATAGTGTGCGAACGCACGGTTGGCATCTGCCATCTTGTGCGTATCTTCGCGCTTCTTCACAGCTGCACCAGTGTTGTTGGCAGCATCCATGATTTCACGAGCCAAGCGATCGTCCATCTTGTGTTCACCGCGTTGACGGGAATACTGAACGATCCAACGAAGGCCCAACGTCGTCCGCCGGTCTGGCCGGACTTCGATTGGCACTTGGTAGTTCGACCCACCGATCCGACGAGCCTTAACTTCGAGGACAGGCATAACGTTCTTCATGGCCTGTTCGAAGACTTCCAAAGGTTCGTTGCCGGTTTCCTTCTTGATGATGTCGAATGCATCATACAAAATGGTTTGAGCCTTACCGCGCTTACCATCAACCATCAGGTGGTTGATCAAGCGGGTAACCAGCTTAGAGTTGTAAACTGGATCAGGTAAAACATCGCGTTTTGAAACATTGCCTTTACGTGGCATGCTGATTGCCTCCTTATTCCTAAATACCGCACAAAGCGGGGATTATCTGACTACTTCTTAGGACGCTTTGTACCGTACTTGGAGCGGCTTTGCATCCGGCCGTCAACACCGGCGGTATCGAGGGTCCCACGGATGATGTGATAACGCACACCAGGTAAGTCCTTAACACGGCCCCCACGGATCAAAACAACCGAGTGTTCCTGCAAGTTGTGGCCGATCCCAGGGATATAAGCGGTAACTTCGATCAGGTTCGACAAGCGAACACGAGCGTACTTACGCAGCGCGGAGTTAGGCTTCTTTGGGGTCATGGTGCCGACACGAGTGGCAACCCCACGCTTTTGAGGAGCGGGATTGTTCGTCAGTGACTTCTTCTTACTGTTGTAACCGAAGTTCAAAGCAGGTGAATCGGACTTCGTTACATTACTTTTACGACCTTGGCGTACCAATTGGTTAATGGTTGGCATTCTAAGGTTCCTCCTTCCTGATACTTGGGTAATTCATCTTCTAAGTCCACACATCCAGGCGGTTCTTTTTTGCGAATAAAAAATGGCCGGCCCGGCGGCGAAATGGTATTTAACCAGTTCGACGTCCGGGCAAACCCGAATTAACTGGAAAAAACAACCTTAAACAGTGTACTATCCGCTGCCCGCCTCTGTCAAGCGTCTTTCCGGCGTTTGCACCAGTATTTTCACGCCTTGGCGAAATCTGGTGATAGAGGTGATGGCATGTGGTTCATTCTATCATAGTGGCGGTGGCTGTGCTGGGCCTAATCAGTTTGCGGCCGACGCGCTGGCAATTACTGTATCAACTGGGCCTGCTGGCGGCAGCAGTGCTACTGGCCCCTTCGCAGCTGTTAGCGCTGGCGGGGCTCGCGTATTTTGCCTTGAGCGATTGGCAAAGTCAAACCGTCCCGGCCCTTGGGTTTGACGGCTGGTGTTTGCTTGTCGCTTTAACCACCCCGTCGCATTGGTTGGTGGGGCTTGGCTGGCTAGTCGCTTTATCTGGCTTGAGCATTGTTACCCAGGGGCTTGGCAGCGCCGATGTCCTCGCCATTAGTGCGCTGACTTTAGGCATGCCGGCGCTGGCGAGTTTGGTGTTCGTGCTGATGGCTTGCGTGATTGGGGTAGGACACGGGCTAGTGCGGCCAGGAACCATCCCCTTTCTGGTGGATCTGCAGCTAGCGTATTTGCTGATGGTGATTGTGAGTTGATCGGTGCATTACGTGTGGTTACCAGCCCTCACAGCCAGCGCAGATGCGCTACGGTTGGCCACCCTCCGCTGCCTGTTATAATTGCGCTCAGGTCGGCAACGCTCGAGCGAGTAGCTACGCTCTGAGCGTCACCGGCAAAAAACGCCGGCAATGCTCAGAGCTAGGCTACTCATCGAGCAAAAACCACCGACCTTCGCAGCCTGTTGTAGTTGCGTTGCGGTAAGCCAACGCCGGAGCAGCTAGCTACACATCAGGCATCGCCGCTTTCAGCGGCAATGCCTGATGCTAAGCTATCTGTCCGGCTAAGTACGGCTTACCTCCACAGCCTGAATCAAAAAAGCCGGCTGGGCAAAATGCCCAACCGGCTCCTTTTCGTGCTTAATCTTGCTTTGGCTCTGCGTTAGCGGCGTCTTCTTCCTTCATCTTCTTTTCAAGATCAGAGATGGAGTAGACGCTGTCGGAAACGGTGCCGACCGTCTTGGGTTCCATGTGACGGTAGGTGGCCATCCCAGTCCCAGCAGGAATGATCTTCCCGATGATGACATTTTCCTTCAAGCCGACCAGCGGATCGTTCTTCCCGCGGATGGAAGCATCCGTGAGGACCCGAGTGGTTTCCTGGAAGGAAGCGGCCGACAAGAAACTGTTGGTTTCCAGCGATGCCTTGGTGATCCCCAGCAGTACTGGGCGACCAGTAGCAGGAATCCCACCGGCAATCAAGGTCTGCTGGTTGCGATCCTTGAAGTCCGCAATGTCCAGCAAGGTCCCTGGCAAAATGTCAGTGTCGCCTGGATCCATGACGCGGATCTTGCGCAGCATCTGCCGAACCATCACTTCGATATGCTTATCGCCGATTTCAACCCCCTGCATCCGATAAACTTTCTGGACTTCCGCCAGCAGATAGTTTTCGGTGGTCAAGACGTCTTGCACCTTGATCAACTGCTTAGGATCAATTGAGCCCCCGGTCAAACGGCCGCCGCGATCAACATGGTCGCCTTCAGCAACGGCAACCGATGAAGCGTATGGCACGCTGTAAGTCCGGGTATCGGTTTGGCCTTCAACGGTGATTTCACGGCTGTGTTCAGCCGGATTTTCATCGATGGCCGAAATCGTCCCGTCAACTTCACTGATGACCGCCAGCCCTTTAGGATTACGGGCTTCAAAGATTTCCTGAACACGAGGCAGCCCTTGCGTGATATCTTCGCCGCCGGCAACACCGCCGGTATGGAAGTTACGCATGGTCAGCTGGGTACCAGGTTCGCCGATTGACTGCGCAGCCACGGTCCCAACGGCTTCGCCGACTTCAACCTGTTCGCCAGTGGCCAAGTTGCGGCCGTAGCACTTTTGGCAAACCCCATGACGGGTGTTGCAGGTGAAGATGGAGCGGATGGTGACAGTTTGGACGCCGGCATCAACGACAGCTTGCGCCTTATCTTCATCGATCATTTCGTTCTTCTTGACAATGACGTCACCGGTTTCAGGGTTAACAACTGACTTTTGCGCGTAACGGCCAACTAAGCGGTCGTACAGCGGTTCAATCATTTCGTTCCCTTCGCGAATGGCCGAAACGACCAAACCGCGATCGGTGCCACAGTCTTCTTCGCGGACAATGACATCCTGCGCCACATCCACCAGCCGCCGGGTCAGGTAACCTGAATCGGCCGTCTTCAGGGCGGTATCGGTCATCCCTTTACGGGCCCCGTGAGTGGACATGAACATTTCCATAACGGACAAGCCTTCACGGAAGTTCGACAGCACTGGCACTTCCATCATCCCACCGTTTGGCGCCGCCATCAGGCCACGCATCCCGGCAAGCTGAGTAAAGTTTGAGATGTTACCACGCGCCCCGGAATCACTCATCATGGAGATTGGGTTATTCGGGTCAAAGGCGTCGATCAGCTTTTGCTGAATTTCGTCTTTGGCGTCGTTCCAAATCGAGATGACCCGATCATGGCGTTCCTGGTCGGTAATCAACCCACGGCGGAACTGCTTGGACACAGTGGCAACCTTCTTGTGGGCCGCATCAACGATGGCTGGCTTTTCGGCCAGTTCAGGCACGTCGGCCACCCCAACGGTGATCCCGGAGTTCGTGGCCTGGGTGTAACCCAAGGTCTTCATGTCATCCAGCAGATCAGAGGTCCGCTGCACTTTGTACGTCTTGAAGACTTCAGCAATGATGTCAGACAAGAAGCCCTTCTTGAACGGTTCGTTAATTGGGGCATCTTGCAGGTAAGCATGGATATCCTCACCTGGCTTCAAGAAGAAGCGATCTGGCACGCCATTGACGATATTGTCTTGCGTGGCCACGTTCAGATACGGGAAGTCTGCCGGCATGATCTGGTTAAAGATCACACGGCCAACCGTGGTGACCATGATCTGGTGACGCTGGTCATCGGTGAATGGCTTTTCTGGCAAGGAAGCCACCGCCAAGCCGATGCGGCTGTGCAAGTGGACATAGCCATTTTGCAGCGCCATCAGCACTTCGTTAGCATCCTTGAAGATCATGCCTTCGCCTTCGCGGCCTTTTTGTTCCATCGTCAGGTAGTAGTTACCCAAAACGATATCCTGAGAAGGCGTAACGATTGGCTTACCATCACGAGGCGCCAAGATGTGGTGCGCCGCCAGCATCAAAAGGCGCGCTTCGGCTTGGGCTTCATCGGACAGTGGCACGTGAATCGCCATCTGGTCCCCATCAAAGTCGGCGTTGTAGGCTTCACAAACCAGCGGGTGCAGGCGGATGGACTTACCATCAACCAACACCGGTTCAAAAGCCTGAATCCCCAGGCGGTGAAGCGTAGGGGCGCGGTTCAGCAGCACTGGCCGTTCCTTGATGACATCTTCGAGCACATCCCAGATGTCTTCATCTTCACGGTCAATTTTGCGGCGGGCATTCTTGATGTTGCTAGCCAGCCCGCGCGCCACCAATTCATGCATGACAAATGGCTTGAATAATTCCAAAGCCATTGGCCGCGGCAAACCACATTGATAGAACTTCAACGTCGGCATAACGTCGATAACGGAACGACCGGAATAGTCAACCCGCTTACCGAGCAAATTCTGACGGAACCGGCCCTGCTTCCCTTTGAGCATGTGGCTCAAAGACTTCAAAGGACGATTGCCTGGCCCGGTGACCGGACGGCCACGGCGGCCGTTGTCGATCAAGGCGTCAACGGCTTCCTGCAGCATCCGCTTTTCGTTTTGCACAATGATGCTTGGCGCATTGAGGTCAAGCAGGCGCTTCAACCGGTTGTTACGGTTGATGACGCGGCGGTACAAATCGTTCAGGTCAGAAGTGGCAAACCGGCCACCTTCAAGCTGAACCATTGGCCGCAGATCCGGTGGAATGACGGGAATAGTATCCATAACCATCCAAGCCGGGTCGTTGCCAGAAACCAGGAAGGCATCCAAGATGTCCAACCGGCGAATGGCGCGCGTGCGCTTTTGGCCTTGCGCGGACTTCAGGTCTTCCTTCAGCTCAGCGACTTCTTTGGCGAGGTCGACTTGCTGTAGCAATTCCTTAACCGCTTCGGCCCCCATTTTGGCATTGAAGCCCTGGCCGTATTCGTCCCGCTTTTCACGGTATTCGCGTTCGGTCAGCAGTTGCTTCTTCTCCAAGGCAGTGTCGCCTGGGTCAATCACAACGTAAGAAGCGAAGTAGATCACTTCTTCGAGGGCCCGTGGTGACATGTCCAAAACCAGACCCATCCGGCTTGGAATGCCTTTGAAGTACCAGATATGAGAAACTGGCGCGGCTAATTCGATGTGGCCCATGCGTTCGCGGCGCACCTTGGAGCGCGTGACTTCAACCCCGCAGCGGTCGCAAACGATGCCTTTATAGCGGATCCGCTTGTACTTCCCGCAGGCACATTCCCAGTCCTTGGTTGGCCCGAAGATGCGTTCGTCAAACAGCCCATCTCGCTCTGGCTTCAGCGTCCGGTAGTTGATCGTTTCGGGCTTTTTAACTTCCCCGTAGGACCAGCTGCGAATTTTGTCAGGCGAGGCCAGGCCGATTTGCATGCTTTCAAATTTATTGACATCAATCAAAGGGCTAACCTCCTATTTGTTAGTATCGTCGGTCGAGTTAGCGTTCGTGGCAGCGGTGGCTGCTTCTTGCGCCTTCTTTTCTTCTTGCTGCTGGGCGAATTTCGCCAAAGCATCAACGGAAACAACGTCATCGTCGTCATCGTCCATGTCGCGCAGTTCGATTTCGTTCTTGTCTTGGTCGAGCACTTTCATGTCCAGACCCAAGGCTTGCAGTTCCTTGACCAACACGCGGAATGATTCTGGCACGCCTGGTTGTGGAATCTGTTCGCCTTTGACAATGGCTTCGTAGGTCTTGACCCGGCCCACCACGTCATCTGACTTGTAGGTTAAGATTTCTTGCAAGGTGTAAGCCGCCCCATAAGCTTCAAGGGCCCAAACTTCCATTTCCCCGAAGCGCTGGCCACCGAACTGGGCTTTACCACCCAGTGGCTGCTGCGTAACCAAGGAGTAAGGTCCAATGGAACGAGCATGGATCTTATCGTCAACCATGTGAGCCAGTTTCAGGTAGTACATGACCCCGACAGAAACACGATTTTCAAATGGTTCCCCAGTGCGACCATCATAAAGCACGGACTTGCCATCGCTGGCCATACCGGCTTCTTTAATGGTGGCCCACAGGTCGTCATCATTGGCCCCGTCAAAGACTGGGGTGGCAATGTGAATACCCAGTTTGCGGGCCGCCATCCCCAAGTGCAATTCCAGCACCTGACCGATGTTCATACGTGATGGCACACCCATGGGTGACAGCAAAATGTCAACCGGGGTCCCATCAGGCAGGAATGGCATATCTTCTTCAGGCACAACCACCGAAACGGTCCCTTTGTTCCCGTGACGACCAGACATCTTATCACCGACCTGAATCTTACGCTTCTGGGTGATGTAAACGCGGACCATCATGTTAACGCCTGGGGACAATTCATCGCCGGCTTCACGCGTGAAGATTTTGACGTCTTGAATGATCCCGCCGCCGCCATGAGGAACCCGCAGTGAGGTATCACGTACTTCACGCGCCTTTTCCCCGAAAATGGCATGCAACAGACGCTCTTCAGCAGACAGCTCGGTGACCCCTTTAGGCGTGACCTTGCCGACCAGGATATCGCCATCGCGGACTTCCGCCCCGATGCGCACGATCCCGAATTCATCCAAGTCCTTCAATGCGTCTTCGCCGACGTTCGGAATTTCACGGGTGATTTCTTCCGGTCCGAGCTTGGTGTCACGCGCTTCGGATTCGTATTCTTCAATATGAATCGAGGTGTAGGCATCATCACGCACCAGCTTTTCAGAAAGCACAATCGCGTCTTCGTAGTTGTACATGTTCCAAGTCATGAAGGCGATGACTGGGTTTTGCCCCAAAGCCAGTTCGCCATTTTCCATAGCTGGGCCATCGGCAATGATTTCGTCTTCATCGACTTTATCGCCAATGCGGACAATTGGCCGCTGGTTGTAGTTCTTACCGGCGTTAGACCGGCGGAACTTCATCAGGGAGTACTTGTCCACGGCGCCATCGTCGCGGCGAATGCGAATGGTTTTCGCATCCACGTAATCAACAGTCCCTGCATGTTCAGCCAAAACGGCAATCCCAGAGTCATGGGCGGCCTTGTATTCCATCCCGGTCCCAATCAGTGGGGCATGCGGGTTGATCAAAGGCACCGCCTGACGCTGCATGTTCGCACCCATGAGGGCCCGGTTGGAGTCATCGTTTTCCAAGAACGGAATGCAAGCCGTTGCGACCGCAACTACCTGCTTAGGCGAAACGTCCATGTAGTCGATGTGTTCTGGTGTGGTTTCAATGTTGACATCCTTCGCCCGGGCCAAAATGGCATCTTCAGCAAAAGAGCCATCATCGTTCAGCTTGGCGTTGGCCTGTGCAACCACATAGTTATCTTCTTCATCGGCAGTCAAATAGTCGATTTTGTTCGTGACTTTATGGTCAGTCCAAGAAACACGGCGATATGGGGTCTCGATGAAACCATAAGGGTTAACCACCGCGTAGGAAGCCAGACTGTTGATCAGCCCGATGTTCGGGCCTTCTGGGGTTTCAATCGGACACATCCGGCCGTAATGCGTGTAGTGCACGTCACGCACTTCATAACCGGCCCGGTCACGGGTCAAACCACCAGGTCCAAGGGCAGACAGACGCCGCTTATGGGTTAATTCGCCCAGTGGGTTAGTCTGATCCATGAACTGTGACAGCTGGGAACTGCCGAAGAATTCCTTAATGGAAGCCACCACCGGCCGAATGTTGATCAACTGCTGTGGTGTGATGGTGGCGGTGTCTTGAATCGACATCCGTTCACGCACCACCCGCTCCATCCGGGACAAGCCGATCCGGAACTGGTTTTGCAGCAATTCACCGACGGAACGAATCCGGCGGTTGCCCAAGTGGTCGATATCATCAGTGGCGCCCAGGCCTTCTTGCAAGTTCAAGAAGTAGTTCATGGACGCAATGATGTCGGCTGGGGTCAAGTGCTTGGTCTTCTTGTCAATGTGGCCATTGCCAATCAACTTGATTTCCTTTTCTGGGTTGACCTGGGAGTAAACCTTGATCACTTGCACCGTCATCGGATCGGTCACCACGCCTTGGTCAGAAGGCTGGAAGGTAACGGTCTTGAAATCGTCGCGGTCCAAAAAGCCGCCTAAGGTTTCCATGATGTGCCGGTCGATTTTGGTGCCTTTTTGCACGATGACTTCACCCGTATCAGGGTCAGCCAACGTTTCTGCCAGGGTCTGGCCCAACAGGCGGGTCTTCAGGCTCAGTTTCTTGTTGACCTTGTAGCGACCAACATTCGCCATGTCATAGCGCTTTGGATCGAAGAACCGCGCGTACAGCAAGGAACGCGACGAATCAGCGGTCTTCGGTTCGCCAGGACGTAGCCGTTCGTAAATGTCCTTCAAGGATTCATCGGTGCGCGAGTCATCAGTGTTCTTGTGGACGTCTTTTTCCAGCGTCAACATCAAGGAATCGTTGTCGCCAAAAATGTCGAGAATGTCTTGGTCCGCGCCAAAGCCCAGCGCGCGCACCAGTTCGGTCATTGGAATCTTCCGGGTGCGGTCGATGCGGACATACGCCAAGTCCTTGGCGTCGGTTTCGTATTCCAGCCAAGCGCCGCGGTTAGGAATCACCGTGGTGCCATAGGTCACACGGGAGTTCTTATCGGTTTCACTGTTGTAGTAAACCCCAGGCGAGCGCACCAGTTGGGAAACGATAACCCGCTCGGCCCCGTTGATGATAAAGGTCCCTTGCTTGGTCATCAGTGGGAAGTCACCAAAGAAGACGTCTTGCGACTTGATTTCACCAGTCTCGTGATTGGTCAAACGCAGCGTCACGTGCAGCGGTGCGGAATAGTTGGCGTCATGCTGGCGCGCTTCCTCCACCGTGTACTTTGGTTCCAGCAGCTGATAGTCAACGTATTCCAGTGACAGTTTCCCTTGGAAGTCTTCGATTGGCATAATGTCATCGAACATTTCCTTGAGCCCTTCGTCTAGGAACCATTGATAGGAATTGGTCTGAATCTCGATCAAGTTAGGCAGATCGAGTACTTCTTTAATGCGGGAATAGGAACGGCGAGTGCGATGCTTACCGTAATTCACTAAATGTCCTGCGTGTCCTGCCAAATTGTTCACCCCTCATTGGATTTTTCGGCCATCTTGATTGTAAAAAAAACGTAACGACGGTTAAATTAAAATTACAATCGGTGGTTGACGAACATTTTGAGCAAAAAAAAACGAAAAGTAGAAAGTTTAAATCCCTCTGCTACTTTTGCGTTTTTTTATGCGTTGCAACGGACAATAGATCGCCGCAACTGATGTCCTAACCGAAATGCAATTGCATTAACTATACTGCCGTTCAATTTAAATGTCAAGCGCTGCTAGGCGTGCACCGGCGCCTCTGGTTGGGCCGCCTTCTTCACATGGAACGTCAGCTTGCCTTTGGTGGCCCCGATGGTGATGGTATCGCCGGCGCCGGCTTGCCCGGTCAGCAGCAGTTCACTGAGCTGATCTTCGACGTCCCGCTGCAGCGCCCGGCGAATTGGCCGGGCACCGTATTCCGGATCAAACCCGGCTTTCGCCACGGCGTTGATGCCAGCCGGCGTAATCTTGACGGTCACGTCTTGATCACTCAGGCGGTGCAGCACCTGTTTGGCCATGATCTTCACGATTTCGTGCAGTTCTGGCGCCGTTAAGCTGTGGAAGACCACCGTTTCGTCGATTCGGTTCAAGAACTCTGGCCGGAACGCCCGCTTAAGTTCTTCCAGCATCCGACTTTGCATCGAAGCGAAGTCCTGGCTGGCGGCTTGCGCGCCGAACCCGACGCTCTTGTCATCGCGCAGCGCCGTAGCGCCGATGTTCGACGTCATAATCAAAATCGTGTTGCGGAAATCAACCCGGCGGCCTTTGGAATCCGTCAGGAAGCCATCATCCAGCACCTGCAGCAAAATGTTGAAGACATCCGGATGCGCCTTTTCCACTTCATCCAGCAGCACCACGGAGTACGGCTTGTTGCGAACCTTTTCTGTCAGCTGACCGCCTTCATCGTAGCCCACATAACCTGGGGCCGCCCCAATCAGGCGGCTGGTGCTGTATTTCTCCATGTACTCAGACATGTCCACGCGAATCATCGCGTCTTCGGACCCGAACATGGCCTCAGCCAAGGCCTTCGCCAGCTCGGTTTTCCCGACCCCAGTAGGGCCGAGGAACATAAAGGAGCCGATTGGCCGCGTGGGATCTTTCAACCCGCTGCGGGCCCGGCGAATGGCACGGGACACGGCAGAAACTGCTTCTTCCTGGCCCACGACGCGTTCATGCAGCACCTTTTCCAGGTTGACGAGGCGTTCACTTTCCTTCTTTTGCAGCTGGGTGACCGGCACCCCAGTCCACTGTGAAACCACTGCGGCTACGTCTTCCGGCGTGACTTTGACATCGGTGCGGACGCCATTTTCATTCACAGGTTCTGGCGACGCTTCGAGTTTAGCCCGGAGCTTTTGCTCCTTTTCGCGGATGGTCGCGGCCGCTTCGAAGTCCTGATGCATGATGGCATCATCTTTCGCTTGCACAGTTTCCCGCAACTGTTTTTGCAGCTTGTCAGCTTTGGTTGGCTTATCCGATTCATCCAGCCGCACCTTGGCCGCACTTTCGTCAATCAAGTCAATCGCCTTATCTGGCAGGAACCGGCTAGAAATATACCGGGAAGACAGGGTGACGGCCTCATGCAGCGCCTCATCAGTAATCGTCACGCCATGGTGGGCTTCATACCGCGGCCGCAACCCGCGCAAGATTTCTTCGGCTTCCGCCTGACTTGGCTCGTTGATTTGGATGGTAGCAAAGCGGCGTTCCAACGCGGCGTCCTTTTCGATGTACTTTTGGTATTCATCCAAGGTCGTGGCCCCAATCAGCTGCAACTCACCGCGCGCCAAAGCGGGCTTCAAGATGTTGCTGGCATCAATGGCACCTTCTGCCCCACCGGCCCCAATTAAGGTGTGCAATTCATCGATAAAGAGAATGACATTGCCATCAGCGTAAATTTCGTCGATCACCTTTTTCAGGCGATCTTCGAATTCACCCCGGTATTTGGTCCCCGCCACCAAGGAGCCCATATCCAAAGCCATGAGCCGCTTGTTTTGCATGTCGGCCGGTACTTGACCGGCGACGATTTTTTCGGCGAAGCCTTCAGCAATGGCGGTTTTACCCACCCCAGGTTCGCCAATTAACACCGGGTTATTCTTGGTGCGCCGAGCCAGAATCTGGATCAACCGCCGGACTTCCTTGTCCCGGCCAACTACAGGATCCATTTTGTTTTCCCGGGCCAGCTGGGTCAAATCCCGAGCCAGGTTGTCCAGAGTCGGCGTGCCTTGGCTGGCCGGCTTGGCCTGCCGCTGGGCGCCGCTGCGATGCTTAGCCGCTGATTCGGTGATCCCCATTTTCTTGAGCACCAACTGCCGCACCTTGGCCAGACTCAATTCCAGGTTTTGCAAAATGCGAGCCGCCAGAATGTCGTCTTCGCGCAGTAGCCCTAGCAAAATGTGCTCGGTGCCGATTTTCAGCGCGCCGAGCCGCTTGGCTTCGTCACCGGCAAAGCTCAAAATCTCTTTGCCCTTGGGCGAGTACGGCAAATAACTATCAGCCGCCTGCCCCGCATCAACGGTACCATAACCGGTGAAGCGTTCGATTTCGTCATGAATGTCTTCTTCAGTAATGCCCAATTGCCGCAGCGTCTTCCCGGCGATGCCTTCTTGCTCGATCACCAGCGCCATCAGCAAGTGTTCTGTGCCCACAGCATGGTGATGGAAGTACTTCGCCTGCTCCTGCGCGATCAGTAACACGTTTTTTGCACTTGGGGTAAATAGGTTGTCCATAAGCACACTCCTTTGGCGGCCATTTGGCCAAAATGGGAAATCCCATCTAAGTTCTATCTTTCATACCGCAAACTGGCAAGAAAAGCAAGCAGCAATCGCGACCGCAGCTCATCTTCGGCTTGGCGATCGCCTTGCTGCAAGGTGTGGTGGCTCAGCACCGTCAGCATCATATTGCCTTCTTGGCGGTCGATCACATCAGCATCATACAGCTGCTGGATCAACACCTGCGCATCTCGCTCGCGGATGGCTGGTGGCATATTGGCCACCATCATCGCCAGCAAATCCTGATCATCGCGCAAGTGCACTTTCAAAATGCGGATGTAGCCCCCGCCGCCACGCTTGCTTTCCACGACATAACCGCGTTGCGGGGTAAAACGCGTTTTGATCACATAATTGATCTGTGATGGCACACAATTGAACTGCTGAGCAATTTCTGCGCGACTGATTTCCACCTGGCGCGTCGACCCCAGCATGGCTTTCAAATAATGCTCGATCACATCAGAAATATTCTGACCTTGCATTCGCCTCACCCCTTTGACTTTGACTAATCTTGACTTTAATTATACTGGATATCACCAGAATTACCAGCAACCTCGCCAAGAGACGTTTTTCACATAACGCTGCACTCAAATGAGAATCAAAAAAACTGACGTCATTGACGTCAGTTCGACGATCGGGAAAACAAGATTCGAACTTGCGACCCCTACGTCCCGAACGTAGTGCTCTACCAAGCTGAGCTACTTCCCGATGAAGCGGAAGACGGGATTCGAACCCGCGACCTCCACCATGGCAAGGTGGCGTTCTACCACTGAACTACTTCCGCATAGTTCTCTCCGGTGACCCGGAATGCACCCAGTAGGAGTCGAACCTACAACCTTCTGATTCGTAGTCAGACACTCTATCCAATTGCGCTATGGGTGCAAAATATTCATGCCGAGAGTCGGGTTCGAACCGACACGGTAATCACTTACCGCAGGATTTTAAGTCCTGTGCGTCTACCAGTTTCGCCATCCCGGCGGCTCGCAAAAGCGGAAGACGGGATTCGAACCCGCGACCTCCACCATGGCAAGGTGGCGTTCTACCACTGAACTACTTCCGCATGAAACTGATATTACTGCCGACTAGAGGGTTCGAACCTCCGACCCCCTGTTTACAAGACAGGTGCTCTGCCAGCTGAGCTAAGTCGGCGTGATGCGGGTGAAGGGACTCGAACCCCCACGGTATAAACCACTAGAACCTAAATCTAGCGCGTCTGCCAGTTCCGCCACACCCGCAGATCAGAAACTAATGGAAAAAAGGAAAAAATGAGCCGTGACAGGCTCGAACTGTCGACCCTCTGATTAAAAGTCAGATGCTCTACCGACTGAGCTAACGGCTCAATGGAGGATACAGGGCTCGAACCTGTGACCCTCTGCTTGTAAGGCAGACGCTCTCCCAACTGAGCTAATCCTCCAT
>NZ_BOLV01000022.1 GCF_016861845.1 Lacticaseibacillus suilingensis
ATCTTACAAGGACTCAGGCTATGAGTCTTTCTATTTGACTAATTTGTTGCACTTGAATTGTAAATCCGTCACACAAAAAATCGGTGAGAACTGAATATCACCGACTTCTCAGTCCTGCCATAGTTGCACTGATCACTGATAAATGAAGCACCTACAATTAAAGTTAACTGTACCAGGAGCTATTTGACTTTGGGCGTAATTCCTGTCTGCTGACGAACCTTCTTTTGAAAATATTTGATTTTCTTGTCATAGTCGTCAACAACCGCGCGAACATTCTGCTGCCCTTTCCAACCTGAATACCCGAACATCAACATGCCCAGTGCACCCAGGACTAAGAGCACAATGCCAACGATGTTTAACCACAAGGTCTTGCCATGGAAGAAGTAGATCAGAACAATGCCAACGCCACTGAGAATGGTGCAAAGTTGAAACCAGTAGCCTAGGTTTTTCAACATATGCTTCTGATACGCAACTTCTTTTTCGTATCCCTTAGTCATTTCGTCAATTGTCATTTTGATTTTCCTTCTTCCATACACGTTCGTAGTTTAGTAAGACAGGCCAGGGTTGAAGAAACCAACTAGAACACCGACGAGCGAAACAACAACGAGTAACAGCATGGTCCAGATAGCTGAAACATGCTTCTTAGCCATCAACCACCAGCAGAATAATGTTACAAGTACTGTCAGCAAACCAGGATAGATGCTGTTCAGCTTGTCTTGCAGATTCAGGAAGACTTTGCCATCAGCACCGCGCAACTTGAGTGAGGTTGTGACGTTAACCCATGATGCCAGAACCCCACCAACAACCATACTGCCGACAATCCCGATAGCGTGACGAACAGCCGCGCCTTGTTTACCAACCAAGAAGCTAACCGCTTGATCACCGAAGCGATAACCACGGAAATAAAGGAAACGTTGGCCAAAGTATGCCATCAATACCCAGGCAACAATGTAGAAAATCGCCCCGACTGGTGAACCGCCAGTTGACATACCAAGGGAAATCCCTAAGAGAATGGGAATCAATGTCCCATCAATCAATGAATCACCAATACCAGCGATTGGGCCCATCAGGCCAGCACGCATATCGTTAATGGTCTCGCCGTCAATTTCTTTACCGTTCGCACGCGCCTGTTCCATGCTGGCCGTAACTCCGACAATCACCGTCCCAAGCATTGGATTGGTGTTGAAGAACGCAGTATAGGCTTGAATAGCTTTGACCTGGTCATCATGTTTTGGATACAGTTTTCTGAGAATTGGCAGCATTGATGCCATATACCCAAAAGTCTGCATATGTTCTTGTGAAAAGCAGGTCAACGCACCCCAGAACCAACGATGAAAAGATTTTGTCAGTGTTTTGTGATCAAGCTTTTTCATGTCATTTGTCGTTTCCATGATCAAATATCCTCCTCATCATCATCGTCACTTGGTCCATCTGCTGGTGCTGCACTATCCTTTGAAGGTGTGTTGTTAGAACCAGACATCTCAATTTCATAAATAATAACCGCAAACAGTAACGATACAACTGTGACTGAGACTAAGTTCAAGTGTAGTGAAGCAGCAAGTGTGAATCCAACTAAGAACGGAATGAAATCAGCTGCTTTACCAACAATTTGCCGAAGCAGAATCGCAATCCCGACACATGGCAGCATGCCGCCGACCGTGAACAGTGTCTTCATGGCAATGCCGTCCATTGGTAAGGCACTACGCAAAGCTGTAACCGCCGTAGCACCGTAGTATGTGAGTAACATTGTTGGTAAAAATGAGAACAATGCATGTGAGATCCAAGGCCAGCCAAAGTTAACAGCTGTTAATTTATCAATCTTGCCATTATGAACGTCTTTCCAACCAAAGGACTGCCAAACCAGGTTCATTGTTGCAACAGCGTAGTACAAAACCGTCCCGACAGTTCCGACTAATGTCCCAACTGACTTAGCCAAGTTAGCAGCACCGCCACCCAGCGGATTCAATCCTTGCGAAGAAATTGCAACCATTGCTAGAGGAATCCCAATATAAGAAATAGCACGAACATCGGCAGAAACAGTACCACCTGGGGTAACCAATGCGATATAAACCAACTGCATCGCAACCCCGCAGGCAATCCCTAACTGAAGATTACCTAGAATAATGCCACAGACAAGACCCCCAACCAATGGACGGCCAATGGTATAATTACCAACCGCTTGACCAGCCATACATGAGTTGGAACATAAGCAAGCGAAAACACCTAAAATAGCTGCCTGAAACCAACTAATTGTCATTTTTCTTACCTTCCTTTTTTGTGAGCGTGAGCAGGAGCGTTTAGAAACCGGAGCATAAGTGGCCTTGGACGTGATGGTCGCACTTTGACCATTGCGGCCAAGGTCCTTATGTGCAGGTTTCTGCGACTGCGAGCGCGTTATTGTTCAACCATTAATACCCAAAGCGTGACTTGAATTTGTCCCAACTACCAATCCGCTGATCTGGCAACAGCGCAAACTCAACTTTATAACCAGCCTTCTCAATCGCTTCAAAGGCATCGCCTTCCTCTTGGGTAAAGGACTGATTGTCTCCGAGTTTGACCGCGTTGTCGCGATCATTACCTGGACCGACAACAACTGTTTTAATGTCGCCCGGCTTGAAGTTCATATCGACCAAGATCTTTTTCATATCTTGAGGACTCTTGGTGATGAGAAAATACTTGGTTGCTGAGTTCAACACCTTATCCTTAACCTTGTCAAAATGATCTAACGTCCAAACGAAGGTCTTCTTGTCAGACGCTGCCATATAGGCTTCCTTCAAAATCGGATTGTTTGCCGCTTTGTCGTTTACCGCAATAATCCCATCCATCGGGTATTCCTTGCCCCAACGAACCGTGATCAAGCCATGAATCATGCGATCATCAATACGTACAAACGAAATTGCCATTTTGCTCACTCCTTAAATATCGTCATCGTCAGAAGCTTCTGATGAGGTCGTCTGAAATTCTTTGATGGCCGCGGTTGCTTCTGAAAATGCTTTTTCTTTTAACGCTGAGTTATCTAAACTGTCTTTCGACATCAATGTGGTTAACGCCATTGGGAAGTTCATCCCGCCAAGAACAAGCGTATCTTGCAGCTTGCCATGGTCGTTCAAAATGTTGCAAACCGTTGTGAGTGGACTACCGCCGACAATATCTGCCAGAACAACAAAGCTTGCATCCTCTGGCAGGGTCTTTAGCAATGCCTCAAACCGTGTTCCAAATGTTGAAGCTGCTTCATCGGGTTTTAAACCAACCGCAATGACAGAACCAATCGCATCATCGCCCGCAAACATACCCAAGGTTTGCTTTAAGCCACTGGAGAAATCACCGTGACTGACAAGAAGCAAATATTTCATCTAAATCATCCTTTTATCAAGACTATGAAAATATGTATTTACCGCAAAAGGCGACAATCAACCGAAGTACAACTGAAAGTGATCCATTATTGTTCGGACAGTATTGCGGTTGTCCCCGCGAGGAACGCCCTCCCTTCTGCAATCGTTATGTAAGTCGTTTTCTCTCTATATCTGGACGTCAACAAGGTTAACGCTTACAATCATTATGCTAAGCGCATTACTAATAAAAGTCACGAAGACGTTGTGCTTAATTTACAAAAATAGTGCTTAAGGGGTGGTTTCTTTGAACGCAGTAGAAAAACTTTATGCGACAATTGTGCAACACTTTCCAACTGAACGAATCACAACTAATCAGGCTGCCGATGCAGTGGGGCTAACACGCGGCGTGACCAGTAGTTATTTATCTAAGCTCGAAAAGCAAGGCAAACTGCTCAAGACCGGCAGTAGACCAGTTTACTGGCAAGTCAAGCGGGCCCATTCCGCTTTTGACGACTTAATCGGTGTCCACGGTAGTTTAAGCACTAACATTCAGCTGGCAATCGAAGCAATCGTCTATCCAACACATGGATTGCCGATCTTCATCACTGGTCCAGCCGGTAGTGGCAAATTGCCATTTGCTCAGGCAATTTATCACGAAGCCATTCGTCGTGAAGTGCTTAAGAAAACAGCTGTGTTTAAAATCATTGATTGTGCCAACTATAAGGATCATCCAGGGACACTCAAAAAGAAGTTGCAAAGTGAGAACAATGCAACGACGGCAGATGGCACCGCCGAAAGTGGCTACTTGTATATTAAAAATGTGCAGATGCTAGGTTCATCAGATCAACACTATCTTTTCACGCACACCAACCAGCAACAAACCACTGCTTTTCGTTACATCTATTCAGGAACAACTGAAATTTTCAAAGCAGCGCGCGTCTGGTTCAAAAGTGCAGCAGTTCAGATTAAACTAAGCGCTTTTAGCGATCGACCTTTAAACGAGCGCATTACGTTTGCGGCGATGTACCTTCAACAACAGGCTGATCAAATCAATAAAGAGATCTTGATCGCACCAAACGAGTTGATCAAACTGGCAAATTTTGATCACGTCAATAACATCACGGCATTGAATAACCGTGTTCAGTTGCTTTGCGCTGGCGCCTATGCCAATGCGCCTGAGCATATACCACTTCGTCTTGGTCAAACTGATATGAATGCGATTCTAGTAACGCCTAAACAACAAAACTTGCAAGCAAGAATCACATCTTTGATCACCAGCGCGTTGCAGCTTGGCCCAACAACTGACGCGCTTTTTAAGAAACTTTCTGACTCGCTAAACAATGGCGAGTCCATCACTGAACAGAATTTTCTTTTGGCGAAAGTGCTCAATCAAGTCGATACCATTGCTGGTGAAAAGCTTCTGTCTGTATTTGCGCAAGCCATTCAAAAGGACGCTAAAACGTATATCACCCATATATATGGTGTGACGTTTCCCAGCGACAATATTTTCTGGCAAAATGTGGCACTTGCCTTCGTATTCGCGAGTGTTTGTCGCGACAACTTGCCAGACACACAATCAGCACTGAAAATTCAGAAAGCAATCAAGCACCGTTATCCTCGAAGTTACTACCTTTTCAAGCACTTTTTGACTAAGTTAAAAGCGCAGTATGTTCAAAGCCCTTACTATTATTTGCCATTCTTCATGATAATGATTCATTGCGAAAGTAAAATCGAATCAGTGCAATACAATGCCATCCTGCTTGCTCACGGCGAACACACCGCATCGAGCATCCAGCAAGTGGTGAATTCGCTTTGCGGTAATTACTTTTTTGAGGCTTTTGATATGCCCATTGATGTGACACTTGATCAAATCAACGGTTACGTTCAGGAATACCTAACCGATCAAAGTCCATCTGCTAAGGGTAATATTGTCTTATTCGATATGGGTTCTTTGCGCCAGATGTTCAGAGAAATTAAAAAGGTATCTGATCAAGAGCTGATTGTGGTCAACAACGTAACCACTGCTATGGCGCTCGATATTGGCCTGCGCGTTCAGCGTAATGATGCCTTCCAGTCCATCGCTGAAGCCAGCGAGCAATATGGTGCAACAACTGAAGCCCAATATTACGAAGGCTTATCAAACAAGAAGAACATTATCGTCTCTTGCATGTCTGGCGTCGGTCTGTCTGAAGAAGTCAAAAAGCTAATTGATGCGACCCTTTCGCCAGCACTTGAAGTCATTGCCGTTGACTACAAAGAACTCCATACCCTGCTCACCAATCATGATCGAAAATTTTTCTCGAATACCCAGTTAATCTTAACCACCACCGATGTTGCTGGCGATATCGGGGGCGATATCGGCATTGATATCGTGAATGTCTATAATGTTTTCGATAAGGCCTCCTCACAAAAAATGCAAACTGTCCTACGCAATTGTGGTGAAAGCCCCCAGTCCATTAATGAACTCATTGATCGATTGGTTCGCTTCTTGTCGATTGAAGGTATCCGCGGCCGCTTGCAGATCCTGAATCCCGATATTGTCATTCAAGAAAGTCAACGTATTGTCTCCCACTACGAAGACTTCTACAACGTCAAATTCGGATCCAGACTAAAGCTCAATCTCTACATGCACTTGTCCTTAATGATTGAACGCATGATGACCAGCAGACGCAGCACTACTTCAATTGATCGTGCAACCTTAACCCCACCTGAGCAAGAATTCTTCTCCCTTTCCAGCGGCATTTTTCAGCCAGTTGAGCAAAAATTCAATATCAAGGTGCAGGACTACGAAATTGCTTTGCTTTATCAACTGCTCAAGGACTTTATTTTTGGATAACAACCCCTACTTAATAGATGTAGGTAGTTGCGCAGCGCAAGTAGCATTAGGTGTAAAGTTTCTCTCGGTTAGGTCCGAGTCAGAAGGATAAATTGACAAAAGAAGACCGCTTGTCCTCTAATTGAGCTACCACACAAAATCAGAGAGAAGCGATCTTCCATGTCCTCAATTGTAGCAATTGTCCTTGAAGCTTTAAAGTCCAATGACTCCATTATCAGTGCTGAAAGTCAAATGATGACCGAGCTCAGCCAGTTGGTCTGTGCCGGCGTAGCTCAGGCTTGTGAGCAACTTGATGATGATTTGTGCCTTGGTCATAAGGATTACAGAATCATTCACAAGTATCAGCGGCACATCACTGCCATGTTCGGTGATGTCCTGTTTAAGCGGCGCTTGGTGAAAGATGACAGTGGCCGGCTCTTTTACCCGTTTGACGAAAAGGTTGGCTTAGCTACGGGTCGACGCTTCACACCAATGATCATGGCTAAGGTCGCCGAACTAGCCTCGTTGACTGTGATGCGGACAACCGCGAAGGCCGTTGATCTTCTAACGCCATTCTCAATGTCAGCGATGACCGTGGACAACTTAGTGCGCGAGGCTGGACAAGAGCTAGACACGGTACGTGAAGCCGAGGCCAAGTACGTCACGGTGGAGGTAGACCGGCGAGCAGTACCGCAACTGTTCATCGAAGGCGATGCCTTTGAGGTGAAGCTGAAGCATGGCACTCAGGTAATGGTTCATCGCGTCCAAATCAGTGAAGGCGTGACGCAGTCAGGCAAGCGGCACCAGTTGATCAACCGGCATAGCATCACCGGGCTGTCGCACGAGAAGGTCTTTGATGAAGCCAGGTCATACATCGACCAGCACTACGATTTGCGCGAGACGTGCGCCCTGACCGGCAGTGATAATGGGTCTGGTTATAGTCCTAAGGCGTTCAAGGAGTTGGTCCCGGGCGCCGCTAGGTGGGCGCACGTGCTAGACGGCTACCACCTGAATCGCAAGCTCAAGGAGCGGTTCAGCATGATGCCACGTGATCTGCAAGACATACTCCGCAAGTCAGTTTGGACTGGCAACAAGGCCAGAACAGAGATGGTCTTGGATACCGCGGAAAGCATGGTTCAAGACACCGATTCAGGGGACTCAATGCGCAGTGAATGGCTCGATAATCTCACCAAGCTTCGGCGCTATCTTGACCGAAATTGGCCTTACATCGAGGCACTTTCGAATCGACAATTGGATCGGCGTGGACTTGGAAGCTGTGAGTCTAACCATAGACGGTATACGTATCGGACCAAGCTGCAGGGCCGTTCATGGACAAGAAGTGGTCTGATCGCAGAGTTGAGGATCATTGACGCGCTGCAGAACGATGATTACCTCAGCAGTCTGGAAGCTACGGCATTTCTGGAAACGCAAATCAAGCCGGAAGTGAAGACCACGCTTCGGAGCCTTCAGCTGTTTGGGCCAGCGCTTACAACGCACCGGGGTGCTTATCAGGGACGTATAGCGCTGTACGCAAGTACTAGTTCGGGCACTGGTCACCTAGCACACATCTTCAACTGAACCCACTCAGTAGGCCAGGATGACCGGAGCAGGAATGGCGTCAGGGGTGACGTCTGTGTTGGCGATTTATCGCCTACACAGAGGCCGAGCTTTGAGACTCGCAAAGCGAGGCTCAAAGTCGTGCCCACCCCGTTCCACGCCAATTCCTGTGGAGGTCGTCCTGGCCGGCAGTCGAGCAAAAAAGAATAGTTCAATTAGTGGAACCGAGAAAGACTTGACACATACACACTGCCGCGTGAGGTTCACTTGAATTAGGAGTCGTGTTATAATAAAGACAAGCGAAAAGGCACCCCATAAGGAGCGCCCTTCCACAGCAGAACCGTTTTAAGAACGGTGGCATGTTGTCACAAACTAAAAGCCGCGACGCCCGCCAAAGTCGAAGCGGCTTTTAGTTTGCTCATTTTTCCCGGCCGAAGCCGAACGCCTTCATCAGTTTTCGCACTGCGTTGACCAATCGCGTGACCGCGAGGACAAGCAGAGCTACTGCACTGATGAAGGCCGTGATTGCCGCTAGAGCGCCAATCACAAGCAAACCTGTACCCCCTTTCGTTGGAATTCAAGGTTATGAACCTTACGCCCATAAGCCTCACCTTCTCTCGAATTCGAAGATACCACCGCTCATTCACTTTTCTGCTGACTTCATTATACTAAAAAAGCCGTAAAATGCCTAGAGCCACGGGCATTCGACGGCTTTTCGTTTTGAATTTAGGCCGCTAAAATAGCCGCCGCGAGCCACGGGGTGAAGCCATCAGCCGTTCCGGCTGTGCAAGTGCGGGCGCCACGCCCGCCCACACTTGCAGGGCTGTGTTTGATCTCGAAGCAATCCCCGCAAGACCTGACAGTCAGTGCGCGGCACGGCAAAAATCAGCCGCACTCGCTATTTCGAAGCTAGGTCACCCCGTGGATCGCGGCGGCCTGGCACTGAAGTGCAATGAGAACCGTAGAAGCACAATAGGTATTCGCTACCGGCGGGGCAACTTTTCCATTGGCTAGCTATTCCGGCGTGTTGTCAGACGTGATTCTGAGGCACGTTCCCACAAGAGAGTGAATAGGCACCTGCTTGAGGGCCTAAAAAAAGGCAAAAAAATAGTCCCGCCACCTCAAGAGGCGACGGGACTAATGCAAAGACCACGTATAAACATTCAGTAGGGAAAATGCGAGCACTCTTACTTCAAACTGAATTGACCCGTTTTGAAATTGAGCTTCACGCCTTCTTGCCGATTGAAGACCCAAACGTTTAAGTGTAAAGCGTTCGGGTTCTTGAGAGATTGAACAATGACATGCACGCCACGGGGCACAAGCTCAGGCCCACTATATATAGGGATTGCCTGGTAGGCAACGGCTTCATCTTGATGGGCTTGGAGATAGTTGCGCGTTAGCGTTTCGGGATACGCCATGCCACCGGGATTGTTCATATCGTTGGTGCCGACATTTTGTGCACGTGTACCAAGAATAACGTTGTGAGTCTGCATATCGCCGTTTAGTGACCAGGCGACTAGGTGCGACTTGTTGTAGAGATAGCCTCGGTAGCCTGCAAGCTGCACAATGCAATTATTGTTACGACCGCCCCGCCAGGCCTTTTCTCCCGTGTCAGGGTTGAGCGCAAATTTAGCATGGAGATACTCGCCCGAGACTCTCGTTTCTGATGGAAATGCGGGCCGTTTTACTACACTGCTGCTATGAAACATCATCGACGGATAAGTGACAACCGCCGACACACCTTGAGTGCGCCCCGCACTATCTAGGGCGCTGTAATCTGTCGATGCGGAAACAAAGCTCGGATCTTTTAGATTACGACTCACCGTGCGGGCGAAGCCTCCCTCAAATACGGGTTTATTGTTATCTACTGTCATGTAGTTCTGCGGATATTTTCCAATGCTGAATGGGGTATTGATCAGTGCGGTGTCCGCTTTGGAGTTCTCAGTAGTTGCGTCCGGAAGAAAGCTAGCTAGCTGTTCTACTGCCATACAACCGGTTAGTGTGACCATTGCCGCTACGAGGACGACTACGTGTCCGAGATGTTTGATATTCACATGGACGCCCCCCTCAGCTCCTAGCCAGTGCCGCCGCCTGCAAAGCCTGACGCGCCGGACTCGATTTCTGCTTCTGTGATACGGTGTGCTCTACACCTTCGACGTGTTGGTATTTCTGCTCATCTTCTTTATCAACCGCGCTATACCCATAGGTCTTAATCAGATAAGCCATTTCTTGCGGCGAATCCGCTTCAAAGAGTCCTTTATTAAGCTGGTTTGCCTGCACTGCTTTTAGGCGGTCACGCCCATCCTGGTCACGCTCTTGGATTACTTTCAGTCCTTCTTCCTGCGCCTTATTAGCGTAGATACGATCAATCAAACGGGCTGGGAACCCACTTTCGTTTTGCACCTGCTTCAGTCTGTCGTTCCAGTCCTTGATCTGATACTGTACGGGCTTAACCCCGCCATTTTCGTACTGAGCGGTGTAAGCTTGTAGCTTACCAATGAGCGCTTGCTGCATTGTTGGATCAAGTGACGGATCAAGGCGCGTAATCAGTGCTTGATAGTTAAGGCCGTTTTGGTCAGTTAGTTCCCCCATCAGTCCGGCAAGTTGACCGGCGCGTATTTCATATTGACTGCCTGGCGCGCTGCCGTCGCTGTGAGTGAAGCCACCCTTCAGCCCAAACCAGTTATTGACTTTCTTATCGTCATGAAAGTTAGTTTCTACCTTATCTAACGCTGCCAACGGTTCCCATGGCACATTAGCCGCGGCCGCTTGTTGTTGCAAGGTTCTCAAGCGTTCAGTAGGGACAGCGAGGTCGTCAACCATGAAGTGACCGTATGGTATTGTTTCACCTGTTTCCGCGTTCTCAAAGCTGTGCTTATTGACCATCTCGTCAAAGAAACGGTGCCCCGCCGGGTCATTGTCAACACCAAACCCAACGCGTTCAGGTGCGTTGCCGGTGCGGGTGTGATAGTAGACCATAGCCTTAATCACTGACTGAGGCTTGAGACCATCCATCGCAAAGAACATGGTGTCTCTAGTTTGTGGATGCAAGCTCAGATAAGACAACGCATCGATTGGCGACTCAAAGACGTATAGCTGCTTTGGATGGCCGATCGAAAAATTAAACCCATAGTCCTGTTCTGAATTTTTGGCAATCTGTTTGAACGTACCGCGCGGCCCGTTGTGCTGCTTGTCGATGGTTGTACCTTGGATAGACGCGCCAACGCGCTCACCATCACTTGCCCAAACAAAAATGGTATTGCCCTTGTTATCCTGTTGAATGAACCCGCGTTGATGCAACTGATCAATGATTGCCGGGTTCAAGCCCCGCGCCAATGTCAGATAATCGCGTGCACGACTGAAGTCTTTAGAGTTCTGAATGTCATACTCAAATGGCTGTCGTTCTTCCATTGCCACCTTGGCTGTTGATAGGCTACTATCATTTAACGCAATTACCGCCTTGCGGAAGTCATCCACGCCCACGACCTTCATCATGAAGTCGATAGTTGACCCGCCGACTTGGCGGCTATTCCACGTGAACTGGTTTTTACGGGCGTTCACCTTTAGTGAGTCGTGTTGATCCCATGACCAGTAATCGCCGCCATCGTGCACTAGGTTAATGCCATTCTTCGCTGCCACGTCAAAGATTGAAATCTCTTTAGCGTGGCTGATCATCTCGGTAGTGAGCGTTTGAGTCTTTTCCTTAGCTACACGCGGTACTTCTGGGGCTACGTTATCCTCTGTTGCCATGTAAATCCCTCCTTTGAGTCGTACAAAAAAGCCGCAGCGTGTTAGCTGCGGCTATCGCCACTGATCATAACCAGGGGCTTGCTGACGCTCGTGGTCAGCTTCTTTTTCATCTTGCACGCGTTCATAGTCACGCTGTGCTCTCACGCGCGCTTTTACGTCACCAGATAGTGCGCGCCGAATTGAAGATAGCGCACCCATGATGCCGTGAGTCGGCCGTTTCCCTTGCGCCTTGTGGTAGGAGAACCCGTTCGGATGTTCCTTCCTATAAACTGCGTCATCTACTTTCCTCATCTCACCTAAGATTGAGTTTCCCATCCTGGCGTACAGCTCGTTGTACTTGTTGTGCTCATAATCTTTAGCACGGCCTGCTTCTTTACCTTGCTGCCCAGTACCGTACAGTTCTTCGCGAAAATCGGTTTCAGCTTTTAGTGCTTGGTCGAATTCGTGCAATTCATCGCCGTGATAACGCTGCATGAATTTGGAGCTAAAGACGTCGAGCAACGGTCGGACTTCTTGGAGTGCGTTCATGTTGTACTTCCACTTCCGCTTGTCATCAGGTAGCGCCCTGTATATCTGCTGGTACAGCCGCAGCAAGTCAAAGTCTGGGAGCTTACCCCAGTCATAGTCATGTTGCGGTAACTCATTTCTGATCAGACTGGAAAGATGAGCCAGTGACTGATCGCGGTTGGCTAGCTCGTTTGCGATGGAGGATTTGAATGTTGAAATCGACGCACGCTTAAACATGCCATTCGCGGCTTGCTTTGCTTGACCATCGCCATCGTGAATCAGGATTTTTTGGCGTGTTGGTTCTGGTTCAACGAACGCAATATGCACATGAATGTTATCGGTGTTTAGGTGTATTGAGGCAGACCAGATGGCTGTATTCGATAGTCCCTCATTGATTAAAAGTCCGCTCACACCATGACGAATTGAATCCTGTAATTTGTCCTGATCTAGCTGCTTTGTTTTCAGATCATAAAGACTGTGATCCGCAAGAAACCGGTCGTCGAAACTCACTACGGTTTGCCACATTAAAGAGCCATTTTTTTGGGCAAGAGCAAACTGCCGCTTCAGCTCAATCCGCTCTTCCTGCGACAAAGCGTCCTTCCCTGCCGTGAACAAGCCCTTGCTCTTTTCTGGGTTGCTCATGTAGTTGTTGTAGCCGTCGAAACGATTAACGTTCCAGTCCTTGAAGTGATCACTGCGCATTGCATCCGGTCGATCCATATAGTTTACGTAGCCGCTGAATTTCTTGTTCTCCGCTGGCACAAACTTCATTACCGTGACGATACCGGGTGTCTTACTCATCGTCATCACCCTGTGTCGATCTCGTCAGCTTATCTTTTCGTGCAACTTGGTAAGCATGGATTTGATCTGCGACTTGCTTCTGTGTCTCGCGCAGAGACTCTGCGACAATATCGGTCACTGGGATTGAGTCTTCCATGCCGCTAATAATCAGATAAGAGTTGAGCAAGTTAGTAAGAACACGCACGTTTTTATCAACGTAACCAGTCCGAATGCGGATCGGATCGAGCTGCGGTTTGATCTCTTTGGCGATGGCCTTTGCAAGGCTTTCGCGATCGGATAACTGCTTTTGTAGTGATTGGTATTCGACGAACAAATGTTGCAGACCTTCGCCAAAAGTAGCAGCGTCATTTTCAACCATATATCTTCGAAGCCACTCCCAGGACATTCCGTTTTCTGCTGTATCTTCAAGCATGATGTGTTTGCGTACTTTTGTCATAACTTCACCTACTTCGATCCAAGAACAGCGACAAAACTGTTAATTGCCGTTGTCGCTTTTGACATAATGTTCTCGGCCTTGCGCAAGGTCTCGATCATATTTTCTTTGTCATCGTCAACAAAGTATTTAGATGCCGATGAGTGAATTAGCTGGCGTAGAAATTGTTCTCGCGAAACGCCTTTTTTTACAGCAGCAGAATCGATTAACGCTAAATCCGCACTGCTAATATTCCGTATAATTGTCGTTGCCATAGTCCGGCCTCCTCTCAAGTAACCTGTCACGTTTTTTCTACTGCCGCTTGCGGCGGGGTGGTTCAAAGGGTTGGCTGGGGCGAAAAGCCACAGCCATTTGAAAGAGCATAATAGAAATCTGCTATCACTTTGTGATAGAACCCGCAGTGCGGGTTGATTTATAGCGATAGCAGAATTAGGCCCTAAAACCCACGTTCAAGGGCTTTACGCCCACGGGCCGCACGGCTCTAAACCCACGATATGAGCAATTTAGCCCACTCGTTTTCTGCAACGCCCACGATATGCCACGAAAAACCCACGGCATATTTTCAGGCTATTGTAGTTGTTTTTGGTATTTCTGCTGCGCAAGAGTGGCTGTTTTGATTGATGCTTTGGCATTTTTGCGTGCCGTTTGTTGTGTCTTCAAAGAGCTTTTTGTGTCCGCAATTTTCTGTTTTGTTGCCGTCTTTTGTGATCCAGTTTGTACGTTAAGTGACCCTTTCTGCTTCTTCAAAGTGGCCTTCAAAGTGACAATATTCTTGTCTGCCGTCTTTACTTTTTGACGATAGGCCGTGATACGTTTGCCATAGAAATGAACCATGTATTTGAAGTATTCACGTTCAAGTTGATGGTCACTTGGCGTCACGTTTCCGGGAGAGCTTGTTGCCTTAGTGATACTAATTGGCTGTGATGATGACATTGAGATGCCGCCATTGAGTTGCTTCTTAGTGCCAATGTTGACGAACAAAGCAGCCTGCTTTTCGGGCACATGTTTAACAATCAAAGTGTAGAAGTCTTCACTCACCTGTACGAACTTTGAAGGTAATGCCTGACCATTGCCTGAGCTTCTGGTTCGCACGTTAGCCTTGATAGGTTCCAACGGGTTGATCTGGTTATCCTTAACGTAGAAATTCAACTGATAGGTGGTCTTGTTTGCATATTTTGATGCACCCGCAAAAGTAAATTGGTTGTCCCCTTGCATGAAAGACTGATCTATTTTCACGCCATCTACTGTGCTGTTTTTTGGAAATAAAAAGGCCACTGCGAATGCAGCGGCGACAACGGTAATGATCCCAACCAGGAGGTAAATGAACTTTTTTTCTGCCCGGTTTTTGGATCGCATTGTGATTGATGAACTAAAGGCACTCAAAACATTGCCTCCCTTCTATTGTTGGTTCAGAGGTACGCCAGGTTCCATTTGTGCGTACACGTATTCACTCCATTCGGTGATCTGATTATCCTTGAAGTTAAGTCGGTAGATGATGTCTTGCTTCTGTGGGTTAGTGTTGCCAGCGCCACTGATATCAAAGACAACCCGCACGGTTACTTGTCGATTTGCGCCATTAGCGGGCTGTATTTGAACATCCTTTGTGTACCAGGTTGTGCTCCATTTGTAGTTGTCTGCGGCCATGCCACCTGTTGGAACGACAACGAGATCATCCGCAATCTTCTTTGTCGCAATCGCCTCAATATCATCGTGTTTCTTCTGCGCATTGTCATAGTATTGAGTGTTTAAGGTGACAAACTCTTTGGCACGTTTTGAGAGCTTGGCGTCATTTTCTTTTAGCGCCGAGAACTCTTTTGCGTCGGCTTGATTGGCTAGGTTAGTAGCTGTGTCTGCACCGGAGTTGCTGCTGTTTGCTGTTCCTTTTGTTTTTTTCTTAACCACTACGCTAGTTTGTGGGACCGGTTTTGACTGACTGGTTTGATACCAGCCAACACCCGCCGCCCCCGTAGCGAGAACGGCCCAGGCTGTAATGCCTGCCACTACTTTCTTACTTACCATATTTACATCCTCCGTTACTTTATTCTGCCAAAACCAGCGAAGTGTGACTGCCAATAAGATGACGTGTAGGTGGCGATGTTGACATCTTTACCTGCGGCATTGATCATCTGTGTACTAGAAAGCACAATCGCCACGTGCGTAATACGCGGGCCAGCATACGTGCCCTGGAAGAAGATTAAATCGCCTGCTTTAACCTCGCTCTTGCTTATCCGCTTGGTGGCATCATACTGCTGCTGAGCCGTTCTTGGTAGTGAGATCCCGGCCTTGCGCATCGCCCATTGGGTTAGGCCGCTACAATCAAAGCCAGGTGGATTTGCTCCTGAAACATTTGCACCGAAGATATAGGGTTTGCCAAGCTGAGCTTTAGCAGCACTATAAACCTTGTCAAAGTAGCTCATCTTATCGCCCATAATGCTGACGTTGGCGTTGCTACCTTTACCTTCAAACAGTGACTTTGCGTCCTCTTTGGTCATAAACATCTTGGCGATAGATACGACGTTTGCTATCCACCCTGAGTTCATGTTCGTTGGGTCATTGTCGGCACCTATCGGAGCGTATGCTGTCTGCAAAGCAGGTAGCGTGCTTAGCCCGCGTACCACAACAAGGTTGTGCAGCGTTTCGGCGGTAACGTCAATCCCCTTTTCAAGACTGTTAAAGTGCATGACGTGACTGCCACGCATTTGCCCGCTTGGATTGTTGTCATATCGCACAGCATGACTCGTGCCCCACCCAGACTCGTTTGCCATGATGGCGGCGAAGATTGCCGGATTAACGCCAGCCTTTTGTGCGGCCGCAATGGTGTACTGCTCTTTATCAGCAAGAACCCCACGCCCGTAGTTTTTGACCCAGGCAGCGTGAAAAACAGCTGCGTTGAAGACCATGTTGGTGAGTAGCCCACCGGAACCAGCGTCAGCAGAAACATTGCTTTCTTCTTGCCCCAGGTACGCATCAACAGAGGTGAGAACACCAAGCATTAGCGTAAGCCCTAGGAACAGCACGGAGGCGGCTAGAGCGAGTGGAACAAGCCATTTACGCCTGCTCCACCCGATCCAGACTCGCCTCATAGCCGTGGCTTGCTCCATATCAAGCACCCCCCGCGAAGTCCCTCAATTCATCATCAGTAACTTGGAACTGCATGTGCAACTTGCTAGGCCCCGTGAGCAAATAGCATTCGCCTTTATCAAAGTTTGGAATAGTTGCGAAGTCTTGTTCGGTCATAATGCCACCAAACAAGCGGCGCAAAATGCCAGGGTTCTTTGCGGTTTGGATGGTAGAAATATCGTGCTTCAGCAGCACCTTATATTGACACAGCGAATAGATTTGATTGAGTGAATTGACGGCCTTGACCATATCACGATCCGAAACGTTACTCCCATTTGGAAACATCCGCTCAAGCCGCTGCGTCGCCAGAACGATAGCACCAAACATCTTACGATCTTCAGACATCAACTTAACGAAGAAGTCGGCCGCAAATGCCTTGTCAGTATTCAAAATCGTGTGGCATTCATCAACGATGATGAGCCAGTGTTGCACATCATCCAGTGATTTCTCGCGGTGATCGTAAGCCTTCTTCTCGCGACGGCCAACCGCCATACAGTTGTTATATGAGTCCATGATCGCGTTGTAGATGGCTAGATCCTGGATGCCTTCCTCCATCTGATCAATCGTATCTAGTTGATAGGACACCAACTGAACATCCTGAAGTGGCGGTAAGGAGGAATGCCCATCAAAGAGCTGCCCATACATTGTTGCCAAGCGGCGGAGCGTCAATAGAATGGTGTTGTAATACTTCGCCATCTGGTCATCTGGTTCTTCGCGTCGACGCTCCTCAATGTAGGCCACAATGTCGCTCAGCGTGGGGTAGTCTTCGCTGGCAAGGCTGGTAATAGGAGCTGCGCCCTTATCCAGGTAGCCGTTAGACTTGTAGTATTGATCACACAACGTCCCAAATACGCTTGCCGTCCGGGCGTCAGCATCACTATCAACCAGCCGATACTTGATTGAAAGGTTCCCAATGTGAGCACGGTAGGAAGCCGTCACGTCGACGTCAGCCGTCTTTTCATCAACGGCGGTTGGATAGACCTGGAACATGTTAATCATGCCCTGGCTTCCATCCAGGTTAATTACAGTGCCCCGGAAACGGTGAACCAAATCAGCAAACTCCCCGGAGCGGTCAAACACACGTACCATATCGCCACGAATAGCTCGCTCCCAGAGCATTTTTTTAATCGACGTGGATTTACCAGAACCCAGGTCGCCGCTCAGGAACGTGTTGTAATACGTGCGCTGCTGCGTGACGCGGAACATATCCCAGTACACAGTGCCACCAGTCGGTGTATAGCCAAAATATGATCCATAAGGGTCAGCCAGGCTTGTTTGGTTGTGGGCAAAGCCCAGGCCCATAACTTGCCCGCTTAAAGGTAAGCCCTCGCGGTGGCTGCGAAGCTGCCGCTGTGCCGTGATTGGTAAGAACATGGATTGATACTCGTCAGCGTTCTCATCCAAGAAAACAGCGCCCTGGTAGGCGCCGCTGTCAAGGCGGCCAATCACACGGTTCACCTTAGTATTCAATTCTTCAAGGGTGCTGGCGTAGACATAAACGCGGATATGAACCTGCTTAATTACCTCACCTTGCTTATTAAGAGCGATGCTCAGGTCGCGCAGCGGGTCTAGTTCCTGGTCAATCAAATCGCGCTCAGTCGTGGTGTTAGCGTGGTTACGCTGCACCTCAAGCTCAGTAACCGAGCCTTCAATCCGCCGCTTGTAGTTAATGTTTTGATTGGTGAAATAATCAACGGTCACTGTCACGCCGTTGATGCTGGTAATTTCCTTCAGCCAAAAATCGGTAAACGTATCTGGAATTTCATAGACATGCACACATGCCAGGTAAACATTGCCCAGCCGGGTGTAATACTCATTACGGGTATCAATGCCCCCCTGCGGCTGGATGTTATAGACAAACGTGTCGTCTAGTTTCTTATTCTTCTTCAAGAGCAATCACCCCCGGATTATTCATTAGGTGCAGCATGGTTTGTTTCTCTACCGTGGTTGTCGGTTCAAACCCGTAGATGCTGCTGTATTGCATGGCGGCGTCGATATGCCGCTCAAGCTCCGACACGGACTCGCCAAAGACCCAGATCCAACTTGAGAGCTTACGATAATGGCTTTCCAGGTACTGCATGTTGAGCAGTTCCCGTTGTAGCATCTCAAGTCGGAATGGATCACGAGTCGTTTCAATCAAGTGACGGAAGTAATGCTGCTGAGCTTTGTTGGACTCTGGAAAGTTGAGAAATACTTCTTTGACCGACCCTGGATATTGCCGCATAAACTCCCAGGAGCCAGACTCAATCTGATCTGCTTCTTCAAGCGTCAGCCTATCAAGGTCATATTTTTTCGGTTTGAACACCTCGGCATAGTAATCCGCAATGCCAGACCGCAGAGTGAGATAGCCCTTCTCGGTGATCCCAGTCACAGGAAAGATAGCAGTCACCTTTGTCTTCTTGTCCGCAAGCGCCGCAGATTGCTTTTCGCTCTTTTGCTTGCGTACTGATACCGCATCAAACGCCATGCCTGTCATCCTCCTTAAACAGCCGCACCCACCGTGGATTATCGATACTGTGGTAAATCCGGCGTGGCTTTCTGATCACTAACCAAATCACCTGATATGTCTTCTTTTCGGGAATACCAGATGGCGAAACTAAAATGTAGGCAATGACAGCACCCAAAATCGCCGGTAGAAGTTGCAGCACGGCCGGAAATAGATGGGAGAATGCCAGCCAGGGCACCCCACCAGCCGCGATAATCACAAAGAAGTCCGTGATAGAAAGGCGACTGCTGTACTGGTTTTTAATGTTGATTTTTTTAGAAAACTGAACCTGATGATACATTCACCTCTACTCCTTTCCGTTAATGTTCGGACCAATCTTAGGGTTGCCGTCCAACACATGGCCTACTGGATGGCTGGTAATACGGTCGGCAGACTCACGCATGAGCGCCCCACTATTTTCACCTTGTCGATATACCCGGTGCATTGTTTGTACAGTCGGCGACGCCATGAGTTTAGCCTGGGCACGTTGGCCCAAGGTTTGTTGTAATTTAGCCTGTGGCTGATCGTGCTGGAGCGCTGCCATCGCGCTGCGTGCTTGTTCACCTGCCGCCCCAGGCATGGATGCCGCCGTAACCTTTGGTGCTTTGAGTCCATCGCTCTTACCAGGTAGCACGGGAGCAGTACCAGTGCCGCCCTTCATGGCGTGCAGGGCAGCCGCCGAAGTGGATCCAGGCTGAGCCGCAATCCCTTTTCCAGCCGCCAATGGTGGATGGAAAGGCAGAGCTCCTAATTGTTTTCCACTTGGCGTCGCTGCCGAAGAAGCAGTGCCACCAGAACTTACAGGCATTGCAGGCGCGTCTTCACCTCCGCCAGGCTGAGAAGCCAATTCTGGCTCCTCACCGCTGGTAGCGCTTCCAACAGTGGCAGAGTTTCCTGCTGCTGTTGGTGCTTTCTCTGCCGGTAGCTTTGGCTTGGATAAAAGCCCCACACCAGCACCAACAGCGCCAGCTCCAGCGATAAGACCGCCTTTAGCAACGTGACCCGCCGTCTTTGCTGCGCCTTTGGCTGCTTGACCCGCGCCACGTCCAAGCGCGCTAATACCACGGGCACCGAGGATAACGTTGGTCATAGACTGCGCCATTGAAGCCACCCCAGCGTCAATGCCAAAGATAGCTTGGATGATGTTTGGCCCGTCTATGATGAATAGCGCTGCCCCGATCATCGCGAGGATCTTAGTTCCTGGTGTAAGTCCTGCATGGTTCAGATAGCCCAGGAACAAGGAGTAAAACTGGATCAAAACATCCAGTAGAAAGAGAACCACAAAGCTGTCACGCAGCTTCGTTATCAGTTGTCGGTTACGCTTCCCAGAGTCAATATCTGTCAACGCAATGCCTTGTGTTAGCAGCCCAATAAAGCCAATCTCCATTTCGATTTTGACGACTTTGAAGATGGTAATGAGTGTCACTGCCAACACACAGGCAATACTGAAGAACAGATACCAGGGCGACCAGGAATAGCGGTAGTAATGATCGTCGAGCTTGAACATGCCGGTCATGTTGTGCAATTCCCACTTGCCGTTGCTGTTCTTGGAAAGTTGATGTGTCAGAATGCTGTTACCAGCAGAACTAACTTGGGAGCCACCATACCAGTGTCCCGTGTCTACTTTCTCGTTGATGTTGAGCAGCTTAACGTCGCCCATATCATTGATGGAGTTTTGTTTATTGACGCCTGGCAGCGTGGCCTTGGTGCCCGAATGCTTCCACCCTGCTGCATCCAATGAGTAAACGTCGGTGATGTAACTCTTGTACAGCGAAACCACCACTGGTGAGTCAACAGACTTACTTGAAATCCCAGCGTTGACCATGTTGGTTGCTTGCGTCATGAAGAACGTAGTCCCTAAGAACAAAAGAAGGGCTACCAGGAAGTTATTGCCCTTCTCTTGGTAGTCCACTCGTTTGTTGTGTATGAACATTAGCCCCGCCCAGGCAATGGCAACCGTCGCCAGTGCCCAGATTGCAGCGTTGTAGGTTCTCAGGAAGCTCTTAACCCCACTGTACTCCCAGAAATTTAGGAGCTTGTACATGCTGCGAAAGCTATCACTGACTACGTTCGTGAGTGAATCAAGTCCTAGGATAATCAAGTTCCCAATGTATCTTAGGCCATCACTTACCAGGTTGGAAACATGAAGGTAGTCACTGTACGCTCGTAGCACTTGAATAACCTGTTGATCACCCATCTGCTTCCTCCTTCTTTTCAAATTGTTCTAGGTTAAATATCTTTCGCAGCGCCTTATACAACTCCGGTTGATCCGCGCGGTGTTGCATCAGAAACGCTTGCATATTGCCGACGGTGTTCCCACGGTAGAAGGCCGCCTTGTCATCACTATCAAGCAGCTTCTCTACTGTGCGTAGAACCAAGTTCTGCTGAGCTACGCCCAGGGCTTTGCTAAACGGCGTAGTGTCGCGGCTGATTATATCCGTGAAGTCTTGCGCTAGCGGTTGATCATTCTCGTGCTGAGCACTGAGCGGATCATCAGCGGCCTTCTGCTCGGCCGCAGCTTTCTTTGCCGCTTTAACAAATTCGCTTTCCTGCTGGGTCACCGTCACATTACCCTGGTCATCCTTCTGGTATTTAGAGACAACATTGTCGCTGGTGTGTGCCTCAAATCGGGTTGGTTCATTCTTTTTTAGCTCGTCAAGATTTAGCGGCTGTTTTGCGGTCTTTGTAAATTCCTCCTGGGAGATAGTAAGATCATGCAGACTAGTGTTTGCGTGTGTTGCCTGCTTATCGCCATTGAGCGATTCAAAGGTCTGCGGATGATCAAAGTTTGCCAGATACTGATACTGGTAAAGCATTTGACTATTGTCCTTGCGATTGGCATAAATAGGCGTTGCGCTAATCTCGCGTGCGTGTAAATCACGCCGCTGTTTGCCACGAATGAGTACCCACTCGCCTTCCTTGAGCTGGCCTAGCTCAGTTGGCGTCATCAAATCGCGGGCCTGTTCGGACTCGCTGTATGACTTGTCTAAGCTCAGTGGATCGCCAGCGCGGTTAGGCGCAATGATGGTCTTCTTGCCTAAAAGGTGCGAGAAGTATTCAGCGTCTTCTTTACCGTCGGCCAAAATATCGTACTTATTCCCACACGCTGAAAGAAGTGCCTCAGCGCCGCGATCACCATACTTGTCTTTGAGCTGTGCAATCGACTGAAAAACGAGGTAATAAATCAACCCACGCTGCAAGCCAACGTTCATGTAGCGGCTAAGTCCTTCAATCGTCGGAATGTTGGCAACTTCTTCGAGCACGAATTTCACTCGCCGGTCAAGGCTTGAGGTTGCTGATAGTGTCGCCGTCTTTGATAGAACGTAGGAAATCTGACTAATCAGTGTTGAAATGAGTGAGTAATTGGAGTCGTCGTAGTCTGGATAGACAATAAACAAAGCGATTGGCTTCTTACCATTAGCAATATCGACCAGGTTCAGGTCATTGGTAGCAGTGAGCTTGCCGATAGCGCTGAAAGTATAATTCTTGAGTTTTGCCATCGTGCCAGTGTAGATCCCTGCGCGTGTAATCCCTTGTGAGAATGTGATTGTGCCGTACTGCAACTTAGCGGGGTCATTGACTTCCATGCTACTGAAGAACTTATCCATCTTTGTATCACCATGCTCATCCGGGTTTGATCCAAGTTCATTCAACATAACTGAAACGGTATACATGGTGACTCGTTCAGGAGTGTTCTTCACCTTACATACCCGGCATACTGCCAGGATTAAAGCATTGGTGAGCGCAATAGAGGCTTCCTCCCACATTGGATCTTTGGCGTTCGGATTATGGAAAAGCGAATAGCTCAGCGTGTTGCATAAAAGCTGTGCTTCATCGTAGTCACCCTTTACATAAGCGCTCCAGATCAATGATAGGGGGTTATAGCCAATAGAATACTCAGGCGTGACCAAGTTGAATACGCGGACATCATAGCCACGTTTTTCAAACTCGGTCTTGGTGTTTTTGACCATATCACCCTTCAGGTCAGTGACAATCACCGAGTCTTGTTCTTTGGCCCGCATGATCAGGTCAAGAACTGGGTAGGTAAAGGTCTGTGTCTTCCCTGATTGTGTACCGGCAACAACCGCAGCGTTGGTCTTGTTAGTATCAATCAAGTCATAACCATGTTCCGGTACGGGGCCATTGTGGCGCTTCCGCTGCCGTTTTTCACGGCGTGCCGCTACGGCATCAAAAGCCAGGCTCTTACCTGGCACGCGTGACGGTGTAACATGTAAATCCAGCTCTGTTGCTGCCACCGGCGTGATATGAACTTGAGGCACACCAGAATATCCTTCATACACACTATTATCCAAGGGAACAGCAACGCTCTGCTGCACCAACTCTTTGAGCGGCGTAAAGGCTGCTGTGCCCATCGACCCGAGGTTAATATCACGGTAAGCGATGCGCATTTGATACAGCAATTTCGGTGTTTTAATAAGCCAGATTGCCAGCATCAAAACAACAATCAGATAATACGGCATCGTCGTAGAGGGCCAAAACCAATGTCCAAAGACAAACACGGATCCAAGTCCGGGCAAATTGGCACCGGTGCCCCCTTGATTGAAGCTGCTCATCGTTGCTGAAAGGCTAGTAAACAGATATTCCAGTAAATGGCTTGCCAGGCATCCAAGACACCAGGCAATCAATAAAAGAAAGGCCCCTGTTCCGGCAATCACATCACGCCGCGACAAAAGGCTTTTCCATTGTTTATAGTCAATATTCATTTCGTCGTGTCACCTCCTCGATCGACCGCGACGTGCTGCAACCAAATCTCTAACTTGCTGAATGCTGGTTTTCCTCCAATCGCAAAGACTGAAACTAGCAGGATTGCCAGCGGCAGCGCGAAAACGGGTGAGAGATTAGTCAATAGATAACCAGCCAGCGCCTTATACACTAAGGCAATAGCCAGGGTAAATACTCCCAATTCTCGCACTGAGAAACCCAGCGCCGCGTTAAGCAGCTCAAGTAAGGTAATTCCGGCAGCCAACAATCCAACCACTATCAAAACGGCTACTTGAACCTGTGGCCGGTTCCACAACTTCAGCAATAGCCAGCCAGCGCCACTGAGCAGCAGCAAATCAACTACCAGATTAAACCAGGTCAACAACTTGCTGTGCGTCATTTCATACCTCAACTGGCGTTGTTCCTCAGATAGATTATCCTCAAAGAAGATTGTCCCTTGTTTGATCCAAAGGCCTTGATTGGCCTGGATGCCAAGAACGGGCATTCCTGCACTTTCCAGGTTAAGAACGCTATCATTCAAGCGCTGCTGGAACGCCTCGTTAGATAGTGCCACCACTGTTTTGACTGCCTTCATTTCCTCAACTCCTAACCGCGAGCTAACTCTGCTTCTTTACTGGCTCGCTTGGTGGTTTTTTTCTCCTGTTCCGGGGCAAGACCGTCTTGTATCGTTTCGATCATGTTCTTTGAAACCCGCTGCACGTCGCCTAGAATGGCGGCCTGCTGCTGTTCTTCAGTACCCTCTACTGCTTCAAGGTTCTTCGTCCAACCTGCGATATACGGCATTGACTCCTCAGTGGTATCAATGCCCAAGGACTTGCTAACAACATAGCTGGTCATCTCCGCCTGAAACTCCTTAATGTCCCTATACTTGCTTGATTCTGGATCATTCATATTCCAAAACTTCGATGCGGATGCGTGCTTGGTATTGTGCATCTTGACGTGAGCTAATTCATGAATGAGCGTTGCCGCATAATCAGTGTCAGACAGGCCTTTCTTCATCACGATTTCCTTAGGGCTTCCCTCTGTGCTGATTGCCGCACCTTTGGCCGCGCCAAGTTGAAACGTAGGAAAACCAGTCGTCTCAGGACTAGTCACAGCCACGCCCTCTTTTTCGGCAATCCCTTTGATCAAGGAAATAGCTTTTTTAGTTCCCTCCGGGTCAGGGTTATCAAAGTCAAACGGCTTGTTCGGGTATAGCTGAGGATAATCTTCAGGCTTTGCGTTGGTTTGAAGAACGTCAAACACGTTACCCAGGTTAAAGTATTGACTTTTCAGTGTTTTGACCGAATTAGGATCAGTCTTTAATTGCGCCTTTAACGTTGGGGTGAGCTTATCGTAGGTCAGATACTTGTCAGTTGCCGGATCTCGATAGATTTTGAACTCGTGAGGCACCAGAATTTTGATGGCGTGTTCACCTTTTTGTACCGAAAAGCCTTTATCTTTCCAAAATTGAAAAGACCCTACCAGGTGCGCGCCCTGGTACTGGGATTGAATAAGCGCCATGTTGCGTGTTGAATACCGGTAGCCGGTAGCCATGAAGTCCAGAAAAGCCTTGCGTTCTTCAGGAGTCGTTGATTGTAGACGGATCTTTGGCAAAGCATCTTCGACAACCTTCTTAACCTCAGCCTGGATCTGCTCTTTCGTCTTGCGGGTGTAACTCTTTTTTGCAGGCATTAGCTAATCACCTCCGTCAAAAATCCCTCCCGCGTTAGATAAGCAGGGCTTTCGGGTTCAACGGCATCTTGTCCCTCCGGCCCGTCTTCATCGTACTGAGTGTCTTCTTCCGTCCCCGCTTCCGTCATGATGTCCTTCAAGACCTCTGCGCGCTCTGGGGTGACTTTAACGACCAGCCTGTCGCCGGTTGCAACCTCCTCACCAACGACTTTCTGGCCCTCTACTGAAACCAACATGATTAAATCGTTATCCATAATGAACCTCCTTTACCAGCCTTGATAAGGTGACTGGGCTGGCTGCTTAGACTGCGGTTTAGGCGCTTGCTGTACCGGTGGAACTGGTGGTTGTGGGGCTTGCTGCTGCTCTGGTGCCGGTTCCTGCTTTGGGGCATCAGGGTGCTGCTCAAATTCAGGCTGAATGGCCTGTTGCAGCGGCTTACCAACCTCGCCAGGTTGATAGACCCGGTAGAAGTCGTAGCCCCGCAAACGATAGGAGATGGCTTGGCTGCCGTCATCGCGCTTGAACTCACTGCTTTGGAAGTAGCCATTGACGACGATCACGGCACCAGGCTCGGCCTCTTTCAAGAACCGATCAGCCGCTTCACCTGACAAGGTGAAAGGTACCTTGTTGACTTCACCCCGGCCGGTGTCATAGCTCCGTTCATTCAATAAGAACCCATTCACGTATGTCCGCTCATTGCTTTGATTAGTCTTTGTTTCCGGCATTACACGACCCATCACGGTCATGTCATTCATCATCTTTGTCATGCTTATCCCTCCTGTGCTGGTGCAGCACTTTCATCCGCAACAACCGTCACTGTGACGTCTTTGGTAGTAGTCTGGCCAAACTTGTCGGTAGCAGTGTAGGTCAGTTTGTATTCGCCTGGGGTACTAGTATCAACGCTGCCATCTACCGTGACCTTAGCTTCGCCGTAAGGGCTTGTTGCCGTCACACTAGCCATTGCATCGAACTGATCGCCTACTTTAAGCGATGTAGCCACGCCAGAAACATCCAAGCTTGGCTTGTCGGCGGTAACGTTGATGGTCACGGTCTTCGTCGTTGTCTGGCCGAATTTGTCTGTTGCTGTGTAGGTCAGCTTATTTTCGCCAGGCTTGCTGGTATCGACGCTGCCGTCAACCTTGAGGTCAGCTTCGCCATACTTGCTGGTTGCTTTGACGTCCTGAAGGGCATCAAAGTTAGTGTTGATTGCTACGCTCGTGTTCTGGTCGGTAGTGTCAATGGTTGGCTTGTCAGCGTATACCGTGACTGTGCGTTGCTTGGTGACCGTCTGCCCGTCGCTGTCTGTTACAGAGTAGGTCAGTTCATACTGACCAGGAGTCGTCGTATCAACCTTACCATCAGCGGTGACCTTGCCTGTCAAATCGCCGTCTTGATAGTCATCAGCGCTAACATCTTTCAAGGCATCAAAGGTCGTGCCAACCTCAACCGGATTATCGTTTAGGAACACGATAGAAGGCTTATCGTTGATCACTGTGATTTCACGCGTGACCGAGACGGTGTGGCCCGCACTGTCTGTTACCGAGTAAGTAACGCTATACGTGCCTGGCGTGTTCTTATCAAGCGTGGTCGTATAGCCAATCGCATTAGTCAAATCGCCATCTTCTGAGTCGCTAGCCGTAACGCCAAGCCGGAAGTTGACTGTCTCCTGCCCCTTGTGCACCGTCATCGTCGCAGGCGCACTGATGGATGGTGCCTGGTCAGGTGTGGTTTCACCAGAATCTGAATTGCCACCATCAGTGCCACCGCCGGTTTGACCGCCATCACCAGGAAGTGTTCCAGGCTGATTGCCGGACGTACCGCTGTCTCCACCAGGAAGCACCTCCGGTGTTGCTGGCTCAATCGGTTCTGGTGTTGGCTTGGTGGCATCCGTTGCCAGCGCCACAAGCCCTTTGGTCTGATCAGAGTTAAGGGCGTCGGCCAGCTTCTGCACACCGTTATCCAGCAATACACCAGCTACGCCGGTTTCATCGCTTGCTGCCAGCGTCGGAAAGGCGCTTTGTACAATCGACTTAACGCTGCCATCATTGCTATCTGCCGCGTCGCCCTTAGCTGCGTCTTCAATGACCGATTTAACCGAGTTGTGCTTCTTCTTGGTGGTCGTTTTCGTGGTCTTGGCTGACTGCTGTGAAGGGCCTGTCACGGCGGAATAAATGCCGTAACCGCCGCCGCCAAGTACAGCAGCAGAGATTAAAACAGCCGCAAGGATTTTGCGGCTGGACTTCTTTTCTTGTTGTTCTGGTTCTTGTGCCATTACTTTCACTCTCCTAACGTTTCTAGTTGATGCTGAAACGATGCTGCACTGGCTTTGGCTTGTGCCCGCTCAGCAGCGCTTTTACTTGTGTCCTTTGCGATAGCCTGAAAATGGGCCACCGCCTTTTGATAGGTTTCACCGGTTTGAATCGCCTGATCAATCGTCTTGTTTTTCAGTTCCGCGTTGAGTCGTTTAGCCTGGTCAAACTGGCCGGTCTGGATGTAGCCAATCGCGATCAGGCTTTGCAGATCCTGGTCGTTCAGGTCCCGGTTCACAATCTCGGCCTGTTCAAACTGCTTTGTTTTGAGGTAAGCCACTGCCAATTTCGATTTACGAACACGGCTCATGGTTGCCTTTTGACTGGCACTAATCACGGCCTGATATTTCTTTCTTGCATAGGCCAAGTCAAACTTACCGTTAGCGCTTGGATATTTGCTCTGAAACTTAGCTAGGTCTGAGGTGGTGCCATCAGTGACCAAAACTGCTTCGATTGCAGCACGTTTCTCTGGATATGCCTGGCCCGCCTGAAGATATTTCTCATTGCGGACTAGCGTTTGATAGCTTGGCTGTGGGGCTGCCTTTGGCGAGAAAAAGAAACGATACGAACCAACCGCCCCAACAACAAGTAGCACAGCCGCGCCAAACACGATAAGGGCACGTTTGTACTTGCTGAACAATGCCCCCAGGTCTGGCGCTTGTCTGGTCGGCTGGCGTTTTTTCTCTACTGTGCGCCTATTTTGCATACTCTCGCGCGTTGGAGCGGGTTGAGGGCGGACAGTAGAAGGTTCAGGTTGTGGATCGGGTGGCTCTTGCGCATCATGCGAAGCACTCGGATTGGGTTCGGAGCTGGAACTTTGATCCTGCCCAGGTGCTTCATCCATTGCGGCCTCGGTTGACTCTTTGTCGGTCAGTAGGACAGGGGCAGCTTCGGCGACCAGGGCACTTTGCAGTGAAACGATGAACCGCTGAGCATCCTCAGACGACACGTTATCCAGCACCTCTCTGAAGGTGTGCTGAACAAGTGCCAACAAGTTTCCAAGATAGGCTTCACCGGTGCCAAGCTCAATGACGTCACGAAAAAGTAGCTCGTCATCCGACTCATTATGAATGCTGATCTCAACGACCAGCTTTTTGTGATTATCCAGGCAAGCATGGTTCGTTTCCCGGATCGTTTTCTCCGCCTCGTGCAGTGAGTAACGGCGCACTTTGGAGAACTTAGAAAAGAAAGGCCAGGCAAAGCGGCTGCGTTTCAACAACACATACATCGCTACTCACCTCCCTAGCGTGATTAAATGGTCTTCACCCAGGAAATAAAGGCTCCAGCTGAAAGAGCAATAAACAACCCGAGAGCGGTGTGGGTCATGCCGTCCTTGGCTTCCTCCAGTTTCTGGCGGTTCTTGGTCATGAAGGCAAGTGCATACAAGCTGAGTTTAACAACTGCGTATGATCCAGCAATCGTGCCGATAGCAGTTGCCACATATTGTAATCCTTGAGTAATTCTATCCATTGTGACGTTCCTCCTGATTTAAACTCTGAGTCGGCTGCTTGGTCTGGGCGGCCATAGACTTGATTAATAGATTTGTATTCTCAGTGATAATTTCTTGGTACTTTTCATTAAGCCAGTCATCCATCTTGACGCCTTTTGCCGCCAAAATGGCACTAGCAAGGCGCTTGTTTTGGTTCTGTTCTGCGCGATTTGCCATTCTTCCGCTCCTTTCTAATTCACGATTAGCAATTCGACCTTACGGCGGCTTACTGGACGGGTTTCTTGGATTTCTCCAAGCTCCATCAGTTCAGGATCAGCCCACCAGCCGGTCTTTAAAACGGCACGATAACCCGCTTCGATATGTTGCCCGAAGCCTGAGCTATAAATCGTTACTCTGATCCAGTTAGCACCGCAATCAACAACCGATGCGGTGCTTGAGTCTAACTTCAAAACCTTTGCCATCACACAAACTCCCTCCGATAGTGCGTATCCCGGTATCCTTCAATCAGCCAGTCCCCATCTGGCGCTTTACTGATGCGGTGTACCTCAAGTGCCGCCAGGTAACCCAGCTTTTGGTAGGATCCAGCCGGTCGTGTAATTTGCGGGACTACGTGACCAATCGCGAGCAGAACACCTGGTACCATCAGCTTCTCCGCCTCCGGGTTCGCGCTGAAGAAACTCTTCTTCACGCGTACAAACAGAATTTCGTTCCCCTCTCTGTCCTTACCGCTGGTACCAATCTCACGCGCCAAAAAACGTTCATCAACATACACTCCTTTCTCCATGTGCGTTCCACCTCCTTTCCATCAAAAGACTGCGGTCCATTGGACCGACGCTGCCCCAGGGAGTCGAACCCTGAACTGAAACACCGGTGACAGCAAAAAGCCCCTTCGGGCAGAAGGGGCCAAGAAAATCTATGAACTTTGCCTAAGCTGTACTAAGGAGTCGAACCTTAGTTTTCCGGGTACAGCAAAGGCCCTCGATTGAGGGCCTTGGTAGTCTTACTTCTTCTGCTGCTTCTTCTTCCTGCCTTTGTTGTCTAAACCAATCTCAGCCAGGTAGCCGGTATCAGGCGTAAATGGGAACTTTTTGTCCCGTGCAACTTGACGCAGAAAGACTGTGATGGCGCTAGTCACGGTAAAACCCATATCTGCCAGTGCTTCCTCGGCTTCCGCTTTGGTCTTGGGGTCAAGTCGTGCAAAGACCCTGACCGTCTTATCTTGCAATCTCACTGTCTCACCCTACTTTCGTTGTTCATATACGACATTTTATACTATTGGTGATTCTTTATCAGCCTATCAGTAGCTTATACTGCCCCAGGGAGTTGAACCCTGGCCATACTCCAGGCAGGGGTAAGCCGGTGGCAGTAACGCGCTCCTACTTTGTTCGCTTGGGGGAGAAGTAGGGGCACTTGCGTATATAAAATGAGGAAATCGTTGGAGCATGACAGGTAGCGGGGCAGCTACCTACCAATGTCATCCTAAGGAGTCGAACCTTAGCTTACCGTGATGACAATGATCACACAGCTGGTGGCAAAATCAACAAGATTCCGTACTCCAGACTACCACTCACAGCGCAATTTGCTAGTTGAAAGTGGGTGCTTTGTCAGCAATCTCTGGTCGTGATATACTTAGGGCGAACGAAATGCCGATGACGCCAAGCGCCACCGGCAAGGCAAGGCCGGATTGCTCCGGTGACTAGCCGTTCAGATTACAACGAATCATAACCGTCGCTGGCTGCCAGGCGTGGACGGTTATTTTTTTGCGTCGTTTTTCATGATTGCCACGATTAAACCGCCAAAGGCGATCATCAGCGACAACGCTTCGAAAACGCTCATGCGTGCTCCTTTCAGAGCAACAACCCAAAAGAACCATAGGCATCACTCCCATCTCTCGATTGAAGCTAGCCACCGTCCGGCTTTTCCTTGTCTTAACCATCATACTCAACTCTTACGCGCAATGCGAGTGACTTCTAATCTTTTGACCGTTTGCTATTACTTGTTAGTGCGTGACCATGAATGCCGATTAAATTATCATGCGTCAGAGGATTCGCCCCAAGCGGCAACCGCTGATCCAGCACAAACAACAACAACTATTGCCGCTATAATTGGACTTTGTAATCCATTCCAGATGAAAAACACAAACACTGAATTGATTAGTACTAGGCAGACCTTACGGTACCTGCCTAAGACCGCCCCAGGGAGTCGAACCCTGGTGCATCAGCAGGCGCTGACGCTAACCCGGTGGCGGTGGTGGTACTTAATCGCTAGTCAACGTGCCCACGCGATACGCGGTTGGATCAGAAGCCGTTAGAGACGTGTCAAGGTGCTTTTGGAGGCCAAGTTTTGTAGGCTTCACCTTGACTAGGTGCCCTTGGACTACATATCGAAACGCTGGATGTTTGTACCCAACTCGCGGACATGTAAACAAATGAATCTGTTTGGCGGCACCGGCAGCTGGATCACTAAGGATCGAAGCATCGCTGCCTTCAACCGTATATGCCCGGTCGGCTTCATAGGTGTACTTGCCTTCTAGCGTATACACGTAGATCAGGCCGCCGGTGCCGGTGCCGCCTTTATAGTCTGACGGCCGGTAGGGCGCGGTCGCATTACGCACGTAGCCCTGGCTGGTTGTCAGTTGGAAAAGATTAGCGAACAAAACCCCAGGGACATAAGAGCTATGACCTGCAAGGACATAGTTGTTGTCGCCGGGGTTTGTGTTTGCTTTAACTCGGGCAAGTTCCGCAAGTGCCCCGTAAGTGAGCCCAGCCTCCGTTTTGTAGATAGCTAGGTCAATTCCTACTGACGGGATTGAAACGGCCGTATCGGCCCGTCTTGCCCGCGTATGGGGCGCTTGTTTGCCCTTCTTGAGTGACTTGATTAGTTGCTGACCATAACTCCGTGCGCGTTGGCCCTTGCTGGCCTCTTGGGCCGGCTGCCAAACGATCAACGCCACGCCGCTAAGGATCAGCAAGATTAATGCAACAGTTAGTGGCCAACGCTTACGTCGCATAGGCTAAGCCCGCTTACGCAGCAAGTAGAAGGCCACACCAGCAGCGCCAATCAGAGCAACAACGCCCAGGGCCAACAGAGCGCCATTCAGGGAGTCGTCAGTCTGAGTCAGCTTTGGTGCTGGCGCGATGTGAACCGTTTGGCCCGCGTCGTTGATGTCAGCGTGGCTCGCAATCAGCTTGCCATCGTGGTAGAGGTCTTCAAAAGCAACCACGTCGTGGCCGCCAAGGGAGCTGCCATCGAACGTGAAGGTCATGGTCACCTTCATGTCCTTAGCAGTTGCCTTAAAGGTCTTTTCAGCAGTAACTTTCTTGCCGTTGATCAGAACCGGCTTGCCAGTGGCCTTGTCCATCAGGTAGCCCTTGACGGTGTAGGTCTTGCCAATCACGAGGTCATTAAATTCAACAACGTCGTTGATCGTCATGTTCTTAGCAGCGGTGGCCGTCTTCTTGCCGTCGGAGGTCGCCGTGGTGTGCAGTTCAATCTTCGGGAAGTGAACGGTTTGGCCTTTGTCGTTAATGTCTTCGTGAGCAGCAATCAACTTGTTGTTGTGGTAGAGGTATTCAAAGACCACAACATCCTTGCCAGCCAAGGCACGGCCGTCAACGACAAATTCAACATCGATCGTGCCATCGGCCTTTTCGGCTTTGAAGGTCACGGTCTTGGAAACTTTGGAGCCGTCGGCGTTCTTAACGAACGATCCGTCGGTGTAGTGCAGGTAGCCCTTGACGGTGTAGGTCTTGCCAACAATCAGATTGTGGTAAGCCACAGCATCCTTAACGATTACCTTTTCTTCTGGAACAACTTCCTTGGACCCTTCAGAATCCGTTGCCGTAGTGTGCAACTCAATCTTCGGGAAGTGAACGGTCTGATTCTTATCGTTCACGTCTTCGTGGAAGGCAATCAGATTGTTGTTGTGGTAGAGGTTTTCAAACACAACCACGTCCTTGCCCGCCAGCAGGCGGCCATCAACCGTGAAGGTCACGTCGATGGTACCCTCGGTCTTCTCGGCGGTAAAGGAAACTGTTTTAGAGATTTTGTTGCCCTTAGCATCAAGGACAAAAGAGCCATCCGTATAGTGCAGATAGCCGGTTACGGAGTAGTGCTTGCCGACAACCAGGTTGCTGTACGCAACGGCATCTTTGATGGTGACGTTTTCCTCAGGCATCACCTGCTTGTCGCCTTCGTCGGAAGTAGCCGTCGTGTGAACCTTTGGGGTAACCACTTTGACGGTCTGGCCTTCGTCGTTGATGTCAGCGTGGCTAACAATCAGATTGTTGTCACGGTAGAGATCTTCGAAAACAACAAATTCTTTGCCCATTGCCTTAGAAGCATCAACGGTGTAAGTCATGGTAACCGACCCGTCGGCTTTGTCAGCGACGAACGTCTTTTCAGCAGTAATTGGGTTGCCCTTAGCGTCAAGAACAACCTTACCTGTGGCCTTATCAATCAGTTGGCCCTTAATGGTATAGGTCTTGCCAACAATCAAATCATGGTAAGCCACCACGTCGTTGATCGTGAGATCAGCATCTGGCAGGACGTCATGAGAGCCGTCGACGTCAGTAGCAGTCGTCCCAATCTTAGGCGTGGTGAAGGTAATCGTTTGACCTTCGTCTTCGATGTCATTGTGCACCGCAACCTCGCGGCCATCACGTGACAGTGTTTCAAAAGCCACAACAGTCTTCCCTGCCAGCAAGTGAGCATCAAACGTGAATGGCACGTCAATGTACCCGCTAGTAGTCTTGGCCGTGAACGAAACGGACTTGGTGACCTTGTTACCATTGTCGTCAAGCAGCGCTTCACGCGTGTTCTTATCCATCAGCACACCAGTTACGGTGTACTTCTTGCCGATCACGGCGTTTTCGTACTGCACGCGGTCAGTGATGATTGCTTGCTTGTGTGGTTCCTGAATGTGAGTACCATCTTCTGAGGTAGCCGTGGTATGAATCGTTTCCGGAACCCGTTCGTTAGTGGCAGTCAGATTGATGGTCTTGCCAGCATCCGTTGAGGCAACGCTGAACTTTTTGATCGTAGAATCCAACTTGAAACCATTGACCGTCTTAGTCTCTTGATACGTCCAGTTACCAGTCATTTCAGAGACGCTCTTATTGAGGCTAATCTGGCCCTTGGCATCGGTGGTGAAATCACCATAGCTCTTACCATCCTTAGTGAAGTGGAAGGTCACGCCAGCCAATGGATCATTCTTACCTGGTTCGGTGGAAATGTCGTATTTCTGAAGACGAATATTAACGTTCTTAATGACCTTCACAGTAACCAGAGTACGTGCCGAAATTGGGTCTAGCAGCGGCCGCATTACATTTTGCTTGGTCGGATGTGTGAAGTAAATCGGTGTACCAACGTAGTTTTTGTCAATACTGGGAATGTAGGAAATAGTCCCATCAGTTGATTTAGCATTAGCGGTTAAAGTCAATTTATTGCCGCTCTTTGAAGCCGTCACCTTGGCACCATTTGTGTACGGAGAATTTGCAAAATTCGCGAATCTACCAGTTGTATCTGTCAAGGTTACGCTTTGTCCTACGCTGAGGGTGATTTGCTTGTTTGTGAACGATGGAAATCCCATGAAGGTGTTCACCTTGGCATTAACATTCTTTTTGAACGTATTGTACTGACTCATCGAAAGTGTTCCGCCCATGGACTTCGGCTTGCCACCCAGTGCCTCCCAAATCATGTAATTGGTCGCCATCTGGTTCTTCAGAGACTTTTGCTTTTGATACCCGTAATATGCAATTGCAGATATTTTCTTCTGCAATGTCCCGGACTGGCTATATTGTGTGTAACCGCTAATTCCTCCTGTTTGACCTAAAGCCGTCCCGAGCTGAATACAGAAGGCCACCGGCCCGGAAGCATTGCCCACTCGGGTCCCCCAATAGCCGTTATCTTTAATTGTTTTGCCATTTTGAGTCCACGTGGATGATTGATAGGAAATGTGCATGTTAGGATCAACGTAAATCGTCGCAGCCTTGACCGGCTGAGCGGAAACAATTTTTCCCGACAAAAAAAGACCAGCGACGCCGCCGGCCCCAATTCCTAGCCAATGTATGATGTGCCCCCAAGGACACCTTTTCTCTTTAAACATTTTTTGTTCTCCTCTCTTGAAAGTCTAACCAACAACCTACAATCAATGATGGTGCACGGATACATGTCATAGTTTTCTCCCCACAAAAACTGACTAACATTAGTGGTGAACCATGATTCGACGGAATCGTGGTCCACCACTTTTTCGTTTCTGTTAAA
>NZ_BOLV01000023.1 GCF_016861845.1 Lacticaseibacillus suilingensis
CCGATGCATGGCGTAACAGACTAGACCACTATCAAGAATTCGTTATCATCGTTGCACTTGACTTGAAAATTGAGGAAAAAAATATTGCTCAGATTAAAGTACAACTTGCCGAACAAAAAGTTGCCCTTGATCAAATAAACGATAGCTTGGCTCATGTATTCATGGCCCGTAATCGACTAAAACTGATTGAAGGTGATAACTGCTATCGCGTGCAGTCTCACGGTGAATCTATTACAACAAGTCAACTATCAGTGGGAGAACGAAATGCTATTAGCTTATGCTATTTCTTCTCTCGAATAAACGCAAACGTTCGGGCTGATCAGGCATATCAACGGCCAATCTTTGTTGTCCTGGACGACCCCATCTCAAGTTTCGACTTTGAAAATAAAATTGGTATATTGTCATTACTTCGTGAAGAGCTTGAAAAAATTTTATTGAGCAACCCGGAAAGTAAAGTGTTAGTCATGACTCACGACGCGGAGATGTTTCAGCATTTCGCAAAAATCTACAGTGATATTGAAGACAGGCGAGGTTCGTTGGCTAAGTCCGGTAAATCAGCGGGTCCAAAGATCATTAGTCACCATTATCAGTTAATCTCTGGTAAATTGACTGAGGCTGGGACAAAATCTTTTAATGATTACGCACAACAATTAAAGGCAGTATATAACTACGCTGTGTCAGGCAATCAAGTAACTGGTGAAGACAACCGAGATTTGGAAATAGACTATGCACAGGAGGACTTATTCATCGGTAATACTATGCGTAGGGTCTTGGAGGCTTTCTCCACCTTCTGCTTCAGATGCAGTATTAGCGCAATATTTAACGATCAGGACATACTGAATAATATTCAGGCTGAACATCGTGATTTTCTCGGAACTTTTATGTATCGTCTCGTTTTTAATTCTGAAAGTCACAGTGAAGAGAGTATTCGGTCCCAACCAGATAGTAATTCCGTTGATTTCATTTCGCATAGTGAACTAGTTAAAACAGCGAGATTACTGGTGGTCTTCATGAATGATCTGAATTCTCTCCACTTACGTAAAATTATACCTAACTTTGATTCAGAAGTAGTCAAGGTCTGGGGACAAATGGCAGTTTAAAGGCCGCTGAGAAAACATACTCGGGCACCGCAAAATCCGTACGCGAAACCGCTATACCCCCCAGGACTCTAACAGTGGGATACTAAATACAACAATATTGCCCGAATACAGGGTAGAAATACTGATACGACGGTACTTCTGTTAAAGATACGAAGATGTGGATGATACACTTAATTTATCATTTCGCCAAAGTATCAGTTCTAATGATATCGTTAAGTTCGCTTACTGGCAGGAATCAACCAATATGTGTGGCACACGGTTCAACATATACAAAAAGACGGCGAAACGTTGATAGTAGGACAAACCTGCATTCAATGAATCGTCGTCTTCATTATGAACTACTTGGCTAGATGCGCGTACAGCGTGAAGAGCTTCGCCACACTGTCGCTTTCGGTCGTGGTCGCCACGTCCATACCATATGCTCGCATGACAGCGCGATCGTTATTTTGATGAGCCTTGCGTAACTCGCTTGGCATAGTCCTCTCGTCATACAAGTCAGCGTAGGTACTATCTGGGTAAAGTGCACGTGCGGTCAATATCTGTTGAGCAGTTTCAGCAATCTTGGCTTGTTGGTCAGCGGTAACGTGAGGCCAGGGGAAATTATTGTAGACAACCTTAGCTGAATAGCGATAACGCATCTCTAGCCGGCCCGCAACGGTTCGCATCCAGGCCATATGCACATTAGATGTCAACACGCCAAACTCGTACAAGTTTGCATCGGGAATCAGTAAGACTGCATCTCCCACCAGGTTTTCGGGCGCCATAAAGCCAATTGGAACATAACGTCGGTGTTCGCCGCTATGCCGCGGGATAACCAGAAAATTACCTTTCGGCATATTCTCGACGTGAAAGCGGGTTGGCCGCTCAGCGAGCTTACGTGTACCGGCGCTCTTGCTTGCCAGGCGGAATTCCTGTACCTTTTGGATCCGTTCCAGCACATGCGGCATCTTACGCAACTCACTAGGCGTTGCGTCGCCGATCCATAGACAGTAGCGCGGCTTTCGATTGATGAACTCACGCGAGCCATACCATGGCTTGAAGTACGGCTTTGAGGCGGGCTCGGCTTTGATGAAAGCTTTCATCTCGGCTTCATCGAATAGGTAGTTGCCATCATCAATCGGTTTATTGCCAATTCCAATGGATGGAACGTCGCAAATTGGTTTCTGACGACTTTCAATAAAGGCATCCTTGGCATCAACCAAATATGGGTTGATATGCTTAACGAGCTCAGGTTGCCCGCTACTGGTGTAGATGACCTTCTGTAGATCGCCAATCCGACTAAAGCCAACAATGACGCAAAAGACAGCGGCCTTTTCTTTGGCCTCGCTAGTCCACTTGAACGTCCGATAGGCGTAGTCGATGTGCATGTGATAACGTTCAAACATCGGTCGCCACAGCAAGGCAACCTGTTCCCCTTGTGTAATCGAGTTAGTTGAAACAAACGCGGCCCGAATGTTATGCCCTTGCATCAGTTGCGCTGCCTTGAGATACCAACCGGCCACATAGTCGAGATTACCGATTCCGGCCACTTGAGGATCGACCTGTTCAAGATCGCCTTTTTGCGCTTTGCTCATCAGCCGAGCCCCATTGAACGGCGGATTGCCAATGATGTAGTTGAGGTGGGTCGCTGGCACCAGTGCTGACCAGCTAAACCGTAAGGCATTGCCTTCAGTAATGTTGGTGTAGGTCTTCAGTGGCAAAAAGTCGATATTTGTATAAACTATGGATTTGGTCTCTTCCATCATCTGCGATTCGGCAATCCACAGCGCAGTCTTCCCGACCGAAACGGCAAAGTCGTTGATTTCAAAACCGTAGAACTGTTGGATTGAGACTTTGATGATCTGCTTTTCCAACGCCAGCATATTCTGGTCACCGTAAATCAAACGAATGGCATCATTTTCCAGCTTGCGTAACGACAAATAGGTTTCAGTCAAAAAGTTGCCTGAACCACAGGCTGGATCGAGAAAAGTCAAACCCGCAAGTTTGTCTTGAAATGCCACTGCACGCCGTTTGACCGTCGCGGGCTGTTTGAGCTTCTTGATGTCTTCAAGTTCAGTACGCAACTCATTTAAGAATAATGGATCAATCAGCTTGTGGATGTTTTCAATTGAAGTGTAGTGCATTCCTCCTTGGCGGCGAGTTTCAGGATTCAAGGTGCTTTCAAATACTGCACCGAAGATGGTAGGACTGATTTGAGACCAGTCAAAATCTGCGCTCGCGTGTTCAAGTAACAGTGCCCGTAATTCGTCAGTAAATTGCGGAATCTCAATGTCTTCGTCTGCAAACATGCCCCCATTCACATAGGGAAATTCTGCTAGCTTCTCATCGAGGTAAGGGTCACGCTTGTTGATTGGCGTATCAAGCACTTGAAACAGGTCAATCACAGCGTTACGCAAGAAGCGGGTCTCAAAGTCAGCTAAATAGTCATGAAACATACCGTGCCGGCCAAAAATTCCAGCATCCTCAGCATACAGACAAAATACTAGTCGAACCGACAGCTGATTGATAGAGCGTTGGGTTTCAGCAGAGCTTGGATCACGATATTGTTTGAGCAACTCATCATAGATCTGCCCGACCAGTTCGCCAGCCTGCATGGAAACTTGCATTTCTTTTTCAAGATGCGGATTCGCTTGATCAACTAAGAAATCCAAACGGTAGCATTCTTTCGGTAAGTCAGCCAGTGTAATGATGGCAGGATCGCCCCCTGGTCGTTCCATATCATAGACATAGAATTCGATGAAATTGCAGGTGATAATCCAACGTGGCCGTTGTGAGTAGGGTAAATTCATGGCGTACCGTTGCGCCTGTTGGAACGGCGTTAAGAAAGTCCCATCCGATTGTTTGATGCCCTTGCGTAAATCCTTGGTGCGTCCCTTCTGCTCAATCATGACGTTTGTTGCGGTGATGTAACCGTCAATAAAGCTTGTGTGATCAAGGTGGACCTGATCCTCAAAACTGATATATTCTCCAGGTTGACTAATACCGTAGACGGTTTCCAATAAGTCCAACCAGAATGTCTGACTGTCTTGCCGCTCATTACCGCGATGCTGCCACCGCTTAACGAACTCATTGGCGGCATCGCGCTGTTCATTTGGCCTCAACATACTGCATACTCCTCACTTGTTAATTCATGGTTGTCTCATGGTTAATATTACCCCAAGTTCAGGGAATAGCGAGTGTTTAACAAATAGCTCTGAAAGGAAAATACACCGTGAGTCACTGCACCTTACAGCGAATCATTTGGCTTCAAAAATGTTCTCAGGCACAACTCCATCCCATTCCCGCTTCAGCGCGGCAATGGCTTCCACATGCCCAACCCGCGCGGACCGCTGCAGGTACTGCTGCACGGCAGCGTCTTTCTCGGCTGCTGGCGCGGTCACCGCATCCGCCACTAACCACGATCCGGCAGCAAGCCAGGCGCCTGGCGTTTCCTTGGCGACTTGTAGCAGCCAGCGCTGACCTTGCACGAAATTCTGGCGGGTTGGCTTGTCCTCGTTTTTCACGACCTGTACCAGCACTTTTCCCAATGCATCGAAAAAGTAGGAGATATAGCCGTTCATCGGCGGATTTTTCTCATACAACCGCTTGCCGTGGTTGATGAGCGCTTGCACCTGATCCACTGGCAGCCAGCTCATCACAGCGTGCACCGCCAAGAGTTCCATGCGATACCAAGCCTTGGCACTCAAGAGCGCCTGCAAAATGGTTTGGGCGGTGGCCCGCATCTGCGCTGGCTCCGCAAGGCCAGGCGCGGCGCTTTGCAGGATGAATTGTTGCATGGCGAGAATTTGCTTCGGTTTGGCGAGTTGCGTCATGAAAGTGTGGTAAGTTTGCTGCGCCTGTGCCGGCTGGTCTTGGAGGTTCGTATAAGTGGCCCACAGCGTCCGCACGCCGCTAGCCTGCCCGGGCGCGTGGCGAATAAAGGCGAAGGCCTGCGACGGGAACATGCCGAGCTCACCCATCAGCGCGGTCAGGGTCGCAAAACCAAGTTGCGTTTCACCCGCTTCGAAGCGGCGTAGGGTCGTCGGGCTCAGCGCTACCGCGACGTCCTCGACGCTAACGCCCATGTATTGGCGCTGGTTTTTGATCAGTTCTGGCAGGGTATGGCTGACGAGCATGGCCTGCGGGTGGTCGATCAGCGGCTGGTGCTGAACCTGGGCGTGCTGCATGCGTGCGAACATGTTGCGGAACCAGTAAGCGTCATCCTGGTTGTTCATCACCAAGAGGTCGTCAATGATGGCCTTCACTGCCGCAGCGTTGGTGGCAGTGGGCTGATGTACCCAGCGCGCCGCAGCGACACCGAAGTACCAATTCGAATAGAACTGGGTCACGAGCACTGACGCCTCTGGCCGGGCAAAAGTCGGAGTCAGCTGCTGCTGCAGGTCGTCCGCCAGGGCCAGGTCGTGATCCATCAAGGCGCCGAGCCAGATGATCATCAGGTACATATCGCGCATGACCCATCGTTCATCAATGGCTTCGACCCGTTGGCGCAGCAGTTCCAGTAATTCGTGGCTGGCAGGGCCGACAATCAGCTTCAGGACATCGGTCACCATGGCGGGGTTGTAGCGCATGGCAGCGAGGCGGTCAGCGAGAATCTGGTTTTGCGCGGCGGTGAAGTGATAGGTTGGCTCCGGCCAATGCGCCATGGCGTCAAACAGCACCCGCGCATAGTCAGTGAGGGCGTTGTGCTGGGGATGCGCCGCTAGGTAACTTTTGCGCCACTGACTGCCTAACGCCGTGTGATAAGACAAAGCGTAGTTCAGAATCGTGAGGGGAAAATAGCGCTGTTTGGCCTGATAGAGATAGTAGAAATCTTCATTTTCAATCCCGAGGCGCGCCATCAAAGCGATGGCCTTATCGGCGCTGAGGTCTTGTTGGCCGCGTTCAAAGCGCGACAAAGAAGCCGCCGACCAATCGCCAGCAGCTTCTTTGAGCGTCACCCCGCGCCCAGTGCGAATATCATGGAAAAACTGGCCGAGTGCGGCGACTTCGTGATTATTCGTCATCATCTGCCACTAGTGCTTCAGCCGGGCGACAACGGCTTCAACGGCCTGCTGCTGGGCTGGCGTGCGGTAAAAATTCCGGCGTAAATCGCTCGTACTAATCGTGTGATCCTCGAAGACCTGGTCGGAATCGTTGTAATTTGGGTTGCGGATGGCATAGGTAATCGTGGTTTGGTTGTAGTGGAAAGGAATCTGCGTGACCGCGGTGCCGCTGCTGACCAGATAGGGATAGCTTGGCGTATTGTTGTCGAAGGTGACATTCGGATCATTAGCCACGTCATCCCCGCGCAGCATCATAATCATGACGCCAATCGCTTGCGGGCTCATCGGCCGGTTTTTGATGGCGGCTTGCGTTTCCGCGCTGGTACTGGTGCTGTCGCTAGCGGTGGTATCACTGCTCCCGGAGTTATCACTGGTTCCGGTGTTGTCACTGGTCTCGGTGCTATCACTGGTCCCGGCGTTATCACTGGCGCTCGCGTTGGCGATTTGGGCAAAACTATTCTTCACCTCAGTGTTGCGGGTCGGGGTCAGAATTGGCCAGCCGTCGCGCGTTTGATCGACCAGCGCAATCGGACTGCCTTCGTGAAAGGCAAAGACGTAGGTGATGTGATTCGGCAGTGGTGGTACTGAGCCATCATAGTTGTAAATGGCGACCACATTGTAATCGTATTTGCCTTCGCCAGTGGGGGCCCAGCCAATGGTGCCCGGCGTGGTCTGTTCAATCTTGATGCCTTTCAGCGCGTCAGGATACGTGGTACCCACTGACGTCTTCAGCGGCGTTTTGCCGTCGTATTCGGTGTAGCTTTGGCCCATGGTCGGCGCCCATTGCGCGATAAAATCCCTTAGTTGTTGCTCCTTGGTCGTGTTCCATAAGGCTTGCTTCTGTGAAGAAGAGGCAGCCGTTTTTTTAGTCGTGGTCTGCTTCTTTTTGGCTTTCGTCACTTTGCTGGACTTGGTGGTGCTGTGGCTTGATTTAGCGGGCGTGCCGCAGCCGGCTAACCCCACCAGGGCCAGGGTCGCGCCTAGTGCAACTAACTTTGACAACAGATGCTTGGTATTTTTCATTGTGTGTCGCCAGTGGCCTGCCCTGTGGCCCCGGCGTACTCCTTCCCGGTGCTGCCTGTATTGTATAACGCTTGCCGGCGCCTGCCAAATCAGCGGGCGAGAAAAGCCCCAATCAACCCGCCAACGATCCCGCCGGTGACCCCGCGGGTGACGGCGTCGTCAGTGGATTGCTGCTTGGCTTTGGCGGCCATGACCATTTTGTGCGCCCGTTTACACTCATCAGAATTTTGATAACGGATGGTTTCTTTGTTGCCTTGATAACGCCACAGCACGGTTTGCGAGCCTTTCATCTGATGCTGCTGAATTTCGACGGTCCACTTGCCAGGCAGGGCTTTGGCTAAACTGGCCAGCTGCATTTCAGCGCCGATGCGGGTTTGGTCATAGTCGTTGGCCTTGATGGCGTCAATCAGGCGTTCCAGCTTGAGGTCGTCAGTGGTGATGACCACTTTTTTGGTCAGGGTGTTGGCCTTGGCAGTGTAACCGCCTTGGTTGAGCACGTTAGCATCCACGGCATTTTTCACCACCCCAGGCAAATACAGCAGGCGGTAGGCAAAAAAGACGGCGAGCAGCACAGCAAACGCGGCGGCTGCCCAACGCAGGTAACGCTTGCGTGCTGGGCTTTTGGCGGCGCCTTGCAGTTGCTTCAAGCCTTGCTTGGCGCGGGCCGCTGCGGTGGTGGCGGCTGCGGTGGCAGCACTTTTAGCCTTGGCGGCTGTTTCATTGACTTTCTGCTTAGCAGTATCGCCCGCTTCGACCTTGTGGCCACACTTTGGGCAGTAGCTAGCGCCAGGATCGAGCTTGGCCCCACAATTAGAACAGAATTTCATGTGATTTCCCCCTTAGTCCTTCTCGGTAATCCAGTCGCCTTGCGATTTGTTCAAGGCGTACTGTGAGGAGCTGCCTTCTTCGACTTCCCGCAGTTCCCATTGGCCTTGATCGGTCAGTTGATAAATCACGTTGTATTCGATGATGGCGGTGGTCGACTTGCCGTAATTCTGGTTCGTCATGCCGCCTTCCAAGCGTTTGGCCGCTTCGGTTTCCTTCATTTTGACGTAGGTCTGGATATGCAGCCGCGTGGGATAAATCCGGTCTAGGTTGTCGTTATGGTCAAAGGCAATCTCGACATAGGTGGCGTCGTCTGCGCCGTTGCTGTCGGGGTCGACGTTGACGGAATCGCGATTGAAATACTGCCCCTCCACGGTGTAGCGGGTTTTGAGGTCGCCGCTGTCGGCGACGGTGCCGGTGCTGCCCCACAGCGATTTCAGGTAATCGGAATGACCGGGTAATTCCGCGGCGTTGCGATCATCCACCGCTTGGTAGAACTGCTTCAGATCTTGGAAAGCGTGCTTTGCCAGTACTTTGGCATCGACCTTGCCAAGATTGTAAAAGCCTTGGGTCGTGGCGAATAAGTCCGGAGACAAATCGTACTTGAAGGATTCGGACTGATCCATGGTGGCATTCTGGGCTTCATGGGCGACGTCGAAAGAATGGCTCTTAATCGTGCCCAGCCAAGGCAGCTGGCCGGCCAAGGTGAAATTGCTCCGTTCATGCATCGTGACGACGTTTTGCTTGGTCGGTGAGAGATAGGCGCCGGTGGCTTTGCCATTTTCGTAGACTTCTAGCCAGCTTGGGCCTTGCGGCAGGCCGTATTTGGCTTTGGCGCCGAGCAACTGCTGGTGTTCTTTTTTAGCTTTGGCCGTGCTTTGCTTTTTCGCGCTGGCGCGCTGACTGGCGGTGCGGCTCGATTTTTTGGCTGGTGCTTGATGGCTGGACATGTCGACATTGCCGATTCCGCAACCACCGAGCAATACTGCAAGGCTGACCAGCGCCAGCGTGATACCCCGTTTTTTCATGTTTGACTCGCTCCTTGGCGACCGGGCCTTTAAGCCTTGGTCCGGCCTGACGATTGTTTAATGGTTTACCCCATTTTTCCGTTCTTAGACCAGCCTAGCGCGGAGCTGGCGTGAGGCAAAGGAGATTTGCATATCTGCATGGTGAGTTGTACACAATTAGTTTTAAAAGCCGGGTGGGGATTAAATCACGGTAAGAATCCTGGGGCAGCGCTCTCATTCTTTTGTGCGAAGATGTACAAGGCTGGCGGGTTAACGTAGAATGAAAAGATATTGGGGGCGGGAAACATGACAGAGGCACCATATCAAAAACTGACCGGGCGGCTTTTTCTAGAGCTGATTCGCCTGCCAGTCAAGCTCGCCTCGGCGATGCCGTTTGCACTGGGGGTGTTGTACGCGTGGTACGACCAGCGCGGGTTCAATGGGGTCAACACGCTGATTTATTTTGTCGGTCAGCTGAGCATTGCCTGCTTCGTCACCGGCTTCAACAATGTTCAGGACTACTACAAGTCCAAGGACGAGCACTATCGGCAAAAAGGCAACATCATCGGCACGGATCATTTGAATCCGCGGCGGGTGATGGCTTTGATGCTGGCGCTTCTAGCGGTGGCGGTACTGGCTGGGCTGATCTTGGTCTGGCGCACGAACTTGGTGCTGCTGCTGATTGGTGGGGCGGCGATCGGCATCGCGATTTTCTACACTTTCGGACCGATGCCGATTTCGCGGCTGCCGATCGGTGAGGTGGTATCTGGGGTGACGGAAGGCTTTGGCACCTTTTTTATTGCCTACTTCGTCAATGTACCCAACCGGCCGCTGGCACTGGATCTGAGCTGGCAAAGCTTCAGCCTCTATGGCAGCGTGCCGGTGCTAGCCAAGCTGGTGCTGGTGGCGGCGCCGATCATCATCCTGGATGGGAATATCATGTTCGCCAATAACATCGGCGACATCCAAGAAGACATCACCAACCACCGCGCGACCATGGCGGTGTACCTCGGCCATGACCGGGCCTTGGCGATTTACCGCTGGGTGCCAGTGGCGGCTTATGCAGCGATTATCGCCGCGGTGTTCTTGCACGTGATGCCACTGGCCACGCTACTCGTGCTGCTGCTGTGGCCCTTGATTCATCGCAATATCGCCCGCTTCCTGCAAGTGCAGGTGCGGCGATTGACGTTCAAAACTGCCGTCAACAACCTGCTATTGACCGCTGGCGCCGAGGTGTTGGTGCTGGCCGGCTGGTTGGTGTGGCAACAAGTTTAGGGGGAGTTTTTAAGATGAAAAAGACATTACTGGGGCTCTCGGCCCTGCTGGCAGCGACGCTTTTGGTGGCTTGTGCGCCCAAGGAAATCAGATTGAAGGAATCTGCGGCTAAGTCGAGCAAAACAACGAAAACCGCGACCAAGGACGTGACCTTGAATCTCGGTACGATGTCGGCGCCGGAATCCATTCCGCTCTACGTGGCCAAAGAAAAAGGCTATTTTGAAGATCAGCACCTGAATGTCACCTTGCAAAACTTCAAGTCACCGAAGGACCGTGACGCGGCGGTGGCGTCTGGTCAGCTGGATGGTGCAGTGTCTGATGTGGTGACGCTGGCGGCGTATGAAAACGGCAAGCTGGGTTGGAAGATTGCCACTGGGCTGAATGGCTCCTTCGGCATTGTGTCCAATCAGCCGGCCATCAAAACCGTGGCGGATTTGCGCGGCAAAACGATTGCCACCATGCCGCACCAAACGCCTACTTTCTACCTTGATCAAGAGCTGGCCAAGGTGGGTATGAGTGAAAAAGACGTTAAAATCACCGAAGTCGCCCAGGTGCCAGCCCGGATTCAGCTGACCTTGGACCGCAAAATCGACGCCATGATCGTGCCGGATCCGTTCATGGCGATTGCCAAAAGTAAAGGCGCGCATGTCGTGGCGCAAAGCGACCCGGTGGCCTACCAAACCACGATTTTAGCGGTGGCGCCGAAACTGGCTAAGCAAAAAGCAGTCACCAAGCGCTTGCTGGCGGCGTATAACCAAGCGGTCAAGACCCTCAATGCTGGTAAAGCCAGCGATTTTGAAGCGATTTTGACCAAGGATATCGGCTATCCGGCGGCCTTGGTGCCAAAGGTCAAGCTCGTACACTACACCCAGGCGCATGCCGTCAAAACTTCAGTGCTGAAGGCGGCGTTCGCCTATGCCAAGGCGGAAGGTGTGACCACCACCACGCTTGATCCGGCCAATGTGGCGCTGCCATGAAATTAACCGTCGCGGGCCTCACAGCGGTACGAGGCGACCAGCCGGTGCTGGCTGACCTCAGCTTTGCTGTGCCTGACCGCGGCATTTTGGCGGTGCTGGGGCCCAGTGGCACCGGCAAAACCACGCTGATTGACGCGCTGACCCGGCAGCTGCCGAGTACCGGTGATTGTCGGTTAGATGACGCGCCCATCGATCCGCGCCACCAGCATTTGGCGGTGGTGCCGCAAGATTATGGGCTACTGCCTTGGCGCACGGTGGCGCAAAACGTCGCCCTGCCGCTGAAAGTCAGTCAGCACCATCGCCTGGATGCTGCGCAACACCAGGCCGTGGCGCAGGTCATGGCAGCACTGGGCATTGCTGAGCTAGCCAAGCGCTATCCCAACCGCTTAAGCGGCGGCCAGCAGCAGCGCGTGGCGCTGGCACGGGCCTTCGCCCAAGCCCCGGATCTGCTGATGCTGGATGAGGCTTTTTCCGCCCTTGATCCGGTGGTCAAGGCGCGCGCTTATCAGCTGTTTATCAGCCAGTGGCAAGCACGGCCGGTGACGACGCTGCTGATCACCCATGATCTGGAAGAGGCGCTGGCGCTGGGGGATGCGCTGTTGATTTTGCATCACGGCCAAGGTCAGGTGCAGGCCAATCCATTGGCCAAGGTGCCGCTGACCACCCGCCGCGAAGATGCGCGCTACTATCCGGCAGTGGCGGCGCTGCGTCAGGAGGTGGAAGCATCATGGCAAGAGTAACCAAAACCCTGGGTGCGCTGCTGGCACTTAATCTGCTGTGGTGGCTGGCGGCGGTGCTGGTGGGGAAGCCGGTGCTGCCCACGCCGTTAACCGTGTATGCGGCCTTCCCGCAACTGCTGGCGCATCAAATCGGCTGGCATTTGTATTTCTCGCTGTACCGCTTGGGCTGGAGCCTGGTGTGGTCAGCGGTCATTGGCATTCCACTGGGGATTTTGATTGTGCGGGCGCCGCGATTTGGGGCCTGGGTCGATCCCGTGGTGTACCTGACTTATCCGCTGCCGAAAATTGCGTTGCTCCCAGTGGTGATGCTGCTGGCTGGGCTCGGGGATTCCGCCAAAATTATCATGATTACCATGATCACGGTGTTTCAAATCATCATTTCGGTGCGCGATGCCGTGCGGCAGGTGCCGGCAGGGGTGTACAAACAGCTGCGCGTGGCTGGCGCCAACCGCTGGGAGTTGTTCCGTGATGCCACCTGGCCGGCCAGCCTCGCCGGGGTGCTCACCGCGCTGCGACTCGCGTTAGGGACTGCAATTGCCACGCTGTTTTTCACTGAAGTTTATGGCACCAGCTACGGACTCGGGTATTTCATCATGGATGAATGGAATCGGCTGGATTACCCGCTGATGTATGCCGGCATTGTGGTACTGGCGGCAGTGGCCTTTGCCTTGTTTGCGGTGCTGAATGCCGTGGAGCGGCGCGTGCTGCGGTGGCAGCAAGTCTAGAGCAGTTAAAACAGCGCTCGCCCGGCCAAGCCTGATGCTTGGCGGGCGGGCGCTGTTTTTGAGTTGCTGGCATGTCCCGGGAAATACGCAATGGCGTGATGGTGAAAAAGCTAGCATCGGCGGTTATTAAAAGTTTTATACTGAAGGCGTACCTCGTCATTGCATATTCGAAGGAGGAATTCGCATGGAATACACAACATTGGGCCGTACTGGCCTGAAGGTGAGCCGGCTGGTGTTAGGCACGATGAACTTCGGGCCCCGCACCAGCGAAGCCGACGCCGATCACATCATGGATCGGGCGCGTGAGCTGGGGATTAACTTTTTTGACACGGCCAATGTGTATGGCCGCAGCAAAACTAACCCGGCAGGCCACGCCGGTTGGACCGAAGAGATTGTTGGCCGCTGGTTTGCCCAGGGGGACGGCCGCCGGGAAAGCACGGTGCTGGCTACCAAAGTCTATGGCCGCATGGATGACTCGACTTATGGTCCGAACGACCCGGCCGGGATTTCGGCGTACAAAATCAAGCGCAGTCTAAATGATTCACTGCGCCGGCTGCAAACCGACCACATCGACTTGCTGCAGATGCACCACATCGACCATCACATCAACTGGGATGAGATTTTTGGCGCCTATGAAGCGGCCATTGCGCAAGGCAAAGTCGTTTACGCGGGCTCCAGTAACTTCGGCGCTCGGCACCTCGCTTTTGCCGCCGCCCACGCCCATGACCGCCACTTTCTTGGTTTGGTCGCCGAGCAGCATAAGTACAATTTGCTGACCCGGCTACCAGAGCTGGAGCTGCTGCCAACGGTGAAAGATTTAGGCATGGGCCTGATTATCTGGAGTCCGCTGGAATCTGGCCAGCTGGCAGAAAACATTTTGCATCCGACTGACCTCACTGGCCGCCGTGCTGAGCAAAGCAAGCACCTCAGCGCCGCCCGCCGCGAGCAGCTGACCCGCTTCGAGCAGCTTTGCCAAAACCTCGGCGAAACTCAGTCCACAGTGGCCTTAGCTTGGCTGCTGCATAACCCAGTGGTCACCGCGCCAATCATCGGCCCGCGCACTATCGAACAGCTGGAAAGTGCGGTGCACGCGCTGGATGTGCATTTGTCGGCTGATGTCTTGGCCGAGCTGGACGATATTTTCCCACCGGTTGGCGCTGCACCAGAGGCTTACGCTTGGTAGAATAACGTGCTAACATCGATTTTTAGTTAAAAATGGCCCACTCGAATAACACTGCGAGTGGGTTTTTGTTTGGCTTTGGCCAGTGCAATTAGCTTTAACCTTGGCTTTCTTGCGTACAATCCTTATGTTAAGCTAATTGAAACATAACAATACATAGACAGAAGGACTGACACGATGCCCAAAGCCGCCTCACAATCCAAACCTGAAACCGCACCGCTGCCCTTAGCCCCTTGGCAGCGCCAGCTTTATCCCCGCCTTGGTGCCGCCCTGAAACGATTGCCCCTAGTAGTGCTGGGAGTGCTAGCCTTGATGATGATCTGGACCGCCATTCCGCGCGGCAGTAGTACTGTCAAAGTCGATCCAGCGAACATTTTTGTGTCGGACAACGCGCATCTGCTCAGTCCCAGCACCAAAACCGCCATTCACCAGCTGAATCAGCGCTACAAAACGCTACCGAAAAAGCCCCAACTGATGGTGATTACGGTGGACCATTTGCCCGCCAATACATCGATTGAGCAATTTACCATCGCGCAGGCGACCAAGCTAGGTGTCGGGGATGCCGCTGCAGACAGCGGGGTGGTTTACCTCATCGCCAAAGCTGAACACCAGGCGCGGCTGGAAGTGGGCTATGGCATGGAAGATCAGGTGCCGGACGCCATGACCGATGTCGTGACCGATGCCCAGGTGAAAAATGACTACCGCCGCGGTGATTACGATGCCGGGGTACAACTGGTGACGCAGCGGCTGGATCAGTTGATTCGCACCGGTGACATTCAGGCTAGCCGCATCAAACCGGTGCAATCCGCCGCCGGCTTCCATCCTATCGCGGCAATCTGGACCTGGCTGAATACGGCACACAGCTTCTTGACGCTAATGGTGGCGTTCTTCGGCGTCGTGGTTGGCTTGTACGGGCTGCGGCGGCTCGGCTGGCACCTGCAAGCGCGCGTCTGGTTGGATGATTTGGTGCAAGGTTATCTCGCCGCAATGCACAGCGTGAATCCTGACCTCGCTGCGGCGCCGCTTCTGACAGTGCCGCCGGCTGCTACTGTGCAGTCGGCTAAGGCCACCTTGCGCGCTCAGCTCCAGCCAGATCAGGCCCAGGCGGTAGCCAAAAACACGCTGCCGGATTACTTCAGCATGCAGTTTGCCTTTGGTCACATCACCCTCGCGCAATTTTACGCGAATGCGCGCAACCCTGGCAGCGAGTTTAAGCAAACCAGCATGTTTCGCCGGCATCACCAAGACTGGTACCATGCTGACACCACCGCGGCCAAAAAGCGGCAGCTATGGCCTAAAGCCAAAGCGAAGCCGGCTAACACGGCGTCAGCCGATGATGTGCGGCCGTATTTGCTCACGCCGCTGATGCAAGCCTGGTGGTGGCTGGTGCGTCTTTTGACCAATGGTTGGGTGCTGATTTTGCTGGTGGCAGGGCTGTTCTGGTACACCGGCCACACCTATTCGCTCTGGGCCTTCGAACTGCATTATCGCCTGTTGGCCTGGGGCAAAGCGGCGCTGCACTTCCTCGAGCGGCTGCTGGCAGACGGCCAATCGCCGCTGCAAGTGCTGAATTCCCTGGTGCTCGGCTTGCTGGTTGGTGGGGTGATCATGGCCGGTTATTTTGCCCTTGATGCGCTGGGCACGCGGGCTAAGCGCCACCTGGAGCTGAATCACATGATTCGCGATTTTGTCGGTGACTTGCGCGTGCGGGTGAAGCAAGATGACACGGATCAGGCCCTGGCCGCGGCCTTGGCCAATGATGATCCGACCATCCTGCAGGCAAAAACGGCCCTTAAAGCCAGCCTAGCCGGCAAGGTTAAAGGTAAAAAAGCTAAAGGTAGTTTGCCGGATTACTATGACATGGCCTTTGCTTTTGGCAAGGTGACCGTCGCTCAATTCTTTGAAGCTGACGAAAGCACCAAGGCTTACAAATCCAGTTCGATGTATGTCAATCACGCCAGCGACTGGTATGCCAGTGGTTCCAGCGATGGTGGTGGCGGCGATTCCTTTGGTGGTGGCGGCTTTGGCGGCGGAGGCGGCACTTCGAGCTGGTAAAGCATGGGTGAGCGATCATTTTTGGCACGCATCTCAGCGTGCCTTTTTGAGTTCAGTCGTTTTGACGCAACAAAAAACCGACATCTGAAAAGATGTCGGTTACTAGTCTGGGTGTTCGGTGAGTCGAACCCAGTTTCACATGAAACGCGGGGTATAATGTCGGCATATGGATGCTTATATATTGCGTTTGGTGATATGCCCTTATCTATCTACAGGCTGCGGGTCAATGATCTCGAGAGTATCGCCCAGCTGGATGTTTTCCTCAAAAAGGAGTCCAAGTGGTGGGTTATCCCAGTCGAAACCTTTGACAGGGCGAATCATTTCGATTCCAGTCACGACCGCCATTTTTCTGCCGTTCCAAAGCATGACATCACCAATCTTGACCGTTCCTTTTATGTCGTTGGAACACAAACTGGCAACAGTACCGCGGCCCTCGATATGTAAAACGTCTCTGACCACCGCCATAGTTTATCCCCCTAATAGTTGATCTACCTGGCCACCTTCTTGGCTGCGCTTCTCTCCCTTGCAATATCGGGCATTTACCGTAATTATACTGGGTGCTTGCGCTTGAGACAATGTAATCGGTCTACCTGCAACAAAAAACCGGCATCTTTTCAGATGTCGGTTACTAGTCTGGGTGGTCAGGGGATCGAACCCTGGACCCACGGATTAAGAGTCCGTTGCTCTGCCAGCTGAGCTAACCACCCATTGCGACATTGCCATTTGACAACCTAAATATACTAGCATACCGCCGCGGGGAGATGCAACCATTTTTTTCAGCCGCGCGGCGGTCGAGCGCCTTAGCTGGCATAAAATACCACGACTGTGATACAATCTCGACAATGTTAAAAGCATCACGAATTGGAGGTAGAACATGAATAGAGCACAACTCAAAGCCCAGGCAAAAGCGCGCTTAAGCGGTAAATGGGGATGGGCGCTGGTTTTGGTGTTGGTGGGCACCATCTTCGCCAGTCTCATCGGCGGCATCACAGTAGGAATTTTGGAATTGATGACTCTGGTGGGGCTTAACTTCTCGTTCTTGCGGCTGATCGACGACGATGATCAAGGTCATGGCCTCTTCAATAACATCTTCAGCGGCTTTACCGGGACCCGGCCCATGGCGGTCTTTCTGAACACTTTGCTGACCAATATTTTCACTGCACTTTGGGGGCTTTTGTTGGTGATTCCGGGAGTGGTGAAGGCCCTTGCCTACGCGCAGGTGCCTTATATTCTGGCTGACATGCAGCAGGCCGGCGCCGAGATTGGTGCAACAGATGCCATCACGGCTAGTCGTCAGCTGATGCAGGGGCATAAGTGGGAATACTTTGTGTTGCAGCTTAGTTTCATCGGTTGGGGCCTGCTGGCAGTCCTGACCGCTGGCATTGGCTTCTTGTGGCTGAGTCCCTACATCCAGGCGACCAATGCGGCCTATTACCGGCAGCTGGCCGGCGACCGGTTCTTGAATGATGATGCGGACTTTTCAGATTTCTAAGCATTTTTGCTAAGTCCTAAAATTCCGGCCGCGTGCCGGTTTTTTTATGCCGCGGCCACAAAAAGGCGGTAAGCATTTCTGCTTACCGCCTTCTACTCTGGGTGGTCAGGGGATCGAACCCTGGACCCACGGATTAAGAGTCCGTTGCTCTGCCAGCTGAGCTAACCACCCAAGACATCTCTATAACGCTTAATACTATATCATGCGGGCCCTACGCGCGCAACGCTTTTTTACGAAAAAGGCGGCAGAGACAGGAAAAATTTGCGCCACCGGAAGCGCAAATCGCCTGAGTGAGAGTGAGACCTGTGATCAGAACAAAAAAGGCCACCTGCATTGATTGCAAATGGCCTCAAGGTTTAGTTGTCGTGCACTTCGAACAACGGGTGAATCGATTGGTTCGTGGAGATCAGCTTGATGGCTTCGCCCAGCATCGGCCCCACGGATAAGGTGACCATGTTCGGCAGATGCTTCTCGGCCGGCACGTTGATGGTGTCGGTGATGACGATTTGCTTCAAGTTGAGCTTGCCCAGCGCGGTGGCCGCGCCATGGGACAGCACGGCATGCGTCGCGGCGGCGTAGACATCCAGCGCCCCGGCGTTTTTCAGGGCCTTGGTGGCGTCAATCACGCTGTTACCGGTATCGATCATGTCGTCGATGATGATGGTGTGTTGACCACGGACATGGCCGATGACGCCCACTTCACCGTTATCGGTGCGCTTGTCGACAATCGCGATTGGGGTGTTGAGCAATTCGGCTAAGGCGCGGGCGTGCTTGGTGCCGCTGTGATCAGGCGCCACGACCACCGTATTTTCCGTGCCAAGGTGCAGGCTCTTGAAGTAAGAAGCAAACAGCGGCATGGTGCGCAGGTGATCGACTGGCAGGTCGAAGAACCCTTGCAGCTGATCGGCGTGCAGGTCAACCGCGACGAAGCGGTCGATGCCATCCATCGTCAGTAGGTTGGCCACTAGCTTGGCCGTAATCGGTTCACGGGACCGCGCTTTGCGGTCGGCGCGGGCGTAACCGTAGTAAGGCACCACGACGTTGATGACATGGGCGCTGGCGCGGCGCAAGGCATCGACCATAATCATCAGTTCCATCAGATTTTCGTTGACGGGATCTGAGATGGGTTGGATCACGTAAACATCGGCCCCGCGAACACTGTCGTCCAGGTCGATTTGAATCTCACCATCGGCAAAATGCTTCACCGAGGCTGGGGATAGCGGTAAACCAACTTCTTTTGCGATTTTTTCGGCTAGCGGCACGTTGCCGTTCAGCGTGAAAAGTTTAACTCCTGCCATGATTCGCTCCTTTGCTGTGCGTATGCTGACTTAATTATACGCAAGTTTGCTTGACTTGGCTATTTTTAGGCGAGCAACGGCGAAAAAAACGGACCGGCAAGCACAAACCCGGCCGCTGGGGCGATAATTCACTATAATGAGAACTGGGAGGTGCGGCGAAGATGGAACGATTACTACCCCTTAAAAATGCGGTGAACCTGCGCGAACTCGGCGAGTATCCGGCAGCTGGCGGCGTCATTGCGCCGCATAAGCTCCTGCGGTCAGGCTCCTTGTCGCAGCTAACGGCCAAGGAAGCTGAGTGGCTCCAAGACTATGGCCTGAAAACGGTGATCGACTTGCGCACGGATAATGAAGTCGCTGGTAGCCCCGATGTCGTGGCACCGGGGGTCAAGTGGCAGCAGTTGTCGGTGTATCCCTTTGCCGACGCCATGGCCAACGGCAGCTTCACCAGGCACCTCGCCGCAATGGCGGATCGCCGCATTGATCCGATGGCCGAGGCATATTTGCGGATGTTAACGGATTCGCACGCCATCAAAGTGTTCCAGCAGGTGTTCGCGCTGCTGCTGGCCAATGACCAACCCGGCGAGTCGGTGCTGTTTCACTGCGCCGCGGGGAAAGATCGCACGGGGATGGCGGCGATGTTGATTGAAGGGGCGCTTGGCGTCCCAGAAGCTACCATTCGCCAAGATTACCTACTCACCAATACCGTCTTTTTCGCTGATTCTGAGGTGGTGGCAGCGGCCTTGAAGCCTGGCGCCAGCGCGTTGGTGGACAAGCTCAATGCCCATGCTGCCGAAGCTCAGTGCTATGTGGCGGTGCGTGACTTCATCACCAGCGAATACGGCGACTGGGCGGAGTATGTTCAAGCCGCGCTCAAGCTGAGTGATGGCGATTTGAAGCAATTGCGGAATTTATATGTGAAGCGGCAGTGAGCGCCTTTTTAACCCTTGTGGATGAAAACGGTTTACTCGGCGTCGGACGAGGTTCCAAACGATAAAAATGATGAAAATATTTGTCTAGACCGGTTGACTTTTTACCTCCGACGTCTGATAATGGACTAGACCAAAGCAAAGGGCGCAGCGTCTGTCATGTGGATCGACGGCGTCATTTTACGAGGAGGAATAGATATGCAAGTAAAAATCGTTAAGGATAAGACTGAAGGCGGCCAGGTCGCTTTCGATTTGATCAAAAAAGGCATCGAGAACGGCGCCAAGGTGTTGGGCCTGGCCACCGGGAGCACCCCAATTCCGCTGTATCAAGATATGATCGCCAGCGACTTGGACTTCAGCAACTTGGTTTCCGTCAACTTGGACGAATATGTGGGTCTGCCAGAAGACAATGAACAAAGCTACCACCAGTTCATGAAGGACAACCTCTTCAACAAGAAGCCATTTGCTCACTCATACGTGCCAAATGGTAACGCTGCTGACATCGACGAAGCCGCCAAGGAATATGACCAGATCATCGCGGATAACCCAATTGATATCCAAATCTTGGGCATCGGCCGCAACGGTCACATTGGCTTCAACGAACCAGGTTCCGACCTGAACAGCACCACCCACAAGGTGAAGTTGACCGAAAGCACCATCGAAGCCAACAAGCGCTTCTTCGATGATGAAAAAGACGTCCCCCGCTATGCGATTTCCATGGGCATCGGCTCCATCATGAAGGGTAAGCAGATCATCTTGATGGCTTACGGCGAAGACAAAGCCGACGCTATCAAGGCCACCATCGAAGGCCCGGTCACGGATCACGTGCCAGCTTCCGTCCTGCAAAACCACAAGGATGCCATCATCATCGTGGATGAAGCAGCTGCCAGCAAGCTGAGCAAGTAATTTCATTTTTCACTCTCATCGGCTCTTGGCGCAAAGATTGCGACAAGAGCCGATTTTTTAGTCGAAAAAATGCTTAAAAAATGTTATTTTAATAGTATAAAACTCAATTATGTGGGGATAATTCTGAGCGCCATGTCGTTTTACCAAGCGTAAAAAGTGCGCGGCTTGCGGCAGGCTATTTTGGCTAAGGAGGAATATATATGGCCATGACCGATTTATTTTTAAAGCGCACGGCTTTGGCGCAGATCGACCTGCTCCGCACAATTCAGCGTACGACTAAGTGGCAAGTACCGGTGGCTGAACAAGTGGCGCAGGCGCGCGAGCGCGCCGACCGCACCACCGATGTGAACTTGAAGTACCTCGCCCAGGTGACCAACGAAAGCTACAGCACGGTTTATAACACGTATAACCGGATGATGACCAACCTGGCGGCGATTGGCGGCGAGAAGGCGACGGATAAGCTGCTGCAGACGCCTGACGGTCAGCTGCGCGTGCTCCTGGTTCAGCAAAGCCTGGCTTATCAATTTTTACAACATTTGGTGGCCGAAGACATGCCTAACTTTGACGACTTCCTGACCCAGGCGGCGGTGTCGAAGGTCACGGCGCTGCGCTACCTGCGGCCGCTTCGCGATTTTGGCAAACAAATGGGCGTGAAAATCAGTTACGAAAAAATGCAACTGACTGGCTCTGAGCAAGCCATTCGGCTGTTTCTGACCCTGAGCTACTGGCTCGCCACCGATGGCGCGGCTTGGCCGTTTACTGTGGTGAAGCACGCTGATGCAGCGGCTGAAGCAACGCGGGTGCTGAAGGCCTATCAGCTGGACATGCACAATCCGGTGACCTTGGAGCTGTTCCACTATTTCACCGCGATCAGTCAAACCCGGCTGGCCCAGCAACACCTGGCGCCGGCGCCAGTGCTGGAGCTAAGCGCGGTGCCGAATTTATACGCCACCAACACTGAACTGAGCGTCTGGCAGCAAGCCAATGAGTCCCAGCAGATGCTGGAAATCTTTTTGATTTTGCCGCTGGCAGTCGGGCCGAATGACCCCGCCGTGGCCGAAATCGACAACGGTCTGGCGCGGTTCAGTCCGGTGATGCGGCAGCTGGTGGATCGCTTCTTGGAAGCCACCCCAAGCTACCGCCGCAGCCCGTTCCGGCGCCTGCTGCAGGTGTCCTTGGCGGCCATTGCCATGAGCGTCGTCAACCTCGGCTTTGACCTGGGGGCGCTGCTCGCCCAATTCAATCCGCATATCGGCGGCGCCTGTGTGCATGACACCGACCGGCCGGAAATCGAAGCCGCGTTGACCCAGGCCATGGCCCGGACCAAGAACCAGGCCGATGCCCCGCTGAACCGGCGCCTTAAGGAAATGGCGCCGCTGCTGGTTGACCGCTTCCATGCGACCTTGTTCCAACTGAGCCGCTTTGCCAAGCCAGCGCGCCCCGTCAAAGTGGGCCTGTTGCTGGAGCCGGCGATGCTGGGCTTTGCGGATCTGTTGACCTTCATGAATCAACAAACCAACGTTGAGCTCGTGTATGATCACTTTGAAGAAGCAGATCTGATTATCCAGGATTCCTCCTTGCCGCTGCATTTTCCCGGCAAGCATCAGCCGCTGCTGTTCCGCTGGGACATTGCCGCTAGCGGTGATCTGTTCGGGGAATTAGCGGCTCTGTTGCGGACGTTGCAGCAAGAGTTTAACCAGTAACCTACTCGGCGTACGAGCAACGCCTTAGTATTCGCTTTGTCCAAACTTTACTGCCGTCGCAGTCAGGTTTTGACGGGGCGATTTTTTTCGGCCACGGGTCGCCTATGTTAAACTAGGCTTATTAAGTAAGCAGGAGGCTATTATGACCAAAGCGGTGTGCTTTTTCGATTTAGACGGAACGCTTTTGAACCAAGAAAAACAGGTGCCGGCCGAGAACCTGGCGGCAATCAAGGCGATGCAGGCCAACGATGTCCTGCCGGTGCTGTGCACTGGCCGTAATCGCTGGGAGCTTGATGAATTGGTGGCAGAAACCGGCATCGATACGCTGATCTTAGGCAACGGCGCGGATGTGTTCTACAAGGGCCAACATCTGTTCCAGAGTCCGGTTGGCGCCCCGCAACTCGCCCGCTTTGCTGGTCAAGCTGCCGCTGATGACCTGGCAATTTCGTTTTACAACGACCGCCATATCGCGGCGACCCAACACAACGATTACATCAAGGCGAACTATAGCCTGGTGCATCAGGCGCTGCCGGCAGTTGATCCGGATTTTTACCACAAAGAAGCCGTGGTCATGATGCTGCTGTTCACACCGAACACCGAAGCGGGCCGGGCCGTGGGCGCCAAGTATGTCGCCGCCTTCCCGGAACTGAACTTCTTCCGCAACGGCCCTTACGCCTTGGATGTCGTGAACCAAGGCATCACCAAGGCTACGGGCATCGATGTGTTGACGGACCGGCCCGAGTTCAAAGGCGTGCCAACATACGCCTTTGGGGATGGCAACAATGATATCCCAATGCTCAAGCGCGCGACCGTGGGTGTGGCGATGGGCAATGCTTTGCCGCAAGTCGCAGCCGTAGCGGATTATCAGACCGATGATTATCTCGCCAACGGGATCCCGAATGCGTTGAAACACTTTGATTTGATCTAAATTGAAGCTAATAAATGACAAAACAAGCAGGCCGAAGGGGCCTGCTTGTTTGATTCTGGGCTAATCGATGAGGCGGTCTTTTTTTGTTTATGTTGTTAAATAACCGGCTAAATACGCACAATCGCTGAGCTGGGCAGATATTACGGGAAAAGTTTCGAAATTTTTTGCGGTCATTTCTGACGATTTGCTCGAAATGTCAGCGTTTACTTTCAAAATTTTGAACAATATATCGATTTTTCACAAGCTCGTTGTACATCCGGTAAGGTCGGGAACAATTTTTGCTCCACGTCTTATAAATATAAACAAATCGTTGAATAATCTATCACATAATTAAATGTTGATGAATACAATCAGCGCGTGTGACTTAGACAAAAGTTTGAAAGACTCATATTTCGGAAATATATTTATAATATGCTGTAATTATTATGCTGTTTGACTTTTTTTCTAAATCGATTAGATTCAGAGTATTGCTAGGAGTGTGAACTAGTAAAATATACAAATTTTGTCATTTAATAGAGTAGTTTGGGGGATAATGATGGAAAAGAAAGAGATAAAGGTCCATTTTAAGATGTATAAAGCCGGTCGGCAATGGTTGGTTGCCGGCATTGCGGCGTTTGGACTGGGAATAACAGTGACCACTGCCGGTGGGCAACAAGTCCAAGCCTCGGTTAATGGATCGTCAGTGGTGTTGACAAAAGCAGCGAAGACTTTACTGGATGAACAACCGGAACCGGCAGATACCACAAAGATTCAAAGTGAAAATCTCGATTTAACTGGTTCTTATTACGATGTAACGAATAACTTTAATGCAAATGGCGATTCTTCAATCGAAAAAATTGGCGATGAAGCCACAGTGGTTCTAACACCTGATGCGGAACGTCAGTCGGGGAATCTGACCCTTAATTCCCAAATAGATTTAAACTACGACTTTGACATGACGGCAAATATCTCCTTTGGTCATGGCGATGGTGTTTCAATCGGGTTTCATACCGGAAATACTAATCAGTTTGGCCGCAATGGTGGTTCATTAGGGTTTGCGGATCTTCCAAACTCTTTTGGGTGGAAGGCTGACACTTATGTCAATCAATATGGTGGCCAAAATAAAAATGATACTACAGCGGACGGGATTCAATACTTTGGCCCAGATCCCACCGCTCATTCAAAATTTGGTGCGTTTGTTTCAACTGATACTACCAATCATGTCACTATAAATACCGATGCAGAATCCGCGCAGGGTATTGATTCGAGCTACAATCAGCTTCACGTTCATTATGATGCCAAGAGCAAGACGTTGACGGTTGAGTTAACGAAGCCAGCTGTCAAATATGATAATGCGTGGTGGTTGAATGAGGAAGAGGACACTAAAACCTGGACCGAGGATATCTCTTCTTTAATTCCAGATGACGATTTAGTATCATTTTTTGTTGCAGGTGCCACTGGGGATGCCTATCAGGAGCAATCATTCCAGCTCAAAACCTTTAATTATCATGCTGTTGGCACACTTCATGTGAAGTATGTTGATGCGGAGCATCCTGATGCCAAACCGTTAGCCGAAAAGGATATTAGAGGAGCAATTGGTACTACGATAATTGCTCAGGACATGGACGATTATAAGAATACAATCGACAAGCTTGCTGCTGAAGGGTATTCGCCAGCTGATCCAAACACACTTATTCAGGAAGACATCAAGGCAAATAATTCTAATCCGCTTGTCATTCCAATGGTCAAGAAATACAGTGCAAAAGTGAAGTATCTTGATATTGACAACGGGAATTTATCACTGAGTCGAGAGACTACGATTTCTGGTAAGACTGGTGAGCTTGACAATTTTGTGGACGTCAAAAATACACTCGATACCTTAGAGGCTGCGGGTTATGAGGTTACCAACCCTGACCTGTTAAAAAACTTTACCTTTACGCCTGAGAATAACGGACAGGTTTTTGAATACCTGTTGAAGCACAGTCATACGACTATTACCCCAACGCAGCCGAACGGACATGAAAACGATCTGACCAAGACTGTCACACAAACCATCAATTACGTCTACGAAAATGGCGATGACGCCGCAAAGGCGAATACGCAGACAATCACTTTTACCCGTACGGGTAAAGTCGACGACGTTACCCGAGATGTCGTTTACACTGCTTGGACTGCCGAAGGTAAAGATACCTGGGAAACAGTTACTAGTCCCACCATTGATGGATATAAGCCTGATACAGCCGAGGTAACCGGCGTTAAAGCCGATCCGGAAGACAAGTCAATTACGGTGACGTACAAGGCCCAGCCAGATAAGGCTCAGGTCAAGTTTGTCGACGATGACAATAATAAAAAACAGGTTGGGACTTTCGACGTTGATGGTGTGGTAGACTCAACCGTTCCGTATAACGCCAAAGATAAGATTCCCACCGGATATGAGTTAGCTGATGATAAGCAGCCTGTTTCAGGTAATGTGACGATTAAGCCTGGGGTTGAAGATGATGTGACGATTCACCTGAAGCACAGTCACACGACTATTACACCAAGCCAGCCCGGTGATCATGAAAAAGATCTGACCAAAACCGTAACGCAAACCATCAATTACGTCTACGAAAATGGCGATGACGCCGCTAAAGCGAATACGCAGACAATCACTTTTACCCGTACGGGTAAAGTCGACGACGTTACCCGAGATGTCGTTTACACTGCTTGGAC
>NZ_BOLV01000024.1 GCF_016861845.1 Lacticaseibacillus suilingensis
TCTTCGATTTACATCGAAAAGCCCTATCACATTTACGAAACTTTGTTCAGTTTTCAAAGGACTACCTTGTCCAAAAGGCAACTATGAAATCTTACCACCACGCTTGAAAGCCGTCAACTGAAAATTATCAGTCGTGTGGCTTAAAAACCGCCGTGATTGCCTTGACAACGGTATTTATCATATCAGCAGAACCGCACAGCGTCAACAAAATTTTCAACCTTTTGCAGTTTCCGAACGAGCATTAAAAGCATCAAATTTTCGTTTGCCTTTTATGCGAATTAGGCCCACTTTTTACGGTATGACCAGTACCCAATGTTCAGGCAACAAAAAAGGCCTCCAAACAAAGGAGACCTACTTTGACCATTACGGCCGCATAGTTGGAAACAAAAGCACATCACGAATAGACGCGGCATCGGTCAAAAGCATGACCAACCGATCAATCCCAATACCCAGGCCCCCAGTTGGTGGCATGCCGTATTCCAGGGCTTCAACATAATCATTGTCGATGGGCTGGGCTTCGTCATTACCACTGGCCTTTTCAGCCGCTTGGGCTTCAAACCGGGCTTTTTGATCAATGGGATCATTCAGTTCGGTAAAGGCGTTGCCGTATTCATTGCCGTGCATGAAGAGTTCAAAGCGATCCACAAAGCGCGGATCCTTTTGACTCTTCTTGGCCAGCGGCGACACTTCGATCGGATGACCATAGACAAAGGTTGGCTGGGTCAAAGTTGGTTCAACGAATTCTTCGAAGAACGCATTAATGATATGGCCCGTCTTCCAGAAAGCTTCATAGTGCACGCCTTTTTCGTCGGCGAGCTGCTTGGCCGCTTCATCGGTCATCGGCTCCCAGAAATCGATGCCGGTTTCCGCCTTAATGGCGTCCACCATGTGCACCCGCTTAAATGGCGCATCCAAATCAATAGCTTGACCTTGATAGGAAATAGCGCCGGTACCTAAGACTTTGTGGGCCACAAACCGGAATAAACCTTCCGTTTCGTTCATGACATCGCTGAGATCCCAGTACGCGGCATAAGTTTCCAATTCGGTGAATTCTGGGTTGTGCTTGGTGTCCAAGCCTTCATTCCGGAACACTCGGCCGATTTCATAAACCCGTTCCATGCCGCCCACAATCAGCCGCTTCAAGTGTAGCTCCAAGGCAATGCGCAGGAACAAGTCGATGTCCAAAGCGTTGTGATGCGTGATAAATGGCCGCGCATTCGCGCCACCGGCAGAAGTATGCAGCACAGGGGTTTCGACTTCAAGAAAGCCCAGGTTGTCCAGGTACTCGCGCACCGCACTGACGATTTTACTGCGCTTGACGAAACGGTCGAAACTGTCTGGGTTGGCAATCAGGTCCAGATACCGCTGACGGTAAATCTGTTCCACATTCGTCAAACCGTGATACTTATCTGGCAGTGGCCGCAGTGCCTTGCTCAAGAAGGTCAGGTGCGTGGCGCGCACGGTCAACTCGCCAGCATCGGTTTTCATCATGTCGCCGGCCACACCGATGAAGTCACCTAAATCGGCTTTTTTGAAAATCTTGTAGTTTTCCTCGCCGACGACATCACGGCGCGCATAGATTTGGATCCGGCCCGAGCGATCACGCAGATCCGCAAAGCCGACCTTGCCCTTGCCGCGTTTGGCCATCATCCGGCCTGCAATCACGACTTCGACGGGATTAGCCGCCAAGTCATCCTTATCGATGCCGTCATAAGCGTCATGCAACTGCTGGGTTAAATGGGTGCGATCAAAGCGGTGACCAAATGGATCGATGCCATCCGCCTTGAGCGCCTCCATCTTTTGGCGCCGCGCGATCATCTGATCGTTTAATTCATTTTGTTCCTTAGCCAACGTTATTCCTCCGTTTCATGTCCACTAGCCATTTTGCCAATCTCCTAGGAAAAAAGCAACCGCGTTACCCGGCGGCTTTGGCTTTTTGGCGGGCTTCGGTTTCTTCGACGAAGCGGTCAAAAATATCGTCGACTTCTCGCTCAGTGTCCACGCTCATCGCCGCTGCTTTGGTGCGGGCGGCGCGCGGAATACCCTTCAGGTAATAAGCCGCTTGACTGCGGAATTCCCGCACGGCCTGACCTTCGCCTTTCAAATCGACCAACCGATGAAGCTGGAGCTTGGCCGTGGTGATTTTTTCGCGCGGGGTTGGCTCTGGCAGCAGTTCCCCAGTGCGCAGATAAGTCTCGACGCCTTTGAGCATCCAAGGATTGCCCAGCGCCGCGCGGCCGATCATCACGGCATCGGCGCCGACTTCTTCCAGCATTCGCTTAGCGTCTTCCGGCGTGCGCACATCCCCGTTGCCCATAAACGGAATGTGCAGTTGCTCCTTGACCGTTTTCAAAATATTCCAGTCGGCATGGCCGGTATACAGCTGCTTCCGGGTCCGACCGTGCATGGCCAAAGCAGAAGCCCCGGCGCGCTCGGCTGCCAAAGCGTTCTCTACCGCGTAAATATGGTCAGAATCCCAGCCGGTCCGCATTTTCACCGTCACCGGTTTGTGGACAGCATCCACCACCGCGGCCACCATTTCGTAAACCTTGTTCGGATCGAGCAACCAGTGCGCGCCAGCGTCGGTTTTGGTCACTTTCGGCACTGGGCAGCCCATGTTGATGTCGATAATGTCGGCTTCGGTGTTTTGGTCAATAAACTTGGCCGCATTGACCAGGGTTTCTTTGGTGCCACCGAAAATCTGAATGGAAATGGGATGCTCGCGGGGATCCACGAACAGCATGCTCAAGGTCTTCTTATTGTGATACATGATCCCCCGGTCGGAGATCATTTCACACACCACCAACCCGGCGCCAAATTCCTTGGCGGTCACGCGAAAGGCGGCATTGGTGATGCCGGCCATCGGCGCCACCACAACGCGATTCGGAATCGTCACGTCACCGATTTGCCATTCTAAGGGCTTAGTTGTCATTCTTCTCATCCTTTGCTTTCAGCATTGCCTTTAACTCATCTTCTGAATACTGATACTTCGCGCCGCAAAATTTGCAGACGGCTTCGGCGCCGTGATCTTCTTCAATCATGGCTTTAAGGTCCCGCCGCGGCGTGGTGGCGATGATTGCGCCAAAATGGGCCTTGCTGCAGGTGCAGGCAAACGCCACGGGCTTGGCCGCCACTTGTTTCACCGGAATATCGCCCATCGCGCGCTGCGCAATTTGCAGCGGGGTCAGCCCTTGCCGCAGCATCTCTGAGGTCAGGGGCAGGGTTTTGACACTGGTTTCCACCGCGGCCAGCTCAGCGTCTTTGGCGCCAGGCAGCGCTTGAATCATAAACCCACCTGCGACTTGAATGGAATTGTCGGCATTGACAAACACCGATAACCCCACTGCCGCCGGGATTTGCTCGGACTGGGCCAAATAATACGTGAAGTCTTCCCCGAGTTCGCCCGAAACCAGCGGCACTTGGCCAGTAAACGGCTCGCCGAGGCCGAGATCTTTGGTCACCGCCAGCAGCCCTTGATGGCCCACCGCGCGGCCGACGTCAATTTTGCCGACGACATTAAGGGGCAAAGTGACATGCGGATGCTCAATGTAACCACGCACCGTGCCATGGCTGGTGCCATCCACCACCATGCCGCCGACCGGGCCGTCGCCTTTCAGTCGCACCGTTAGCAAATCGCGGTCATCTTTCAGACCCGCTGCAGAGAGCAAAAGTGTCGCCACCAGAGTCCGCCCTAACGCCGCCGAAGCCGCGCTCCAGGTATCATGACGACGCTGGGCTTCTGCCACCACGCCGCTTGCATCGACGGCGAAGACGCGAAACGCCCCGTCTTTTGAAACTGCTGTGATCAATTGATCTGCCATTTTCAGCTCTCTCCTTTGCCTCATAAACGCAAGTATCATACCAGAAAGTCTGCGCTGATGCCACCCGGTGCCAATGGATCAACGCTTGCATGGACAGCGCCGCCGGCAGTACGGCCAGCCTTTTTCATCATTGGCAGAATCAAAAAAGCGCTCCGCAGAACGCTTCTGACCACTGCTAATTCCATAGTAAAGCGAACAGACAACTGAGCATGAAAAAGCCCTGCGCCGCAATCAAATACTTGGCCGTGCCCATCAGTTGCGCGACATAGCGGCCGTCAGCGTGAAGCCCCAGCGCCTGATAGTCCTCGGCGCGGCGGTGCTTCAGATTGGCGGTGGCCATCAGCTGGCGCCGCTCAAAATTGCGCCACGCAATCGTGGCCCAAATGCCCAAAGCCAAAGCAATCAACCATATGTACCAACTATAATAAGTGCCATTCCAACCACTGGCTTCGGCGATAAAGGCCCCACACCCAGCCGCGGCGAACAGGCCGGTGAGTCCGAGCACTCGCAACCAGCGACTGAGGCTGGGCAAATACTGCGGCTCTTGGCCACTCAGCGCTGTCATCACTTTCAGGCGCTGCACCCAGCGCGCCGTCAGGGTCGCCTTTGCCTCAGCAGTCGGCCGGCTTTTCAGTAGATCATGGCGGACAAAACCATAAATCAATAGCGCCAAAAGCCCAAGCGCATCCGCCCCATAAATCATCACACTGGCATAATCTTCAAACATCCTCGTCACGCTCCCTCTCTGTTTCAACCTTTCAAGCATAGCGATGACCCTTGGGCGAGGCGTGGTGATTGTGTGTGAATCTTGCGGCCAGGACGTGAAGTTTTTGTGAAAGACAAAAAAACAGCCCTCACTAGGAAGGCTGCTTTGGGCATTACGCCGACGGATCGTCGTCATGCTTTTGATCATCTGCTGGCTTGTCCGCCTCATCCTTGGACGAGGTTGGCTTAGCCGGTGT
>NZ_BOLV01000025.1 GCF_016861845.1 Lacticaseibacillus suilingensis
TTCTGGTGTTTCTGGTGTTTCTGGTGTTTCTGGTGTTTCTGGTGTTTCTGGTGTTTCTGGTGTTTCTGGTGTTTCTGGTGTTTCTGCGGCTTCCGAAGGCTCTGCATCTGGCTTGGTGCCTTCAGCGTTATCGGCAGTAGCTTGATCATCAGTGGCCTGATCAGCGGCTGGCTTGCCTTCTTCGGCCTGCTTTTCCTTATCCTTTTGTTCCAAGGCTTTCTTGGCTTCTTCGAAGGTCGCCGCCTTTTCGCTTGGGAATTCAGGTTCCGTTTCCGGCATCTTGCCATCACGGAAGAGGCTGAGGATTTGCTTTTCATCCAAGGTCTCGTACTTCAGCAAGGCTTCAGCAATCAGCTTGTGCTGCTGGCGATGCGCTTCGATGATGTCATGCGCCTGTTGATGGGCTTCGGCAATAATGCGCCGGACTTCATCATCAATGGCCTTAGCGGTCGCCTGTGAGTAAGCCGGCATTTGACCGTAGCTACCACCGACAAATGGCTGGCCGCCTTCAGATTCAAGGGTCACTGTGCCTAACTTGTCGGACATCCCATAGCTGGTCACCATGCTGCGAGCCAGCTGGGTGGCTTGCTCGAAGTCATTGGAGGCCCCAGTGGATTCGGTGCCAAAGACAATTTCTTCGGCAGTCCGGCCACCCATCAGGCCAGCAATTTGTTCGGTAAGGTCTTTCTTGGAAAGCAAGAACTGATCTTCCTTCGGCAACGTGATGGCGTAACCGCCGGCGCGACCCCGAGGAATAATCGTGACTTTCCGCACGACCCGCGAGTCAGACAGCACCAACCCGATAATCGCGTGCCCAGCTTCGTGGTAAGCCACCATGCTGCGCTCGCGCTTGGAAATGACCCGGTCCTTCTTGGCTGGCCCAGCAATGACGCGGTCTTCCGCTTCATCAATATCACTGGCATCAATCTTGGTTTTACCTCGCCGCGCCGCGACCAAAGCCGCTTCGTTCAAGACGTTTTCCAGATCGGCCCCCACAAAGCCTGGGGTTTCGCGCGCCAACTCGCCTAAATCAACATCAGGCGCCAGTGGCTTGTTCTTGGCGTGAACCTTAAGAATGGCTTCACGGCCCTTAACGTCTGGCCGACCCACCAAAATCTTCCGGTCGAACCGACCTGGCCGCAGCAAGGCTGGATCCAGGACATCAGAACGGTTGGTGGCCGCCATCACAATGACGCCTTCGTTTCCAGTAAACCCGTCCATTTCAACCAGCAACTGGTTCAAGGTTTGTTCGCGTTCATCATGACCGCCGCCCATGCCGGCACCACGCTGGCGACCGACCGCATCGATTTCATCGATGAAGATGATGGAAGGCGCATTCTTTTTGGCTTGATCAAAAAGATCACGCACGCGAGAAGCACCGACCCCGACGAACATTTCAACGAAGTCTGACCCGGAAATGGAGAAGAATGGCACGCCAGCTTCCCCAGCCACCGCTTTGGCCAGCAACGTTTTACCAGTACCCGGAGGACCCTCGAGCAGCACCCCGGCTGGGATGCGCGCACCGAGCTGGGAGAATTTCCGCGGATCTTTCAAGAACTCGACCACTTCGACCAGTTCTTGCTTTTCTTCTTCTTCCCCAGCAACATCGGAGAAGCGCACCTTGTTGGCTTTCTTATCCGCCTGCTTGGCCCGCGACTTGCCGAAGTTCATCACCCGGCCATTGCCGCCGCCTTGCCCCGACTGGTTCATCATCATATAGAAGAACACCATGAAGATGACCAGTGGCAGGACCGTGATCAGCAATGTGACCCAAACACTCGATGATGACTCTTCCACGGTATCAACGGTGACTTTATTCTTCGTCGCCGCAGATTCAATGGTCTTCATGTAAGTGTTGTTCGTCGGCACATAAGACGAGAACTTCGTCGTGGCCGGCGAAGACTGGGTCATCAGGCCGACATTGGCCGAGCTGTTGGTGACTTTTTTAGCCTTCCGGTATTCCCCGGAGACCTTATAAACGCCGCCAGATGGTTGGATCTTGAAAGACTTGATCTCGTCTTTCTTCAGCTGTGAGATGAACTGACTTGAGCTCAACTCTTGCGTTTGGGTGCCGCTATTACCACGCAGATACCATGCAAAGCCTGCGACCAAGGCCACAAACAAAATCACATAGGTCAGCGTGTTGCCGAACAGCCCGTTTTGTTTTTTATTCATGCATAACCTCCAGCAACATTAGATGAAACATTTCCCTTATATCTTAATCATACACCATGAGTCAGGCCTTTTGCCTATTCTTGATATACCGCCGGCTTCAAAACGCCGATGTAAGGCAAATTGCGATATTTCTCGGCATAATCAAGGCCATAGCCCACCACGAATTCATTAGGGACCTGGGTGCCGACATAATCGGCCTTGACAGTTTTGATCCGACGCTCAGGCTTGTCCATCAAGGTGCAGATCTTGATGGACGCGGCATTGCGGGTCTGGAACATCTTGATCAGATAGCTCAAGGTGCGGCCAGTATCCACAATGTCCTCAACAATGAGCAAGTCGCGCCCGGCCACGCTGGTATCGAGGTCCTTGAGCACCTTAACTTCGCCGCTGGACTCGGTTTCGTCGCCATAGCTGGACACATCCATAAAGTCGATTTCGACATAGTCATCGATTTTGCGGACGAGATCCGTCATAAACATGATCGCGCCTTTCAAAATACAAATGACCAATGGATTTTTGCCAGCGTAATCACGGTTGATCTGTTCAGCCAGCCGTGAGGTGATCGCATCGATATCGTCCTTGCTATACAGGACTTTTAGTATGTCGTCGTTCATGACCTGCTCTCCTATTTCATTCGATTTGAAGTGCCAATACTGTTTGCAGTATATCAGTTTGTGACCCTTGAAACAATTGACCGCGATCAATTCCCTCAACCCAATAAACGCGGTGGTTTTGGGCCGCCACCAAGGCGGTTTGCCGCTGACTTTGGGGCATTTTTTGATTAATAAAATAACGCCGCAACAGTTGATGCTGACCATTGGCCAATTTCAGCTCATCGCCAGGTTGACGGGTGCGTATCAGCACCGGCCCCGCTGGCAAAACGGCCAGGGCTTGAGCGTGAGCAGGGAGCGCGGTAAACCGGCCTAACTTCAGCGAACCCACCTGGTACCACTGCTCGGCCGTCTCAAGCAAAACGGCCTGCGGTGTTGGCGCAGTCGCCACGCGCCGCAACTCATGATACGCCGCTTCCAGCTGCAAGCCTTGGCCATAGTCAAAGCGGCGACTACCATCGGCGGCTAGCGCAGCCAACACTTGCCTCGCTACCCGCGGGGTTAACACCATGTGCCACCGGGCCAGCGCTGCCTCAAGCAAAATGGCTTGCACCGCCTGAGTTTCAGGCAGAAAACGGCGCCAGTCAACGGTGTCGCCAGGCGCCGGCAACATGCTGGCCACTTGGCGCTGCGCCAGCGCTTCGGTGGCCGCCAGGGCTTGGGTCATCCGTGCCGTATGCGCCACCAGGCTCGGGTTGACCTGTTTCAAAATCGGCGTCACCTGCTGTCTGATCAAGTTGCGACTGTAATGCAAGTCTTGATTGCTGGCATCCTCGGCGTAAGGGATGCCGTGATACTGCGCATAGCTCAGCAATTCAGCTTTGGGGATGGTCAACAGCGGCCGCACCACCCGCAACGGCCCGCGCTGGCTGTCTGGTTTGATCCCCACCAGCGCCGGCAAATGGCCGGTGCGGGCAAGGCGGAACAGCACAGTTTCGACTTGGTCATCCCCGTGATGGGCCGTCATCAGCACTGGCGCCCCAACATTCTGGGCAACTTGGGTCAAAAAAGCGTAACGCGCTTGCCGCGCGGCCGCTTCCAAGCCGCTTTGGGGATGCTGAGCCGCTGGCCACGCGCCCGCTCGAAAAGGCAGGTGCAGCGCCGCGGCAGCATCGGCCACCAGCTTCTGTTCTTGCGCGCTTTCCGGCCGCAACTGATGGTCAAAATGGGCCACGGTGAGCTGTAAGGCATGCCCTTGCAACGGCGCTAACAGGTGCATGAGTACCATGGAGTCAATCCCACCAGACACTGCCACCACCACTTTGGTCCCGGCTGGCAAGGCAAATGGGGCCAAGTAGCGTTCAATTGTTTCCATCATGGCCTCCTTCGCGTGCCATTTACCCTACCATACCAAGACTGGGAAAAACGTCCTACTAAAGTCGGATTCTGACACCTTGTCGCCTGAACTAAAAAAAGAACTTGAAGCAAAGTCAGTCTTTGCTTCAAGTTCCAACTGCGGCAACGCACCATTTAGCTGCGACGTCCGCCGCGACCGCCGCGCTTGCCCTCGGTGTTACGCCGCAAGCTGCTCAGCCGATCTTCGCTTTCCTTGAGAAAGCCTGACATCATGGAGTCAAAGTCATCCTTTGGCGCATCTTTGCCTGGGCGGCTTGGCCGCGCGCCTCGCGGAGCAAACGCTGGCCGGCCGCCGCTATGCACGGGCCGCCCGCCGTCATGATGCGCTTCATGGGGCCGATGTTCCGTGTGGGCATGGCCTTCACCTGCATTTTCAACCGCGCGGCGAATGGACAGGCCAATTTTGCCTTCCTTGATCGACATCACCTTGACGGTTACCGTGTCGCCAACGCTGAGCACATCATGAATGTCCTTGACATAAGCATCAGAGACTTCACTGATGTGCACCAACCCGGTCTTGCCTTCGCCTAAATCGATGAAGGCCCCGAAATTCGTGATGCCTGTGACCTTACCCGCAACCTTTTCGCCAACTTCAACTGCCATATAAAAAGATGTCCTCCTGATTGAATTGTGCCTCTAAGTATACCACGCAAAAACCGGCACGCAACAGCAGCCGCTCGGTTTAGCGGCTATTTCTGCGTGTCGGTTTGCGTTGTCGGCAAGGAGAAGACCACTTCGCCTTTTTTCGACATCAAATAACGTTCCCGAATCAATTTGGCGAGGTAATCCTCGTTGTTCAACTGATCGATTTTCACTTTTAAGTTTGCCGTTTCGGTTTTCTTCTGCTTCAGCGTTGCCTTCGCCGTCGACAGTGTCTGCGAACGCGTTTCAATCGCGTTATGCGTTGACACCAGCTGATAGCTCCCAAAGCCGCAGACCAACAGGAGCGCTGCCAGCATCAACCCCAAACGGCGCTTATGCACCCGGAGCGTACTGGCTGGTTTGGCTGGCGCCGCGGGTTTGGTTGACTGGGGATGAAGCGGCCTGATTTTTTGCTGCATCGAAAGACCCACCTTGCTTGTCTAGTTACTGCCAGTATAGCAAAGTATTCGCTGCCGCCGTGTTACAGTTTAATAACTTTCCTTGTAAGTTTCACTGACCACCGTATACATGTCGCCGGCGGCTTCTTTTTTGGTGATTTCGTTCAGGCCTTGGACCTTCACCGTCAAGGTTTTATTGCCAAACACAATGGTCAACTCGTCCCCCAAGGCAACATCGCTGCTGGACTTGGCGACTTTGCCGTTAATGGAAATCCGGCCTTTATCGGCGATTTCTTTGGCGACGGTGCGCCGCTTAATGATTCGAGATACTTTCAAATATTTGTCTAAACGCATAACAAAATTCCTTTCTATTTGCCTAGTGGTGCTGGGTGAGTTTGCGCCAGGCTTTCATGAAGCGCCGCCCGAATGGAATCGTAAGCACTTCCCGTACGGTATATAGCTTAACCCAACTGGCCAAAACCACAAACAACAACACGCCTAAGGTAATGGTGACTACCAGTAAAATCAGCGCATCCCCGCGGGTCGCAAAGGGCATGTGGGTGGCCACCACATGCACCACCACGCTCATCACGCCGACCACAAAGCATAACCTGAGATTAAACGCCCGCGGATCAAACCCACGCAGCACCGACGGCAAGGCGAAATGCAAGACCACGAAAATCACGGTCAGACTGAGCACCGTACTAAAGGCCGCCCCTAAAGTCCCATGCCGGAAGGTAAACCATTCCGTGCTGATCAGCTTGACCAAAAAGCCGGCCGCCAAAGCATACGCCGTCACCCGCAAATGATTGAGGCTTTGCAAAATCGCATTGTCAGCATTGATCAGCGCCACCAGCACAATACTGAGCGCATACATCCGCAGCGCCGGCGTTTCTGCCGTGCTTCCAAACAGTAGCCGGTTCACCGCTGGCATCAAGGCAATCAGCCCAGCCGCGGCGGCTAGTGAAAGGCCAAAGTTAAAGTGCACCAGTTGCCGCGCTGTGCGGCGAAAGGCAGTACGCCGGTCCTGGGCCACCGCTCGAGTCAACGCCGGTAGCAGTGACGCCGAAAACGAAGTGGCCACGACTAGCCCCAGTTGCACCAGCGGTTGGCCGCGGTCATACACCCCTTTTAAGGCTTTGGCCGCCGCTGGAGTGACGCCGCTAGCCACCAAGCCGCGGGTCACGGTAAAAGAGTCCACCAACTGCAGCAAAATCAGCATCGCAGCAAACAGCGTAATGGCCCCGCCTTCGCGGACAAACCGGGTCATCAGCTGGGCATATTGGTCAAAGCCGCTGAACGCAAAGCGCCGTTTGCGAAAGACCCGGTGATAAGCCGGCCACACCACCAGTAGCGCGCCGAGCCCGCCGAAAAAGGCGCCGCTCATGGCCCAGGTGCCCATTTTGTACACATCCCAGCCGCCTTGCACAGCAAACCAAGCCGCGAGCAAAATCACCGCCACGCGAATCACTTGCTCTACCACCTGGCTAACGGCAGTTTTGGTCATATCAAACGTCCCTTGGAAATAGCCGCGGGCCGTTGACAATAGCGGCATGGTCAAAAACATCAACCCGACGCTTTGAATCAGCGGCGTGAGGCCAGGGTCGGCCATCAACTTGGCAATCAAGCCTGCGCCAAGCTCTAACGCGGCAAACATCCCCACCCCCAGCCAAGTCATGATGACCCGCGCCCGGTGGGTCACCGCGGCTTTAGCCTCGAAATCCGGTGCCTCAGCGACCAGCTTGGAGACAAACACCGGAAAGCCAGATAATGCGAAGGTCATACCGATGCCATACAACGGGTAAACTTGCTGATACACGTAAAACCCGGTATCACCGACCAGGTTCTGGAAGGGCACCCGGTACACGGCACTGAGGATTTTGGCAATTAACGCCCCTAAACTCAGCACCCAGGCGCCGCGCATGGCATGTTTGAATTGATTATTCTCCATCGCCTGCCTCCTGTTGTCCGGCCAGCGCCTTTAAAAAGGCGGTGAGTTCCGCCAGCCAAGCCGCTGGCGCCATGGTTTTAGGAATCTGTAAGGTGACCGTCAGCAACTCGTCGTTAGCCACTTGGGCTTTGAGCTTGGTGTGGGCCAAGGCACTGAACAGCTTTTCGCCGCTGACCTGCCCGCTGGCTTTAGCCGTGAACTGAATCAGCAAATGCTGCTCGTTGCGGGTGATCTTCGCCACTTGGGCCTGATCGGCAAAGCGCTTGAGATGCGCAATCGCCAGTAAGTTCGCTACTGCCTCAGGATAATCGCCAAAGCGGTCGATCAAATCACCTTGCAGCTCGGCTTCCTGCTCATCCGTTGCCGATTCGCGCACCCGCTTGTACAGCTCAATCTTCTGGGCCGAATCCGCCACGTAGCTGTCCGGCAGATAAGCTTCCAAGTCCAGATCAATTTCCGCATCGACAACCGCGCGCCGCTTTTTGCCTTGCTTCGTCGCCACTGCATCGCCAAGCATCTGGGTGTACAGATCATACCCAACGGCATCAATGAAACCGTGCTGCTGGCTGCCTAGTAAATTGCCGGCGCCGCGAATCGACAAATCGCGCATCGCGATTTTGAACCCTGAACCCAGGGCGGTGAAGTCCTTGATGGCGGCAAGCCGCTTCTCCGCTTCCTCAGAAAGGACCCGATTTTGCTTGTACATAAAGTACGCATACGCCACCCGGCTGGACCGGCCAATCCGCCCCCGCAACTGGTACAGCTGCGACAAGCCATAGCGGTCAGCATCTTCAATGATCAAGGTGTTGACATTCGGCATGTCCACACCGGTTTCGATAATGGTGGTGGTGACCAGCACATCAAAGTTGCCATGGACAAAATCGTAAATGACATTTTCTAGCTGGGTTTCGGACATTTGACCATGGGCATACCCCACCGTGGCGCTGGGCACCAGGGCTTCCACTTCCGTGACGGTGCGTTCGATATCTGATACCCGGTTATGCAGGTAAAACACCTGCCCACCGCGTTCCAGTTCTCGCTCAATCGCTTCGCGAATGGCCCCGGCATTTTGCTCCATGACAAACGTCTGAATCGGGTAGCGGTTCGTTGGCGGCGTTTCGATCACCGACAAATCCCGCACGCCAAGCATCGACATGTTCAGCGTGCGTGGGATTGGGGTGGCGGTCAGGGTCAGCACGTCGACATTCGCCTTCAGCGCCTTGAGCTTTTCCTTGTGCTTGACGCCGAAGCGCTGTTCTTCATCCACAATGAGTAAACCAAGGTCATGGTAGTGCACGTCCTTGGACAGCAGGCGATGAGTGCCCACCACAATGTCCAACTGCCCGGCGGCCAAATCCGCCAAGGTGGCTTTGATCTGGCTGTTGGTGCGAAAACGCGACAGCATTCCAATTTTCACCGGAAAATCGCTGAAGCGATCCACCATGGTGTCGTAATGCTGCTGGGCCAAAATCGTGGTCGGCACCAAAAAGGCAACCTGCTTGCCGTTTTCGACGGCTTTAAACGCCGCCCGCAGCGCGACTTCAGTTTTACCGAAGCCGACATCCCCGACCAGCAAGCGATCCATCGGCCGGGACTTTTCCATGTCGTGCTTGATTTCCTTGCTGGCGCGCAATTGGTCTGGGGTTTCCGGATAAGGAAATTCTGCCTCAAAGGCGCGCTGCAAATCATCATCTGGCGCAAAGGCAAAACCCGGTTCCGCTTCGCGCGCGGCGTAGAGTTTGATCAAATCATCGGCAATATCTTCAATCTTGGCGGCCACTTTGCGCTTGGTTTTCTGCCATTCACTGCCGCCGAGTTTGTTAATGCGTGGGGTTTTGCCATCCGCCGCGACATACTTTTGCACCAGATGCAGTTGATTCACGGGAATGAAAAGCTGATCGCCTTTTTGATAGAGAATAGTGATGTAGTCTTGATGGACGCCATCCACCACCAGCGTTTGCATGCCGGTGTATTGGCCAATCCCGTGGTTAACATGCACGACGTAATCGCCAGGCTTCAGCTCGGTGTAGCTGCGCAGGCGCTCGGCGTTCGCCAGCGTTTGATGACGGGCGCGGCGTTTCACTTTGGCGTTAAAGAGCTCATGCTCGGTCACCACCACCAAGTGCGCGCTGGGCAGCTCAAAGCCATTGGCCAGCGACCCTTGCACGACCTGTTGCACCTGCGGCAGCAGGTCATTTTTAGGGCTGATCACACTATCGATTTCAAAATCACGCAGCGTCTGGTTGAGCTTATCAATCCGGGCTTGTTCCTGCACCAAATAGACCACAGTTAAATGCTGCTTGCGCCAGCGGTCGGATTCGGTTTTGAGGAGCGGCATCTGGGAGAAGAACTGCTGAATATTGCGACTCGGTAGCGCCGTCAGCGACTTCAGGCGAACATTACCCATTCCTTTTTGGAATAAGCTCAAATACAAATGGGCGCGGCGCTGATGATGATCCAAGGCCTGCAAGGTGACATTGGGCTGTTCACCCGCAATGCGGCCGCCTTCCGCCAGGCCCGCATACCAGTCGACCGTTTCTTGCACCAAATTAACATCGGCATCCAACAGCCGCGTGTAATCATCAAAAACAATGATGGCATCTTTTTGCAGATAGTCCACCAAGCGCACCGGCTCTGGGTAGAGCGCCGGCATATACAGCGCAAGGGCTTCGGGTCGTTCACCATTAGCCAGCTGCGTCGCGGTCGCCAGCAGGCCATTCGTCAAGGCCTGCTTGGCTTCTTTGGTTTTGGCCTTTGCCTTGGCTTTAGTGCCTAGCGCCGTGAGCGTCGCCCCGGCGGCCTTGAGCACCTCAGGGCCGGCAATCAAATCCGTGGCGGGCGTAATTGTGACGTGATCTAGATTTTCAATGCTGCGCTGGGTGTCCATGGCAAAGCGGCGCATAGAATCCACCGCGGTATCAAACAACTCGATGCGAATGGGATCGTCTTGGTTCAAAGGATAAACATCGATAATGCCGCCGCGAATCGCAAACTGGCCCGGCGCCGTGACCAACTGATCACGTTGATAACCCATTGCGACCAAAGTGGCGGCCAGGGCTTTAGGATCAACTTCCGAATCCAGATTCAGGGTCAACGTTGCTGCCTGCCAGGTGGCTTGCGGCACCAGCAGCCGTTTCATGCCGGCTAAACTGGTGACCACCAGCCCGGGCTGGCCACTGGCGAGCCAGTTCAAGGTGTTGATGCGTTCATTCACCGTATCCGGCGAGCTGACGGCAATTTCTGCCGCCAGCACGTCTTCAACCGGAAAGGACCACACCAAATCAGGCCCCACTAAGGCAGTGAGGTCGGCAATTAATTCTTCGGCATGATACCGATTGTTTTCAACCACCATCAGCTGGCGCTTGGTTTGCCTTAGCGCTGCCGCTAAGAACAACGCCTTGGCCGAACCATCAAGCCCAGTGACCAAATGGCGTCCGGCATCAAGGCCGGGCCATAGCGTTGTTAGCTCTGGCGTTTGCGCCATCATTTCAATGAGATCCATAAATGCTCCTTTAAAGTAAAACGATGCCACGCCCACAAGGCCACCATTGGCATGGTGGCCCCCTAAGCAGTTATTCTGTTTGCATTATCGCACGTTCAAAGTCAGCCCGGCAACGCCGTTAAGGCTTCCTTACATACTCAGTTGTATTTGTTCATCAATTGAGCAAAATCCAGCCCGTGAATCCAGTCATCCGCAGCGTCTTGTAGTTTGTCGATGCCGGTTAGAATCGCGATTTGGTCATCCTTGCTGAAAGGCGTCAGGACCCAATCCACGACTTTTTGCCGCTTTGGATGCTGGATGCCGATTTTGGCCCGGTAAAAATCTTGCGTGCCCAGTACATTGATGATGGACTTTATGCCATTGTGCCCGCCGGCGGACCCGCGTTGGCGCAGCCGCAAGCGGCCCATGGTCATATCCATATCATCTTGAATAATTAAAATCTCATCTGCCGCGAATTGATAGAAGGCTTTGAGTTGGCCCACCGCCCGACCCGAATCGTTCATAAAAGTTTGCGGCTTCACCAGCAAGACCTTTTCCCCATCAACAAAGGCACTGCCGGTTAAGGCATTAAACTCCTGCTTGCGGATCTCGACGTCATACTTTTTGGCTAACGCATCTACGGCCATAAAGCCGATATTGTGCTTCGTTTTTGCATACTGACTGCCTGGATTGCCCAGGCCGACGATCATTTTCATGGTTACCTCCTGCAAGCGGCCACGAGACTTGCGGCCACCTTTTCCGGTATCCAGTATACCAGACCTGGCAAGGAGGCTGAGCATTTGCGAAAATAAGGCTTTGAAAACGCTTAATCAATGATATCCAATTGCTTATGAAAACGGTTGCTTTCATCATTTTTGGCTTGGTGAACAGTTTCACAAAACGCCGCAAGACCGGCTTTTACGGAAATGGTAAGCCAAAAGGTAACTCGGATAAATTTTCTGGAAAGGCGTGCATCCATGAGCAATTGTGTTATACTTCAAGATGAATTGTACACTGCACATATGAAAGGATGATATCACCGTGGCAAATGCTAAAAAAGATCACCAAAAAGTAATTCTTGTTGGTGACGGTGCCGTTGGTTCAAGTTACGCCTATGCAATGGTTTTGCAGGGCATCGCTCAGGAAATTGGGATCGTTGACATTTTCAAAGACAAGACGAAAGGTGACGCGATCGACTTAAGCAACGCGCTGCCATTCACCACGCCAAAGACGATTTACTCTGCTGAATACAGCGACGCCAAGGATGCTGACTTAGTTGTCATCACCGCCGGCGCCCCTCAGAAGCCTGGCGAAACCCGGCTTGACCTGGTTAACAAGAACCTGAAGATTTTGAAGTCTATCGTTGACCCAATCGTTGACTCTGGCTTTAACGGCATCTTCTTGGTTGCTGCTAACCCTGTTGATATTCTGACCTACGCTACTTGGAAGCTGTCTGGCTTCCCTAAGAACCGCGTGGTTGGTTCCGGTACTTCTCTGGATACCGCTCGTTTCCGTCAGTCCATTGCTGAAATGGTCGGCGTTGACGCTCGTTCGGTCCATGCTTACATCATGGGCGAACACGGTGACACCGAATTCCCTGTTTGGTCACACGCTAACATCGGTGGGATCAAGATTTCTGAATGGGTTAAGGAACACCCAGAAATCGATGAAAGCAAGCTGGTTGACATGTTCGAAAACGTTCGTGACGCCGCTTACGAAATCATCAAGCTGAAGGGCGCGACCTTCTATGGTATCGCAACTGCCCTGGCGCGGATTTCTAAGGCCATCTTGAACGACGAAAACGCCGTATTGCCACTGTCCGTTTACATGGACGGCCAATATGGTCAGCATGACATCTTCATCGGTTCTCCTGCCGTGATCAACGCCAACGGGATCCAGAACATTCTGGAAATTCCTTTGACCGACCATGAACAAGAATCCATGGACAAGTCAGCAAGTCAACTGAAGAAGGTTATCACCGATGCGTTCGCCAAGAACGACATCGAAACCCGTCAGTAATTTGACTGATGAGCGCTGTGCTTCGGCACGGCGCTTTTTTTATGGCGTCACGTCACCTCAGTAGCACGTGTCAGCGGCGCAGGTCTGTGGTATTATGGACGAATGAGAAAGTTTTAATGTTCAAATTGGGGAGCTTGGAGGAAACATCATGGTCATCAAATCACTCATCCAGAAAAAGGACGCGTTGACGACGGTTAAGGAAACCGTCACGCTTGAAGAAGCGCTCAAGACGCTTGAGGATTCTGGATTCCGCTGTGTACCGATTGTCGACGAAAGCGGGCAGATTTTCCGCGGCAACATTTATAAAATGCACATCTATCGCCACAAGTCACAAGGCGGTGATATGACGTTGCCAGTGACTTACCTGCTAAAAAACGCCACAAAAACCATTCCCATTGATGCCCCGTTCTTCAAGGTCTTCTTCAACATCAAAGACCTGCCTTACATCGCCGTGCTGGATGAAAATGCCAATTTTTACGGCATCCTGACCCACGCGCGGCTTTTGGCCATGTTGTCTGAATCCTGGAACATCGATGTCGGCTCTTACGTCTTAACCGTGATGTCGACTGGAGCCCGCGGCGACTTGGCGGCGATGAGCAAGATTTTGGCGAAATACGTTTCCATTTCCGGCTGTTTAACGCTCGATGCCAAGCAAGACGAAATCGTTCGGCGCACCCTATTCACGTTGCCAGCCGGCATTGATGAAAACACGCTCAACGAATGCGTCGCCCGCCTTGAACGCAAAGGCTTCCGGGTAGCGGAGATCGATGATTTGCAAAGCGGTCAGCCGCTGCGCATTGACGAAGAAATCTAAAGATTCTGACTAGGGCTGTGACAAAAGGCGGTTTTGGAGCCGACAGGTAGCCTAGCCATCCACCAAGTCCGCACTTTGGACTCAGTGGATGGCGTAGCTACATGCTCGGCTCCGGCCTTTTGGCACGTAACTCTGCTGGAACATTCGAAGTGAATCTAGGGGCTGTGACATTTGTCACAGCCCCTAATTTTTTGCTTTTAATTCACGTACCGGGCAAAATGCACGGTTTTATCGATCACATACATCACTGGCGCGGAAATGGCCATGATCACGAGTTCTGACAGCATCAGGCTGCCATAGGTGACCCAAAATGGCAGATGCGCGGTCCACACGAGCTCGATGGCAATCAGGAACATGGTGACGGTCATCATCACGATGGCTAAAGCCTGACGCTGCCAGACCTTTGGCAGGTGCTGACCGGCCCAAGCCACGACGGCTAGGCCCAGCAGGCTTTGACCGCCGCCAAACAACACATCCAGCCAGCCCATCGGCGAGAACAACGCGTTATAGACAATCACGCCGACCACGACGCCAAACAGGTATTTGCGGTCGAAGGCCACCAGATGGTTGAGAGCTTCCGACAGCCGGAACTGAATGGCGCCACTGGCGAGATTGAACACCCCTGGGGCCCAGGATAAGACGACGTACAAGGCAACGATCAACGCATTGGTGACCAAAGCCTTGGTGGTATTTTGCTTCATAACAATAATGCCTCCTAGTTTTTTAGCGTGGGATGGATTGCGAACCACGACGCTCCAGTTTCCCACGAAATGACGTAGCTGTCCACTGTCAGCCGCGCTTTTCAGAAAATTCTGTGTGCATCCTGCGCGCGATGCCGTACAATAAAAGGGAGTGGTCAAACTTGACCACAATTTTCTCAAAGAAAGTAGGCATAAGATGACAGAAGCGACAGCTTACCGACTGAAGCAGATCATGACCCAAGAACATCTCAGTCTGACTCAGGCGGCCAAGCAGATCGGCATTTCACCTTCCAGCATGCGTAAAGCGCTGAAAGAGACTACGATGAGTCGGCCGATCACCTTCAAGATCAACCGGTTCATCGAGGAACACCCGATCCAACAACAAAAGAACAGTTTCACGATTTTCGACTCTGCAGAAGCCGAATCCGCGCAGCAGGCCAAAGCACCAGCTAAGCGCCAACCCGCTCCAAAAGCGCAGGCCAAAGCTGAGCAGGCGGAAAAGCCTGCCCCAAAGCAGGCGCGCCAGCCACGAGCGGCGAAGGCAACTGGCAAGTCGGCTAAGCAGGGCCAGCAACCGCAAAAAGCAGCTGCAGCTGACCAAAGCAAGCAGTCAGAACCCGCAACCGCCAAGCGGTCCCGGCGCCAGCCGCGTAGCCAAGCGCAAGCCAAGCCAGCCGCCAACCGGCCAGCCCACCGCCAAGCACAAAGCCAGGCGGCAACCGCGGCTGCCACCAGCAAACCCGTGCGTCCGGCAGCGGAAACCCAGGACAATCAAAAGTCCAACCGGCGCCGGCAACGCAGTACCCAGCAAACAGCTAAAGAAACCGCGCCAGTTCAGGCACAAGCCAAACCGGCCACTGAACAGCCTGCAGCCAAGCCCGCTGTAGCGGAAAAAGCCGAAGCTAAAACGCAACGCGAAGGCAACGAGCAGCATCATGAGCGGCAGCGCCGCGGCCGCCGTCCCGAAAAACTTGCCCGCAACACCACCGAACCGGCAGCGTCTCAGTCCGCAACCACGACCCAGACACCGAAGTCAACCAGTCAAACCGCCGTTCAAACGATTGATCACACTGATATTCACCCTGTCCGCCAGGAAACGACCATTATGATATACATGGACGAATCATTCGGCGGCGGGTCTGACTACCAGCGGAACATGTCGATCGGCGCGACTGTGGTTGATCCCGATGACACTCAGGCGTTGGTACCGTTCATGCAGACGCTGTATCCGTTCGGCTGGCAACCTGGCGATGAAGTCAAGGCCCGCGGCAAAGCCCGCGACCAGCTGGAAGCGATGCTGCGCCACGCCAAAAATGCCGGCGCGCAAACCTACGCGGTGTACTCTCCGCTTTCAGATACTGGTAACTTCAGCCTGAGCTTCGGCATTTTGTACCCTTATGTCGCTGCTTTACTCCGGATTTTGGACGCCTTGCCAAGCAAGCCGACCAAAGTGCGGGTGGTCATGGACCAGCGCAGTGAAATCACCGATGAACAACTGGCCATGGCGGCGCGGATGCTGCATGCTTACGTCAAAGCCCAGACCGGCCGTGAAGTGATTTTCATGTTCCGGACCACGGATTCCAAAACCACGATTGGCGTTCAATACAGCGACTTTGTCAGTCACGCCGCGATGATTTTTGGGCCAGACCAAGTCGCCTCCACTGGCATTCACAAACTGCCGAACATCGGCGGTCAACTCGGTGATCAGCTGCAACTCTTTGCCATGGTGGGCTTGCAGAAATACCTCTTGGACGATCGCCCAAGTCAAAACACGCAAAGCGAACCCTTCAACAACCCTGTCCTTAATGCCGCTGACCGCATGGCGCATCTAGCCGCCAAGGCGGCGGACATGGCCGAGGTGCCTGACGAAACTTTCGCCCAAACGAAGCTGGTCATCAACCAACTGCTCCAAATTGCGCCAGCCTCTGTGTCTGGTGCCATCAACAAAATGCCATTCCAGAACTGGTATGACATGATTGCGCGCACCGCCGCCATCCTGCATTACACGGATGAGACCCTGCCGCCATTCAAGATTGACCCGGATGCCATGCAAATCGCGACCGATGCCTTGAACAACATCGCCACACTGCTGGCTGGCGTTCGCTAGACTGATGCCGTCTACCGCACTTCATTGTGCGGTAGGCGGTTTTTGATTCTTTCCAAATAAAAAATCTCGCCGCAGCGAGATTGAGATGTTCTATGTTTAGGGTCTAGAATTTTTGGTGTTGGTAGTAATCAACACTGGAGATGCTAGACCCTTTTTAGATAACAAAAAGACACCTG
>NZ_BOLV01000026.1 GCF_016861845.1 Lacticaseibacillus suilingensis
ATAACAAAAAATCCACTCCGAAGAGTGGACCTTTCAAAAGATAAAAACTATTAATCAACACCATTTGACACAGAGCCAAAAAGACACGACGACTATCGGTCATGTCTTTCACAAATTACTTTCTATTCTTCTTGGTTTGTGGCTTTTCGGCGTTAATCCGATCTGCTAGTTTTAGAATATAGTCGCGAAGCTTGTCCTTCACTTCCGGATGAGTCAGCCCGTACTCAATAGTCGTTTCTACGAAGCCAAATTTATTCCCTACATCGTAGCGTTGACCCATAAACTCATGGGCGAAGACTCGTTGCGTCTGATTCAAGGTGTCAATGGCATCGGTCAGCTGAATTTCATTACCCTTGCCTGGTTTCTGATGGTCCAGAATGTCAAAGATTTCCGGGGTGAGTAAGTAGCGCCCGATGATGGCCAAATCGCTTGGCGCATCATCGACTGCTGGTTTCTCAACAAACTTGCGCACATTATACAAGCCCTTGGCTACCTCAGATTCAGGATCAATGACGCCGTATGATGAGACTTGGTCGTGTGGCACCCGTTTAACGGCCAGAATGGAAGCATGAGTCTTTTCGTACTCATCAATTAATTGCTTGGTTAATGGTTCTTTATCCATCATCAGGTCATCGCCCAGCATGACTACAAATGGTTCGTCGTTGATAAAAGATTTGGCCAAACGCACAGCATCCCCCAAGCCGCGCGGATAAGGCTGACGAACAAAGAACAGATTGACCCCAATGTTTGTGGTATCGTTAACCATTTTTAGCATCTCGGTCTTACCTTTGGATTCGAGGTTCTGTTCGAGTTCGGGCGCGGAATCGAAATGGTCTTCGATTGAGCGTTTATTTTTCCCTTCAATGATCAGAACATCTTCGATACCACTAGCCTTGGCTTCTTCCACAATGAACTGAATAGTTGGCTTATCAACGATGGGAAGCATTTCCTTTGCCAATGCTTTCGTTGCCGGCAGGAATCGTGTACCTAACCCTGCGGCAGGAATGACTGCTTTTCTTACTTTCATGTCGCCATAACCCCTCTTCATCTTTTTGTAACACCTTACATTATAACCGGTCATTACCTGCTTTTGAAATCGTAATCGTCTTAGACTGGTTAGCTAGACCTATCACACCTGGCCAACAACACCATTGACAGCGTTTAAGCCACTTACGGCTCAAATATTAAGATTTCTTCAAGTAAGGGCGGATACCAATTCATACTATACGTTCCCCTTAGCAGTAAACGAAGACGTCACAGGGCTTCCACCCACCTAAAGCAGCGAAGTCGCAATGTCGGTCAAGTTGCTTTGTAATGTTGTAAAAAGGAGGCATTTATTAGCCCCTTCTGGCAATACTTTGTTTTCTAAGCAAACTGTGCTTTTCGGATTATGACGTATTTACTGTAACCTTCAATCAAATAATCTTCACAGACTTAACCTAACGAGAACGGGCTGATTGGACATACTTCCGTATTGATTGGATCATCTCCAAAAGCCCTGTACGCGCCAGAAGGTACGCAACTCTATACTTAAAGTTAATTTGTTTAGCATCTAATTCGCCAAAAACTTCCTTCACTTTTGTCAGATTTTTTCTAGAATAATGCTGCTGATATGCTAGTAATGCAAAGTATGCCGCAAAGGAAGCAAAGGCATCGTTATAGACTTTTGAAGGATTTAGACTAAAAAAGTTCCTGATTTCACGAAGGTTTTCCAAGATATCATCGGCGCTTTTCTGAGATACCGTGTTTGAAATCGATCCAGAACGAACGCGATAATGGTAACAAAGCGCATCAGTAACGCCAATTTTCTCTGAAAAGTAAACCACCTTATATGTAGTGGCCATATCTTCAAATGTCTTCCCTTCAGGAAACTGGATAGCATTATCTAGGTAGGTAGATTTCTTTGACACAAACGCCCAGGAATAGTTGTCACGTTTTCTCTGAAAGATGTCCGTGAGCACTTGCTCCTTAGACAAATAATAGAAATTATTCTCTGATGAACTACTGTCTGTATTTTCGGGAAGATTAGTAAACCTATCATAGTTGAAAAGAAGAAGATCTAAGGAGGTATGGGCCAATAAAAGACTAATAACAGACGAAAGCGATTTTTCAGCGAGCATGTCGTCTGAATCGATGAACCAGACATAGCGCCCAGTTGCATATTTTAATCCAAAATTACGAGCGCTGCTCAGTCCTCCATTGACTTTTTTAATCACCGACCAGGTGGCGGAGAGCGAATGTCGGGCAATATAAGACTCCAGCATCCTCACGGACCCATCCGTAGAACCATCGTCAACAAATAGGACCTGGCAACTGAAACTCTGCTGTTTTGCAATGCTTTCTGCACAATCAATTATGTAGTTTTCAACGTTGTAGACGGGTACGATTAACGACAAGAGCGGATCATTCATTGAGTATCCTCCAAACTTGTTTTTCTCGGCCTCTTTTAACATCGCGGCCAGTAACAACCTCCACCAAAAATCTCATAGGTTAGAAAAGCAAAAATCAATAACTTGAATTTTTCGAGTCGAAAGCTGATGAAGCCAGCCTTTTGAACAACAGCTCATCAGTTCCACTAAAACAATTCGCTGCTATTTCTCAAGGCGGCCAAACAAATAAATCCTGATTCTGAAATGAGCAGCGTTGTCCTTTTACGAGCCTCAGTTATTACTCCATGTTGCGAATAATTGAGGCTGCAACTCCTTGTGCCGCATGACCGTTTTCTACGCTTCCAATGAGGGTAAGAAAGTCTTGTCTGTTCTTTAAATAATCTCTCTCGACAAAGGCCGATACACTATCAATAAGCTCGTAGTTTGAGTGAGCAATAGTAAACGGGAGATGATTAATAATATCATACACTCCACGTTCACTAGCAACATAAGCGTCATAATCTTTAGCCAAAATAAACGTGGGCGTATCAGCGTATAACCCCTCAAACATCACAGATGAAAAATCAGTAATCACAAGGTCGCTGGCAATAATTAGGTCCTCAACATTAGGAAAGCCGGTAACCCCTAGTGAGCCAGGATTTGCAGCAACGACTTCCGGTTCATGCGTCCGCGCATTGGGATGCAATCTAATCAGTAGACGCCACTCGCCCCCCCAAACATTCGCGAGTTCTTGTAACAGTTTCTCACTATTTAGAGTGTAGTCACCTAAGGAAAAGGTTTCGCGAAACGTGGGGCAATACAGAACAATCCGCTCGTTGGGCCTCAAGCCAAGAGATGCGCGCAGCGAGAGCAGTGTCCCCTCTGTCGGTTTAGTAAAGAGTTTGTCAACAGTTGGCGTCCCCAACATTAACACTTTTCCATGCATCCAAAAGGCGCTTTTGTAGATCTCAGCCGCAAATTTACTACCCGCGACCATAAAGTCAGTTATATATCCATCGCGTTTGGCGTCTGAAACATATGTTGCCTCAAGTTTAGTTGAGGCATCCTTTTCAATCTTTTTCAAGGGAAGAGAACCGTGCCAAAGCTGATAATAGACTTGAGAGGCTTTTTTTCGCGGGAAGTATCTCTTTCGGAAGTCGTCAATCCAAACCCGAGCGGTTGATAACTCGTAGTATGATTTAAGAGAATTATATTTTACGACCCTAACGCCCTGCGGAACCGGTTCTCTGACATCCAAAGCTAGCCAGACAATATCTAGTGGCACTTTTGTCTGAAGCAGAGACTTTACAACTTCTGCAGAATTTCCTGAAAATTTTTGTCCCCTAAATGAGGAACAAACAATTTTGTTTTTCCTCACTCTAAAAAGGTAACTCGGGTAAAGAAAATCAAGCGTTCTGAGAACTAACGTTTTGACCAAAAGTTTAATTCTACTCATTGGATCAACCACCTAAACGGAAACAGAATATTGTAATAATCCCCGCGTGTCATCATTTCGGATCCTACGTATTGATACACTTGCCAAATGACAGACCAGATAAACATTCCAATCCAAAGTGTTTGATTGACGAGGACAAGATAGCGGTCAGTCAAATAATTTTCCTCTGCATAAATAATAAAAATTGCACAGAAATCGACCAAAAAGGCAAATCTAATCCAAGTGGTCCCAGCAAGAAGCGTCCAAAACAAGGTAATCACCATCATTATCATTGTGAAGCTATACATTCCAACCAGTGAAGAATTGATTGCAGTCCTACTTCGGGCAGCTTTAGTTAAGCCAATACCCATAATTACTACCTGAGTAAGTAAGAAAAACATCTCAATATGCTTTCCTAGGCTTCGCCCAAGGCTACTGTCAGCTTGGGCAAACCATTGTTGAACGCCAGATCCTTCTCCCCCACCATTCAAATACACAAGCCCTTTACTGAGAACCATTTTAAAAATTGAGGTCTGCATGAAGAAAACTAATACGATTAGCAATCCAACGTAAATACAAATGCGTTTAGTTTGGCTGATTTCGCTCTTCAACAATTGAATAAAAAGCAATCCGAGCCTTACACCAAGAAGAACAAAAGTCGCTATGTGCATCGTACATGCCACAAAGTAAAGCAGCCAGGTAACCGCGCCCTTTTTCCCCTGGTATAGATCTCGATAGATAGCGAACATAAAAATGCTTACACTAGAAATATAGCGGATGTTCGTAATCACCTGTCCCCACGGCATCATTAACGCAAAAGCAATGTAACAAAGGGCCATAAAAGAGTTATTGAGCCGCAGATTTGATCCAAAATCCTTAATAATATAAAACCCTATACATGAAACAATAAGTACAACCGTAAATGGCAAAAGATTGTTCCAAGAAAGTCGAGACATAAGGTAGAAGAATACTTGTTGCGAGATCTGAACCTGTTGCGAAAGATCCAGTGACTGAAGAAATTGCGGAAACGAAGTCATATTTCGGACCACATCCAGCTGCGAAAAGTAACGGGTCAGATCGACTTGCACAATGGGAACATAAAAAAGGCCCAAGAGTGAAAGTATTAAGGCCATCGGTAAAATATCAATAAACTTTCTTTTACCAAAAAGTAGTTGCTTACCGGCCGGATACAACCCAGCAAGCGGCGAAACCGCAACCAGTATCAATGTGAATATAGTTAGCATGGTTCCTCCCGATGACAAGATTATCCGTGAAAACACGAACTTTTTTCAAAAGATTACAATTGCGACTAACGAAGATCGTCTTTGATTTGAGTTGTGGAGATGCCTTTGGTGCGAGGTAAATAAACAACTTCACAGTAATCATTCAAAAAATCGAATTTTCCTTTCCAGTCGTCTCCCATGACAAAAATGTCAATATCATACTTTTTCACATCTTCAATCTTCTGATCCCAGCTTTTTTCGGGAATCACTTTATCCACATAGCGGATGGCTTCAAGGATAAATTTCCGATGGTCGTAGTTATGATATGCTTCCTTATGTTTTTCAGAATTGAACTCATCCGTTGACAGCCCAACGATTAATTCATCACCCATCGCGGCAGCTCGTTCCAAAAGACGTACATGCCCCCAGTGCAACAAATCAAACGTTCCATAAGTGATTACACGTGTCATATTCAATCTCCATTTCCAAACAGTTTACGCAACGTATTTTCTATTTCAGGTGTCGACGTCTCAGTGAATCATAGATAATGGCTCCTTCAACTCCGACCACAAATCCGACCGCTGCGCCAAGAATAATTGCCTTTTTGGCAGAAAGACCACCGCTACTTTTCTTAGACAGATACGCCGGAGTGATCACAGAGCCGCTTTGAGCAGGGAGCGTCTGCAATGCAACCTTAACCGCACGCTCAGCAATCAAATTCACCAAGGTCTTTACATCCTTAGCTGTCTCAGCCGTGGCAGTAACCGTTACAACACGAGAATTCCCGGTCATAGTCACTTGCAAGTCACTGTCTTGCGCTGAAAGTGTAACGTATGAGACCTTGTCTGCCTTAGTCTGAACTGTTTGATTGTAATCGCGAACCGCTCTTCCTAAGACACTACTAGTTTTTACCAAATCAAGGAGTGTTCCGTTTGAAACATCGTATTGACGCTTCGGACTAACCACAAACTGTGCAGAAGCCGTCTGGGTCAAATGCGGCTTTGGACGAAAGACGAATGTCACTGCAGCGCCGAGAAGAGTGAACAAAATTACTATCCAAATATGGTGTAGAACAACTCGAATTACACGCTCAAAATTAAAATTTTTCATTTTTTCAGTTCCTTATTATGAATTTTCAGAACACGCGTCACAGCATTAATTGAGATGGACAATCTCATTTTCCGCCACAATACGATGCATTTTTTTTGCGGAAGGTTCTTCCTCATCGTCCACGCCTGCTGAGGACACTTTATCAAACAAGATTTTAATGGTCTGTAATAAAATTTTGACATCTAGTGTGAGGCTATAGCATTTGATATAGAGAAGGTCGAACTTAAGCTTGCTATGATAATCCGAAGCATACTTGCCATACACTTGCGCATAACCAGTTATACCCGCTCGTACATTATGTCTCAAATAATAGTGCGGCTCTTCTTTATTGAACTGATTGACGAAAAACGGTCGCTCCGGTCTAGGGCCAACGATGGACATATCCCCTTTCAGGACATTAAAAATTTGGGGTAGTTCATCAAGTCGTAGCTTTCTAAGATACTTACCTACACTAGTCACTCGTGCATCGTTTGCAGTAGCCAACATTGGCCCGGATTTCTTTTCTGCATCATTTCGCATTGTTCGAAATTTATATATCTCAAATTCACGTTGATTTTTGGTTATCCTCAATTGCTTATAAATAATCGGCCCTGGAGAGGTTAGCCGTACAAGAAGTGCCGTTATTAGCATGAACGGCGAAGCCAAAACCAGCATAAGTACTGCTGTAATGATATCAAAAGCTCTCTTTGTGAAGGCTTTCTCGGGTGAAAGCCGAAAGTCCGTGATTCCCATAACGCTCTCGTCTTCAAAGTTCATTAGGTTGGGGCGGAGCATGAGAATATTGTCAAAAGTCGATGGCAGCATGATATGCTTTCCGTGTTTTAGAATTTCGTCGATAATCTCGCGACGATCAGAATCCCCGATACCCTTCGTTAGGTAGAAAATATCCACTTTATCCATAATATCGGCAACATTATGAACATAATGATTAGTGATGACATACGTCACTCTATGCTTGTTGTTCTTCGTAGAATTAAAGTTTTGAATGACGGCTGGTAGTTCTCCAACGGGTGCAACAATTGCCACATGCTGATCGTCAGTAAAGCGTAGGTACATATAAAAAATAAACACGCGCCAGAGCGTTAAAATCAAGACACTCGTTAGAAAAGACAGAGCTAAGATTGATCTCGGAAAAGCAAAAAGCCTCCCGATAAAAGTAATCATTGTAAGGCCCAGAATGGTCATTAATTGTCCAAGAACAGTGATGAAAATTATGTCGCTAACACGTCGATTGTAGTATACGTAAGCCCCCAGAAGAAAGTTCACCAACATAAATAGCAGAGAGATGTAGATGGCAGATCTCTCATAGGTTTCAAAATTTCTCGGAGGAATGGCGCTTCCAAAACGTAAATAAAAGGCAATCATTACGCTTACGTTAAATAGCAATACATCACCGACGATTGTCGCCAGGCGTCGTAATCCGTTCCAAGATACTTTCTGCTGCATACACCAACAACCTTCTCGCTCTCTTTATTTGCATTTCACGTGCTAATCTCTAACAAGCCTTGGCCTATTATAACATAGCCTATAACGCACTTAACCCTTACAAATTCCCACTTACAGTACCATTTTTTAGTTTTACACGGTTGAACTCGGGCAAAACTTAACCGAATTTTTGCACCTATCTGGCTAGGTGGTTTCAAAAGCAATCGCTCGCTTGAATTCGGGTATTATGCTAAGTCGGCGCCGCTCATTCGAAGGACTGGAGCGTGTTCGAAAGCGAGTAAAAGACAATCACGATACGATCGATTTTAAAAGGCTATCTAAAACATTAACACCACGGATCTTGAGCCAGCGGATCATCCTAGGTCAAACAGCAACACACAATAACGGCGCTACGATATTTGGAGTTGATAGGCAACTTGCCTGCCAACTCCTTTTTCTATACCATTTTTATATTCGAGTACACAAACGGGACATCACACAGTCCCTTTGTCACTCGTCCGACCAAAGAAAAGAGAAATGGAGTGTGTGTGATGCCCCTTACTAGTAAGTCTATTCGATTAGCCCTCGAAATTACAGACCCAAACATCATCTTTTTCGAAGATGGTGAAATTGAGACGATTCAAAATCAAGCAGCTCTAGTTTATCGCGCAAAGTTGACGGTCAAGCCCGACCACTGTCCCAACTGCGGATTTACTGATTGAATCGTCCGTTTCGGCTTTAACCAAGAACGGATTGTAGCTCCTAGTTTTGGCTATCGACCAACGTATGTATTACTGAGTTGCCAACGTTTTCTCTGCCAAGCTTGTCATACGACTTTCCAAAGCCGGACCGACTACGTCCGTCTGGGTTGCGTTATCAGTGAACCCGTTCGCCAGATGGTCCTGTTTGACGCCATCTCAAATCACTCACTTACAGACATTGGTCAACGCCATCACACCTCCGACAAGTCCGTCCAGCGCGTGACTGACGAAGAGGCCAATCTACATAATTTCCAACAGACCACTTGGTTACCCGCCCACTTGGCGTTTGATGAATTCAAGGCGACTGACCGGATGAGCTTTATTTGGGCTGACAGTGATTGCCAAGAAATTGGAGCAATTCTACCTTCTCGCACTTCTTACCAGCTCCTAAGTACTTCAAACGCTTCCCACTGACCGTTAGAAGACAGGTAAAAACGGTCTCACTCGATTTGAATGCCGGTTACGTGCATCTAGTCCCAAGGCTGTTTCCTAATGCCAAAGTCGTCGTTGATCGCTTTCACATCGTTCAAATGGTTTCGACGGCATTGAATATGGTTCGAGTTCATGTCATGAAGACAGTACCTAAAACAAGCACTGAATATCGTTTCATGAAACGGGAATGGAAAGTCTTTCTCAAACGTTTTGAAGAGCTTGATGCGGTAAATACCGTCTATCACGCTAGTGTTGGTTACTTCGACACTGTGGTCAATCTGATTAGCAAGTGCCTTGATTTAGACCCAGCCTTTCGCGCCGCGTATGAGGCCTACCAAAGCGTGCTTACTGCTGTAAAGAAACGTGACGTTATGGCTCTTGAAGAAACGCTAATGACCTATAAAGCTCTGGGCAACAGGATGGATCAATCAATGAAGTCACTCCGTAAGTACCGTTACCAAGTGCTCAATGCTTTACGGTATGACTATTCAAATGGGTTCCTGGAAGGAATCAATAGCCAGATCAAGAAAATCAAGAACACCGCGTATGGATACCAGAACTGGAGTAATTTTATCAATCGTATATTTCTTGAAAGAGTATGGTTCAAGCTATCCAAGCGAAAACTGGCGGCATAAAAAGAGTACCTAGACCAATTCAGGTCCAGATACTCATAAAAATCTCTATCAACTCTACTTGACGAAGAGCCACAATAACGCACCCAGCAAGATTAGATCGATGTTGGATGCGTCACGTTATATGTGTTCCGTTGTTCGGCACTCAGGCGTTTTCGTCAGAAAAGATGTTACGGCCAAAAGAGGTACTGGACAGTATACCGACTCTATAGGGAAGTTCGAATCGACTAGTAATAACTAATCACGGTGTATTGGTTTCATATGTGGAACTCCATCGTCCTCTGCACTTCTGATTCCTCTTCTGGCTGAAATTTCTGCCCAGAGAAATGGAGATACTCGTTTGAAAACTGCCTTGAACCTGCCTTTTATTCCTAAATTGGAGTCACCCCAAGAATTGTCAAAAAGATGTTCCATATAATTGGCTTTTAAGTTTCTGCTTGGGTACGAAAAATAATCTCGTGGAAAGACTTCAATCCCGTCCGTAAGGGATTGACGAGTTCCATCAGTTCTGAAACGTTCAAATTCGCGCAAAAATATTTTCGTGACGAATGGATTACTGGTCATTTCATATAAATCGGAGTGAAGATCTGGATATTTTTCATTCGCGTAAACCTTAAGAATTGAATCTAAGAGCGGCATACCCGGCTCAGACCCAAAAAAAGAAGTTAGTAAACTATTGTCATATTGAAAACCCCAGACCATTCTGTAATTTAACAAAGTATCCAAGGGTTTCTTGACTATCATATCAGTATCAAAGTAGAAGCCTCCATAGCGCCTCAATACTTCATAACGGAGTTCATCAGCTGCATAGCCTAGTTTTCCAGAGTCATACATTTCTTTGGAAAAACCGAAACGACTTAAATCAAAATTATCTTCTGACCAGAGACGAAATTCCCATTCGGGTAACTGCTGTTTCCATTCCTCAACTCGACGCTTAACAGAAATCGGTAAGGGGGAGCCAAACCACGCGTAGTGCACAATTTTAGGAATCACTAGTTCTCACCTATCTTCTTTTGCTAATTGCCATATACATATAATGTAAAAAATAATAAACTCTGCGGATTCGAGAAAGCCCCTCACGTTTATAAATTTGCCAAGTCCATTTTGCTGCCTGAACCTTGTTCGAACTAAGAGAATTAGAATGAATTCTGTACTTGGCGAGTAATGCCACACTCGCACGGTTGGCGTTAGAAATATCCTTTAGAATCGACAACCAGCAAGCATAATCTTCGTGAGGAACTTCAGGGAATGGATGGCGAACTGCAACCTCTCGAGACAACATCACTGTCAATAAACCGATACGATTCCCCTTGAGTAATTCGGAATAGCTCAGTCCCGACTTAGAAATCATCCTCGTTCCGACAACATCGCCATCATTGTTAATTAACTGATAGTTGAGATATGAAAATTCTGAAGAGGTGTTTTCCATGTAGTTGATTTGGATTTCCGCCTTCTGTGGATACCATTCATCGTCGGCATCTAAAAAAGCTACATACTTGCCCGAAGAGACTTTCACTCCAGAATTTCTAGCGAAAGAAACTCCACGATTCGTCTGCAGTGTCAGCAGCTTTATTCGCTCATCTTTGCTTGCAAGATCACGAACAATCTTTTGCGTCGAATCCTTGGATCCATCATCCACCACTATCAATTCCAGATTCTCAACTGACTGTGAAAGGACAGATTGAATACTTGTATTTATATACTTCTCAGAATTAAACGCAGGCATAATTACAGATAAAATGACCGCCAATGATATTCTCCTGTCTTAGTTTTCTTGCTTACGGTTATTGTCCGACTGACGCGTTGGGTGAAGTACAGCATTTACATCAAAATCGTAAAACACTTGGCAGGGATCTGGTCATTCCTATCCAAGACTGCCCATGATATTTTCAGCCTACGTCAAATGCTCAAGCACCTTGTCAATTATCTCAGAATCTGTACCCGGGTTGAATTTTCTTGCAAACAACAGAGGGCTGTTAGCCAATGCGGAAAAGTCTTCCACCGTTAAATCTCTTGGCGCGTGATTGACCCATTGGATAAATCTCATGTTTGCATCCTGAGCATCATCAAAAGAGGTTTTGAAAAGGCGACTCAAAAAAGAAGGGCTATTGATGATAATTGTCTGAATAAATAATTCGTCAGCACATTGGGAATACTTGAAGAATGGCAAATACCTCGTTGACTCGGAAAGCACATATCGTGCAAGATCATCTGTGATACTAAACCAATTTGAACCCATCTGAAAATTCAACGAAGTGTTGGAAAGACGATTGATACGTAAACTTCTTTGAAGCTTGATTAATACTCGCTGAATCAGCCCTAATACTGGACGGCTACGAATATCTGTTTCTTGAAGCCAGTAGTATCTCTCAACCCGTTCAAGCTTTTCTTTCGAAATGATAGGCTTCTGAAACTGAACAAGTTCCTTTCCTTGAATCGAATCAAAGAAAGCGTGAATTTTATCTTGAGACTTAATGGGTAAATCCACGCCTGACAGCAAATGATAGTATGCGTATGTTCCCTCCGCCGTGGCGCGACGAAGCAGAGAGAGTTCCGAAAGAATTTGGGAATAAGCTCCCCAGTGGACATCTACACGTTCACTGAAATATAGTTTAGAATATTTCAAGTCTGTGTTGATTTCCTTTAGGAAATTGTCTGCGACTTTTTTGTCAATGTGAAGAAATATATCGTTTCTAGGGTCATCTAGAACAGTAATCAGACGATTCAACAAATTCACATTGTTGTGCGCAATTACCAAATACGCGTGCTTCCGCATTGGACCGTTTTCCTCCATCTACCAACAATTCGCCTAGTCATTACCAGCTCGTTTGAGTTCTTGCATAAAATCATCCAAAGCTTCTTGCCAAGTCGGAATGGCAAATCCCGTAGCTTCGGTTTTGCTCAAATCCAGCACTGCGTGTCTAGGCCTCCAAGCTTTCTGAGGATATTCATTGCTGGAGACCGGACTGATTCTAACTGGAGAGTTCTTTAGGATGGCGCGCGCAAACTCATACCAACTACAGCTGTGCTCGTTAGAAAGATGGTAGGTACCGTAATCCAAACCATTTTCAAGAGTATAAATCATGAACTCTGCCAGGGTTCTTGTCCAAGTTGGCCGGCCAATTTGATCGCTTACAACATTTAACTCTTTGTGTGTCTCTGCCAATTTTAACATGGTGTAAACAAAATTCTTACCATACTCGCCAAAGACCCACGAAGTGCGAATGATATAAAACTTAGATGCAAAACGACGAACTGCCTTTTCACCTTCAAATTTAGCACGACCGTACTCATTTCTAGGAGCTGGTGCATCTTCAACCTTATATGTTCTCTCCTCATCACCACCAAACACATAATCCGTGCTGATATAAAAAAGAGTGGCATCTACCGCTGCTGAGGCCTGAGCGATGTTTCGCGTCCCATCTACATTAACAAGCTGATTTAACTCCTTGGCTTCGTCTTCGGCATTATCGACTGCAGTATACGCTGCACAATGAAAGATAACATCAGGCCGATAGCTTAGAAAGAAGTCATTAACCAAAGGTGCATCCGTGATATCGAGTTCTGATGAATCCGTTGCCTTATAAGTCATTCCTCGAGAATCTAGTAAATGGCGCAATTCAGTGCCAAGCTGTCCATTCGCCCCGGTTATTAATATCCTTGTCATTGCATTTACCTTTCTTTAGCTCAAATCAGTGGATAGGAAGGAACTATTGGCCTTGTTGAGCGTACTTGTCCTCAACAGCTGTTTTTTCGCCTTTCCACCAGTCTTGATGGGAGGTATACCACTCAATCGTATGCTTCAAACCTGTTTCAAAATCAGTATACTCGGGCTTCCAACCCAGTTCAGTTTCTAATTTGCTTGCATCGATTGCATAGCGAAGATCGTGGCCGGGACGATCCTTGACCAGCTCATAATCGTCAGATGGACGTCCCATCAACCGAAGGATAGTTTCAAGAACTGTCTTATTATCCTTTTCTCCATTCGCCCCAATTAAATAAGTTTCCCCTATTGTGCCTTGGGTCAGGATTGTCCAAACAGCCCTAGAGTGGTCTTCCGTATGAATCCAATCACGGACATTTTTACCCGTTCCATATAATTTGGGCCTGATACCGCTAAGTATATTGGTAATCTGGCGCGGAATAAACTTTTCAATATGCTGGTATGGGCCGTAATTGTTCGAGCAGTTCGAAATTGTGGCGCGTAACTTAAAGGATCTTGTCCAGCCGTGTACCAGCATGTCACTGGCAGCTTTGGTTGAAGAATAAGGGCTAGATGGATTATACCGGCTTTCGGTCGTAAATTTTTCGCCTTTGCCTTCACCATGCCCAGGTAAATTTTCACGGAGTGGCAGGTCACCATAAACTTCATCGGTGGACACATGATGAAAGCGAACGTCGTATTTTCGAGCTGATTCTAGAAGCGTGTATGTACCCACAACATTACTATGCAAAAAAGGGCTCGGATCAATCAATGAGTTGTCATTATGACTTTCGGCCGCATAGTGAACACAGGCATCCATATGACTCATAAGTCGATCAACAAGCGGAGCATCACAGATATCGCCGACAACAAGCTTTACTCGGTCGCCGAGTATATCTTCAACGTTGGCACGATTACCCGCGTAAGTTAATTTATCTAATACAGTAATTTGTACATTAGGGTGATTTTTATATACGTAGCGAACAAAATTAGAACCGATAAAACCCGCACCGCCAGTAATTAATAATTGCATGCTATATCTCCCCATATACAAAATTATTTTCTGCTTCACTTAACCGTGGATGCACTTTATCTTTTTCTGACATGATCAGATGAGCTACTGGCATCGGCCAATCAATTCCAATTTCCGGGTCATCGAATGCTATGCCACGATCTGCTTCCGGCGCATAGGTACCTTCCACTTTGTAGCAGAAGTTAACGTTAGGCGTTAGCGTAACAAAACCGTGAGCAAAACCTTTGGGAACATACAATTGTCGATGATTAAACTCGCTCAGAATATAGCCTTGCCATTGTCCAAATGTGGGTGAACCTTTCCGAATATCAACCAATACATCTTCTACCACTCCTGTGACAACTCTAACCAGCTTAGTTTGCGCAAAAGGTGCTAATTGATAGTGCATGCCTCTTAGGACTCCAGCTTCAGCTGAAAGGCTTTGATTGTCCTGATTAAAGTCGTTTACAATCCCAGCGGCAGCAAACTTGTCTTTGGTCCAAGTTTCGGTAAAAAATCCGCGCGAGTCGCCAAAAACATCCGTTTCGATAATTTTCACGTCTTGTAATTGTGTGTTGAGTACTTTTAAGCTCATTTCAACCCCTCTAATCTGCAGAATCTGCAATTTTCAAAATATACTGACCGTAATCGTTCTTCGCAAGTGGCTCGCCAAGCTCTCGAAGTTTCTTTTTATCTATATAGCCCATCCGGTATGCAATTTCCTCAATGCACGCGACTCGCAAATTTTGACGCTTTTGAACCGTTTCAATAAAGGAGGACGCTTCGTGCAAGGACTCGTGAGTGCCAGTATCAAGCCAAGCAAAACCTCGTCCAAGCAACTCAACATCCAACTCACCCTTAGCAAGATAAGCTTTATTAACGTCTGTAATTTCTAATTCTCCCCTAGCAGATGGTTTCAAATGCTTGGCGATATTAACAACCTGATTATCGTAAAAATACATCCCTGTGACTGCGTAGTTGCTAGCGGGATGATCAGGCTTTTCAACGATTGACTCAACGTGATGATTGCTGTCAAAAGCAACAACACCAAATCTTTCAGGATCAGTCACCTGGTATCCAAAAACCGTGGCACCGTGACTCTTCTTAGCTGCCCGCTGCACCAATTGTGATAGTCCGCTACCGTAATATATGTTATCTCCCAAAATCAGACAAACAGTATCATCACCAATGAAATCCTCACCGAGCTTAAAAGCTTCAGCCAACCCATTTGGTTCTTTTTGAACCTTGTAACTAATCTCGATGCCTAATTGTTTCCCGTCACCGAGAAGATCCTCAAAACGGTCAATATCACGAGGCGTCGAAATCAATAAAATTTCGCGAATTCCCGCAAGCATCAAAGTTGACAACGGATAATAAATCATAGGCTTGTCATAAACAGGAACGAGCTGTTTGCTCAGAGCACGGGTAATTGGGTATAGGCGAGTGCCAGAGCCACCGGCAAGTATTATTCCCTTCATAATGAGTACATCCTCCTTTAATTAACAAAGCAGATTCACGTGTTTCAAACAAACAATCAAGAAACACTGCGGCCCTCTAAAAATCTATTACGGCCTGTCCACCCATCCACATAAGACTTAGCCGGCATCCAAGACCCGTTCTTTAGACATTGTAGCATTGCAAAGGGAATTAGCTTTACCACCAGCCCCACAATTTGCGATTTACTCCCCAATCTTCTGTTGAAAAGCACTAGATTTCTTCTCATGAAATATTTCTGAAGTCCGCTTACATTACCCGTTGAACCATGGTTTTGATGACGCACGCGAAGATATGGCAAGCATTCAACTGAATATCCTGCGCGTCCCATCCTAATGCACCATTCAGTTTCTTCGAAATTTAAGAAATAGGGTTCAGGAATGAAGCCAACATCAGCTACAACGCTCAGTCTAAGTGCAAAACACGCGCCAACAATAGAGTCAACTTTAAACGGGTGCTTCAAGTCGTCCGGAAAGACGGACTTCCACGAGTGAATTTTTCCCAGATAGTTTAACCGCCCGTACGTATCTTCAGCACCAGCAGTTTCGAGGACTGGACTAACCACGGCACACGAGTGATGGCTCTCCAGGTGACTAACCAACCGTGAAACCGTATCGTCACTGATTGAAATGTCACTGTTCATGATGACTGCAAACTCGCAACCATCAGCAATCGCTTGTTTTAAGCCAATATTATTCCCCGCTGCATAGCCGCCGTTCGTCTCACTCCGAATTAGCTTAAAACTCGAATAGCGCCCCTGAGCGATCAAGAGTTGAATTGAATTATCAGAAGAGGAATTGTCCACAACAATAACTTCTTCGTCCACCGATAAGTTCCGAGTTAATACTTTCACCAGATTGGCTGTTGCCTCACCACTGTTATAATTTAAGATCACAATTGCTGTTTTCAAAGCAAGACTCCTATAGCATTTTACGTATCCCTGCGAAAACGGTATTTTTTAAGTATAAGCAGACACTAGTATACTCGAATGACGTGAAAACTAACAATTAGCATTTTACACGGCTTTGGGAAAAACCTGAATGACCCGCCGAATATTTAACAAAACTATTAGGATGGTGACGTCTTTAGTCCACAATGGGTAAATCTCAAAAGACACCATCGGAACGCCTAAAACCACACCCTTCGCCAGCAAAAGCGTTGAGATTACGCTTCAAATTTGATAGTCTATGCGTTGAATGCACTTTTAGAGAGCCGCTCAACGCAGCCATGCCGTGATTGCTAGCTTAGCCGAGTTAACTTTAATGACTGAAGGGATTAGAAATGTCAAATTCGCAAGTAACAATTTGTATGTCAACATATAATGGAGAGAAATTTCTATCAGATCAAATTGAATCGTTTATTAACCAGACTCACAAAGCGTGGCATCTTTTCGTGCACGACGATGGCTCCTCTGATCAGACGCTTAACATTTTGAGTAAGTATGCACAGCAGGATCCTCGAATTACAGTCCTTAGTTCAGACCCGCATTTAGGGATTAAAAAATCATTTCTGACCTTGCTAGAAAAAAATGAAAGTCCTTTCTACGCGTTCAGCGACCAGGACGATATCTGGGAACCACAAAAGCTGGAAAAATTAACGGCCAAGCTTGAGTCAACAGCCTCAATCGAGCCTGCTCTAGTTTACTCGGATTTCAAAAAAATTGATGCCTTTAACGCCCCCATCATGGACAAGACAATCACTCCCGGCAACACCACATACAAATCATTTTTAAGAATCAATACTGTCACTGGATGTACCTGCATGATAAATCTTAGTTTACGAAATCTGTTGATTCAGCCGCTATTGAACATTAACTTTGATTTGATGTACATGCACGATTGGTGGGCTGCTTTGGTCGCAAGCGCATTTGGCCAAGTGTATTTCCTGCCAGACCAATTGGTGGCCTATAGACAGCACGGTTCGAATACGATTGGTGCACCTAAACAAAGAACACTGATGAATCAATTAAATAAGATTTTTAAATTGAGCGATCGGTATTTTCTTAATGGCGCAGCCGTGCAAGCAAAACTTTTTTTGCAGGTCTACGGAAAGCACCTTTCTACTAGCCAACGAGAAGATTGTCAAATCGTTGCAAATCTCTTTAGGTCTTGGCATCCACTATCTAAGCATTCCAAGTTGGTTGCCAATCATCTGTTAATGCAAGACAACGTGTATAACTTTCAGACTAACATTCTACTGCTCACTCCGCCAAAGTTACGCAATTCACACCTCAAATAGTCTGAGCTCGAAAAACAATACGGGCACCGAAGGGGTTCAATAATTCCTTTGGTGCCTGTATGTTAAGCTATCACTAAATATAGCCTATCATCACTGCGTCCAGCATCCACGAATGCTATAGTTTATTGGCATTCAATCTATACTCGAGGTTTATAATTTATGATTTCAAGAAAACGTGCTTCCATTAAAAATGCTACTGCAGCTCTTGTGACACAGGCAATCATGATGATAGGACAGTTTGGTGTGCAGACTGTTTTTGTTCGTACATTAGGGGCAACATACCTTGGAGCAAACGGGCTATTTGGTAACTTGATTCAGTTTCTTTCTTTTGCAGAGTTGGGTATCGGGGCCGCATTCAGCTATGCGCTTTATCGTCCCCTCGCTGAAGATGATGAGTCAACAATCACCGCTATCATGCGTCTTTTTAAAAAAGTCTACAACACCATAGGTATTATCATCTTATTCGGTGGTTTGATTTTATCTATCTTTGTGCCGTGGTTCATTCACGATTCTTCCTCAGTGCCTAACGTCCGTTTTTATTTTATTCTCTACCTTCTTAGTACCGTCGTCAGTTACTTTTTTACGTACAACCGGTCCCTGCTAATTGCTGATCAACGTAGCTACGTTAATTCAATTAACCAACTAATTTTTTCGGCACTCAGATACATCGGTCAGATTATCTGTTTGCTCATTTTCCATAGTTACTTTGGCTATCTAATTCTATTCATCCTTGGTAATCTCCTCTCAAACGTTGCTATTACCTATCAATCCCACGAACGTTATCCTTATTTAAAACAAAAAGCTCCAGCTGCCGTGGATTCAACAATTATTCACGAAATAGAACACAATGTCATCGGTACCATATCTTCCAAAATTGGCTCAATTGTCGTGAACGGCACAGATAATATTCTGATTTCGAAGTTCATCGGGCTATCAATAGTCGGGCTATACTCAAACTATGCGCTCGTACTCAATAGCATAAGCTCCCTCATCTCTCAGGTCTTCAGCGCCGTGATAGCTAGTTTCGGCAATTTGGGTGTCACGGAAAAAGATAATACCGCCAAGCAAATAACTCTATTCAACCAATTTACGTATATAAACGCATTTGTAGTCTTCTTTATTGGTCTTGTCTCATATGCATTTTTCCCGCCCTTCATAAAATTGTGGCTAGGAAATAACTTTCAACTTTCAAACACTACTTTAACAATCATTATCATTAATTTCGTTCTCGCTCAATTTCGACCAGCACTCAATATGATAAACGCGTACGGACTGTTTTGGGGATATCGAATTAAATCGATTGTTGAGGCAATTGTTAACTTTGGGCTCAGTCTCATTCTCGTTAAGTACACTTCCCTGGGCATTAACGGCGTTTTAATTGGGACTGTCATTGGGAACATATTAGTTAATTCCTGGTGGGATCCTTGGATCCTTTTCTCCGGTGCTTTTCACACCACTATTTGGAAATTCTATCGTAAGTATTGGGCTTACCTAGGAATTTTTTCAATTCTCTTGGTGGGCGAGATGTTCGTTCTGAACACTCTAAGCCTCAATATTGTAGGGCTTCTTAACGTCTTGGCCTTTGGCCTTATCGTTTCAGCGATTGTACTTACTTCTCTGCTACTCGTTTTCGCAGGTAGTAAAAGTCAGAAAGATTCAATTCGGCTTGTACGGGAGGTCCTACATCGATAGTCCGTACAAAAACTCGGCAACAGACGTCAATTTTTTCACACTCGATACGCCTTCTGATCAGATTAGATTAGATTGTATTTAATTTAATTGGATTAGTTTTGAATCTATTGCTGGCGCCTGAGCCTTCGATACCCAACTTCATCGCACAAAGGACAAACCCGTCATTCATACTTGGCACGGGTTTGTTTTTAATTACAGGATTGGTCTGACAAACGTGAGCACCCAATAACCGACCGTCTTGCAAAGTAAGAAGGGGCGCAATCCTATTTTTGGATTGCGCCCCTTCATTG
>NZ_BOLV01000027.1 GCF_016861845.1 Lacticaseibacillus suilingensis
ATTGTTAGCGGCATAGGCTACAACCACTAAACACAGTCACTTTGATCTACGCTTAATTTCAACTTTGCACCAGAACCGGTTAGTTGACTATCTTTCAGATTGTTTGCACCAGAACCGTCACGGCAACATAGCACCAGGATAATATTTTACAGAATTGTTTACATCTAGTATTTAAAACTATATAATGCAATTATTAAAACCGCGGAGGACCGAACATTGCCAAAAAGAATTGCAATTCTCGTTGATTCTGGATCAGACGTTCCTCAAAGCGTGCTCGAAGCGCACAACAATATTGTTGTTGTCCCACTCAATATTACGATGGATGGTCATAATTACCGTGACGCTGTTGATATCACACCAGATGAATTTTATTCAGCCTTGATGCAGGCAAAAACCCTTCCCCAGACGGCTAGCCCCTCACCACAAGCCGCTAAAGCCGCAATGAATGAGCTGTTCGCAACTGGCTATCAACAAATCCTCGGCATCACGATCTCCAGTGGCTTATCCATCACCAACCGGACCTTTCAACTTGCGGCACAGGACTTTGCAGCTGACCAGGTCACAATTCTCGATACGAAAAGTATCGGAATTGGCAGTGGTATTCAGGTGGCCTATGCCGCATCATTAATTTGCTCAGGAGAATCCTTTCAACAAGTGATTGAAAAAGTGACGGCCTCAATCGACAAAAGCCGCGTATATTTTTATGTCCCGACTTTGAAGTACCTCAGTGCAGGTGGTCGAATTGGCAAAGTTGCCAGCCTGGTCGGATCGGTTTTGAAAATCAAGCCGGTGATCTCATGTGACTCAAAGGGGATATACTACCCTATTTTTAAGGCCCGTTCCGAAGAAAAAGCGCTTCATAAACTGGTGGCGCAAGTCAAAAAGGATTGTTGCAATAGCGCTCACTTTTGTTTAGGGGTGGCCCATGGTCAAAATCCGGCTCTGGTTAAAAAGCTGGCGGCTGAATTAAAGGCAGCGACGGGCCAAAGAGTGGATTTTGTTGGCGAAATTTCACCGTCTTTAGGGGTTCATACAGGTCCAGGGTTAATCGGGGCGACTATTCTGTCGTATTAACCGTCAAGATTTAAGGATTTAGGTGTCAACGTGTACTTGATCCCGTCCCGAATTCAAGAAAAAACGGCAAATAATCCGGAAGCATTTGCCATTTTTTCATGTTGAGCGCTTAGAACAAGCAATCAAAGTGAATTCTGAGCTGATTTGCAGCCCTCAGTCAGATAATTAATTTCCTAGCTTAGATGCTTCTCCTCAGCATTTTATTGCGAGTATCAGGCGTAAATATTGCAACCCGCGTTTTAGAATTAAGTTAGCCACCCCCGCCTCCAAATTCGGGCGATAAAAAACACCAAGCCGATAAGACCTGTTATCATTGAAGTTCCTACACAACCAATGAAAGAGGTATCGTCTTGATGCAAGATCAGCTTATCACGCCGCACACCAAAGGTCACCACCTAACATTACTTGAACGAGGAGAAATTGCCGCCCTCCACGCCCGTGGCGAGTCTAACCGCCAGATTGCCACGCGCCTTGGTATCAGTCGCCAGACTATCGCCAACGAACTCTCTCGCGGTCAGATCGACCAAGTCAAGAAGGTCAACGGCAAGTTGCGATACTACCGCGTGTACAGCCCGAAAACAGCCCAGATACGTTACCAGGCGAACCGCCAGCTCTGCCGCCGTCCGCTTAAGCTCGCGAAGGTCCAGGACTTTATCGCCTACTTCACGACTCGCTTTCGTGAAGACGGCTGGTCGCCCGATGCAGCGGTTGGTAGGGTCTGTATTTACCCGATGAGATGGTCTGTACGGAAACGCTCTACAACTACATCGAGGCGCAGCTGCTGGGGGTAAGGAACATCGATTTTCTGGAGAAAACCGGCCGGCGCGTGAAGCACAAGGCCAACCACAAGTTCAAACGCATGCTGACGGCCGCAGTATCGACGACCGGCCTAAGCGCGTCGACAATCGCAGAGAGTTCGGTAATTTCGAGCTAGACACCGTGGTGGGTAAGCGCAACGGCCAGGAAAGCGTGCTGATGACGCTGATTGAGCGTAAGACGCGCTTCCAGTTCGTGCGCCTGATCGATGGTCGTGATGCGGACTCGGTCAACCATACCATGCGTGCAATTGTTAAAGACCACGGCGATATCATCAAGACCATCACGGCGGACAACGGCTCAGAGTTCGCAGACTTGTCGAACGTGCTCGATGGTGTGGCCGATGTATACTACGCCCATCCTTATCGCTCCAGCGAGCGCGGAACCAACGAGGCCCACAAACGGATGCTCCGGCGCGACTTCCCCCAAAGGTACGTCGCTGGATGCTGTAACCCCACAGGACGTGGCCGAGGTGGGGCGCAAGATCAACGACCTCCCACGGCTCATCCTGAAGTACCAGACTCCCACAGAATGATTTACTGTCGAATCTGCTCGGGTCCGGCGCAGGGCCGCCAAGGCGGCAGCCGCCGGCTAGCCCACCAGCTTCCTAGATAACAGGCTGTCACGCCTCTGACTGTGACGGGCCGATCGCGCGCCTAGAGCGCGATCGGCCACTACTAGTGCAAAATAAAAAAGGGCTCAAGCTTGCTCCGACAGGGTGGGTGGGACCACCCACTCCGCCCCTCCCGGGCAGCGCGCCAGAACCAGGCCGGCGGGCAGAAGGGGTGCCATCTCGGGAACCGGCACGACAATCTTGCCCGAACCCGCGCGTCAGGACCGCATACAGCGCCCAATTTTCAAAAATGCCCCTCACTCTCTAGGAGAATGAAGGGCATGTGTCATGTGTATGTACGGCGGGCGCGTGTGGGCGGCGACGGGCGGAGGACGCGTAGCCGGAAGCGCAGTACCGGTGTCATTCGTCATACATATGTACACGGCTTATCTTTGTCTTGGCCTCGCGCCGCGGTGGGTTCGGACGACGGCCCGCGGAATGTGGGCTGACGGCCGACCCAGCGACAGCGCGCGAAGGACGCGACCAGCGGCGCATGCGCGGATGTGACCGCGATACGGTGCGGCGCCAGGCGCACGCGGCCGGAACGGCCGCCAATGTGGCCTAGCTGGTAGACACTCGGCGCTGGCGGAGCTCACTGGCGCAAGCCTGTGAGCGGAGAAGCGCCAGGCGCGGTCCATGATGTGTCCCTGCACCACGGCGGGGCCGAGCGGCGGCCCGCGGGACGCGGACTGGTGCTGGCCTGCCGATGGGGCGCGTTGGAACGAGGCGGCGCATGTGCGGATGTGACCGCGATACGGCGCGGCGCCAGGCGCGATTTTGCTGAAGAATCCAGGGCATAACAAGTCCAAAACATTGGATGTCGCGACAATCATTACCTCGTGCATCCGGGGACCAACTTCTTTTTCGATGCCGATGTATTAGTGATTCTGTTGGCCAACCGGCTTAAGATATGACCTGTACACGGCCAAGCCGTTCACGCTTCACAATCATCGAATTCGTCTCATAACCCTCGGCATTGTCGGCTAAGAAAATAATGGTTTTTTGAGCATTCTCAAGCATTGTGCGAGCAATCACTGACTCATACAGGGTGTTTGTCGTTAATAACCGGTCGGAAAGACCGGTTGCGTAAATCAGCGCCAAATCTGCGTCAAAGTGTTTAATGGATTGAACGGCCGTATTGCCATAAAAACTCAACCAGTCATCAAATCGATTCAGCTGTCCACCCGTCAGCACAGGAACTCGATTAGATTGATCAGATTCTCTCTGCGTCGTAACTAACTGATTCGTCATGACGTGACAGCCAAGATCAGCCAGCTCATATGTCAGTTTCTCCGTTAGCGGACTTGTGCTAATTAACACCCGCCCAAGATTACCGGCGATTGCCGTTAGCGTCTGCTCTAGATTCTGTGCCCTCTCTTGATTGATCTGGCTACTAGGCATCGACTCACCAATCCACACCACTTCGCCATAATCGTGTAGCACTAAGCCCTTCTTGATAAACATATGCAGGTCCCGATTGATGGTCATTAACGATACGTCAAACGCTCTCGCCATCTCACTAGTTGTGGTGTGAATATGCTGCCGCAAAAAGGCCAATTCACGTTGGCGCCGATCGATTACGTCGCTCTCTGTTGTTCGCATCATATCCCCCATCCGAATTAATCATATGTAGTAGCTTATGTTTGACTTTGTAAAAAAAGGCTGCCTCCTCCGTATACTGAAAGCGTCATCAAGTCAGGAGGATTTTATGTTAAACCAACCATTTTTCTGGGGTGCTTCATTGTCTGCCCATCAAACCGAAGGTGCCGTGAATATTGACGGCAAGCAGCCTTCTGTTCAAGATACTCGGCCGCGCAACAATCACACAATCGCAGATTTTAGTATCGCGGTCGATCATTATCACCACTTCAACGAAGATTTCCAGATGCTCGCGGAAATGAACGCCAATGCTCTACGCATCTCATTTGCCTGGACCCGCATCATCAACCAAGACGGATCGGTCAATCAGCTAGGTCTTGATCACTACGACCAGGTCATCAACGCCCTGCTGGCGTTAGACATTACGCCCATCGTCACAACCTATCACTTTGATCTCCCAGACACGCTCCAACAGGCAGGCGGCTGGCACAATCCGGCCACAATTGAGGCTTATCTCCAGTACACTCGCGTTCTATTTGAGCATTTTGGCGATCGGGTTAAGTACTGGCTGACAATTAATGAACCCAATATCATGCTATTAGCCGATACGAAGATTCTCGGCATTCACGACACCAATGAAGGCCGGTATAAGTCTTATTATAATATGATGATTGCTGAAAAGTACGCCTTTCAACAATGTCATGAACTCGTTCCAGAGGGCAAAATTGGTCCCGTTCCGAACATTTCCTATGTTTATCCGTTAAGCTCTAAACCAGAAGACGTGCGCGCCGCCCTAGATTTTAACGTCATTCGCAATTGGGCATACCTGGATTTCTCTGTGAGATGTCAATTAAACCCAGTATTTAAAGCACATCTGGAGAAATTAGGTATCGATTTACACATTTTGCCAGAACATCAAGCGCTCGTAGACGAAAACCGTCCCGATTTTATTGGCTTCAATTACTATACAACTGCCACGGTTAGCTTCCCACAGGCGGGTGAAGCGCGTTCTGCCGGAGTCTCTGACCAGCAGTCAGAGGACGTGTATGAGCCTAACTTTTACAAAGGCGTCACCAACCCTTATCTTACCAAGAATGCCTTCAACTGGACGGTTGACCCGCTTGGCCTTCAGACATCGCTTGAGCAAACCAACGATCGTTATGGCCTCCCAATTATCATCACAGAAAACGGACTTGGTGCTTACGATGAAATGACTGATGATTACAAGATTCACGATCAATATCGCATTGAGTACCTTCAGCAGCATCTAGCGGCTGTCGATGCTGCTATAGCTAACGGTGTCGAAGTTCAGGGCTACTTACCTTGGTCTTCCATCGACTTGATTAGTGTTCACGAAGGAATTCGTAAGCGCTATGGCTTCATCTACGTTGATCGTACTGACGACGACCTGAAGGAAATGAAACGCTATCCCAAAGATAGCTATTATTGGTTCCAACGTGTCATTAAAGAGAGGAGTAATCGATAATGAACAAGTTCTTTGGCTTTCTTGAAAAGCGGCTCCTACCGCCGCTTAACAAGGTCGCAAATACTAAGGTAGTCCGGGGAATTATGAATGCCAGTTTGGCCGCGGTTCCTTTCACCATCGTGGCTTCAATCTTCTTAATCCTCAATAATCTGCCAACCATATTCCCGTTTGCAGCAACCTTTTTCCAGAACACACTCCTACGTTTCTCCGCCTTCTATTCAATCGGTAATACGATGGCGCTTGGCACAATTGCCATCTACTACTCATTAGCCATTGGCTATTATTACATCGAGGAGTATCGCAAGGCTGGTGAAGAAAAGCTTAATGCCTTCACTGGTTCTATCCTCTCGTTATTTGCCTTCCTCATGACAATTCCATCAATCATCTGGAAAAATGGTGCCGCTGTTGGCGTCTCAACTAAAGTCGTCGAAAACTCCGGCTCCGTCAATGGCCTAGCCCTTGCGAACGGATGGATTACGCGATTCGGTGGCGTCGGCATCTTTATCTCCATCATCATGGGCATCCTAGCAGTTCAGGTCTATCGTTTCTGCGTCAATCGCAATCTCACCATCAAAATGCCGGAGGGCGTTCCCGCAGGGGTCAGTCGCTCTTTTGCTTCCTTGATTCCATTAGTCCTAGTCGCGTTTCTCGTGATTATCATTGTCTCAGTGCTCGGATTCTTAGGCACCGATATTCATGCTCTCCTGTCTGCGCCGTTCGGATTCGTTAAGTACCTCACCGGTTCATGGCTAGGTATGGTAATCATTCTACTTCTGATTCACCTACTATGGATTGTTGGGGTTCACGGCACTGCGATTATCAAGAACTCCTTCATCAACCCAATTCTGTTGGTTGCTTTGACTGAAAACATCAACGGCTCCCACAACATCTTCGCTGGCGACTTCATCAACATGTGGGTCTTCCTTGGTGGCGCTGGTGGTACGCTAGGACTAGCACTATTGATGAACTTTGCCGCGAAATCTAAACAGCTTAAAATTCTTGGCCATACCGCTATCATCCCGGCCATCTTTAACATCAATGAACCAATAATTTTCGGTGCCCCCATCGTCTACAATCCATATCTAATCATTCCATTCTTAGTCAACCCAATCGTGTCTGCATCCTTAGCCTACTTCGCCATCAAAATTGGCATTGTTGGTGTTGTGAACACAGCGATTGCTTGGGTTCTACCTGTTGGGGTCGGTGCTTGGCTTGGTACTGGCGGTAATATTCCGGCAGTTATCCTCGCCTTCATCAACCTTGCACTCTCCATTGTTATCTACTATCCATTCTTCCGTATGTATGACCAAAAACTGCTTGCTGAAGAAAAGGATTAACCATGCTCTTGAGAGTAGCTTGCCCGTCTTCTCAAAATTCCGTCTAAGGAATCTCTCCAGTGCCATTACTGCAAGCTGACTAAAGTATCTTCATGGGGGGGCCCACCGGCATTTCCGTCGAAATCGCCTCAGATTCGCGATCTCGCGCACGGCCACCCCGTCGAATATGCATTCTATCTGAATTAAATCTCAAAAGAAGGCGCCCACATGGAATAGTGTGAGCGCCTTCTTGCGTTATCATTTTTCAACTTTTCCCATCTCTTGCGATCGTCTCTCTGCGACCCGGCGCATCAGCGTCGCCTTCGAGACACCAAATGCCGACACAGTTTCCTTTACAGTATGCTCATCATAGTACTCCAGCATCTGTTCGAGCCGCCTACCGTTGATCACCGGCTTGCGGCCTTCCTTATAATCAGGCACATGCTTGCGCGCATATGCGCGACCGGTTTGGGTGCGTTCAACAATCATGTCCCTTTCATATTCGGCAAAAGCGAGCATCATGGTGCGCATCATCTTAGCCATCGGAGTCAGTCTGCCTTCACGGTCAGTCTCAAACGTGCCGATGTTTCCGATTCGGAGTGATACCCCTTTGACCTGAAGCTGATCCATCACCTCGAGCGCACCCTTCACCGTGCGAGCCAATCGATCCATCTTGGCGACAATCAAAGTGTCGCCTGGTTGGAGAACGGCGAGCACTTTTTGAAATTCCGGTCGCTCGACCGTCGTACCGGTGTACTTCTCTGCATACACGGTTTGGGCACCCAAGAGATGGAGTTCTGAAATCTGTTCATCTAGACTTTGAGCCAAGGTGCTGACTCGAGCATAACCGTAAATGTGGCCGGCCTGATTCTTGCTTGCATCCGATGCTGATTCGTCTATTTTTTCTACCTTGGCCATGATTTTCGCCCTCTCGTTTTGATACAAATATATGAGACTCGCTCAGGCCTATTGTAGCGGGAGATGGTGGCCGGTGTCAATACTTTTAAGTTATGACACCGCCGTGATTAATAAACGCGAGCCAAAAAAACTTACTTGGCCTCATAACTCACAACCGATTTAGTTTTCTAAAACTCCATCTCCTTATTCACCGCGCTAAAGGCTACTCTGATGTTCTCAAATCGCTTATCTGCCATAGACTGATCGGAGTCTTGAGCAAACTCTCGTATCGCCCAGGTCTCTATGCCCGCTTTTTTTGCAGCAGTGATGCCCCTCTCACTATCCTCAAATGCAATACATTGCTGGGGCCAATAGCGAGAGTAAATCAAGTGCTTGTTGGTAAACCACTGGGCTTGGCTTATTCTGAAGTAAATCCGCGCCACTAACAACAACCTCAAAACAGTCCACTAAGCCACACTCCTTCAGCATTCTCTCAATACTGTCTAGAGAACCAGCTGAAGCGATTGCTAGTCTGATTCCATTGGACTGTAACCATTTAAGCCCACCACTCACTCCGGGCACTAGATGATTCCAGAACTGGATCGGATGAGAATCCGTATATGCCGAATAGTCAGCTTTTAATGTCGTACGAAATTTGACGGCTGGTACTAAAAGCTCCCACCTCTGTGCGTCCGAAGCACCACGTATCTCCGAAGACGAAATTTGCTTTGTCTCGACTCCCTGGCTGCGCAGAAAATCAAGCCGCCTCTTCAGATAGTATTGTTCACTGTCTACCAACACCCCGTCTACGTCAAAAATTATGGCTTTTTTCATCACAGGTGCTTCCCTTCATACAAAAGGCCCAAACTTCAGGCTTGGGTCTCATAACATTCAGATATCATTTATGGTTCTCGCGGCTCAGGGTATGCATTGCACTGCGGTTGTTCAAATATAGATCCCGGAAGATCGGATAGTGTTGAGCATAATATTGATGGTTCTCTGAATTAGGAACGAGAACCCTTCCCGTTGGTAGCACTCGCCGTAGTGCTGAAAATCCAGCAAGTTGTCCTGATCCAATAGCAGCAATCATTGCATCTCCATATGCGGAACATTGAAAATCTTCTGGTATCTGAAGCGGCTTTCCAAGCATATCGCAGACGATTTGCATCCAAGTAATGTTCTTTGTGCCGCCCCCGGCAGTAATGACGCGCTCTGGTTCTAACCCAATCTCACTGAACAGTCTCATATGCTGATACGTAGAATACGCAACTGACTCTAACGCAGCGCGATTGATATGCCTACGATCATGACCACCTGTCAATCCGAAAATCATACCTAGTGCCTCTGAATCCTGCAACGGGCTTCGTTCCCCGTAAATATAGGGCAACATAATCAGCCCGTCCGCCCCCACAGGGACTTCGGACGCCTCTTCGGACATAACCGTATACGCATTTTCCCCGGTCGTTGCCTCAGTAAGTAATTCACTCTTATAGAAGGTGTCACGCACCCAGCGCGTTAATGTTCCGGCAGCATTTGTACCGTCACCCAAACAAAACGTCCCCGGAATTGTAAAATCCTTTCCTCCCTTAAGTGAGCCATTGCCTGAAGGAGAAGTATAAGCATCTATGAACTTATCCGTACAGTAATAGTAGAACATTGATGACCCATACTGGAAGAATACTGTTCCTGCTTCTACTAGGCCAGCACTGATGGCTTCGGAAGTAGAGTCGCCGGTGCCTGTGACCACTGGTGTTCCTTGTGCTAACCCCGTTGCTATAGACGCTGCTTTGGTTACCGTGCCTACAATATCGGTTGATACTCTGCTTTCGGCAAGTTGGTTAGGACGACAGAACACTTCGCACTGTGCTTCATTGACGGTCCCATCTGCATTATAGAGTGGACGAAACGATCCTTTAGCTAAGGCCTGGTCAATGACATATTGCCCAGTTAGCTTCGCTGTTATGAAAGAGCTACCCGTGAGAAATTTGTAAGTTCTGTCGTAGACCTCTGGCTCGTTGTTCTTTATCCAGAGAATCTTAGTGGCCGTATCACCAGAATTTATCTTATGGCCAAAAAGCCGATTAACTTCTGATTCTCCGTAATACTCGGTTAACCATCTCGCTTCCTCGGTCGCGCGAGCATCGATTCCATATAGAATCGCTGGACGCAGAGGGGTACAGGAATGGTCCACCGGAACACAATCAGTTCCTAAAGCGCTAGCGCCAACACATTCAACATCTTCAGGAGCAACATGACTCTCCGACAACAAGGATTTCGCGATCTTACAAAAATCGCCCCCCAGATATCTTCAGCATCATGCTCAAAGAATCCAGGCTTAGGATTAGACATCGAGTGTTTAACCGAACAGTCACTAACTACGTGGTAATTGCTATCAAGCAACATTCCTCGAGACTCATAGGTGCCAATATCAATTCCAATAAGATAACGGCCCAAAATTCTCGCCTCCTAGTGCTCACTTCTAAACTGTTGTACTGCCTGCATGAAATACTTAACGCGCTCTACATCTACTCGACCATTGAACACGCCGTCTTTCTTAAAAGCAGATCCTACGCAAACACCGTCGCAGTTAAGGAGCTTTTGAATATTGTCGTGGTTCGCCCCTGTGTTGCAAAATACAGGAACGTCTTTAGGCTTAGCGACCTCATGAACAAGTTTAAGTGCAGTGTCATCAGGCTCAGCACCGGCGGCTGGACCCGACACACACAACCCGTCAGCAAATCCCCCAAACATAATGGAATTCGCTACAACCTGGATTGGCCGCTCTACCAAGTAACTATCAGCCTCTGGATTTACTTTGAAGAGAAGACGCATACTTTCAACGCCCAACGCCTTACGATGGCGAATTGCCTCTCCCATATTCGAGGTATACAGTCCGTATTCACCCATATATGCCCCAGAGAAACAGCTTCTTCCGAAGTTGGCTCCAACTGCTGCACCTAGGTCAATGGTGGCAATTGGGTTCTTTACAACATTAACGCCGAAAGGCACTGAAAGATCTTCTTTTAAATTGCCGATGATGTACGCCATTGTTGAGATATCTGCGATGTCGGCGACCGGCTGATAAGGGAGGCTGAATTCGTTTGCAAACAGGACACCATCAACGCCACCGTCTTCGAGTGCAAGTAAGTCTGCCTTTGCATGGTCGAGTACTGTTCTCATAGAGCCAGAATACGCTGGGTCACCCGGCAGTGGATCTAAATGCAACAAGGCGATTATTGGTTTGTTAACTCCAAACATATCTTTGGTCCACATAATATCACGCTCCCACTAGCTCATCTGTATTCGCTCTCAACCAAGCAGTTATCTGATCCATAGAGGCATCCGGGTCCTTAAAGTATCGGCGATCACAGATCTCAAAAGAAAGTGGCCCCGTATATCCCCCATCTCTCAGCTCTTGGTAGTAACGCTTCATCGGGAAATCTGCATCGCCTGGTACCGTATGCCCACGGTCATTAAAGTGTACATACTGTAGCTTAGGTCCGAGATTCTTCATGTAATCAGAGATTGTCTCACCAGCAAAAGTCATCTGATCTGTATCGACCATACCCACCAGATGACTCGAGCCAACTTCGCTCAACATCCTAGCAATATCCTTACTCGTAATTAGTACATTTGTCGTTGTATTTTTAAGCTCCTCAAGCATCAATACTACGTGTTTCTTCTCTGCATACTCGGACAGTTGCTTCAAAGAATCTCTGCATAACCCCCAAGCCTCATCTGGAGACTGATCAAAATACCCAAAACCAGTACTGATTTGAACTCTCGAGCATTCTAGAAACTCGGCAGTGTCAATCGTGCGCTGATAGTATCGGAGGCTCGACTCTCGTGTTGTTCGGTCCTGAGTACAAAAATTGACGGGATAAACACAATTTTCCGGCGTCATCGCTCCAACGGTGATTTGCCGTTTTTTAAGGTCGCGATTAAGCTGTAGAAGCTGACTCAAAGAATAATCAAACACATTAAGCTGCGGGCCTGATAAATACAGATCGACGGTGTCGTAAACGGAATTTGCAATCTTATCCAAAAATTTCGTGGTTGAATAGCGAAGATACTGATAATCCATCGGCATCAACTTCATGATTGAGCTCCTTTCAAATTAGAAGATCACTGAACCAAGGCCAAGCGCCACCACAACAGATACAATTGTGCAGACCAGTCCAGGTAGCATGTAACTGTGATTCAGGACATACTTGCCAATTCGAGTTGTCCCCGCGGTATCGAAGGCTAACGCGGCTACTGTCTGTCCAGAGTCGGGAATAAAATAGTTTGATGAGCAGGCAACCCACCCGGCTATGATTACCGCTGCCGGGAGATGTAGTGCAATGCCAATTGGAATCATAATCAACGTCGTCGAAGACTGACTTGTGGTAATAAACCCAACAATGAAAACGGCAAGAATATAAATCCAAGGATACTGGTTCGTTAAAGATGACATGTTCTTTGTAATAAATGAAGCCTGATCCCCAATAAAAGTGTTAACCATCCAGCAGAGACCAAAGGCAAGAACAACGGCGAACATTCCCGTTTTAAAAATAGGTTGGTCAAGTACCTTATCACTGTTGAGCTTTGTCAATATCACCATAATTGCAGCTGCCGCAAACATGAACATCTGGATAACAACCGTCAAATCAAGTTTTGTTCCATCTGCGAATTTTGGCAAGATACCGTTAAACGCGCCAAGCAATACGATTAAAACCATGGTCGACAAGAAGATAGTTAGTGAAATCTTAGCTGACTTGCTAGTAGCCTCTTTCTTGACCTCTTTGTCGGACTGCACAACAATCTCCCCTGCAGCAACCCGGCGTTGGAACTCAGGATCATCAGCGAGTTCTTTGCCCTTTTTAATTACAGCAAAGGCTGCGGCGACTGTCCCGATTAACGTTGCGGGAATAACAACTAATAGCAAGGTGAAAATATTGACGGAAGAATAGCTAGACTCACTCATGAATGCCAAAACCGCAACCGTTGCCGCAGATATTGGACATGCTGTAATTGCCTGCTGTGAAGAAACAATGGAAGCGGATATTGGTCGCTCAGGCCGCACGCCAGTCTCAATTGAAATCTCGTTGATGACCGGCAAAAGGCTGTAAATAATGTGCCCCGTACCACTCATGAACGTAAAAACATAAGACACAACTGGAGCTAACACAGTAATCATCTTAGGGTTCTTGCGAAGTAGTTTCTCCGCGATGCGAACCATAAGATCTAGGCCGCCACACGCTTGCAAAGTTGCAGCCGCTGAAATGACAGCAATCATGATCAAAATTACGGTAATCGGCGGATCAGCGGGTTTCACCTTTAGAATGAATGTGAAGATAATCATTCCCACGCCACCAACAAATGCCATGAATGGGCCGCCCTTTCGGACCCCCCAGAATATCATCAATAAGACAATTAATAATTCGAGAAAGAACATGACACATCCTCCTTTGTATAGGGAATACGGTGTTGTACCTTTCACGCGTGAAATTAGCTTGATACAAAGTCCACTCTGCCGGCAATGGTATTGCTTTGTATCTATGACAATAGTAGACATGTAAGAAAGCGCTGTCAACCCAATCGTTCACTTTTGAGCAATTAATTCCAAGAGTCTTCTTCAGAGGATATTTAGATCCTGGAACCAGGCCTGCTGGTCAATAACAAAGACGAACTCTGATATGTAGAACTGTTCTTGTGCTGGCGGAATCTCAGAAATCAGGCCAGTATCGTACTTAAATGAGCTGGTACTGCCCGTTACAGTCCAATCCATTCCATCTAAATGCAAGGTATTGTATTATATTGATATATGTTAAACTTTGCTGCATATAAAAGTCAGAAAGCAGAGGCCCTCTTCTATGAAATTAAGCGCGTCTAGCGCAACTCCACTATATCTGCAGTTACATGATGATCTGGTCAAAAATATTAGAAACAACCATCTCAAGCCTGGCGATCGCTTGCCGACAGAAAGTGAGTTACGAGAGACGTACTCCGTCAGTCGAGTAACCGTAAGAAAAGCCCTCGGTGCTCTTGTTGAGGAAGGCTATTTGGATCGCAAATCTGGTAAGGGCACTTTTATTCGCACTCCAAAGATTCAGCGTGGACTCTCTTCAAACGCGCTTAGTTTTTCAAGAATGTGTGAACTGCGAGGCCTGAAGCCTGGTGCACAAGTTATTAAAATGGCTCTCGAAGCACCGTCTAACAAGGCACGAGAAACATTGCAACTCACTCCCCAGCAAAAGGTCTTGAACATCGAACGCGTGCGCACCGCCGATGACACGCCAGTTATTCTTGAGATAAACACATTTCCGGACTCTTTCTCTTTTCTATTCTCGGAAAATCTAAATGACACATCTCTATATAAACTACTTGAGGACAAGTACGACATCATCCTTGATAACTCATCTAAAACAATCGATATGGTCTTTGCGGATCACAAGCAAGCCGAACCCCTTAACGTTAAAAAAGGCTATCCTTTGTTGCGGTTTAACAGCATGGTTCGCGACAAAGAAAACAAGGTAATCAACCTGTGCCAACAACTTTGTCTCGGCGATAAATTTAAACTTATTGTTTAATTTAAATGCACAAATAAGAGAGGGGCATCACGCCTCCCTCTTATTTTGTCTTTTCTTCTTAATTACAGCTCTTCTAGTAGCGTGGTAGCCTTTTGCTGAATCTCAGCAACCTGTTCATCAGTCAAATCAGCAAAATCACTATTGTCTAAAGAAGTGTCTGCCGCCTGAACATAGACAATTTTTGTGTCCTTTTGAGTGATGGAATAGAACCACTGTTCCTTAGAGACGTTCAGGACCTCTCCCACTCTCATCGGAGTCAGTTTAATATCTTGAAATTTGTTATCTGACCTCTCGGCGGTGATCAATAATGCCTTTCCCTGAACCAAGATAAACTGCTCATCTGATTTATGATGAATCTCTAAATGGCTAACACCTTCAATATCATTATCTGGTTTCCAGTTCTTAATAGATACCAGCCAATTTCCGTTGTTGTAGACACATTTAATTCCTTCCGATTCATTGCTATATGTTTCGACTGTCATCACTTTACCCTCCTAGCCTTACAAGTATGGATTGAATTGCTGAATTACCTTTGTCGCTCGTTCCTTACCAACCGTCATGCAATCCGGGACAGACCAGCCAAGGCTCACGCCGTACGTAAAGCCGGCAATGTAAGAGTCGCCGGCACCAACTGTATTAACAACCACAGCTTCGCCAGCTGATTCCTTATAGAAATGGTGGCCGTCATATGCGAGGCTGCCTTCGCCACCCAGCATTGCAATGACTGTCTTTGCGCCTGCCTGATAGGATGACTTAAGGAACTTTCGAATCCATTCATCGTCCTTCTCATACGAGAAAAATGCATAATCCAAGTTAGGTAATAATTTGGCATTGATTTCTTGATCAAGCCGCCTTGAAAAATCGTATACCCAAATCTGTCCAGGTTGTTTGACTTCGGATATAAAGGTATGTGCCTTCGACCAGCGTTCAGCATATACAATGTCAAAGTTATTGATGAATTGTTTGTCTGAATCGCCAATAGCCATATCATCCATGGCATTTCCTGTGAAGCCTAGATAGATTTTTTCAGTGCCTTCCATCTTCATTTTTGCCACGGCCGTTGGCTTGTCCACACGGGCCATAACGCGAAGTGGAATTCCTTCCTTTGCAAGCCTGACTTCAAGTGCTTCGGCATACAAATCGTTGCCTAACACGGTCATCTCCGTTACCGCCCCACCTAAGCCTCGGTAATTCATAGCAAAGTCAACACTATTTCCAGTCAGATAAAAGCGCCCCGAATCCAGATAGACATCAATACAATTGTCCGCCATCGCTAATGTAGTCTTTGCCATAAACTCACTCCCCTAGGACATAAACCATATATTTTCGATTCTTGATACCGTCATACTCCACGAAATACATATCGGCAGCGTGACCAAGTTTTATCTCCCCGTCTACGACGGGATAGACACAATGATTTCCTGTCACTAACGATTTAAGGTGACCCGGTGCGTTCCCTCCGATGGTGCCATATGATGGCAGGTAATGGTTATGGTTATACGGATAATCGTCAGGAAAAAGTCGATCCATCTGCGCGAGAATATCTCGCTCAACACATTCTAGATTTTCATTTACTGTAATCCCGGTCGTAGTGTGTTCCGAGATTACATAGACAATACCGTTTGAAATCTTTGAGTCTTCAACTACTGACCGTACATCATCCGTAATTTTGATGATTTCAAACTCTTTCTTTGCTGTAACCTGATTTTCCTTGAAGTATGTTTTCATCACGATTCCTCCAGGCCCAAAAACCGCACAGCATTATCGTGGAAAATCTTTTGCTCTACCTCGGGCGGGAGGTGGAGGGACTCTATTCCGCGCTTACTACGAACCGGCCGAATTCTAGGAGAGCCGGAACCAAACATGACCTTATCCATAATGTTGTGATACCAATGCTCACCCAATCCTTCGGTAAGCTCTTGTTTATAAATCTGGTAAGGCCCATCCGTATACATCATCGCCGTGCTAGCATATGCATTCGGGTACTTGATCAATAGGGCCTCTGTCTCTTTTGTCCATGGCCATCCCATATGAGCAAAGCAGATATTCAATCCTGGGAAAGATGTAAGAACTTCCTCAAAAAGAAATGGTTCTGCATACTTAGACAGCGCATAATTTTCGAAAGAAAAGCCTGAGTGAAAAATAATTGGCTTATGATGAATCTTGCAAATATCATATAGTTCCACCAGACGTTCATCCATAGGACTCATGTGCAATCTGGCTGTATTGATATACAAGCCTGAGAATTCGTTCTGAGAAAGCGCATCTGACAACTTTTCATGCGCATCTGTATTTCGCGGGTCAACACTGGCAAACCCCACAAAGAGTTCTGGGTCCAGATCTACCAACAGTTTAATATCATCATTGGTTATTGTGGCTGTCCCCGAAGAATAGGAGTTATCCTCAGGCAACAGCACCGCTTTTTCAATTTCAGCCAGGCCGAGTTGCTTCTTCAGAAGTGACAAGTCAGCCGGACTCATCAGATGATAGTTCATCTCATTGCAACGTTTCTCGAAAGTCTTCTTATCGTGATAGATTTCCTTGAACATCGCTGGTCTAATGTGCGTATCGATTACCAACTTAAAAACACCTCGCTAATTACTCTTGTCTTGATTGAGCTTCTTCTATCTATCGTCTAGCAAAAAATCTGACCAAACGTCAAAATCAGTCACTATTAAGCATCTTCAGGTGAAACCGTTCTACAGATATACGCATGCGACCCGATTCAATTAATCGGTGTAATAGTGATTTTCAAGCCAGATAAGTAAGCCCTTTCATTTTCAGTATCAAGAAAGCGGTGATACCGCTTCAAAAATCTTAGTGCCAAATCCGAATGCACCATTCATTTGACAAACGCTAGCCGAAAATTCAGCCCCAGCACGCATTGCCTTCTGAACTTCGTCTTCTATATTCTGAGAGAAGAAGTTAAATGTACCACCCTGAAGACTTAATAATTTCTGCAATAGTGCAGTCAAATAGGAGTCCCCCGCACCCATTGTATCAACAACCGAATCAATCACTACTGCCGGTTCATATAGCCAGCTATTGTTAACTAAAGCGTATGATCCTTTCTCTCCCATTGTGCCAATAACAATCTTAGCCCCGAGATCGGCAGCCTTCTTCATTTCTGCCTCTCTGTCTGCCTTACTCAGATGGCTAGTGGACATGAATGCAAAATCAATATAAGGACAAACTTGGGCGAGATACTCATCCGTCCAACGGACCGAAAAATCAAAAGAAATTGGTACGTGCAATTCGCTCAGCTGTGGCAGATCTTGCTCGATGTAGCTGTTTAGGCTTGTGTGGATGAGGCTAAACTGACGAATATAATCTTCATCTTCCAAAGTAAAATTCCAGGGCTTTTCTTTAGAAACTCCCCCTTTGTTTGACATCAGGAAGTTGCGGTCCTTATTCACCAATTCAACTCTCGAAAAGCCATTATCGCCATAAAAAGAGCGACTTTGTGAGTCATCAATCCCCAGCCTCTTCACCACATGTTTTACATAGTCGGCAATCAGGTCATCACCATATTTTGTGATCATTCCCGCGTCCTGCTTAAGCATCTTTGAGTAAGCGCAAAAGTTTAAGACGTTACCTCCTGGATACATGATGCCCTGATTGACGTACTTGTCGACAACATTGTCGCCGATTCCCAGCACCTTATTAGGCATACTCTGACCCCCTTGCTATTAATATTCAACCTTCCACATATAGCGACGTGTGTGAAGCGGGTGTTCACGAACCTCTGCAAGTTTCTCGTTGTATACAGGATAAACATTGTTAAACAAAGAATGGTTAAAGTAATCAATAACCGATTCCTTAATTGTAGAAAGGCCCAGCTCTTTTGCATCAAAGACTTCAACTCGTTTAGCGTACTTGTTTAAGAATTTAAGCGCGCGTTCGTCTAATTCACGAGTGCTACCTTCCGAAATCTGAATCATGAATGGAATGTTTTCATCCGTGATTTCAAATGGCCCATGGAAGAATTCCCCGGTATGAATGCATGCGGAGTTGACCCACTGCATCTCCATAAAAATACAAATGCTCTGAAGATATGCTGAGCCCCAACTTGCACCACTGCCCATCGTATAGACAACTTCATCGTCCTTATGGTCAATAGCAAACTTGTCTGCACGCTTTTCGACGTGTTTCATCGCAAGCTTAACAATCCGGTCAATCTTAGACTTCCCATCAACAAAGTCTGCATAGTTTGCATATCCTTCGCTCTGGTTTACAAGCTCTACGGCAATCGTTAGTACCTGCATAGTCTTCTCTTCGGCAATGTCCTTATCGGGGCCAAAAGTATACTCAACAACGTAATCTGCATGCTTGGTGATTGGAGAATCTGGTTTCCAGGTTAGTGCAATAACCGTTGCACCCTTCGCCTGGGCCACCTCTGCTGATTTGATGGTTTCTGGAGTGTTCCCCTTGTGTGAACATACAATAACTAATGAGTTCTCACCGAGCGCCTTTGGCTGGCTGTGAACAAACTCATTACTTGTATAAAGACTTGAAACTAATTCGCTAGACTCTTTCTCCAGAAATACTTTGGTCGGATATAGTGCCGCGTATGAGCCCCCGCACGCAGCCATATAGACTTGCTTAATGCCGCCTTTTTCCTTCTTGTCCTTCAAGATCTCTTCAATAATCGCCTTAATTTCCATTGCTAAATCCCTCCATCAAATGTATTTTATTGTACGCCAACAATATAATACATTTGTTTTCGGGTGGCAAGTGAAATATCGAACAATATACAAAATTCTGAGATTATAAATGCTATCCTCTATTGATTCTCTTTGCCGTATACCCTGATTTAGACATACAAATAGCCCTCCAGCGTACATGTGTATATCGGTACTACTCCTGACCGTTCATCTCTGCTACACTTATACCGCTGGGAGCAACTCAACTGGAGCCTCCTGGCGGTGAGACTAGATGTATCATTTCCTGCTTGAAGTAGCGGCCGGCGACGCTGCTTGGGTGTGCGCTACCGGCATTTGTGCTTGGATTCAATCCTCGTATAAAGCCCACAAGCGTCGCCATCGTGCCAAACTGCGCAAGGCTAAAGCCAAGCGCGGCTAGCTAGATGGCTAGCCCCCACGAGGCATCTTTCGGGCCCTACCAACCCGAAAGATGCTTTTTTGGTGCGACGGATTTACAATTCAAGTGCAACAAATTAGTCAAATAGAAAGACTCATAGCCTGAGTCCTTGTAAGATGGAATCA
>NZ_BOLV01000028.1 GCF_016861845.1 Lacticaseibacillus suilingensis
GTGCAGAAGCTGAGGAAACAGCAGGCGGCAGCCGAGCGCAGACGCTTGAACCGTGAGCTCCGGGCATATCTGACGGCGTTCGATAAGGTGTGCAGAGGCGCAACGGTCGCATTCACACGATTTGCCGATGAGCTCAAACGCGCCATGCAGTCTCCAAAATAGCGCAAAAAAATAGCGCACCTGATGAAGGTGCGCTGGAGGTATTTGAAGTTGGGGAAGTTATAAATGAAATTGATGAACTGAGTCATTCAATCCAGGGAGATACCTCCACCGATATTATAGCAAACCAACACGCCGAATGTTCATTTCAATACGCAGAAAGAAGGAATTAACACGGTATAAGCATCAAAAAAGCGTACCATTACGGCACGCCTTCCCCCAAAACTTTTCCGAAACTCATTATAGCATAAGGGGTGGCGCTTGTGATGGAGCTTTTATCAATTAGCGATGAAAAGGACCGGGAAGCAGTCGAAAATATTCTGAATAAATACCGATCAGAGCGCGGATTCATCAAAGCGCCAGTTAATCCAAAAATTACCAGTATGTGGGGAGACGGCACTTCTGCTAGCACCGCTCAGCGTCCACTGTATGCACAGCAGCGTTTAGAGAGGCAGGCTTCGGCGCGTAAATTCTGCGACTGGTGCGACAATTGCATTGCGTCGATGCCAAAGCAATCGCATCAGCGTTTATTAAGGGTGCGCTATTGCGAAGGACCCGAGACGGAAAAGCCAGACGGTGATGCGATGAACATTCTAGATATATCTTCAGCAACCTACACACGCAGAAAGAAAAATGCGTTGTTAGCAGCGGCATGGTACTTTGGTGTCACCCCTGGACAAAGTATTGAGCAATAAATGATTGATGAATGAGGACTATTTGAGGACTAATTGATTGATAAATGAGTGGCGAACTAAAAACGAAATCGCTTATGATGGTATTGTGCCAAAGGTGAGAAGCCTGAGATACCACCTGGCTACCTTGACGATTAGTAGCATGGTGAACTTATATGCCTCCTTATAGGATGAGCTGCCCGGTTGAGCGGGACAAGCCACGGCAGTTCGTGGCACAGTTCTTTGTCCGGTTTAGCGACCGGACACAGCTTGCGACGATCCCTGCTGACGGGGGAGCGAGCAACACAAAATGGCCAGCGTGGGCGGACACACTCACGCCGGATGGTGGTACCACCGTTTGCGGCCCAGCGCGGTATCTGGGATTGTGTCAGCAATCGTCGGATAATCGGCAGTCCACGGGTTAATCCCCGCAGCGTGGGTTCGAGTCCCACCGATTGCATTCGCCTTATGGCGGAAATATAAAACAGAAAATAGATGAAACTCTCTTTTCTTGTTCGCGATTGACTTGATGGTGGTCACGGCGGCCCGCAGCGGACGTATTCCGCTGGACACGGAAGGTTCGACTCCCACACAGCTACTGGCCGGGCGACTGGCCAACCCCTATATATTTCCTCTCTTAGCCTGCCTCGCGGTGGGCTATTTTGATTGGAGGCGCGCAATGAATAACCGTGAGCGCAACCACGCGTTCTACCAGTCACAGCGGTGGCAACACAAGCGTGCCGTGGTCATGCGCAAGTACAACTACGAAGACCAAGAGGCCAAGCGATACGGGCGGGTGGTGCAAGCCACGATGATCCACCACATCTATCCATTAGCACAGTATCCCATGCTCGCATTGCAGACATGGAACCTGCTGCCGCTGTCTGCTGCATCACATAACAAGATGCACGACCGACTAACTGATGAAGTAACTGGCGCTGGTTTGTATTGGCAAGAGAAAAGACGACACGAGTTTGTAAAATTTTTCTCCGAAAAAAATTGAAGCCCCCCAGGTCGTAATTATTAAAACGAACAACGGGAGACGGGGCAATGGGAGTTTTTTCCGACTGCGCAGAATTTTCACGTGAAAGGGGTGTCGAGATTGGCACAAGAAGTAAGAGTTGATACGCTTGACCGACGCCGTCGCGTGGTTGAGCAGATGAAAGACCTTGGCGTATACAAGACGGCTTATGATGATGTCATCACCATCTATGCAGGGATGCTGGATCAGTATGCTGTGTTGATCAATCAGTATGAGCAGTCAGGTTATCAGGTAACTGAAAGCTACACCAACAAGGCGGGTGCTACTAATCAACGCAAGGTTCCAATCTTGAACGCGATTGAGTCGTTGCGGAAAGACATCGCTAGTTATTCGGACCGGCTCCAGCTCAATCCAAAGTCAAATAGTGTGGAAGTGGTGCCAACTGTGAACGCCAACCCGCTTGCCGACTTCATGAAGAGCCGTGGTCGCGATGGATAACTTCGAGGCTGCCTATGCTTATGCTCGTGGTGTGGTTAACGGTGATGTGCCAGCAAACAAATTGCGCGTTCAAGCGGGTGAACGGTTTCTAAACGACTTGAAGCGTACTGATGAATTTGATGTTCGCATGGATGATGCAGACTTCGTGATTGATTTAATCGAGCATGTATTCGTGCATCAACAAGGCGAAGACTTGGAAGGCCGTCCTATGCGTGGGCGGTCTTTGTTGTTGACCGAGTGGCAGAAGTTCTGCATCGTCAATATGCTTTGCTTCTACAAGAAGAACACTGACCTGCGACGGTTCCACGAAGTGTTAATCATGATACCTCGTAAACAAGGCAAGACTACATTCGCCGCTGCACTCGGCTTTGCGTTGTCATTACTTGAGGCACGTTCAGGTTCAAAGCTATACATCCTTGCCAACTCATTGAAGCAGACAATGGAATCGTTTAGCTTGCTCAAGTTCAACATTGACCGCTTCCATGATGCCACGTACAACATTCGCGATAACAATAGCGAACACTCAATCACCAAAGACTTTGGTGAAGACGGTTCCATCTATATTCAAGCACTTGCAAGCGATGAGAAACGATTAGACTCACTGAATGCCAATCTGCTTATCCTTGATGAATTACACGCGTTCAAATCAGCCAAGAAATACATTCTAATGAAGAACGCACAGAAGGCTTATCGCAATAAGCTATTGATTGGCATCTCGACCGCCGGCGACATCCCGAACGGGTTCCTCGCCCAGCGTGTGGAGTATGCCAAGAAGGTGCTGTCCGGCTCGATCCAAGACGATGAGTACTTCTTCTTCATTTGCCAAGCTGACCAGAACGAAGAGGGGGACGTGGACGATTTCACGAGTGACGAAGTCCTGATGAAGTCCAACCCGTCCGTTGGCGTTTCGGTTTCGCTCGAAGACTTGCGGCGTGATGCTGAAATGGCATTGAACGACCCACAGACGCGGCTGGAGTTTTTCAACAAAACGCTGAACGTATTCACGGCCTCAAGCAAATCATACTTCGACATTGAAGACTTTAAAGCATCTGACCGCACCTATGACTGGTCGCTCAAAGACTTGGCTGGTATGGGGATCAAATGGTATGGCGGTGCTGATTTGTCAAAACTGCATGACCTTACTGCTGCTGCTTTGTATGGCCGCAAGGGCGATGTGGACATCGTCATCACACACTCGTTCTTTCCACGCCAAGCCGCGCATGAAAAAGCTGATAAAGACGGCATCCCACTGTTTGGCTGGGAGGATGACGGCTGGCTGACAATGAGCAATACAGCTACGGTGCTGTATGACGACATCGTTAAGTGGTTTATCGACATGCGGGCAATGGGATTCAACATCAAGAAGATTGGCTTCGATAAAAAGTTTGGTCGTGAGTTCTTTATGAAGATGAAGAAAGCGCACTTCCGCATTGTTGACCAGCCGCAGTATTTCTTCAAGAAGTCAGAAGGTTTCCGCCGCATTGAAGTGAAGGCTAAGAATAAAGAATTGTACTACGTGCACAGTGAAGCATACGAGTATTGTGTGTCGAACGTGGCTGCTGTTGAGAAGACAGACGACATGATCCAATACGACAAGATTGACGGTCAGTCAGGCAACCAGCGCATTGACTTGTTTGATGCGTCTGTTTTCGCTTGCGTGCAAATGTCAGAAGACATCACCAAGAACGAGAATGCGGCGGCTTGGCTGAAAGGAGGTGATTAAATGTTTGGACTAAAACGGAAAGCAGAAAAACGCAGCGCACCAAAGATTGTCCAACTTGGCTCACCAGAATGGTCAGAGCTATTAAATGGCAGTGGTTACACGCGGCTTGCTGATAACGCTGACGTTCAGTCTGCTGTGAATACGATTGCCGAGTTGGTGTCGTCTATGAGTATTCACTTGCTTGAGAATACTGACAAAGGCGACAAACGAGTAAACAATGAATTGTCGCGACTGATTGATGTGTCACCGTCAAAGGGTATGACCCGTAAGACGTGGCTTACCAAAATTGTTCGTGACTTGTACTTGTACGGTGACGGCAATTCGCTGTGCCAAATCATCGCGCAACCAGGTAGCGACTATCTGTCAGAACTACGGCCACTAGATATGACCAACGTTAGTTACATCTACGATTCGCAAACAGCCGACCTGCACGTTCGTTATGGCGATAAAGAAATGGACTCGGCACAGTTGGTTCACTTCATGATCAATCCCGACCCGCGCTATCCGCTCATTGGCCGTGGTTTTGATACCATTCTCAAATCAACACTTGAGAACCTAGCTCAAGCTGCTAAGACAAAGTCAGTATTCATGAGTGGTAAGTACATGCCGAACATCATCATCAAGGTTGATAGTGATAGTGAAGCATTGACCAGTGATGAAGGACGCGACGAAGTCAAGAACAAGTACATCGGTCATTCTGACGGATTGGAACCGTGGGTCATCCCTGCTGACCTTCTGGAAGTGCAACAGGTAAAGCCGTTGACGCTTCAAGACATTGCGCTAAATGAAGGCGTTGAAATCGACAAAAAGACAGTGGCTGGACTCTTTGGAGTTCCGGCCTTTTTGCTTGGCGTTGGTGACTTTAATCGTGAAGAATACAACAACTTCGTCAACACCCGCATTGCTGGTCTTGGACAGATGATTGCGCAAGCACTGACGCGTGACGTGCTCATTTCTAGCGATTGGTACTTCCGCTTCAACCCACGCTCGCTTTACCAGTACGACTTGAGCGAGCTTATCAATGCCGGTAAAGAAATGGTCGACCGTACTTCAATGCGGCGCAATGAATGGCGTGGATGGGTTGGCTTGCCACCTGATGATGACATGGAAGACCTTATCACGCTTGAGAACTATGTACCGACCGAAAAACTTGGCGATCAGGCCAAATTGAAGGGAGGTGATAGTAATGGAGAAACGAACCAGTCTAACGAAAACAGCGGACTTCCGAGCGGCGACTGAAGAAGGTGGGAAGAAATACTTATCTGGCTACTTCATCCGCTTCAACGAAGAAACAGAGCTTTACCGTGGACAGTTTGAAACGGTGGCACCAGAAGCAATTCCTGATGACATCGCAGACCACGATATAAGAGCACTGTTTGACCACGACACTGGCAAGGTGCTTGGCCGCACCAGCGCCGGAACGATGACTTTACGCAAGGATGACAAAGGGCTTTTCGGAACCGTCGAGATTAACGACGACGATCCGGAGGCCCTTTCTATTTACGCAAAAGTCAAGCGTGGTGATGTATCACAAGCGTCTTTTGGATTCTTTATCAAAGACCAAGACATCGAAAAACGCGATGACGGGTGGCATAACACCCTGACTGATGTTGACCTTTTTGAGGTTTCCGTGGTGGCTTTCCCGGCGTACGAAACGACCGAGATTGGTGCACGGAGCCGCGACAATCAGCACGCCGAACAAGAAGCGTTCAACGAACGCAAAATCAAGCTAGTAAAGGAGCTTAAAGACAAATGGAAAATCCAATCATTTTAAACGCTCGCCTCAAAATGGCGCGTGCGGCTTTGGCCGAAAACGAAACGAAACGCGGCGAATTGGAAAGCAAGAAGCAAGTTATCTTGCGCGCTGCTGATGAAGCTGCTGACCAGGAAGCCCTGGACAAGGCGGCCGCTGACAGCGACGAGAACGACAAGTCAATGGCTGATCTTGAAAAAGAAAACCAAGACTTGAAAGACAAAATCGCTGAATTGGAAAAGCAACTCGAAGACGCAAACGAAACGCCTACAGAACCTGACGAACCACAGACAAACGCAAAGAAAGGTGGGGAAACCCGCATGAAGACGATTGAAAAAGAAAACCCAGAAGTACGTAGCCTGATTGACTACTTGAACAGCAAAGGCCAGAAGCGTGATGGCATCGTGTCAGGTGACGTTGCAGCTATCATCCCGCAGCAAATCTTGTACAAGGCACAGGACGAACTCAAGTCCACCTATGACCTGACAAAGTTCGCTGATGTTATCAATGTTCAGCAAGCTGGCGGCACCTATGCAGTTGCTAAGAAGACCGATGAAAGTCTGCACACCGTTGAAGAATTGGCCGCTAACCCAGAACTGGGCAAGCCAGAACTCATCACCGTGAAGTGGAACGCTGGCACCTACCGTGGTTCAATCACCACTTCCCACGAATCTCTGCGTGATGCAACGGACTTGAAGCGCCTGCTGCAGAACGTACTTGACCAGGTTGTGCTGAACACCAAGAACCGCCTGATTGCTGAAAAGTTGAAGACTGCTCATGCTGCTTCCGCTACTGATGCAGACGGCATCAAGCACATCATCAACGTTGACCTTGATCCAGCCTACAACAAGGTTGTCATTGCCACTCAGTCCGGGTTCCAATTCCTCGACACCTTGAAGGACGGCGAAGGCCGCTACCTGATGCAGCCGGACGTAACCAGCACAACCGGCTATCGCTTCCTTGGCCTGCAGATTGGCATCGTTCCTGACACGATGCTGGGCACCAATGCAGGCGATGCACTGGCCTTTGTCGGCGATGCAAAGCGCTTCGTGAAGTTGTTCGACCGCGAAGAGGTTCAGCTGGGCTGGTCTGTGAACGAGAACTTCGCACAAGCAATGCTGGCTGCCATCTCCGTTGACGTTGAAGTTGCTGATACCGCTGCTGGCTACTTGGTAACGCTGGGCCCAAAAGCGTAGAGCCGGCCACTCCGGCGTTTGATCCAAACGGCGACACGAAGCCGACCAGTAGCAACACAGTGGAAGAGATCAAAGCGTGGCTGACCGCCCACTCGATTGACTTCACCGGCAAGACTGTGAAGGCCGACCTGCTGGCTCTGGTACCGGCTGACTAGGAGGTGGCCTGAATGGCTGAATTGGACAAACTCGGCCTGTTGAAGGCCAATCTCGGAATCACGTCAGAAGCGCGTGACCAGTATCTCAACTCGATTTTGGAAAGTGTCACCGCAGAGCTGTACGACAAGGGCTTGTCAGTTAGCGACAGTGACAGCGTGGCTGTCATGCTGCTAGTTGACTATGCTGCGTGGCGTTTTCGTAATCGTGGTGAAGGCGCAATGCCTCGCAACATCCAATATCGCCTGCATAATCTCATGCTGGGGCAGGTGAGCGGCAGTGCTTGATTGGAGTGAAGATGCTGTTCTAATCGGTAAGACGTTTGAACCTGACCAATATGGCAATCAAGTAGCAACAGTGACCGAAGACACAGTGCAAGCCAGCAAAAAAGAACTCTCGATGAGTGAGTTCTATGCTGCTGCTCAAGCTGGCATTCGACCAGAAGTCGAGTTGATTGTTCATGCGTTTGAGTATGACGGCCAACAAACCGTGAAGTGGAACGGCATCACATACAGCCTGATTAGAACCTATCAACGCAACGCTGATGAAGTTGAGCTTTATCTCGAAAGGAAGGTGAGCAACATTGGCGATTGAAATTGATCTCTCAAAGTTGCTCGACCAGTACAAAGAGGAAGTTCAAGAAAAGGTTGATGACGCTCAAGAAAAGGCTGCCAAGGCGGCCGTTGATGAGCTCACTGCGTCGTCACCGCGTGATTCACGAGCAGGCAAGAAGTACTACCGAGGCTGGACCAGCCAGAATAAGGGCAAGAGCGTGACTGTCTACAACAAGACCAAGCCGTCACTCACCCATCTGCTGGAAAACGGTCACGCAAACCGTGATGGCAGTCGCACCCGTGCGATTCCACACATCGCGCCCGCTGAGAAAACGGCCGCAGATACCTTCGAGACTGCAATCAGAAAGGGGCTGAGCTGATGCTGACTGACCTAATCACGGGATTGTCGGCAATCATGCCTACCACCTACGGCGCGTGGGGAACGGGCAACGCCAAACCCTTGCCGTACCTGATTGTGTTCGACACCGGTCCCGATGACTTCTACGCAGACGATGCACACTACCTCAAACGCGGAACCTACCGCGTGGAATTTTATTTTGAGCAAAAAGACCCGACTGTGGAAACGCAAATCGAGTCTTTTTTTGATGCCGACGAAATTGACTGGGCCTGCGATGGTGACGTGTACATCGAGACCGACAAGATGTTCGAGCGCATCTACTACATTGAAAAAGGAGAATGAACATGGCAGAAAACACAGAAAACAAAGTCGAGTTCGGCCTTAAGAACGCCTACTACGCCATCGCCACCGATGACGGTTCCAAGCTGACCTACGCGGCTCCGATTGCGTTGAAAGGCGCAACCGAATTGAGCATCGACCCGGAAGGCGATTCCAACGACTTCTACGCCGATGACACCAAATACTATACTTCCGTAAGTAACCAAGGTTACTCCGGCAAGCTGACTGTTGCCAGGCTGAATGACCAGTTCAACCAAGACGTGTTCGGTGACGTTCTCGATGCCACCACAGGGATGCAGGTGGACAACACGGACGCAGAGCCAAAGCAGTTCGCACTGCTGTTCGAGTTCAGCGGCGACAAGAACCGCACCCGCCACGTGATGTTCAACGTGACTGCGACCCGTCCTTCCATCGGCTCCAAGACCAAGGAAGACAAGACCGAAGTCAACAAGCAAGAGTTGAGCTTTACCGCCGCGCCAGACCCGTACGAGCACCGCTCCCACGGCAAGGTGTCCGAAGGTTCACCGGCATACAGCAACTTCTTCACCAAGGTGGTTGTACCGGGTGAAACCACGCCTACAAATCCATAGACCGCCGGTTCTGAAGGATAGTCCGTCACCTAGTCGCCTATGAAATCAACAGTACACGATCCTGTGGGCGGCTCACATTTATAGGAGGAAACGATGCTCAAAGTAGTTGACTTACCAGATGGCAAACAGCTCTCACTTCGTTCAAGTGCGGCGACTGCAATATTGTACAAGAACCAGTTCGGCAGTGACTTCTTCGCTGACATGATCATGCTGGCAAAAACGTTTGGCGCTATTCAAGACACGTCAGACAGTGATGAATTTGATATGTCTGAACTGTCATACGAAGACTTGAAGCATTTGGACATGACCACGCTGTACAAAGTGACGTGGGCTTTCGCCAAAAATGCAGACAGCTCAATCGGCGACCTCACCACATGGCTTGGACAGTTTGATGAGTTCCCGCTTGACGTTGTGCTTGGCGCAGTCATGGAGCTTATCCAGAAGCTGTTTTCAACAACAAAAAACTAAGTAGCGCCGACCAATCAGACGAACCAATCGACACGGATTCGTTCTTGTATATGTCTAAGGTCATGGGGTTCAGCGTGAGCGAACTCAATGACCTTTCGATTGGTCAGGTGCTGGATCAGAGTGTCGAATACGTCAACGCACATAAGAGCGGTGGCGAGAAGTCACGCAAGGCGACTCAAGCTGACTTCGACAACTTCTAAAAGAAAGGAGACGAATGCATGGCTGGAAATATTAAAGGCATCACGATTGAAATTAATGGCGATACGACCAAGCTCGATAAGGCTCTGTCTGATGTGAATAAGCAGACCACTGCCGTCAACAAAGAGCTGCGGCAGGTAGATAATCTGCTGAAGTTCAACCCCGGGAACACCGAACTGGTGGCGCAGAAACAGCAACTACTGGCGAAACAGGTTGAGCAGACCAGTTCCAAGCTCAAGACATTGAAGGACGCACAGGCTCAGGTCGAGGCGCAATTCAAAGCTGGTGACATCGGCGAAGACCAGTACCGCGCATTTAAGCGCGAAGTGGTCGCAACCGAAGGCAAGCTCGATCACTTCTCTGGCCAGCTCAAGGACACAGACACCTACCTGAAGGACAACAACGACGCGGCCGGCATGGCTGCGGCAGGTTACTCAAAGACCGCAATCAAGGCTGCTCAGGCCGGCGATGACATCAAAGGGATGGGCAACGATGCCGACGATGCCAGCAACAAGCTCGACCAGATTGCCAGCAATACGTTCAGCGAGAAGCTGCAGAACGTGGGCGATGCTTTCAGTGACATCGGCGGCAAGATTCAAGAGTTCGGCGAAACAGCGGTCGAGGCTTGGTCCGAAATGGACGATTCCGTCGACAATTTAACCTCGAAAACCGGCGCGACTGGAGCGGCTGCTGATGTGCTTGGCAAGTCGTTCGAGAAAGTAGAAGGCTCCATGGCCGGTTCTCAAATGGAAAGTGAAGACCTGTCAAACACGATGGCAGGTCTTCATTCTGTCTTCGGGCTAACTGGTGACGCGTTGGAGAACACCACGGAGTACGTGGCGCAGTTCTCCGCAGTCACTGGTCAGTCAGGGGCAGATGCTGTGGACGCACTGCGCGACACGCTGGGCAAATTCAACGTGCAAGCGAAGGAGATTCCGGGCGTGCTGGACGCGTTCACGGCGGCCAGTCAGTCAAGCGGAATCTCAGTTGATGACCTGGAATCTTCTGTTGCTGACGCGTACCCAGTCTTCAGTCAACTGCACATCAGCCTGAAGGATGGCGTCGGCATTGTGGCCCAGTGGGCAAAGGGAGGCATTGACGCCTCCACCGCCCTAAAGGGTATGCAGAAAGCTTCTGCCACGTATGCCGCCGACAACAAGACCCTACAGCAGGGTCTCAAGGGCACGTTCAATGCCATCAAGAATGCAAAGTCACCGGTTGACGCGTTGAACGCCGGGGTCGAAGCATTCGGCACTCGGCAAGCTCCGGCAATGGTGGCGGCGATTCAGTCTGGCAAGGTCAATCTTGACTCTCTGACCAAGGCCGCGGCAGACAGCGGTGGCACCGTGAAGAACACGTTCAACCAGACGCTTGATCCAATCGACAAAGCAACGCAAGCACAGAAACAAATGAAGCAGTCACTGGCAGAGGTTGGTGGTGAAATTCTAACCACCGTGGCACCAGTGATGAAGCAACTTGCCGAGTTTGCTAAAACTGCGGCGGAAGCGTTCGGCAAACTTCCAGTTCCAGTAAAACAGTTTATCGTCATCTTCGGGGGAGTGGCAGTTATCATCGGCATGCTCGCGCCAATCATTGTGGCAATAACTACGCTTGGCAGTACGTTCTCGCTTATCGCCCTTGCCATTGCGGCGGCGATTGCTGGCATTGTACTTGTCATCAAAAACTGGGGAACCATCGTTGAATGGCTCAAAGGCATCTGGAATGGGCTAGTCACGTTCTTCTCTGGAGTGTGGAATGGCATCAAGACAACGATTGTTAACGTCATGAATGCAATCGTGGCGTTCCTGACACCAGTTTGGAATGGAATTAAGGCGGTTATCACAGTTGTTGTGACTGCAATCGCTTTGGTGATTGGCACTGCGTGGGAATTGATTAAGTCTACAACCTCAATCGTGTTCAATGCGATTAAGTCGGTCATTACAACTGTGTGGAATGCGATAAAGGGCGTGGTTATGCCGGTTGTGAATGCTATTAAATCGGGCATTACTAACGCTTGGAATGGCATTAAGTCAGTCACAAGCTCTGTTTTTAATTCTGTTAAGTCGGTCATTTCGTCTGTTTGGAATGGCATAAAATCTGTTGTCAGTGGAGCAGTAAACACTGTTAAGTCTGTCATCAGTGGTGCGTGGAATGGCATTAAATCGGTAACCTCTAGGGTTTGGAATGGCATCAAGTCAGCAATCATGACACCAATCAATGCGGCACGCGACGCCGTTAAGCGCGTTATTAACGCAATCAAGGGCTTCTTCAGATTCAAAATCAGCTGGCCGCACATCCCGATGCCGCACTTCGGCATCTCACCGGCTGGCTGGAAGATTGGTGACCTGTTGAAGGGCAAGCTGCCACATCTATCCATTAACTGGCACGCGGCTGGGGGCATCTTCAACAAACCAACCCTGTTCGCTGGCGGTGATGGCTCCGTCCACGGCGTGGGTGAAGCTGGTGCCGAAGCGGTGGCACCAATCAGCAAGCTGATGGACTACGTGCAAGCCGCAGTCAGCAACACGATGGGCGCGGCAACTGCTCAGCAACTGGTATACATGAAAGAACAAAACGACATGCTGACCGAGCTGGTAGAAGCGGTCATGGAAGGCGTTCCGGCATACGTTGACTGGAAGGCTGGAGCACGCACGATGCAGCCAGAAATTCAACGGCTGACCAACTCAGCAACTCGGACAAAGAATAGGAGGCTTGGAAATGCTTAGATACGAACTGCCAGTCACATTCAACGGCGTTCTGCTTAACGACTTCATCACGCCTTCATTCTCGACCGATACGAGTATGCTCCCTGAAGTCAGTGACTCGGCATTGTCCTTCACCGAAGGCATCGGCGAGCGCTTCACGCGGCGGAAATACACCACTCGCACGATCAAGATTCCGTATATCATGCGCAACCCGACCGAAGCCAAGCGTCAAGCGCTCACGGCGGCACTGGCCGTCACTGAACCACAGAAGCTCACGTTAGGCCGTACGCCTGACCGGTACTATCTCGTGATTCCAAAGAATGGCGAGTTCACGATTGAAGGCTTCAGGACTTCTGGAACGCTGGAGTTCACTTGCTACGATGGTTTGGCGCATTCACTTACTACTGCTACGGTATCTGGTCAGTCCGGCACCGATATCACGGTCACAAATGCTGGCACGGCACCGACTGCGCCTGTGCTGACCGCAACCATGACGGCTGACAACGGGCTGGTGGCGTGGACGAACGACCAAGGCGGGGTGCTGCAGTTTGGCGACCCCGGCGAGGTTGACGGCGTGACTACCAAGGCACCAGAACAGGCATTAGTAGAAGGCTTCGACAGCGACCCCGGCGGCACGAACAACGATGCGCCAACCAATTACCCAAACTACGGCAACGTGGAAGGTCAGCCGAACGTCCAATCAGGCACAATGAATTACGGTGCGGGCCTGTATGGCTCTACGGCGATGATGCCGAGCTTTGGAGCCAAATCTGATTATTGGAATGGACCAAGCAAGAAGCTACCAATTCCAAAGAACTCGGATGATGACAACGCAGGAAACATCGTGACTTATACGCGACTCTATTTCGACACCAAAGTGCGTCAGATGGGACGGATGGAGATTGCACTGAACAATGGCGACAAGACAGTCTTCGAGTCGGTTCTGCGCGATAGTGCAGACTCGCAAGACCAGATTGTCTGGGAGTGCTTCTACAACGGGCAGTGGCTGGTCAGCACTACGCTTGACCGCAGGAAGTTCAAGAATGGTCAGATGTATGAGCTCCGGATGTGGCGCTTTGGTTCGAAGATTAACTTCCAGCTTGCTCCGGTCGCGAAAGTGGTTGATAACAAGGCCGAGGTTGCTGCGCCAATCTTGAAGAGTTTCGACTTAGCAGAAGCTGAGCCAATTGACAGCGTTAGCTTCTGGTTCTGCCGATGGCAAGACAATGAGGCTTCCAGCATGAGCGTAACTGACTTCCAGGCGAAGTGGACCGATGTTGACCAATGGAACGACCTTGCCAACTGTTTCTCGGCGGGCGATGAGGTCGTGGCTGATATAGCCACGAAGACCATCTACGTCAATGGTGTGCAGGACAATACTCTGCACGCAATCGGCAACATGTGGGATTCGTTCTGGATCCAGCCTGGCAGAAACACAATCATGCCTGTGGCATCGAGCTGGGCGACCCCGTTCGATGCCACGATCGAGTATAGGGAGGCATGGCTCTGATGGATTTCTATTTCACAGACAGAAAATTCAATACGCTGGGCGTGGCTTCTACGGGGGCTGCGCCTATTCAAATTGACGCCGACACTGACGACCAGATGCGGCCGCAGGCAGTCGGGCGGACCTATGCGGCCACGCTGGTCACTGACCCGAAGGACGCTGGGAAGCTGGCGACTATGGCCGCGCTGGGAAACTTCCTGCTGTACAAGGACCAGCGCGGCGTGTACGTGTTCGCAACCATCATGGAGTGGACTAGCTATGACCAGCAGAATGGCGAGTTGAGTTTTGTGGCTGAAAACGGCGGGGTTGATTTAATTAACGAAACCGTGGGAGCTTACACGGCTACGAAAGCAATGCCAGTTGCGGACTATATCAATATGTTTACTTCTGACAGCGGCTTCGAGATTGGCGTGAATGAGATTGCAAACCTAACTCGAACCTTGAAGTGGGAGGGCGAGGAAGACACGGCGCTCAAGCGCATCGAGTCAGTCGCCACTCAGTTTGACAACGCGGAGTTGGACTTCCGGTTTGAAGTCGATGGCATGCAGGTGATACACCGGTACATCGACATTTACAAGCACATGGGCTTGGACAACGGTCAGCGGCTGGAAGTGAACACGCAACTGAACAAAATCACGACCACCGGTAACATCTACGACCTGTGCACGTCAATCAAGGGCACCGGAGCGGCGGCTTCGGGGAGTGATACGCCAATCAATCTAGTGGGCTACCACTGGACTGACCCGGACGGGCGGTATGTGCTTGGCGGCGATGGCGTTCTACGCGACACCGTGGCTGTTCAGCTTTGGAGTCGTGCATTGTCGAACGATAACCCGAACCCAACCGCGCATCACATTCAGCGGGTGAAGTCATATGAGGCGACCACGCAAGCTGCGCTCCTGCAGTCTGTGCTGGCTGATTTGAAGCAGTACAACCACGCGGCGGTGAACTATACCGTGGACATCGCAGACCTGCCAGACGGCGTTTCTGTGGGCGATACAGTGCACCTGGTAGATGAAGCTCAAGGGCTGAACCTGTCGGCGCGGTTGCTGGAGCTGAAAGACAGCTATGCAAACGACACGCACGAAGCCACGCTGGGCGACTACCTCATTGAGGCGAGCCAGATTGACCCTGCTCTGCAGGCGCTGGCCGACCAGATGAAGACGCTGGCAGCATCACGTCAGTGGTACCCGTGGACGCGCTACGCAGACGATGACGAAGGCTCTGGCATCTCGGCTAATCCTGACGGCAAGAGCTACATGGCGATTGTCTGGAGCGACCAGAGCGCGGTGCCTAGCGATGATGCTGCGGACTATGCAGGTCACTGGCAGAAAGTGAAGGGCGATGACGGTGTTGGTTTAGCTGGGCCAAAAGGTGATGACGGGAAAACAAGCTACTTCCACACAGCCTATGCGAACGATGTGAGCGGTAGCGGAATGTCGCAATCACCAGAAGGCAAGGCGTACATCGGCACGTACAGCGACTTTACGGAAGATGATAGCACCACGGCGTCATACTACACTTGGGTGCTGATTAAAGGCGCAGACGGTGCCACTGGCCCGGCTGGTAAAGACATCACAAGCTATGCGAGCGGTGCGGCGCTTCCGACCACGGTGGCGCCCGCTAACAGTCAATTCTGGGTGACCAATTCGAATAACGTTGCTACCGCCCTCTATAAGTCAAACGGTACCGCGTGGGTCAAGCAGGAAATCTCGGCAAGCGCAATCAACGCGGCCACATTTAATGGCTTGACTTTCAATGGTGTCATCTTCAATGGGTCGCAGTTTAACAGCACGTTCACTAGCAAGCCAGTTGATGAAAGTAGTTTTGATGATATTGATGACCCGATCGGTCAGGCGATGCTCACAAAAGGCACTGGCACCACTAAGATGGGCGACGGGTACCTCACTGTAGACGGTACCATTGATGGCGGTGGAACTAATGGCACGCCGCTTCAAAGTTTTCACACTGAGGTCGGCGCATCCGGCCTGCTATCAAGACTTTATACCGGTGGGACGGATTACAGTCACGTCACGGCAGAAGCTCGCCTTAATCTTGGCGAGCTGTCGCTCACAAATTTGGACACAGCCGGTAAGGCCCGAAGCGGACACTTGAACGGGGAATTGCTCGAACAGCTGAACAACGTTGGTAAAATTCTTTGGTCTGGAACATCTTACCTGGGGTACAAAGGCGATCCGCAATCTGTTAAGCCTTCAATGAAAATCAGTGATTGCCTCACCGGTTGGAAGCTTGTGTTTGGTGCATTTGCAAACAACCAATTTTCAGGTAATCAGCTTCGTGAAGCTGATGTATCGAAAACTAGTGTGGCGGCGTACCCAGGAATGGGTCGTGTTATTGGCTTGATTGACTACAACATGCAGGTCGCATACAAGTATATTTACGTCACAGATGGAGAAATAAAAGGCAATGAGAACAATGCTGATGGCGTAAAGGGGCAAGTTGTGCTGATTGCGATATACGCGTATTAGGGGGTGTGGCCGTGGAAAAAGAAAAAATAAAAGTTCTGTTCGACACTGATGCTGACGGATACATTATGGGCTGGTCGCAGGAGTTCTGGGATGGTCGGCATTGGCAAGCACCATTCGATACCACGCAAGCAGTGGAGCTGTCCCCAGATGACATCAGCGGCATTGTCATTGGTGCTACGAAGTACGAAGGCGGCAAGTTGACTGTGGACGAAGCTAGGCGAGAGGCACTCGCACAGCTGGCCACGCCACAGCCCACGACTGACCAGCAGATGCTTGCGGCTGTGATGCTGAGGGTCGCAAAACTGGAGGCGGGCGCATGACGGACTACGATATGTGTGCGCAGTTCTACGCGTGGGGCATCGATATCGCGCCATACGTGGGGCTGATGATAACGCCTGACGAGTACAAACAGATTACCGGTCAGGACTACGCCGCTAGGGCAAAAGCCTAGCGGTATTTTTGTGAAAGGAAGTATGAAGATGTGGATTTTAAGAGTTGGTTAGACATTTTTGTAGAGTTGGGCGGTGGGGCTTTGTTTGGTTGGTTTTTAAGCCAGTGGCAGACGCATCGAAAGCACGGAAAGGCGATAGATGCGGGGCTAGTCGGATTGCTTCATCATGAGGTATACATGCTGTGCAACCGCCATATCGAAACTGGTTATATCAGCACGGATGACTTGGACGATTTGAACTACCTTTTCCGCAGCTACAAAGCATTAGGTGGAAACGGAACGGGCGAAGCATTATACAACAAGGTTTTACAACTTCAAATTAAAAATTGAAAGGAAGATTAAACATGATGATAAATAGGATTGGTGCGAGGAGATGAGCCTTTAATGAGAAAACTATATCTTGGAAACGGTGATAAGCAGTTTAAGTTTGCCGATACCACAACCGAAATCCATCTGAACGCGTTTGATGATGGCAGTGCGGCAACCTTAACAGCAGATGCAAAGGTTAGAATCAAAAACGACTCTGGATATTTGCTGGGGATAAGTGCCAGTATCACGAACAACCATGCCGTCATCACTAGTGGCCAATTGGCTCAATTGCCAGTAGGCAGCTATCAGATCGAACTGTGGGACACCGTAAATGGTGGAACGGCCATCTACCCTAGTGATGGATTTTTGGCACTACAAATCAATGAAAACGTCACTGGGCTTTCTGGCGGACTCGTCAGCAGCATTACGGTTGATGAATTCATTCAGCAATTCAGTGACCTCAGCCAACAACTCAAACAGGAAGTTGCAGTTGCTATTGCCAATGGTCTGAAAGGCGATAAGGGTGCTGACGGTCTATCTGCTTACCAGATCGCAGTCATTAACGGTTATAAAGGCTCACAATCAGATTGGTTGGCTTCTCTCGTTGGACCAACTGGCCTAAAGGGTGAAAAAGGCAATCCGGGGAAAGACTTCAAAATCGTAAAGACGTTCCCGTCCATTGCTGCAATGAATGGTGATGGCTTCTCTGATGGTGATTTCACCATGATTGCGAGTGATGTCAATGATCCAGATGATGGCAAGCTTTACGTTTGGAACGGCACCAGTTTCACTTATATTGCCGACCTAAGCGGTTCACAAGGTATCAAAGGCGATACTGGCAAGACCGGTGAAAAAGGGGACCCAGGAAAACAAGGCGAACAAGGACTATCTGCATATCAAGTTGCCGTCAATGCTGG
>NZ_BOLV01000029.1 GCF_016861845.1 Lacticaseibacillus suilingensis
GTCAGCTCCGTATGGCATTGGCAGCACGTACCGTTTAGGTTTCTCAACCGTCCAGCCGTTGACGTAGGCGCGCATGAGGCGGTCTTCTGTACCAGGGCGTCCATCTACGTTGATACCGATGTACCACGCGGGGTTATGCTGTTTCTTAGCGCCTTCCAGCATCTCCGCTTCCGCCTCGCTCACCACGACCTTCGCCGTGGCCTCGGTTAGCGGAACCACGTGGCCGCCATATTCCGCAGCATTGTTCTCTGCTGCACTGCGGTCGTCCCATGTGAAGCCGCCATGCTCGAACCAGTCTGGCTCATTGGAGTAGATCTCGCACCCCAGCCACTCGCCTTTGTCGTTCTTCACTGCGTACATTTTCATTTCGATACCTCCGTTAATGTTTCGACCAAGTCCAGACCGTAGCCGCCCATGACCTCTCTCAATTCAAACTTGCTCCCCGGCCGCAGCTTCTGCATGAACTCAAGCACCGGCCATACCATCTCTGGCGGAATCAAGGCGTCTTCGTCGTCCACGTCAATGACTCGTTTGTCGCCAATCACGGGCTCCTGCGCGAGCTTTCCAGCAAGCCGGATAGCGGTTTGCAACGATTCCTCTTTAACCACGTTGCGCCTCCATTCGTTCTGCGATTTCGCCGACTTCGATACCAGTCAACACTTCGATGCACATAATCGCCGCCAGTGTGGTCATTACAATGCCTTGCCACGAATGCGACAGCATCATCGCGACCATTGTGGCGACTGCCGCCAGAGCTAACGTTGTTTTACATACCCTCATCATTTGTCCTCCACAGTGACACTGCCCCAGATAGCGATAACAGCTAGAGCTAACAGTACGATTGGTACCACGATGCTCATATAGAAGCCGATTTCGACAATCGCGATACCGATGAATATAATCGCTAGAATGCTAAGTATTTCGCTCATCGTCTCAACCCCATTCTGTATATTCTTGACCTGACCGTTTTAATCGGTACGTTCAGGGCAATCGCAATGTCTTGTGGCGATATTCCCGACATATAGTCGGTAACTAGCGTCTGTACCTGATCGCCGGTGAGTGCTGCTCTTGAACTTACAGGATGCTTGACGTTCGATGCGATCAATCGTGCTTTCTGTAGATGCTCATCATTGTCTGGCGTTTTTGCTAGGTCACCGTACTTGAGCTCGCACCAGTGAATGTTGTCGTACATCGCATCAATTCTTTCTTGTGTCATTGTCATAAGTGCACCACCATCATTGCTTCTGGATAAGTCAGATGTACCGACATACCCAAAGAACCTGATTCGCGCTGATAACGCTTTGCAAACTTGCTATTCATCCATTTGAAACATTCAGAGCGATATTGGCACTCTCGGTATACCGTGCCGGTGCTCACTCCAACCACTGCATAGTTCATTAGTTTTCCTCCAATAATTTCACCGCGTCCTCGGCACTGCGGCAGACACCGTAGATGACTGGATAGTTCTTAATCATCTCCGCAAAGCGCTTCTGATCTTCTCGCAGCCGACCGCGTTCGTTTTTGACTTCGACTAGAACCAGTTTGCCGTCGCTGTGGCGGAAACCCGTTAGGTCAGGCCAGCCGTTGGGCGGCCCAGCATCAAACATTCGTCCGTCCTTGGTGAATACTCGCCCGGTGTTGGTGCGAATGATGGTGCATCCATGTTGTGACAATGCCACACGTATCTGGTCCTGGATAATGTGCTCCAGTGTCATAGCTTTATAGCTTCGTGCTGAACAGTGTCAGCACCTTGAGCAGTTCGACTTCATCGCGGCCAACACCGTTGAACATCGTGTCGACCCGTGCCGCCAAGATAATTGACGCCTTGGCAATCACCTTGCCATTCTTGCCAACGACTACCCGTTGCTTTTTATCCGGCGTATCGCCTTCAAATTTGACTTGATAGCCTAGTGCTTCAACGTTTGTGACCAGTTGTTGAATTAATTCTTTGTGTTTTTCTGTCATGATTTCCTCCAAATAGGTGTAAACCGGATAGCTTGGTTTAACCCTAGCTGACTACCGTTTGTTCTTACTGCCACAACGGTTTAAGCGCTTGGTTTACACCGGTTACACCATTTTTCCCTTATATATAATTAATATATTTAAATTACTTATATTGAATTAAGGTGTAATCTCTGTAAACGAAGTAGTAGAAGCCTACAGAGAGTATGGTTTGAGGGTTTACACCTAGGTGTAAACTCGGTGCAAATGGTTTACACCTTTCGCCATCCGCGTTGAGCAACTCCGCGAACTTTTCTGAACCCAGCCTTCCAGTCTTTCCGGTTATCCATGATGTACTTAATCTTCTTGGCAACTCGCGGGTTCTTGACCAGATCACCAGCACCAATGTTCTTGGCAATCTCACCACTTGTGATAAAGTCGCCAGCCCACTTAGCCAGCACGCTTTCGATTTCTTCCTCGACTGCATCAACGTAAGTGAATTGGTCACGGTGAAGACTAAGTTGCATCTCTTGGTCATGTGTCAGCTCCGTGCTGAAACCAGACCGGTAAAGGCTCATTGCTTCACCCCAGATTTGCTGAACGATGTCAGGTGTTAAGTCCGTAACGGGGTGCTGCTTCTGCTGCTCCAAGTCTGCTAGCAAAGGTAAGAAGCGGCGCTCACCAGTTTTGTCCTTGAGATAGGTTGTTTCGTTAGTGGTGCGTGCCATGACAAAGCCCTTGTCGCGACGAATGGCCGTGTGACCGTATGCTGGTCTGAACTCTAGCTTGCGTGCCGAGATGAACTTTTTGAGTTCCTCGAATGTGGAGTTAGCTGTTGCAGCCATTTCGTCATCGTTGACGATCCACGCACGTAGCATCGTTGAGTAGTAGTCTTTGTCAGTGAAGTTTTGGAACTGGTCTGTGTACCAGCCAGCGCCAAGCCGTTCAAGCAAGGTTGTTTTACCAGCACCCTGTCCGCCGACTAGGTCGAGCACGTAGTCAAACTTTGCATCTGGTTCAAATGCCTTCATGCACGCCCCGACAAGCCACACACGCACGATCAGGTCATTGACCGGCGTTATCGCCACGCCCAGGAACGTATTCATGAACGTTTTTAGGCGTTCCTGCTTGTCCCACACATCGGCGGCATGCCGTAAGTAGTCCTGTACGGGGTTATAAGCGGCCTTCTGGGCGGTTGTCATGATGCCATTGGAAAGTGCCTGTGCACTGAATACGGCGTCCCATAAGTGCTCTAATTCGCCTGTGATGATGGCTGAATACATGTCGAGCATCTGGCCCTTCTTGATGTGCAATTCTGGAATATCTCGCAGCACTTCGACCTCCCATGTGAATTGGTTGTAGGCCAGTGCATTACGCAGTAGCGGGTCAAACTCGATGCCAAGCTGAACGTTCACAACGCTAGTGGTTTTGATGCCACCTTGCGCCGTCTTCTTGAAAGGTGGTGTCATGGCGGCGACTTTGGCTGATAGCTCATTCTGCTGGTCGGCGAGTTGGTTTAATGCTGAATTATCAATCGCCACTTCGCCGCCTCATTTCCTTTTTGACCATGCTGTTGAATGTCTTGTCGAACTCGTGGTCATCCAATGACTTAGGCGTGTTCTGGTTCGCCAGCATCGCCAGTGCATAGACTGCTTTGGCGTTGACGTTCCTGTATAGCAGTCCGCCAACGAATGCGGCAAGCGCCATGTTGCGGCCACCCGTTTCACCAAGGCCATTCACGACTTGCTCGAACAGCTCGGCTGTTTTGCTTCGCTGTCCAAGTTGGCGCTCGCGATCAGTGAGACTCATCTGCTCGAAGTCTGGTTCGTCATGACTGACCTGCTTCTTAACCGAGTAGATAGCATCGACTAGCCCTTGTGGCGCAAGCGTCATGTCTTCATCGTTCTGCCACTTGTAGCCGTTACTTGGCGCGGCAAGCACGTAGTTGTTCACGTGTGCTTTGACGTCTACACCAGGCAACCAGCCAATTACCTGTGTCATCTCTGAACCACGTGGCTTCTTGTAGAAGATTTGAATGCCACCGTGGCCAGTCTTCTGCATCAAAGTCGGCGGGAATAAATCGCGATGTTCTTTGCCGTATTCTTTGAATGATGCCTTGCCGTCTGCTCCGTCTTCGTGTTCATCAATATCAACAACAAAGAAGTCAACGGTTCGCAGTGCAATATTGGCGTTCGGGTGACGCCGCCATGCTCGTTTGATTTCTGCTGCGGTCATTGGCGGCCGGTCAGCGAACTCAACCAGTGGTGTTTTGTCACCAGCAGCGATTGGAAGCACGTAGTAACCAGCCTTCGCGTATGCTAGCGCATAGTTCACTAAGCTCTGCATTGTCTGACCTCCCTTCAATGATTAACGGGCTTCTCACCCCGCTCGAACGTCTAACGCTGTTGAATTGAAACCTAGAAAGGAATGTCATCATCACTAAGGGTGTCGGCCGCATTAGGTGCTGGTGTATTAGTCTGTGGCTGATTGCCGGTCATGCCACTTGGCAAGTCGTTGTCGTTGATCTGCATCGGTTCCGGTTGTTCCAAGGGTTCAAAGTCGTAATTCTTGTACGGGTACTGCGGGTTCTTTTTGTTTTCACGAACAGTCAGATGCATGAGCATCGTCTTACCAGCCTGACCATTGAAAGCGTCAACCAGCGTGTCGATGTTGTCCCAGTCGTCGTCCGTGAGTGTCAGGCCAATCGCATTAGCGAGGCGGGCGACCAACTGAATGTGGCCGTTCAGCACTGATGCTGGAATAGCCTTGCCATTTGCACTGGTTTCATCGAAGTTGAACATGGTACTGTCTTTACGCCCGGTGTAGTCACCGTCAAGCACGCTCACGCCAATACGGAGTCCGTCCCAGCCAGAGTTCTTAGAAACGAAGTGGCTCACGTCCTCCAAAATCACATCGTAGTCACCAGAAGGTAGGCTCTGATAGCCGCTGGATGGCTTGTCCTTTTGTGGGTCGAAATCCTGCATAGCCTGTGTTGCAATATCGCGTAAACTCATAATGTAATCTCTCCTTATTTGTTGGTTGTCTTAGCTGTGCGTGGGAACACCCCAGGCACGTTGTCCAAAATGTGCAAAATCTTCTGGTCAGTGATCTGGTCGCGAACATAGTCTTTCCGTTTATCCGTCATTGCTCGGCTGTAATTGTGACCAATGCGGCGGGTCCGAATGGTGATGTCTGAATTTCCGTTCACGATGTTGTACCACTTCGTTTTCAGGGCTGGCCGTTCAATGGTGTTGCCCTGTCCATCAAGACTTGAGTCATCAAGCCGACTAACAAACACCACGTTTAGTGGCAATGCCCGCAAGGTTAAAATCATCCCCGTGACAATTTGCTTTTGAAGTGCAAAGCCCTTGCCGTAACCCATATCGCCAAGCGTCTGCACTTTGTTTTCGGTGATGATTGCTTGCTCGATTAAGTCAACGGTATCTTCGATGGTGTCGATGACCACTGTTTCAAAACCCTTGTTGGCGGTTTGAAGCTCAAGCATCAGTTCATCAATCTGATCAATGACTGACGACTTGATGCTGCCGTCACGGTTCATCACGTTCTTGAGTTGAAAGTTTGGCAGACCCGCTTTCTCCGCATTGTCATCAGTGTTGATGAAGAACGGGTTTGGAAAACGTTCTGCAAGGTAGCTCTTGCCGCTCATGGTTGCGCCCCAGATGAAGAAGGTGCGTGGCGTGTCCATAGGTGGCTTGCGTTTGTTTTCTGGTAGTAGTCCCATTAGACTAATTTCCTTTCTTTAGCTTGGTGCCATGCCCAGCCCGGCTTATATTTGTGGGCTGTGGCATATAGTTGAAGCTCCTTCAAGCTGTTAAGCTCGAATGGTGTTTTGCCTGCAATCTGGGCGATTGCGTTTTGCCTTTGGATAGCATGGACACGTTCCAATCTCCGTTTGGTTGCTTTCTTGGCTTCCACCTCGACAAGGTCAACGTCAATGACTTTGGCTTCCTCTGGCGCTTCCTTTGGCAGTGGTGCGCCACAGAGTGGGCATAGGCCGTTCTTAACTTGCGTCACATAGAACGTGCCAAAACACGCTCGACAGGTCTGAATTTGTGGGCCAGTGGTCACACCGGCAGAAGACTTCTTGCCTTTGCCTTCCAGTGACCATTCGCGATCATCAGTTGGCAGACCAAAGCACTCATAGTTACCAACATGGTCTAGGATGATTGCCGTTTTGCCCTCACGCGGGTTCATCGCCCGCATAGCGAATTGCAGATATAACGCCAGTGACTGGGTTGGACGTAATTGAATAACACAGTCAACGTTTGGCAAGTCCAGCCCTTCGGTGAAAATCTCCACATTCGTCATCACAGTGATGTCACCGTTGCGGAACCGCTCAACCTCGGCCGCTCGTTCTGCTGCTGGAGTGGAACCGTCAACCTCAACCGCAGAGATGCCATTCTTGTTAAATTCATCAGCAAGGCGTTTAGCCGCCTGCACCGTGTGACAATAGGCGATTGCCTTCTTGCCATTAGCTCGCAGTTTGTATTGGTCAACCGCGTTACCATAAATGCGCTTAGACAATGCCTGGTCGATGGAGTCTTCGGTAAACTCGCCACGTTGACGCCGCAATAGACCAGTGTTGATGTCTGGCGGTGCAAAGTATTTGACTGGCGCCAGAAAGCCCATATTGATCAGGTCGGTGACTTGTAAACCTTGGATAAGGTCATCTGCCACCTCTGCCATGCCAGCCCCAGATAGGCGATAAGGTGTGGCTGTGAACATCAATGTGGTGGCGTCTGGGAAAGCTTCAACAACCGTCTTGTATGACTTGGCGAGTGCATGGTGCGCTTCGTCAATGATGATGACTTTGGGTGACACGTTTATGACGCTCGGACGCGTGCGACGTTTTTCGTGAGTATCACCAAGGCTTACCGAGGCGGCACCGTGACGGTTGTTTTTCCCCCGTTTCACTCGCCGCCAGAGTGTTTGCACCATGCCGACACGGCAGAGGCTCATTTCAACGCCCCACTTAACGAACGTTCGTTGCGTCTGCTCGACCAGCTCTTGACGGTGGACCACAACCAGCACACGATTACCTTTGGCGGTTGCCCGCTTGGCTATCTCGGCCATGATGACGGTCTTACCCGTGCGTGGCGGTTGCTGGACTACGATGCGCTTGTGCCCCGCTCGCAGTGATTTGTAGACGTTGTCGAGTGTGTCCTGCTGATAAGGCCGCAGGCTATTCGTCATCGTCCACAACTTCCAAATGCTCAATGGCAAATTCGACCATTGCCGCTACAACGTCTACACGCGGCACACCAGTTTCTTTAGACACCTGGTCAACCTTGGCCTTGGTTTCAGGGCTAACGTTGAGCATCATGTAGGACTTGCTCCGCGTCTGCTTACGAATGACAAACTTATCTGCCATTTACTTCACCCCCAGTGACACGTTTTCGACCAGCCGTGCGTTTGGTACCTCACGGCCAGATTGCAATGCTTTCTTCAAGTCGGCTTTGTTGACCGACAACGTGGTCTTAATGAACTCCGGCGGTAGCTTGTTCGGGTCTTCTGGAGCCTGCACGCTGACTGTCCGCCGAGTGTAGATGGTGAATAATGGTGTCTTGATGCGTTCGTTTCCTGTTTCCACCATTGCCTGCACTAGCCGTTGCTTAATCGTATTGGCGTTGTTCTTGAAGCTAGCTTTACGCTCTTGCAGGCGCTTGATTTCGGCATTAATCTCATCAACATCTGCTTCGATTGACTTGTAAACCTTGACGTAGCCGACAGCCTTGTCTTCAAAGTCCCCTTCGATGCTGTCCATCGTGTCAGCGATTAAAGCTGGATCAACGGTGTCGTCTTCTGCCAGTCGTTGCAGACTAGTCAATTTGTCAGTTAGGTCGTATAATGTGCTCATAGTATGGTTCCTTTCCTAGTCGTTGGCCTGCACGCCAGCGGCTTTTTTCGATTCCAACTGTTCGATGTACTCAACCATGTGGCTGAATGCGTCATATTCATTTGCGGCTCGTTGCATTTCGTCAATAGACTCACCGTCATTGATTAACGCGGCCATGCGGTCGGCGGCTTCGTTTTTTTGCTTGATTGCCTCTACATAGATTTCATTGGCAGATGCCATATAGATGTGTTCGTTCATTTCTGTTCACCTCCCTTCATGGTTTCTTGCATCTTCATCCACGCCAGCTTTTCTAGCCATTCGTAGCCTTTGCCACGGATAATCGCTAGGTTCCGAATACGGCGTAGGCGTTCATAAGTGCTAAGGCTCAAAATCAGTCGCCCCCAGTTCGTCGCGTGCGTAGTCTTCTAATTCATCTAGCAGAACCAGTTCACCGTGGAAGTCCAGATAGTCGCGGCTTTCATCTACCGGGTTACCCTTCCAGTCTTCGAGCGGCTCGTCTTCGCCTTCTGCTTCGTGCTGGCGTGATAACTCTCCCTCGCGGAAGTGGTCTCGTATCATTTCAGATACCCCCTCGGGTCTTTGATTATCAGCCCGGCCATGAAGGCCAGTAGCACTACTGGGATAGCGCGCGGGTGAGATAGAACGAACTCAATCACTTGCTGGATCATGCTGTTGCCTCCCTTGCAATGTTCCTGAACTCTTTCCGCATGAACTCGCTGAATGCCAGCGGTTCAAACCGCCAGCCCATCTGGCCATGGTAATTGAATGCGAACCCGTCAAGTTGTCGTTGGAACCGCGGCTGGTTGAGCACGTGTTCACTCAGCCACGTAGGTGTGACACCGTAGCGGTCTTGAACGTCCTTTGCTGACCACCAGCGGCGATAGTCGGGTTCGTGCTGCATACGTTCCGCAACCGCCTTATCGACCGCCGATTGGATCATCTCTGGTGGAATTGAGATTGTTGCTTGTGGCATGTATGTCACCTTCTTTGTGAGATAATTACCTCCGAAGGGAGGTGAAAAAATGAACAGTAGCAAAATTCAATCAATCTTGGACAAGCACAATGTGACGTTGTCCGAAGATTTAGTTGAAGCGATTGCTGAAATTGTCAAGGCGGCATCCACAGACCGTGACTTTGCGGAATCGGTGTCTAAGCAGATAGCCAGCAGACAACGTCAGATCAATCGTGCTCACGGTATTCGCTAGGCACGATGGGCAAGTCACTTGATGGCTTGCTTTTTCATTTGCGCGTAGATCCGTGCGTGTAGTTCATCGGTGAGGCCGTACTTGTCGTCTAGGTAGTCCAGAGCATCAAGTTCCTGCTGATAGGTATCGCTGGCTAACCGCAGTTGCAATTCGATGTTGTCCAGCTCAGCGGTGATGTTGTGAGTGAGCTGGTCAAATTCTTTGATAATATCTGGCTTCATGTTTTCGTCCCCTTTCAGGTGTTAGGCGTCCAGCAAATGCTTCTTGTAGATCTCACTGCTGACGTGGACATTCAGTCCAAATTTGTCCTTCACCGTCATCAACTCTACCGTGTCATCGAGAATTGGCTGCCGAGTGACAAGCATTGCTGGGGTCATGTCGGCCTTCTTGAGCATCTTTGAATATCCGTACTTGAGTGACGTTGCCTTGTTAGCAATCGTGTTGGCTTTGATGAAGCTCACTCGCTTAGGGTTTGCTAGTGCGTTGCTTAATGTCGCCATCTCCTGCTTCTGGTGCTCTTTGTCGAGCTGGCGGAAGATTTCAAATCCTTCAAGTCCGGACGCATCACGAAGCTGTTTGATGATACCGAAGACCCAACGCTTGAACTGCTTTGCCTCTGGTCGGCGGCTATTGAACACCGCGTCATAGATACCGAACTCGCTGATGATGATCATCTCTTGAGTACCACTGGGGGTACTCACTAGGTGAGCCCCCTTGTCGCTGTCTTCGACGTGACGCACCATGTTGAATGCGTCGCGATATCCTAGGGCGCTAGCGACATCTTTAGCTGCTGCCCACCACTCGCCTTCAACTTCCACGAAGCGAATTGCGCTTCCGTTCCATAGCTCTGTTTTCATGCTATGCCTCCTCTCTACGGTTTAACCGTACATTTTTGGCAAAACGAATATCACTGACCGGGATACCAGTCAAGTCCTCGATGATCTGAATTTGCCGAACGTCCGGGAAAGTCTTCCCTTGTTCATAGCTGCGGATCGTGACTTCCGATACGCCTAATGCCTTTGCCATTTGGCTTTGGGTTAGTCCGGCGTTGACGCGTGCTGCTTTCAACGTGATGCTCATTGGCTCACCTCCTCTTAACAAAAACAATCATACAACGGTTAAACCGTAGTTGCAAGTATTATTTACGGTTTTGCCGTATTTATTTTTCAAAACCGTTGAATCGGTTACGGCTTTGACGTATCATTACCTATAAAGGAGGCGGTTAAAATGTCAACTACAGACTTGGGCAACAAGAAGATTTTCTCAAACAACCTACAAACGTTCATTGATCGTCAAAACTTGACCGTCCCACAGCTTGCCGAAAAATTAGGTATAAAATACACAACCTTCCGTGACTGGGTAAAAGGCAACACCTACCCACGAATTGACAAAATCGAGCTGTTGGCAGACTATTTTGGCGTTAAGAAGTCAGCACTGGTTGAGCACCACGATAACGGTGTTCCTCTCCCCATCCACAGCTACCCTTACATCCCTGCTGCAATTTCTGCGGGTACCCCTGCCACTGTGGATGCAATCACCCCTGACCAGCTCGAACAGGTAGCAATTCCAGATGCTGTTATGGGTAAGTGGGCTGGGCACTCTGACATCTCACTCATGCGGGCCAACGGCGACAGCATGAACCGCGTCATTCCAAACGGCTCACTGATTGGCGTTCGTAAGGTTGATGAAATAAGCGACCTCAAGAATGGCGACATTGTTGTTTTCGACTGTGACGGTGAGTATGCGGTGAAGCGTTTCTTCAACGACAAGCAGAACCGCACCTATATCTTCCAGCCTGACTCTGATCGTGACGGTTTCTTCCCCGTCACCCACAGCTATGATGACGAAGACTTGGTGGCAATCGTTGGTAAAGTAGTGATGTATGTAGTCGAGTTAAGCTAAAAAATTGGAGGAAAAACAATGGAGCGTACATTTGTAAGTAAGCACGGTGGCAGAACCGAGATTAAGATTGATGACTTCGGCATTACCATTCACCGCAAAGGTTTCATGAATGCGGTCAATCAAGGGCTGAAAGGTGACAAAACCATTCCATACAGCAGCATCAGTGCTGTTCAGCTCAAGAAGCCTGGGCTTACCAACGGCTACATTCAATTCTCTGTTATGGGTGGTAATGAATCCCGTGGTGGCGTATTTGCTGCCACTAAAGACGAAAACACGGTCATGTTTGCGGGCAAGAAAACCACGCAAGAAATGGAAGAATTGAAGCAGATTGTTGAAGACAAAATTCGCGAACTTCACCAGCCTCAACAGCAATCCGCAGCTCAACCCGTGAGTGATCTCGACCAGCTAAAGAAACTTAAAGAACTGCTAGATGCTGGCATTGTGACTCAAGAAGAATTTGACGCCAAGAAAGCTCAAATACTTAATCTGTAAACTAAAAAAAGCGCCTGTCCCCTAACCTTGGCCGGTAAGGACAGACGCAACAGACAAACAGCACCACGAGTGCGCTCTTTGCGTACTCCAGTATAGCATATGGAGGTAATGGCATGGCATCAGTTTTCAAACGAGGGAAGACTTGGACCTATCGAGCCTCATACCTGGATGAACAAGGCGTCAGGCACCAGCCAACCAAGGGTGGTTATCGCACGAAAGCCCTAGCGTTGGCGGCCGCAAATGAGCTGGAGGTGAGCAAGCTCAAGGGCGCCGATTTGACTGGCGCGACCGTCACTTTGATTGGTTACTATGACCAGTGGCTGAAAACGTACAAGGTCGGCAAGCACAGCCAAGTAACGGAGTCACGTTACCCCACCATTCGCCGTGCACTGGTTGAATATTTTGGCGAAGACATGCCGCTCAAAGACATCACGCGCACCAGCTGGCAGTCCTTCATCAACGCCTATGCCGCCGGCACGATCACGCCACGCAACCCGAAGAAACCACAACCACGCTCCCGGGACACCGTGTCAAAACTAAACGGCTACGTCCACAGTATGGCAGAGAGTGCAATTGCTGACCGCATCATCTACACCAATTTTGCCGCTGGCTACGTGAACCCAGGGACGGCTCCGCTCAATCAATCGCTCAAGTACCTTGAAGCTGACCAATTCACCGCCCTACTCCACTACTGTCAAGAACATGCCAAGCTAACCAGAATGTACTTATACTGCATCGCAACAGCTATTCTAACCGGGTGCCGAGCGTCTGAGATAATTGCGCTTCAATGGTCAGACATCGACTTTGAGCACCACATCATCCACGTCACAAAGTCTTGGGACTACGTATACGGGACTGGTTTCAAGCCCACTAAAACGCCCTCCGGTGTGCGGGATATTGACGTGCCAGCGGAGTTGACAGACATGCTCCAGCGTCTCCGCACAGAGCAGTCTGCGTATTATATGCGCACGGGGTATCGTGATGAGTTAGATCTAGTATTCCGAAATAATCGCCATGACGTACCCGGCGATGCTGCTTTGAACCACGGGTTGAAACGCGTAGAGGTAGAGCTAGGTTTTGAGAAGCCCATCACCTTCCACGGACTGCGCCATACGCACGTCAGTTATCTTCTATCGAAAGGCGTAGACATCGCGTATATCTCACACCGCCTCGGTCACTCCGACATTACAATAACGCTTCGCGTCTATCAGCACTTGCTCAAGTCACACGAGGTAGCGCAGGCCGAACATACCGTCAACGTTTTGTCGGCATTGAGTGCACAATGAGTGCACATCAAGCTCAGTAAACGCTGGTGTATCAACACCGACTAATCCCGTACTCTCCTTCAGTAACAGCTATGCCGCGGCCCGCAAAGGCCGCGGCTTTTTGTTTGCAAAGAAAATTGATATAGAAATTGTGAGATAATCAACAGTCCATCTACCTCAGACGCAAATAGTTCGCACCCAGCACTAATATTTCCAATTAAAACGTGTTGGCTAGACTTCAGGTTGTGGCATTGGTCTAGCCCCTATTAATAACCCATATAAAAATAGATATGGCCCCACATTCCCCTTGAATCCATAACAGACGCCACTGTACACGGATTAAATAACACGCATATCATTAATTAATACCATAACATCCATTCTTTAAATATAGGTAGAATATTATGTTGATAATTAGATTTTCGAGTGGTATGCTTTCAGGGTAAGTTAGTCAATGAGCAAGGGGGCATCTACCATGTTAACTACCGAATACATTCAGTGCGTCAATCAGGAACTCGAACGTTTGCTTGTTTTTGAAACCGTATTCAAAGAATACGCGCACACATGTCGGAACATCGAGAAAGGCAACTGCCTGGCCAGCGAAAGCTTCTCCAATATTCGTCTCTACTTCTCCAAAAACATCATCCGCTTTGATCGCTTCGTGCAGCAATGCGCGAAGGTCACGGCGCCGTCTGGGTATGAACGATTCAATAACACCCTCATCGACGGCCTCAAAGGGATCCGCAAAGCAGTCTTAGCGATTCTGGGTGCCATTGAGCCTGATCATATGGATCACGAGCAATTCGAGGATGGTTTGGAAGCCCAAAAAGCGGCCCGGGCCGAAATCGATCATGCTTTCGAAGAAATCAATGTGCCTGCATTCTAACGTAATCAAATAGCCGGCTGTCCTCGCAGTATTGCGAAGGCAGTCGGCTTTGCTATGTCTCTATGTCTTTATTTGTTAGCCTCTTCAGGCAACAAAATCGTCTGATTTTCGCCGTCATCATAGGCCATGATGGTTTTGGGAAAGCTATCGTCGTAATCGAATGGCAGATCAACGGCAATTTGGGTGTCATGCCCTTTCTCGGAAAAGGCCATGGTCAACTTGCCCTTGGTGTTGAGCAAGTCGAATTGCAGCAAGTGCCCCAGTGGCACCACGCCAGCCAAATCTTGGTCAATGATCATCCAGACACTGTCAATGATCTCTCCTGGCAGCTTCGAGATTACACCGTAAGTCGCAAAACGGCTTTCGTTGGTTGAAAACATGCTATCCCTCCTGTTCTGCCAAGCTGGTGATGGCAGCGAACTTGGCGTTAACCGCCTTGGCCAACGCTTTCGGCGCCAAGCCGACCGAGCGGCCGATTTTACCTGCCGACACGATGATTTCCGGTTCTTTCAGCGCTTCTTCGCCGATAAAAATCGGATACTTGTGGCGGGCATGAATGCCGATCGGGGTATTAGCGCCGTGCTCATAACCAGTGGTTTGTTCCAGATCTTTTAACGGTATCATGCCGACTTTTTTGTTGCCAGACACCGCACTGAGCTTTTTGTAGTCAATGTGGCGATCCAGCGGCACCACGCCAATGAGCGGGCCGGTTTTGTTGCCCGTCAGCGCCAAGGTCTTGTAGATGCGATGCTCAGGCACGGCCAAATGATCGACCGTCAGCTGCGCTACATCCCCTGCCTCATGGGTCGGGAACTCATAGGGCGTGTAAGCAATGTTTTGCTTATCGAGCATCTTTTCGACTAAGGTTTTGTCTTCTTTTTTCTTTTTACTCATCGCTTGCCTCCGTTTTCAAGAGTCAACTTCTGCAAGCAGCGCCGCGATTAAGCGCCTTTGTAGGAGGTCAACGTCAGCATATCATAGTCCTTGATCTTATCGCGACCATGCAAGTCTTCAAGTTCGACGATGAAGGCCGTGCCGACCACAATACCGCCAAGCTTCTCAACGAGCTCGATGGTCGCCGAAATCGTGCCCCCGGTGGCGAGCAAATCATCCACCACCAGCACCCGCTGGCCTGGCTTGACCGCGTCCTTGTGCAGGTACAAGGTTTCAGAACCGTACTCCAAGTCATAGCTGGCACTCACGGTTTCGCGAGGCAGCTTGCCTTTTTTCCGGGCTGGGGCAAACCCGACCCCGAGCTTATAGGCGACTGGGCAGCCGACAATGAAACCGCGGGCTTCCGGGCCGACCACCATTTCAACGCGCTTGTCCTTGGCATAAGCCACCAGTTCGTCTGTTGCCGCAGCGTAGGCCTTGCCGTCCGCCATCAGCGGGGAAATGTCGCGAAAAATGATGCCGGGTTCGGGAAAATCTGGCACATTTGCAATGTAGTCTTTATAGTTGATCGTCATGGGTCTATTCCTCATTTCTTGCCAAGCAGCCGCGCTTCAAGCGCACTGCGGCTGTCACTTTGCAGCTCATGGGCCAGCGTCAAAAACGCCGCCTGCTGCTGATAGATATGCGCCTGGGTCAACGGCTGTTTGACCGGATTAGGCGTCACGTCGATTTGCGCACCATCTATTTTAACAAATCCGAGTTCAAAAAACACCTGTACTGCTAAGATTGCCTGTTGCGTCGTCACATGCACGGCTTGCGCTAATGCGGGCAAATGATGCTTATCAAACCCAGCATGCGCACTCAGGTAATGGAGCACCCGGCCGCATTCTTCACGATTGGGCAGCGCCACCAAACTGGCGGCTGGCGCAGTGAAAATCACTCGGACTGGCAGGGTCAGATTAGCCATCAAGGCCGCCAAGTGTGCTTCATCTGGCGGCAGGTCCACCAGCACCGCATTGGCGGTGGCAGCGGCCACGTTCTCAGCCAGCACCACCGGCCCGCCAAACATATACTGCTGGGTCATGCGCTGCTTGAGGCGGCCATCAAAGAAGATATAAGTGAAAGCCCCGCGGAATTGTTCTGCGCTGGGCTGCGGCAGGCGCAGATCAATGATGGCTGGCGTCTGCAGTTGCCAATCGCATAGCCGTAGTTGCAAGCTGGTGCGGTTTTGCCAGGTGTTGGCATCCATGCGCACGGCGAGTTTCACCTGACTGGCACTTTCCAGCGCCGCCGCTTGGTCGCCAAACCCGAAGCCCACGACATTCGTGCCATCAGCGGCAAAGCGCAGATGATCATTGGTCTTACCCATTTGGCGGACGGAATTAATCGTTTGCGGCAGCAGGCTAAAAGTAGGTTCTTCATTGCCCGGCCCAAATGGCGCCAGCTGACGCATCAGCTGATAGTTGGCTAGCGTCAAATCCTCCGGTTCCAGTCGGGCATTAATCGTCAGGGTTGGCTTGGCAATCGTGCCTAGGCTGGCCGCCGCCTTTTCCATCGCCGCGTGCAGGGCAGGAATATTCGCCACGGGCATCGTGAGTCCTGCGGCCATGGCATGGCCGCCAAAATGCGTCATTTGGTCGCGCGCCGCATCCAAGGCCTTGAACAGGTTATACGCGGCAATCGAGCGCCCTGAACCTTTGGCGCTTTGCCCATCTTTACCAATGTTCAACACCAAGGTCGGCTTGCCGGTGGCTTCGACAATTCGACTAGCCACGATTCCAAGTACCCCTTCATGCCAGCCTTGATGCGCGATGATCAGGGTCTTAGCGGCCTGGTTTTCCGGGCTTTGCGCCATGGTCAACGCCTCGTCAGCGATTTTAGCCACCAAGGCCTGACGCTGGGCGTTAAGGTCATTGACATTTGCTGCGAGCTTATCGGCCTCTTCTTCATCAAAGGTGGTGAGCAACGTGACCCCAGGATTGGCATCCCCTAGCCGACCCAAGGCATTCAGGCGGGGGCCAATGCCAAAACCAATGCTGGTTTCATCCACCGTCGCCGGGTCGATTTGAGCCGCTTTGAGCAAAGCGTTCAGCCCCACCCGCTGCTGAGTGTGAATTGACTGCAACCCCATTTGCACAATCAATCGGTTTTCATCGGTCAGGCTCACAATATCGGCCACCGTGCCCAGCGCTGCCAAGTCGATGCTATCGGTGGCGGGTTCACCGAGCAGTGCACTGGCGACTTTAAAGGCCACCCCTGCGCCGGATAGATCGCCAAAAGGATAATGACCATCGGGATGGCGTGGGTGCACCACGGCCACCGCGTGCGGCAATTGCTGAGGCAACTCATGGTGATCCGTGACTACCACATCCATCCCCTGCGCCATCGCAGCATCAATCACCGCGGCGCCGCTGACGCCGTTATCAACCGTAATCACCAGTTGGGTGCCATTTTTGCGCAGGTAATCATAGACTGCTTGATTAGGACCGTAACCATCAGCAAAGCGGTCAGGAATGAAGGCCTCCGGTTCGGCGCCCAGCGCCTCCAAAGTTTCCTTCATGATCGACGTGGAGGTCAAACCATCAACGTCATAGTCCCCATAAATCGTGATTTTTTCCTGATTGGTAATCGCTGCCTGGATCCGGGCCACGGCTTTATCCATATCATGCAGGTCAAACGGATCGTGCAACCGGCTCAAATCAGGCTGGCAAAAAGCGTCAAATGCCGCCTGGTCCGTAATGCCGCGCTGAATGAGGAGCCGCGCCAAAAACGGCGGTACCGATAACGTGCTCGCCACTGCCTGAATTTCGTCTGTTGCGGGCTGCGCCGCCTCTTGCCACTGGTAATGTGCCATCATCGTCTTCCTTTCTAACCGCAATAGTATATCAGACTTTGCCGCGCGATGGCGGGCGACATTTTGGAAACGGAAGATGAAAGCGTGGTATAATAGCTTTGTTGTCAGAATCTCAGCCCAACTTCGATCAGCGACTGAAACGAAATGGAGAGAATAATATGGCAGAAGAAACAGTTAAAAAGGCAGTTAAAGTGGTTGTCGACATCCCTGATGCAGACCTGCAAATCGCGGAAAAAGCGATGAACGATCAGAGCTTTGTCACCCCGAAGGAATTGCCTCAGCTCACCAACATCGATTACGCCCGCTCGCTTGCCGCGGCATTGACCAAAGCGCGGGAAGGCAAAGCCGAGGAAGGCTACATCTACAGTGAAGAATTCGACTTTGCTGGCGGTGAAATCGAGAACGTGGTCTGGAATATGGACACCATCAAGACCCGCGACGATGCTAAGCGTGCCTTAGCTAAGCATATGGGCTTGACCATGCCGACAGAAACCCTGTCCGCAGCCGACAAGGAAACCTTCTAATTCTACCTTCGAACGTCTGCCGCCCTGGCAGGCGTCTTTTTTTGCGCTTGAATTTACAATTGAAGTGGAACATCAAATAAAAAGACTGGCCCACTAGGAGACAGCGTAGAATGTTGTTTGTC
>NZ_BOLV01000030.1 GCF_016861845.1 Lacticaseibacillus suilingensis
TACCGATGCATGGCGTAACAGACTAGACCACTATCAAGAATTCGTTATCATCGTTGCACTTGACTTGAAAATTGAGGTCATGAAAAAGACCTGACTAAAACCGTAACGCAAACCATCAATTACGTTTACGAAAATGGCGATGACGCCGCAAAGACGAATACGCAGACAGTCACCTTTACTCGTAATGCCCTCGTTGATGACACAGACGATACGATCGTTTCCTATGGTGAGTGGCAACTGGCAGAACCACAAAAGTTTGATGATGTGTACAGCCCAATTATTAAGGGGTATCATGCCGACCAAACCAAAGTTGCGGGCAGCCAGGTAACAGGAGACAGTCAAGACCCGAAGCCTATTACCGTCAAGTACAGCACGACAGACCAGCCAATCACTATCCAATATCGCGATCAGAACACTGGGAAGACCTTAAAAACTGATATTTTGAAGGGTAAGACTGGTGATAAGGTTCAAAGTACAGCTATTGCGAGAATCCAAGGTTATAAGGCAATGGGGTACGAGTTAGTCAGCGATGGCACGAAAGGCGCTAAGGAATTAGAGGTTACCCCGGGTGGCAGTGCTTATTTGGTTGAGTTTAAGCATGAAACTCCCACTTTGGATGGCCGTAATAACCCTGGAACTCACGAAAAGGATCTAGTCAAGAAAGTAACCCAAACGATTGAGTATCTTTATCCTGATGGATCGAAAGCACATGCAGACAACGTTCAAACAATTACGTACACACGAACCGCAGTAGTCGATAAGCTTACGCAAGAGATTCTCTCGACCGGTGATTGGACCACGACGGATAACGAACAGTATACGAATGTAGACAGCCCAGCAATCGCAGGTTACCACGCTGACCAAACAACGGTCACTGGCTTAAAGGTTACCCCTGATACAGCCAGCCAGACCATCACTGTGCATTACAATACCTCTGAGCAGCCAATCAACATCCAATACTTTGACCGCACCGCCAACAAGACGTTGAAATTTGACGTATTGAAGGGTAAGACTGGCGACACGGTCGACAACACGGCACCTGCGCGCATCCAGGGCTATGTGGCGATGGGTTACAAGGTGGTCGAAGATCAAACTGCCGGCAAGCAAACACTGACGATTGCACCAGAAGGAAACAATTACCGTGTTACTCTCGAGCACACCTCAACCACCGTCACTCCTGAGAACCCAGGCAACCATGCTGCCGAACTGACAAAAACCATCAACCAGACGATTAACTACGTCTACCCAGACGGTTCCCAGGCAGCGCCAGCTAACCACCAAGCGATTACCTATACGCGTAATGCCATGATCGACCGCACTACCAATAAGGCAACTGCATATTCCGCTTGGAAGCCAGTTGCTGGTGAACAGTTCACGGATGTTGCTAGCCCCGCCATCAATGGCTACGGTGCAGATCAGCCGACAGTACTTGGAGTTAAGGTCACATCAAATGCGGCTCCTGAACAGAATGTTACTGTGCACTATGCAGCTTTGAATCAACCCATCACCATCCAGTTCATTCAATATGGCACCGGCAAAGTCCTGAAGACGGAAAAGCTGACAGGCAAGACTGACGAAACATTGAGCTATGACGTTGAAGCCATGATTGCAAGTTACTTGAAGCAGGGTTATGTCCTGGTCAGCAACAATGTGCCAGAAGTGGCCAAGATGGGTCAGTTCAAAGTTAACGCTGGCGGCAACAACTATCAGGTTCACTTGGCGCTTGCTCCGAAGGCACCACAGCCAAGTGCTGATAGCACAAAGAAACAGACGCCAGTTACTCGCAGCGGTCAAAAGAAACTGCCAAATACTGGTGAAAAGACCAATCAACTCGGCACCATCGGTCTGGTCGTCACCGCGATGACCGCACTCTTCGCGGTTGGCGCACGTAAACAACGCCGCGACTAAATCTCGCAGAACTAAACAGTATGATCTGAGTAATTAACCTAAGCCCCCAGATTTGGATGAAAATCTAAATATGGGGGTTTTACTATAGCCAAATTAGCCGAAAGAGTGGTTTGAAAACTGTGATGAGAGGCGAGAAGGTTCAATCAGTCCATTTGAAGTGATGATGGACCATCGATAAGTGTTCATAAAGCGAACAAGCGACCCAATTAAAATTAAGACAGTTAGTATGCCAAACCGCCACATAAACGAAAAATTGAATCATCCGATTTCAAAGGTTAACGAGTTGTGGATATATGCCGAAGTATATAGTTGGAATAGTATATGAAGAATATTTACACTATGTAATATTACATAGTGATCGCGCTAATATATTAGATTCGCGTTATATATCATGCTATAACCACTAGAATGTAATCATATTGTTTGACTTTACCCCAAATCTCATTAGATTCATGGTATTGCTAGGTGATCTGACTAGTAAAAATGATGAATCTTGTTGCTCAGAAATGTGATTTGGGGGAGAGTCATGGAAAAGGGAGAAACCAAGGTCCATTTTAAGTTGTATAAGGCCGGCCGCCAGTGGCTGGTTGCAAGCATTGCCATTGTTGGGTTGGGCATCGCTACTTCGCCTTTATTCATTAAGCAAAGCGCAGACACGCAAACGGTCTACGCCGCTAGCCAGGACGAGCAAGACATGGGCACACCGGGTCCTGATGAGGTTGGGTTAAATCAGCAGGCTGCCCTCGATACGGTTGAGGTTAGTTCACCTGAGGGACAAAATGTGAAGCCCTCGGTGGTGTCGAACTCGGCCAAGGTGACTGACCAGCAGGGGAAAACCTTAATTGATCAGCCACAGCCGGTTACAGTGAATGACACAGCGGTGGGCGATTCTGATGCCACCGCTGCCGTTGATTCGAATGATGTCAATAGCAACCCGACGCCAACCACTGAAGTCCCAGCCGCAGACGCGACAGACCAAAGCACAGTGGTCACTGTCGAAGGCCAGCGGCTGGATGATCTCAAAAACAGTTTTACCTACCACACCAGCACGCCGAACCCGGCGGCGGGCATCAAGGACGACGGCCAGGTGGTGTTGACGGCAGATGCAGGCAGGCAGTCTGGTAATCTGACCCTCAATAATCAAATTGACCTTGCTTATGATTTTGATTTAACCGGGACCATTACCATCGGCACCGGCGATGGGGTGGCGATTGGATTTCATACTGGGAACACAGACGAGGTCGGCCGCAATGGCGGCGCTCTTGGTTTTGCCGGACTAGGCAACGCTTTTGGTTGGAAAGCCGACACTTATAACAATAGTAATGGTGGTCAAAATGATAATGATACAACCGTGATTAATGGCCAAAAGGTGCCGTATTTCGGCCCAGATCCGCAGGGTTATCGTCGGTTCGGCGCCTTTGCTCACACTGGTGATAATGGCATCACGATTGAAACGAATGGGGCTTCGGCGCAATCAATTGACCCGTCGTTTGACACCATTCATGTTCATTATGAGGCAGCCGCACAGCTATTGACCATCGAGCTAAGCCAGTCTTCGCGGCCAGGCGCGATTTTGAAGTGGACGGAAAATATTGAACATGAGATTCCGAAAAATCGGCTGGTGTCTTTCTTCATTGCCGGCTCCACCGGTGATGCTCATTCGAAGCAAGGCTTCAAGCTCAATCGCTTTACGTATAATGCGGTTGGCGTGGCGCATGTTGAGTATCGGGATGAAGCGGGAGCGTTGCTACTGAAAGGTGATGATATTCACGGCATCATCGGCCGCACCGTAACCGTGCTGGGAACGCCGGAATATCAACGTGCCATCGCCTTTTTAAAAACGCCTGAGCAAGGTGGCTATGTGCCGGTGAATATCAATGATCAGGGCAATGTCACTTTCCAGCGCACACATCCAGAAACGCTGACCATTACCATGAAGAAGCAGTACGAAGCCACGATTCATTTTGTCGATGATGCCGAAAACACGCAGCAGGCCGACCTCGGTGCCAAGCAAATTACTTGGACTGATGGGGCTCCCCTTGAGCACATGGACGACGTGAATCGTCAGCTTACCCGGCTGATGCAAGCAGGGTACCAGTTGGTGGAAGATACGCGCCCGAACGATGGTGCGTATGCCCCAGGCGCGAATTACACGCTGCACTTTATTCACCAAACTAAGGTGATTGCTCAGCCGCAAGTGACCCGGACGATCACGTACCAGGGGTTGCCAGCCGACAAGGCCATCGCCCCGGTAACACAGACGGCCACGTACGAGGTGACCAAAGATCTGGTGACGGACGCCGAATTTGACGCTACCTTCACGCTGCCAGAGGTGGTCACGCCATCAGTGACCGGATACACGGCAGATGCCTCGGTCGTGTCGGCGTTTACCTCGACGACCGGTGGCCAGCCCACCGATGTCGTTGTGACGTACACGGCACAACCTCAACCCATTACCATTAATTTCGTCGATCGCGACACCCAGACAACGCTGAAGACGCTGGTGTTGACCCGTGACAATGGCGTGGTCTCATTCGACCAAGTTTTGGGGCAAGCACCAATCGGCTACCGGGTGGACCTTAGCACCAATGACTGGGACCAGGCGACGAACACGTACACGATTGGCCTTTACAATGTTCAAGCCCTTGAAGATAACTTTCATCAAGCAGTGGATGACTTCACGAATGCCATTAAGACGGCCATCACGTTTAAAATCGTTGATCGGGATAGCCAGGCGACCTTGAAGACGTTCCTGATCCCCCGGAATGAAAATGGCATCGTGCCGTTTGACAAAGTGATGGCACAAATTCCAGCTGGCTATCGGTTGGATCTCACCGCTAATGCTTGGGATCCGGGCACGAACACGTATACACTGAGTCTCTACAATGTCCAAGCGTTAGAGGATAAGGTTAAGCAAACTGTGGCCGATTTTACGAATGCCATTAAGACGGCCATCACGTTTAAACTCGTCGATCCTGATACCAATGTGACGTTGAAAACGTTCCTGATCCCCCGGAATGGAAATGGCATCGTGCCGTTTGACAAAGTGGTGGCGCAAATCCCGGCTGGATACCGGCTAGACCTCACCGCCAATGCTTGGGACCCGGACACGAACACGTATACGCTTGGCCTTTACAATGTTCAAGCGTTAGAGGATAAGGTTAAGCAAACTGTGGCCGATTTTACGAATGCCATTAAGACGGCCATCACGTTTAAGCTTGTTGATCGGGATAGCCAGGCGTCATTGAAGACGTTCCTGATCCCCAGGAATGAAAGAGGCATCGTGCCGTTTGACAAAGTGGTGGCGCAAATCCCGGCTGGATACCGGCTAGACCTCACCACCAATGCTTGGGACCCGGACACGAACACGTACACGCTTGGCCTGTACAACGTTCAAACGCTGGAAGATAAGGTCAGTCAAGCCGTTGCCGACTTTACGAATGCCATCAAGACGGCCATCACGTTTAAGTTCGTTGATCGCGATACCAATACCACGTTGAAGACGCTTTTGATTCCAAGAAATGAAGCCGGTATCGTACCAGTCGACAAAGTGTTGGCTCAGATACCGGCCGGGTACCGAATGGCGTTTACGACTAATGACTGGGATCAAGCGACCAACACCTACACGATTAGTCTTTATAACGTCCAGACACTAGAAGATAAGGTTAATCAAGCTGTTGCGGACTTTACCAATGCGATCAAGACGGCCATTACGTTTAAATTTGTTGATCGGGATACGAATGTGACGCTGAAGACGTTCTTGATTCCACGTAATGAAAATGGCATCGTGCCGTTTGACAAAGTGCTGGCGCAAATCCCAGCTGGGTACCGGCTAGACCTCACGACCAATGCCTGGAACCAAGCGACTAACACGTATACGCTTAGTCTTTACAACGTGCAGGCACTAGAGGAAAAACTCAACCAGACCATCAGCGACTTCAAGCAGGCCATCAAGACGGCTATCACCTTTAAGCTCGTTGATCGGGATAGCCAAGCGACATTGAAGACGTTCCTGATCCCCCGCAATGAAAATGGCATCGTGCCGTTCGACAAGGTTTTGGCGCAAATTCCGGCTGGTTACCGCATGGCGCTCGCTTTTAATGCCTGGGACCAAGCCACCAACACGTACACGATTGTGATTTACAATGTTAAGACTGATGGGAAAAAGGCTAACCCAAATAAGGGGCAACCTGGTGGAGCAATTAGCGCAGTAACCAAAACCATCGAGGTCAATCTCATTGATGGCACCACAGGGGCAGTCATCCAACATTTGTCCTATGTTATCGGCATAAACAGTCGCCTGCCGATGGCTAAAGTTAAGGCAACGCTTCCGACCGGCTATCGAATTGATCAAGCGCGGTCTTGGCGAGATCCGCAAACTGGCACTTACAACCTTGTGTTGGTCAAAGTGATCGACAGTCGCAAGCTGGCTCAGAGCACGCTTAACGGCGCGGTTAAAGTGACCGAATCCCCAGCCCTGGTTGATACCAGTGCAGCTTTGCCAGCAACCGGTGACCGCGATAATGCAACTGCCTCGGCAGTAGGGCTAGTCGCCGTCATTGGCGCTCTGTTTGGCTTAGCTGGCACACTGGCGAGGAAACGCGAATAAAGCTAATTGGCAATCTGGGGACCACTCTTGTGTGAGTGGTCCTTTTTAGTACGCACGTGGGTGACGTGCATCGGTATACCAAAACGGGCATTTGATGGTACGGTAGAAATTTTTTGAACAAATCTCAAAATGTAATAAATCATAATTCTAAAAATAAATTTCAATTTACGTAAAACCCGGACGAAACTTGGGGTAAAAGCGATGGTAGTGGGGCTGGTGTGGTAGCGGTCAAATATGGAAATCAAGCCGGGGACACCGACTTGATTGGCCAAACGCAGAGATGAAGAAACCAGTCGAATCAATATGTGCATCTGATTTTTGCAAGAGTTGACTTAGGTGAACCCTACGTTCTAGATCAAATCGTTTATAAAGCTTTGATTCCTTGCCAAAATTTGTTCTTACCAATCAAAAATATTTTTTTCGACTGTCGCTATTTTTTGACCAGAATCGAAGCCCTGCGATATTTGAAATCGCGATTTTTGGATGGTATATTGACTGCATTACAACCGGTAATGGCCATTGGTACGGGCACCAATTCCCGTCGGATCGTTCGTTGCTTGGAAGTAATATTGGGGGAACTACAGCTTTAAGGTGGCACATTTGCGAAACTGGGATGACCAGCGTAGTGGTTTTGTGTCTTCTATTTTGGGTGAGTGTACATAGCTAAGCGGTGTGTTTGTGTACCGCTGACTTAATGCACAAACCGAATGGCCCTGAGTATTTGGGGCCTTTTTGAATACCGTGATACATTAAAGTGAAAGTGGCGACGTACAGAAATGAGCGGCCTAACAATCGTCAGGCACGCTCATTTTGTTTCAGCCATGAATATACCGAAATTCCTGGGTTTCCCCACCATACCCCCAAGAATCGGCCCCGACATCCTGCAACACGATATAGCTGGTCGTGGCCACATGCGGCAACAGCTTGCTCATAGCTTGGTAGGCGGCCTTGATAAAGGCTGCTTTTTCATCGCGGGTGTTGGTGCCGGCGGTGAGCTTGATCTCAATAAAGAAACTCGACTGGTCTGGCGCTAGCGCCTGGCCGCCGATGAACCAGTCCGACGGGGCGCTAAAGTGCACATCAACCGCAGCGGCTGCGGCATTTTTGCCAAGTTTGTTGACGGCGAGGTCGGTCAAGGTGCTGGCGACCTGTGCGGCAGTGACAGTAGTGGCATGGGTAGCGATACGAACACGTAAATATGGCATATGATTGCCTCCTTTATGACTTCAGAATAGCCGCCATTCGTGATGTTGGGAATGACGAGATTGTGCTATGCTTATCGCAAACAGTGATAAGGGGGTGCGCCATGCAACTGCAAGACTTGGAAATCTATGCCCAGCTCTACAAGCTGCGGTCCATCAATCAAACGGCGCTCAGTCTGGGCTTTGCGCAGTCGAATATTTCGGCCCGGCTGAAGACCATCGAGGCTGAGTTTGACGCCCCGCTGTTCACGCGCACGCCGCAGGGCATTGTGCCTACCGCGGCGGGGGACAAGTTCGCGGCGTATGCGCAGCAAGTGCTGACAGCGACGACGGCAGTACGAACAGCGCTCCATCCCGCGGCGGCCAAGCCGGAGATTTTGATGTCGAGTTTGCTATTTGATGCGTTAGTGGTGCAGCAAAGTCGTTACGATCTGGACGCCGCGCACTACACTTTGATGAGTTCCACTGCGCTGGCGTCATTAACGACTTGCACCGCGGCGACAGTCGTCACTTATGCGCCGTTTCATGTGGCCGATTATGTACTGACCGACCGGAATCGGCTGGAGGCGGCGTTTTTGCAAGCGCCAGGGATCGCGCCTGAACGCGTTCCGGTATTGGTCAACGCCGACCGGTTATGTCCCTTTCGGCGGCGGAGTCTGAAGTTTGTGAAGCAAGATCTCAGCCGCGTGCAAGAAATCGATTCTTGGGCCAGCATTTTGCAGCTGGTGGAGGCCGGGCGCGGGGTGGCACTGTTGCCACGGTATCTGGCCGCCAAGCACCACTTGGCCGTGGCTTGGCCGGCGCACCGTTACCAAGTGCCTTATGCGACCTGGACACGGCGCTAAATCGGCGCAAAAGGCAATTTCTGTTTCACGTGAAACGAGCCTGGTCTTCGCCGAATTCCCGGTGTGAAACCGGACGCAATGCGCTACAATAGAGGTATCAGCAAAGGAGGCGAGCGGATGGCAATGGTTGAGTTGAAACGATACACCGTCGTCAATGAATACGGCGAATATCTCGAAGACGATGACTTACTACTTTTGCCGGGTTGGACCAAGGATCTTAAGAAGACGTGGATTACCTACAGCCAGGTTGAAGCGCAGCGCGTGGCCCATCAAGCGGAAGGCGTCGCTTGCGAGCTCAAAGCCATCCCGCTGGAGCAGGCGGCCGCGCCGCAGCCGCATCGCGGTGTGCCGATTGCGGTGCAAAAGCAGGTCATCACCTTGTGGCAGCAAGGCATGTCCTACCGGAAAATTGCGAGCCTGCTGAAAATCTCCAAGTCGTCAGTCGGCAATATTGTGAATAAAGATTAACCCAAGGCGGCAACGCCTTTTTCTTTTGCCTAAAAATGAGACGTGTTAGATTATCTAACATAATCACTCGACAGGTTCAGAACCGCCCGTTATGCTTTGAACATGACATAGAAAGTGGTGATGAACGTGAAACGTTGGGGGATTATGGGATTGCTGTTGGCCATCGTGGCGATACTGGTGGTGGGCAAGCCAGGAGAACCGGTGCAAGCGGCGGAAAAAACCTACACTGTCGGCACTGACGTCACGTTTGCACCGTTTGAATTTACGGACAAGAACAATCGGCAAGTCGGCATCGACATTGATATTTTAAAGGCGATTGCCAAAGTGGAAGGGTTCAAGCTGAACATCAAAGCCACCAGCTTCAACGGCGCGGTGCAGGAGCTGCAAGCCGGCCAAATCGATGGCGTGATGGCCGGCATGAGCATCACCAAGGAGCGCAAGGAGATGTTCAACTTCTCTGACCCGTACTTCAAATCCGGCGTGGTGATGGCGGTGGCAAAAAACAGCAAAATCAAAGGCTTTGCCGATTTGCGTGGCAAGCGCGTGGCAATCAAAACTGGGACCGCGGCCGGCGCTTATGCGAACTCGATAAAAAAGAAGTACGGCTTTACGACGGTCACTTTCGATGATTCCAACAACGTCTACCAAGACGTCATCGCCGGCAACTCCGCGGCCTGCTTCGAAGATAAACCGGTGATTCAGTACGCGATTGCTACCGGCCTGGACCTACGCATCACCAAGATGAAGCTGGCGGATCCGAACAACTACGGCATCGCGGTGCAAAAATCCGATCCTGAGTTCCTGGCCACGCTTAATCGCGGCTTAAAGAAATTGCGCCAAACCGGCGAATATGACCGAATCATCACCCGTTACCTAGGGAATGGCTCGCAAAAAGAACAGACTGAGAAGGCCAAGGCTGCCGGCAGTACAGACCACAGCTTCGGCACCCTGCTGAAGCAAAACTGGGGCACGTTGATGAGCGGCCTGCAGGAAACCTTGGCACTCACGTTGGTCGGCATCATCTGTGCCACCATCGTTGGGGTGCTGATGGGACTGCTGGGCGTGGTGCCGAGTCGCTGGGCCCAAGGCACTGCCACGACGTTCATTTACCTGTTCCGCGGCTTGCCGCTGATGGTGCTGGCGCTGTTCATTTACACCGGCGTGCCGATGGTGATTGGCACCAAGATTCCGGCTTTTGTCGCTGGGATTATCACCTTGACCTTGAATGAAGGCGCGTATACCGCGGCGTTTGTCAAAGGCGGCATTGGTGCGGTGGATAAAGGCCAGATGGAAGCCGCGCGGTCGTTGGGCTTGCCATGGGGCAGAGCGATGCGGCGGGTGATTTTACCGCAAGGCATCAAAATCATGATTCCGAGTTTCATCAATCAATTCATCATTACGCTGAAAGATACGTCGATTCTGTCGATTTTAGGCCTGCTTGAGCTGACTCAAACCGGGAAAATCATCATCGCCCGCAATATGCAGGGCTTCAAGATTTGGGCCATGGTGGCGCTGATTTATCTAATCATCATCACGCTGCTGACTTGGCTGTCGAACTGGGTGCAAAGGAAGGTGCAAGCATGACCACACGCATTGAAATGAAAGATGTGCACAAGCGTTACGGGGCCAACGAGGTCATCCGCGGCGTCAATCTGAAGGTTGAGGATAACGAAGTCGTGGTGTTGATTGGCCCCAGCGGCGCCGGCAAAAGTACGGTGCTGCGCATGATGAACGGCTTGGAAACCACCACGGCTGGCGAAATTCTGATTGATGGCGTCGACATTGCCCGGCCGCATGTGGATATCGACAAGGTGCGTGAGAACATCGGCATGGTGTTCCAGCATTTTAACCTGTTTCCGAACATGTCGGTGCAAAAAAACGTCACCTTGGCGCCAGTGGAGTTGGGCCTCATGAGCCAAGCCGACGCCGATGCGGCGGCGCTGCGAATGCTTGATACCGTGGGCCTGGCCGATAAGGCCGAAGCGATGCCGAAAACCCTCTCCGGCGGCCAAAAGCAGCGCGTCGCGATTGCCCGGGCGCTGGCGATGCAGCCTGACATTATGCTGTTTGACGAGCCGACTTCGGCGCTCGATCCAGAAATGGTCGGTGATGTGCTTGAGGTCATGCGCAAGCTGGCGGCGCAGGGGATGACCATGGTGATTGTGACTCACGAAATGGGCTTCGCCAAGGAAGTGGCTGACCGGGTCGTCTTCTTTGAGGGTGGCGAAATCAACGAAACCGGGACGCCAGAGCAAGTCTTTGATCATCCGCAAAGCCCGCGGCTGCAGAGTTTCTTGCAGAAGGTGCTGCAAGCTTAACGGATTCGAATGCATGATGCCGACAAGAACGCCAACATCAACCAATCGCCGAAGATCTACTACAACCGCCAGGCCATCATGGAACGCATTCAGGTGCCCGAATTCAACCGCCGGATGATCACGGATAAGCAGTATCAAGCCATCGTGAAAGACCCGATTCGCATCGTGCGCGTGTTGGTGGTTGAATATCGCGGCGGGCACTTCGATGACGGCGCCGACGCTCGCGGCAGCATCACCTATGATCCCTTCACCGGCAAGGCTTTGCTGGAAGGCGACCGCGAAGTTACCATCAACTAAATGCTATGATTTTGCCCGCTGCGTGCGGGCTTTTTGGCTGCCTGCGACACATTATGTCCGACTGAGATGATACGCTATGCGATGAAGTCAAACATTCACTGGGTCAAAGGAGTAGGGTATGAAAAAAATGAAGTTATGGCTGGCGGCTGTTCCACTAGCTTTGGGGCTCGTGGGCTGCGGGCAAAATAGCGCTGGGACCGGCAACAAGGCAAGTGCCAGCAGTAGTAGCGCGGCCAAGTCGTCAAGCATTGTCAAAGTGAAGGAATCTAAGCCCAAGTATGCCAAGGACTTTAAGGCGGTGACGATTCCAAAGAAGATGCAAGGCAAATGGTATGGTTACGCGGCGAATGCCAGCAATCTCACCATCATGGACTTTGCGCAAAACGCAGTGACGCTGACCGGAACGGACAACGATGGGAAAACCAAGTTGACATACGATCCCGAGGTGCGCACCAAAGAAGATCAAGAAGCCCTGTCCGCCAGCAACGGAGGCAGTGTTGGGGGACCGACGCTCACCGCCGGCGACAAATATCGTCAAGCCAACTGGGTTGCCGCCAAACAAATCACCATGAACGGCCAAACCGGGCTGAACCTCTGGAACAGCTGGTACATTGCTGACGCGGGGACGTTTTACACGTTGGCCCAACGGAAAATCGGCAAGAAGCTGCACACGGTGCTGCTGGATCCGATGAACCATGCCATTTTCTATCGCGATAAGTCACGCTTTCTGGATGATGAAGGCAATGACGCCAGCGGTGTGGCGCAGGTGATTCCCACTGACGATGATTTCTTCGTGTTGGCGTTTCTCAAACAGTCCGGTTTTTCTCTTCGTTACGCTTATGAATCAATTGTGGAAGAGCCAAGCTGGAATTTCGTTCTGGTTGATCATGGCAGCAAGATCTACAGTCCAGGATCCAAGCCGACGGATCAGATTTATGTCATGCCGTTTTTCCTGAAAGGGGTGACGGCTGACGCGGTGACGTACCAGATTGATAATTCGAAGAATCCCGACAAAAAGTATCGTCATAGTGAACCGTTTACCGAGACGATGAGCAGCTTGGAGAAAAAGATGTTCACCGGCAATTCGAATGAGGATGACATGATCATGCTTCAAGCGATTCGGGTCAAAATGGAAGAGAATGGGGCCAAGGTCAAATAATCAAGTTGGAGCATCGGCATGAACAGTAACTACCGCATCGCTGAGCTGCTGCAGAGTTTTTTGCAGAAAGTGTTGCAAGCTTAGCTGGTGTGATTCGAAAAGCCCACACGACCGACGATCGTCGCGTAGGCTTTTCGAATTTGATTAGTCAGTGAAGACATTTTCGCCATTGGTGGCAATAATCTGGCGATACGTCTTGAAGCTGTCTTTCTTGCTGCGGGCCAAGGTGCCATGGCCTTCGTCGTCTTTGTCCACGTAAACGAAGCCATAGCGTTTGCTCATTTGACCAGTGCCAGCGGACACGATATCAATCGGGCCCCACCAGGTGTAGCCCATGACGTTGCAACCGTCCTTGATGGCCTCGCCGATGGCCTGAACATGGGCCTTGAGATAGTCGCTGCGGGCCGGGTCGTGAATGCTACCGTCAGCGCTGACGGTATCCTTCATGCCGAGCCCATTTTCGACAATGAACATCGGGCAGTTGTACCGATCCTGCACCAGATTGCACATCCAGCGCAGGCCCAGCGGATCAATCTGCCAGCCCCAATCCGTGGCTTTTAGATAAGGGTTGGGCTTGCCCACTGCGCCGCCAGTGTCACCATACAGCGGGGTGCCGGCGGCGTAGGTGGAAGAGCGGTAGTAAGAAAAGCCTAAGAATTCGGATGGGTAGTCGTGAATCAACTGCAGGTCGTCCGGTCCCATCTCCAGTTCAAAATGATGCTCGGCGAAAATGCGCTTGGCGTAGGCCGGATAGGCGCCGCGTAGCTGAACATCGGCCGAGATGAAGGTGCGCCGCTGCATCTGCATCGCGCCGAAGACATCCTCTGGTGCGCAAGTCGCGGGATAAACGGCAGCTTGGCTGAGTGACAGCATAATCCCCATGTGGGCGTCGGGCATCAGTTCGCGTGCTGACTTGACCGCTTTGGCGTTGGCGACATACATGTTGTGCTCAGCTTGATAAATCTGCTGGGTGCGGTGGTCGGTGTCGCCAGTCAGGTCAATCGCCGCGGCCGCGTATGGGATGGTGTGGGTGTTGTTCATTTCGTTGAACGTCATCCAGTAATGTACGACGTCACCGTAGCGGGTGAAAATGGTGCGGCAGAACCGTTCATACAAGTCGATCAGGTGGCGGTCGGTCCAGCCGCCATACTTGTCATGCAGGGCCAGCGGCGTTTCATAGTGGGAAATGGTGACCACCGGTTCCATGCCAAGCTTTTTCATGGTGGCGAACAGGTCGTCATAATACCGCAAGCCGGCTTCGTTGGGGGTGGTTTCCTCACCGGTCGGGTACAGCCGGCTCCAGGCGATCGAGGTACGGAAACAGTTGAAGCCCATTTCGCTCATCGCCTGTAAGTCCTCATGATACTTGTGGTAAAAATCGATGGCTTCGTGGTTGGGATAGTATTTCCCAGGCAATACGGCGTCATCATGTTCACTTTTACCAATGCCATGCTCAGTCACATCCACCAGTGATGGCCCTTTGCCATCCGCTTGCCAGGCCCCTTCTGCCTGATTAGCGGCAATTGCGCCGCCCCAAAGAAATCCTTTTGGAAAAACTGTCATGGTTCTGCCTCCTGCGCCTTCAAGACGCGCTTCAAAATGAATACGCCTCCATTCAAGCACGAAGCGCCAGGGATGTAAAGGTGGTGGTCGGCCGTTGCCGCCCGTGGCGCTGTCGGTGGGCTCCGCTTGGGTGCCGGTCCTGCTGTGCGGCCGGGCCGAGCCAAAGACCGGTCTCGGCCCTAGTTTTGAAGCCGCAGTCGCTGGCGCGCCAATGCGGCTTCAAAACTGCCGCGAGGACGACTGGTCAACCTGCAAAGCCCGCAGTTTGACTAGTCGTCCTCGTTTCACTGCGGGCCCAGCACCCAAGCTCCGCCCACCGGCAGCGCCACTCGATAACAGTATGATCTACAGCTGTCAGGTGCTCGTTTCGTTGGGGTTCCATCCTCAGCCGATGAAGAGCATCTTGCTGGTACAACATTGACGATGACATCATTGTCGGGCCGGTTAGCCGGAGCAGTCAGGGGCTCAAGGTGTTGTTGTTCTTAGCCAACGGTCTTAGTTGGCTTAGAACAAGCCGCGACTTCGAGACTCGCAGCGCGAGTCTCAAAGCGCTGGCCACCACGTTCCAGCCCCTGGCTGCGGAGACTGGCCGGCCCGGCCCTTGACTGTGACCTAGCGTTTGCCGGTCTTTCAAGGTATGATAAAACTCGGAGGTGCAGCATGAAATCAGCATTATACCAACAAGACGTCGCCGCGACTGCGGCCTTGGCTTTGCCTTGGGACAAGCTCCAAGGTAAGACGGTTTTGATTACTGGCGCCAGTGGGTTAATTGGGAGTTTTCTGATTGACGTGTTGATGCAGCAAAATCACACCCAGCAGCGCGACTGTCACATTATCGCCCTAGGGCGCAGTGAGGCACATGCCAAGGCGCGGTTTGACGCGTACTGGGAAGATGAGCATTTCACGTTTGTCAGCCATGATGTCAATTTGCCGCTGACCGACGTCGCTATCGCTGACGTGGATTTTGTGCTCCATCTGGCCAGCAATACGCATCCGGTGGCGTATGCCAATGACCCGATTGGCACGATTACCGCGAATATCATCGGCACGCAAAACCTACTTGAATTCGCCGTGGCACATCACGCCCAGCGGTTCGCTTTTGCCTCTTCGAATGAGATTTACGGCGAAAACCGCGGCGATGTGGAGCTGTTCAAGGAAGATTACTGCGGCTACATTGACTCCAACACCTTGCGGGCCGGCTACCCAGAAAGCAAACGCGCCGGTGAGGCTTTGTGCCAAGCTTATAAGCGGCAAAAAGGCCTGGATGTTGTGATTCCACGGCTGACCCGCAGTTACGGGCCAACGCTGGCGCGCAGCGACACCAAGGCGATGACGCAGTTCATCCGCAATGGCGTGGCGCGTGAGGATATCGTGCTGAAAAGTGCCGGCACTCAGCATTATTCCTATACGTACGTCGCCGATGCCGTGTCCGGCCTGTTGATGGTGCTGCTGGCCGGGGTCAATGGCGAGGCGTATAACATTGCCGATCAGGCCTCGAATGTGATGTTGAAAGACGTGGCCGCGATGATTGCCCAAGAATCCGGCAATCAGGTGGTGTTTGAACTGCCAGACGCGGTCGAGCAGGCTGGCTTCAGTAAAGCCACGAAGGCCCTGCTGGATCCAAGCAAGTTACAAGCGCTGGGCTGGCATGCCCAGTTCGATATGGCAACCGGCCTGGCGCATACGCTGCAGATTTTGCGGGCAGAAGCCTAGAGGACGTTTTAACTGGTCCAGAACCTTTAGTGGCGAAAGCAATTTCTTCCTGCTGAAAGTTCTGGGCCTTTTGCGTCTATCCGGCAGTGTTTTTGCAAGCGGTACTATCTGCCATCGTCCGTACTGCAAGAAAAAAGCCCTTAGCTAGGCTAAGGGCCGAGGACGCCAATAGGCAAACCCTCAAAAGGAGAGCGGTGACGACATGAAACCAATCATGGGCTCCGGTAATACCGAATCCACACCGTTGTTAATGACTACTGTACTGGATAACTACTCGATGCCAGACCGTCGTCTTTTGCATCTGTAGGGAACTAACCCTTTCGCTATCTTTGGTAGGCTCATTATGCACTGCTTATTCGCAAAATGTCAATCATTGGTAATGGAATCAATCCACAACATGGATGCCGTGTCGTCGATACCGGTCAAAAAGCGCCTTATCACCGCCATCATATCTTTGCCTTCTTAGAATTTGATAAATTGATGGCTTGGGCTGCGCCATTTCACAATAATGATATAAAAAAGCACGCGGAATGTAATCAGCAATTTGAATGCCAGCATCATTTTGGGCCTTTGGTGAAAAACCGATACCGTAAATCAGTTGTTGTAGTTCAATGGCAGAGTAACGAATGGTGCCATGACTCATAATTTTATAGAACGTTTTTCTGACGCGTTGATCGCTTAAATTTCCTTCCTCAATTTTCAAGTCAAGTGCAACGATGATAACGAATTCTTGATAGTGGTCTAGGCTGTTACGCCATGCATCGGTA
>NZ_BOLV01000031.1 GCF_016861845.1 Lacticaseibacillus suilingensis
AAGGTCAGAATGGAAGACAAAGAAAAAGAGAAAGCCTAATAGATCAACTTTCTCTTGACTGATGGTAGAAAAAAGCCTGACTAGTTGTCAGGCAAATCAGATGAATTGTTTAGTCTGTGAACTCCCACGAATACATCACAGTACCATCCTGATATGGAACAGAGTACGCATGAGCTATGCGAGCTCTACCAGCATCAAGTTCTCTGTCTAAAGCTTTGTTCATTGCGGCCATTGCCGCTTGCATTGTTGAGTAAACGCCATTGGAGACATTCCATCCAGCTTCTGGCGCGTGTGGCTTCTTGGCAGGTTGTGGCTTGGTAGCCGTCCCGGATCCAGTTGAACCCCCAGTAGAAGGACGGTTTGTTGTGCCATGTGAGCTTGAGGCTGCTGGCCGCGAATTTGTGGTGCTACTGGTGGTCGTCCGCCCCGTTGTTCGTGTAGCAGTCTGGCTACCGCTTGAAGCCGTAGTCCCTGTTGAAGTGTTCTTCTTAGCAGCGGCTTGGGCTTGCTGCGCTGGCGTTGGGTTCTTAACTTCAGCCACAGTTCCATCGGTCTTGGTTACTGTCCCATCCGCTGCAACTTTCGGTAGCTTTGGCAACCAGTAGTCCTCAAAAGCCTTGAGCTTAACAGCCTTAATAGCCGTTGTAGCGGCATTTATCTTCTGCTGGTCAGGATCGCCAGTAGTCGCGGTGTTGATAGCCTTGATCGCCTTCACTTCCCCATCAATCAAGTCAACATCTGCTTTGATGGTCTTAGAATACTTTGGCAATGCCTTCGCCACAGCGGCGTATTGCGTAGACAGAGTGGTATTGTCATACTTCGCATCCGTGATCACTTGCTTGTCGCCTAGTGCAGTTTTGATGCTGGCTTGAATAGCAATGACGTGCTTAATTGCTGCAATGCGATTCTTGCTTAACTTCAATGTCCTCTTTTGACTCTTGGTTAGATCACCACGGAGCTTGTAGACTTTCTTGTACTGCTTGCTTGCAGCAGCGACCTTAGCCTCAGTAACGTGCTTACTTGGGAGCTCGTACAGCTTGTTCTCGAAGAGACCCCGTACATCCTTTTCCAGAGTCTCTATCGCAACCGTTGTATCATCATTGGTGGTTGTCTGGGCTGTGGTTTTTGCCCGCAGGCCGTAAGCGTCATTGCTATCATTAGGATCAGACTGCCTGCCGTGATTGTCGCCTTTTTCATTTCTATCTCCCCCATATCCTCGCGATTTATCCAACAGCCTAGCCAATCAGCCAGGCGCTCTTTTCTATTGCATCCTTTTGAGCTTCAGCTTTGCATCCAAGTAACGTTGTGCATCATCTGGGAGTACCGGCCTTATCGCATCTGTTTCACCTGGCCTCAAGGCTGTTGTGTAATACCCGTGATCAACCATCTTGTAGCGAACACCCTTAGCCAAGGTCTTAATTGGCCGCCCAAGGCCGTCAAATATTTGCTTTTCTTGTTCTTTGAGCATTATTGTCACCTTCCTTAGTGGCTTACATGGCAACACACTGTCCTCATACTGGAGGAATTGTCTTGTCGAGAGACGAAAGGATAAAGGAACACTGTGCTGTCGTGTAAGCCGCCAAAGTAACAGCTACACATGTACCGCTTCTGGGTTCCTATCCAGAATCCAAAACGTATCGACGCGGTTATCATGCTTCTTGTAAACTCTTGTTACACCCGTGGCCAAGCGCGTCACGTTGCTCAAAATACCAACTTCAGATGCAGTGATTGGTCGCCCATTCGCTTGCCGGTACTGAGCATAATCCTGATAGGTCGCACTACCTGAGTGCTGCTTTAGAAAGTCGGTGAGCTGGCCCACCACTAATTGTACACGTTCTGTCTGTCGCATTAGTTTACCTCCTACGGTTCGTACTTTTGCGTGTGAAATATGCCTACGCTTAACACGTAGGGTTTAACGTCTTCGCTACTTCCGTTTAGTTTTTAGAGTTCATTTTTATAGTTCATATTGTTGTATTTTGACATCAGCATTTCATCCGGCTTTAGGCCCTGAGTCGGACTGACCTTAGCAGCTATGCTGCATGACAAGAGGCTTTTGGCGTGCGCCCCTATGACCTTTCCCGCCTTTTCATGTCCTCACAATGGCATTCACCGTCTAGCGATTAAGTGCAACGTTGATCATATCAGCGCCCATCAAGTGCCTTGCCGCCTAAGCGACTAGTGAGGTGGCTCGTTTTGAATCTGGGTCACGTCTTCTTGTAGTGTGCGTGGATCTCACGCGAATCTGTCCCTGGCTGTGTGTCCCGCATTAAGAGTGACCAGAAGCGGGCAGGGATAAAGGTATTCAGTTGTCAAAGGACGGACGTGCCTGCGGCCAGCGGTTGATGCCACTAGTTCAACGCGTCATAGAGGTGGTGTGCTGGTTAAGCGCACGCATATTTCACACACGTTGTTGCTAGATTAGATTGCGCCTGGCGGTATCGTCGTCAGTTTGTCGCGCGGATGTTTCCGGTGTGCGATGGCACGATGCTGCGAGTTATACACGGTACGGATGCTGGGATAGATACGCTCTAGAAGGACATGCTGGCCCTGGAAGCGATCGTACAAACGACCGTCACCCAGATTGATGAAATAGCGGTGATCCCAAGTGCGGATTGCTGCTGCACTATGTACTAGATCTTCAATGGCTACATATCTTCCCATTTTTCCACCCTACCCTTGCTTTAAGCATTAACCTCCGCCACATAAATTGCGAGTGGGACGAGAAAAAGGGAGGTCACAGGCTTCCCCGCGACCTCCCTCGGTACATCCTTCACTTACAGTTTCCCTGCTTGAAGCGATGGTGCTGCTTCCACACATGGTAAGCTTGTAAATGCTGTAGATGTACAGTAGGGGGTAGTCACTCAGGAAGTTTTGATTCCATCGTGTGACTCCGAATTTGCGCTTAAACCGGGTTGATAGCCCGGTCAGCACTTTCGGTTAGCCCACTTTTTTTGTGCCATAGAGACACTCGCAATTTACACCTTCAGAATATCAGACCTTTCGCAAAAGTCAACGTTAAATATTTTTCAATATTTTGTAAGCGTTATCCCGAAGGCTGTTATGTTGCGCAAACCCTTGTCAAATCACAACTATGCCAGGCTAGACTTCGTAAATCGAACACATGTTCGTTCTACAAACTTATAATACCGCACCATTTCACCAAGTCAAGCATTCGCTTGCTTGTGCTCCCGTTGCCGCCGACGGGCCCGGTTTACTTCACGGGCTTCCATCCGGGCTTGCTTGCCCGTCCGCGCGTCAGCAAAGCGATCCCGTAGGTCACGCAAAGCCGACCGATCAGCATCGGTTTTGGACTGATAGGTAAGTTGGCGAATTGACTCATTTTCAAAGACTTCCTTCATCGCGCCGTAGAGGTAGTTATCAACGTTGCGGATGGAACGCTCGCTGCGGCCGTCGAGTTGATCTTTCCAGCGCATAACAACTCGCAGCAGTGCCTTGTTAAGCTCGTCCTGCAAGTCTTCGGTGACCAAGTAGGTATCGTACTCTAATTCAGCGTCACGCTTGGCATTCAGGACAATGCCAACACGCTCACGCGCTTCCTTGAGCGTATGACTCCACTTGCCGATGAGTTGAAGACTGCTGCGACTCAAGATGTTTCCAGTTACTTCAGGGTCGATGCTGTCCGCAAAGTTATCCAGGAGCGTTCTCTCTAACGCCTGATCCTGTTCTGGGTTTTGCACTGGGGCATGTTCGCTCGTTGGCGAAACAGACTCATGCAATTCCAAATCAGGCGTCTCTGTCTCTTTAAGGTCTCTAGTAAGGTATCTAGAACTTGATTCTAGATTGCTTCCACTTTTCGGAATTCCAGAAAGTGGAACTCCTTTATCCATGACGTTTGTTGGAGTTCCACTTTCTGGAAGTCTGCTTTCTGAAACGTTGTGAAGTGCCTTTTCGACGGGATCATGGTTGTAACTTTCGGTAGTATCAATTTCGAGTTCAGCGAGATAAAGATGATTTGGTTGATGCAGGCCCATTTGTTTTTGAGCGAGCAATCCGGCCTCCTCAAGTTCATGCTTAACCTTGACCACAGTCGAGTGGCCGCAATTTAGGATGCTTTCGAGGTCCTTTATCGTGTAGATAAAGAAGACGTTGTCGTCAGCGTCTACCCAACTGTTCGATACTGAAAACTGCAAGCGATCCTGGAGAGCCATGTAGGCAATCTTTGCCTTGTCGCTGAGTGTTCGATATTTTTCGGCGTAAAGAAGCGCCGCCGGAAATTTGAAGAATTGGGTCTTGTAGACTGTCGCCTTTTTTGTATAGTGGAAATTCGACATAATTGCTCCTCCTGTTATGCTGACACGCAAAAGAGTCCCCTGCGTTTCCGCAGACGACTCTAATTACAAACAGAAGTAGTTCAGGGCTAGAATACCCTATAACCAATTTGACTGCAATGATTATGGCAGCTTACACGAGATAATGCTATAATGACTTCGGATGTGTTGTGTAAGATGCCTGGTCTGCGGATCAGGCATTTTCTTTATATTTGGAGCGTAACACTGCGCCTTTCAAGTTACAACAATAAAAATACTTTCCGTATACCGTATACTAAAACTATTTCCGTATACGGTATACTAAAACGAAGGCATCGGTATACGGTATACGGAAACTCAGCTTTGCGTATACCGTATACGGAAAAAGAAAAGACCGCTATATCGGTTAAAGCTACAGAGAACGAACGGGAACGTCACCAATACATTTCGTATACCGTATACGAGAACTGCAATTTTACACGTATACGGTATACGAAAATTAAGGCAATCAACAAAAACGTGCTGAAAAGTTTTTTGAACAACCTGAGCAATTGTGGAGACTACTCGACGAAAAGCAGCAAAGGGTCACATGCTTGAACAAAAAATTACAACCTGCTGGATTCGATTAGAGACTTGGCAAGAGATGTGCTGATCTACAATCAAATCACAATAGAGGTTACCATTTGCTGAACATACAAAGAACCTTGCCATATCTGGGAAAGTTAAGTAAGTCATACCGGGGACGTAAAGTGCCGCCTTTTTTTCTATTCTGTTAGTTATCTTTCCGTATACGGTATACGAAAACTGGCATTAATGTATACCGTATACGGAAAATGAAAGTACTGGAACATTAGAAAAATCGACAAATGACGCACGTCAGTGTCATAAATACATTACGTATACCGTATACGTAAATAGTTTCGGTATACGGTATACGTAAAGTACAAAAAGAGACATATTCACATCAAGAATTTTTTTACGAAAAAAGGCCGATGTTACTCAGCCTTTGATGGAACTGTGCTCTTACGATTCAGTCGCGTTGATGATATCGTTGATGGTCTGCAATGTTTGCGCTAGTGTGTCCGCAGCAACGTGCTCAATCTGCTCAAAATGACGGCGGCGAAAATCAAATGTGTGAAATTGAAGTGGGTTGACGTAGCCATCCGTTTTTTTCTGGTGCAGCGGAACTAATAACCCGGTGGCGTTTAGCCAATTGCCTTCAGCGTGGCTAATAGGGCAAACGACTGCAAGACCAGTCATTTTCGCGTATTTGGCGTTACTGACGACAAGAGCTGGCCGGCGTTTCTGTATCTCCTTGCCTGCACTCGGGTCGAAGCTGGCGCTCACGATGTCGCCTTTGTGTGGGATATATTCAGCTCCACTCACTATTCAGAACCTCCTGGTCACCAAGGACCTCGTTTTGTTTGAGATCTGCGTTATACCAGTCGCCCTCAAATGGGTTACGGTGTTTCGGAATAAACACGATGGCGCCGTCGGCTTTACGTTGAACCTCAAATTCTTGTCCTTCTTCGACGAGAAGTTGCTTTGGTACAGTAAGCGTCACGGAATGGCCGACTTTCCTTGCTTTCACTTTCATCTAAACCACTCCTTTCGTATACACGTAGTATACACCCGCCCGTGTTTAATGTCTATTATCGGTTTTTCTATCAGTTCTGAGTATTAATCAATTTCCGTATACCGTATACGCGTAGAGAACCAACGAGAAGACGATTCCAGCCTATTTTGTTGAACAATAGAAGATGTGGTTGGGACTTCAGATAAGTTGATTTTTGTCTCTGCGGGTGTTGGGCGGAGCAGCTTATATTTGAAATGCCAGGGGAGCATACACAGTACTTCCCTTTTTTGTCGTGCATGGCAGAGCGCGTTTACGTATACCGTATGCCGAAATAGTTTACGTATACCGTATACATGAACTATTTTACGTATACGGTATACGGGAATTAATGTTTTTAAATCCTTGATATGCAGGTATTTATAAACAGATTATTTTTCGTATACGGTATTGACTTGTGACTTTTATTTCCGTATACTGAAAGTAAACTAAGCGTTAAGGAGAAGATAGTATGGCAGCGAGAACATTTACGGTAGGAAACTTTAAAGGTGGCGTGGGTAAGACAAAAATAGCGACTATGCTTGCGTACGACAATGCTGAAGTTCGTAATGAGAAGACGTTATTGGTTGACTTGGATCCGCAGGCAAACGCTAGCGATGTTCTAGCAAAGTCATTTGGCTTAAGCTCATTAGACAAGACAATTATGGACGGAATCAATGCCAACGATTTTAACGAGGCAATCACGCACCTATCCGATAATCTTGACCTTATTGCCTGCACAACAAACTTTTCAACCTTTGAAAAATATGTTATCCAAGGCTTTTCGGATGAAGCTGATCAGGTTACAGTCCTCAAGAACTTGCTAGATCCTATTAAAGACAAGTACCAGGCCATTTTCCTGGATGTGCCGCCGACCATTTCGGTTTTCTCAGACAATGCAATGGCTGCCAGCGACTACTCCATCATCGCATTCCAGACGGTCGACGAGTCCCTGCAGGGGGTTAAGAAGTACGTTAGCTACCAGAACTTTATGGCGCAGCACTACGGTGTTTCCTTACAGGTCATTGATATTATTCCTTGCATGCTCACGTCAGACGACAAGCTGGATCACGATGTGCTGAGTGAGGCGCGAGAGGAATTTGGCGATACGGTATCTTCTACTGTCATCAAGTATCAAAAGCGATTGAAGGGCTATTCTCGGACAGGTATCACCTTGAACCGTAACCGAAATGGCAACTTTGAACAATGGGATTATCGTGCACACGCAGGGTTCATTGATCTACTGAACGAACTCGATGCTCGTGACGAGTTTGTACAGAGTAGTAAGGAGGCGTAAGAAGCATGGCAACACGCAATGAATTTCCCACCCCAAAGAACAGTAAACCTAAAGCATTTACGCAGCTTGTGAGGCAGCCAAAACCGGCGGTCACCATTGCAGGAGATAATGATTTTTCAAGAGGTGGGTTGACCCCGCCTAAGCAAAGGGAAAAGGAAGAAACACAAAAACGCGTAGAAAAGAAGAAGGTATCCATTGGTCGCCCAAAGAAAGACCCGTTGTACACCGCCACGTTGCCTCAACGCATCTCACCAGCCACCAAAGCTAAACTAGATGTCTTGCAGGAATATGTCACGGAGTTAAGCGCAGTAGATACCAAAGTCACCTTTGACGTACTAGTTAGCGCCCTGGCGGACGCATATGTCAATCAAAGACTTTCGACAGCAAAGGTTGAGCATTTCCGGGACGAGTTTGATCTTGCGCTGAAACAGGTAATGGGAAAGTAGACTTTAAAAACAAGGTAAATGTGTAAACCGAAAAGCGTTCAACTACTAAAGTACCAAAGTACCAAAGTACCAAAGTACCAAAGTACCAAAGTACCAAAGTACCAAAGTACCAAAGTACCAAAGTACCAAAGT
>NZ_BOLV01000032.1 GCF_016861845.1 Lacticaseibacillus suilingensis
ACCATTGGATGCAACTGCACCAAACTAAGGCTTTGCGGAGAACCACACCTTACTATTCTTTTGATGGCGTTAGCGTGTATGTGTGAATCCCAGGGAGCAGCTGCTGCTCACCTGGCAGGGGGAGAAAAAATGGCAGTAACAAAGAAGGATTTGTATGCAGCCTATGCAAAACATACCAAAGAGGGATTAGATGATCTGCACGAGCCTGGTAGCGATCCAGATTGCGCTGTGTGTGACGAGATTAACTTGATTTCCTTGCAGCTTGAGGGTCATCCTGACGCCACCAGCGCTGTTCAACTAGATATGGTAGAGGTGCCAGTGCAAAAGGCGATTCCTACGGTGTGGGAAGTAGAAGAAGATGATGGCACCGTTAGCATCATCCGTACTGTCACACACCGCCAAGAGCACAGTGTGCTTGCCCGTGGCAAACAGCGCCGGAAGATTGGAACTAGTGAGGCCCGTAGGCTTGGGATCGCAATAGAAGGAACCAAGGTCATAACGCTAGACCAGGCCATCAAGCGCATGGGCCGCGCGGGTGGCACGATTGCAACCTGGGGAGAGATTGAGCTTGCCAAAGGGACGGCCTTGCGCAAGCCAAGCCAGCCAGATCAGTACGTTCAGTTTGACGGCGGGAACCTCGCTGCTATTCAGAAAATCGCTGAACCGGCGAACGCGCACTTTACCAAAAAGCACGACAAGGTTCAAGTTGACGCTTATGCTGGCAGCAAGCAGCCAAGCTTTTCCCTGGAGGTTGGTGACATCCTAATCAGGCTTGCTACCGGCCGCCTCCTAGCCTTGTCACAAACGGATTTTGAAGCCCTCTACGATTATGACAGCCAAATCGGCTGGACGCTTGCAGACTAGCGTCGAAGGAGGAATGGATGGCAAAGAAAATACAAATCCGGCGCAGAGACATGCAGGTGCCAGGTCAACCACACAAGAAGACCCCAGCGCCGGTCGCGCCGAAGGCAAAGAAGCCAAAGGTCTCAGAACGAGAAGTTGAACTCAAGCGGCAGCGGACGGCTCTGAACCGTGTGAAGCGCGAGATGCGGGGACTCGATGCCAAGGCACCAAAGAACAAGAATCCGCAGCGTTACGCCGTACTGAAGCAGAACGTTACCATTGCAATAGCCTACTTTCTTAACGACGACGGCTCCTTGAACCCACACACCTACAAGTGGCTGGTTCCAGCAACGATTGACCTTACTAGTGCACGCTTTGGCCAGATCATCAAGGTGCCTGGGCGAGAGGGCCAGCCGCAGTCAGCGCTCTACGCATACAGCCACGTTGGGCAGCAGCGGCGCTATCGCAGCGGTAAAGTGGAACCGTCCGCCGAGATGCTGACGTTGACAGACGAGATGGCCACAGATGCGCAGATCAAAGCAATGGAACGCCGAGTAACCGCGTTAGGCGACAAGCAGACACAGCACCGCCAGGAGTATGAAGGCCAGCGTAGACTCACACGAGCCGTTGCCAGAAAGCGCAGCAGACTTCGCGCAAGGGCGGACAAATTAAAAAGCAGCATCCAAGAACTGCAATAGAAAGCAAGGGGTATGGGATATGCTAACACAAGCGACGAATTGGATTAGTTGGGCGTTAGATGGGGTTCTTGACAACCTGTTACGGCTTCTGAATGCACTGGGGTACTTACTTCTAGTGCCATTCAAATTTTTGTTCAAGTGGATCTTTCAACCGATTTTTGGCTATATCCTAAAGGCAATTTTTGGTGACTCGCTACCAGGCGTTGGAATGTTCCTCGGTGTCCTGGTGCTGCTATTTGTGGCATTCTGGCTGATTTACGCCTGGCCCGCCTTCTTTGGCGCGCTACTTCTAGTGCCTTTCTTAGGCGGTCTCTTTGTAGCATTGGGCAACCTGTTTCGTTTTGGTGCCAAAACACTGATCGCTGCGGGCATCATTTGGATTTTCTGGCAATTGATTAAGGCAGCCAGTCGGCTGATTGACCGCGCTGATGCGTGGGTGGACGCGAAACGTAGTCATCCAAGGCGTGGGTGATACTGGAATCGAGAGGTTTTGCCAATGAAGGCAAAAGCGGGGGCCAAAAGAGGCCTCTTTTTCTACCAATAGTCAAGGGAAAGCTGAGGCAATCAGCTTTCTCTTTTTATTTCTACAGTTCTCGGAAGTGCGGTGGAGGAGGACGGCCTGGTCTGACATGGTTCTGACGTACACTAAATAGGCCTCATGTATTCCAGAATTTTGAGGTGGTACAATCAGGTTAGACGAGCAACGATTTACTGTTCTGGCGAGAACGCTGTCTTATCGTATAGCTCATCGTTTAGGATTAGGTGGCGAATCAGTCGGTTCAACTGGCTCATCGCCGCAACGGCAATCTGCTTGGTCCGCTTGGACTGGGAAGATTGCTTTTTGCGTTTGTAGGCTGCACTGATTCGAGTTGGTGTGTATTTGGCGGCACTGACAATGTTGATGATGGCTCGGCACATAATCTTTCTGGCGTACGCGTTCCTACGCTTGCGAATGTGTTGCTCAGCGGTGTAGTTCCCGGACTGGTACTCAATCAGATCAATCCCAACGTAGGCGTTAATCGCATTGGCACTGTGGAACCTGCGGACATCACCCAACTCGGCAAGTAGGCATAGTGCCGTCTTCTCACCAATACCAGGAATCGTCATGAGAATTCGCACCTCACTCAAGCCTTTCGCCGCGGCTGCCATCTCCCTTATGGTCTCGGTCTTGAGATGATCAGGTCGTTCAACCTCATGAGCTTGAGTTGCTGTCATCTTGACGATGTAGTCTGTCGCTAACGCCGCCGGCGCAGATAGCTCCGCTAGGTCCAAAAGCTTGCCAGCTATGCGCTGTGCACGTCTTAGACCAATGTTCTTCGGCGTGGACGCTTGCACAATCTGGGTGATGGCGTCTAACTCACATTCGAGTACCAAGTTAGGGTGTGGGAACCGCTGAACTAGGTGCCAGTACAGGACCCCATCCGTCGAGCTAAGCACGTGCTCAATCTCGGGGAAGGTCATCTGAAGCGACCGATGAAGCCTATTTTTAGCCCGCACAATGTCCTCATTGTGCTGCTGATAGGTACGCTCTAAATCGCGCAATTCGCCATACACAGGCTTCTCTTGGTACGTGGAGGCAAAGTGAAAGCGCGCCATTGCTCGGGCCAAGCCCTCCGCGTCCAAGGCATCGTTCTTGCGGCTTCGAAAATCCTCCATTGCTCGCTTTGCCTGCAGTGGATTGATCTGCGTGTAAGCCAACCCTTCCCGTTGGAAGAAAGCAGCTACTCGCCTTGAGTACACTCCGGTCGCTTCAAAGATTACCACTGGCTCACTGAAGCTTTGCAGCTGCTCCTCAAGCTCCGCAAACCCGAGCTTGTTCAGCGCCATCTTGAAACTGTGCACGACCCTGTCATTGGCAAGAATCGCCACCTCGGCGGAATCCTTGCTGACATCAATACCAAAAATGCATTCCATGTTGGAACACCACCTTATGAAGTTGTCTCACCGATTCACTCATCCCAATTTTCAATACACGGCGTCAAGCGCCAACAGACTTCGAGCGAGTTAATTGGTGGATCAAGTGAAGTTGCCAGTTTTTGTTGCGGCGTCAAGCGCCAAAAAGGCCTACGACATGTCAACTTCGCTACCACTTTACCAGATACGAAAAAGTGGTGAACCACGATTCCGTCGAATCATGGTTCACCACTAATGTTAGTCGGTTTTTGTACAAATCGCCCTTGCGTAATGCGAACGTGTGTTCGTATAATGGGGTTAACAACGAGGGGGCAAAATTATGGAACGTAACGTCCCACAGGAGCTTTGGCTGTACCCGGATCGAGGCATGAAGAAGTGGCTTGGCTGGATCCTAAGTGACCACAGCGCCTACATGGAATCGCAAGCAATAGATGAAAAGCCAACACCAGAAAAACCTGAGCAGAAGGCGAGCGTAATTGACCAGATACTTCAGACTGCCTGGGAGCAAGGCCAGGTCGTGGCAATTCAGCTCAATGCACTGTACGATGGGCAATACCGGCGAGACCTGGAAGGGCCAATTCTTGGCTACGCTGACGGCCAGATCTACCTTCAGCGAAAAGATGGTCTGGTACTGCCGGTTCAGGTCGAGGACATCCGGCATATCGACGTGCTGAATGCAACTAAATGGTGGCACCAATGAGCACGCCGTTAGACGACCCGCAGCGCTTACCAATCCATGACATCATGTGCATCGATTGCAAGTCCTTCTATGCCTCTACTGAAGCCATCAGACGCGGTGAGTTTCCGCTGGCCGCCAAGGTGGCGGTGCTCAGCAATGAAGAAATCAACGGCGGTCTGGTGCTGGCGGCAAGCCCCAATACGAAGCGTGATTACCACGTTAAGCTCGGCACCCGGCGTTTTGAAATCGACGATCAGATGGATATTGAGCTGGTGGAGCCACGCATGGCGGATTACATCAAGCTCAATTACAAGATCAACCGAGTCTACCGTGCCTTCACAGACGATAACCACTGGTACCCTTACTCGGTTGACGAGTCATTCATCGACGTGACCCGTAGCCACAGTCTTTTCGGCAGTAACGAGGAGATAGCGGCCAGAATCCAGGAAGAAGTCTTCCAGAAGTACGGGATCATCACCACGGTTGGTATTGGCCAGAACCCGTTGCAAGCCAAGTTGGCATTAGATAATGACGCCAAATTCCAAGAGCCCTGGCGGGCAAGCTGGACATACGAAGACGTGCCCAAAACCATCTGGCAGATCAAGAATCTAACCGACTTCTGGTCGATAGGCGACAAGACCGCCGCTAAGCTGGAGGCCATCGGCATTCATTCCATCTATGACCTGGCTCATGCGGATCGCGGTAAGCTGCACGCCAGGTTTGGCGTCTTAGGTGACGCACTTTTCTTTCATGCCTGGGGCATCGACTATTCAGACCTAACGAAGCGATACCTGCCTCGGCCTGAAAACAAGGGGTACGGCAACTCGCAGGTGCTCATGCGAGACTACGTGACCAAGCGTGACATTGAAGTGGTGTTGAGCGAAATTGCTGATCAAGTGGCAACCAGGTTGCGCAAGCACCACGTGCAGGGTGAAGTGGTCAGTGTCGGCATCGACTACGCGGATGCTGAAGAGCGTGGGTTTGGAGCTCAAATGCACATCGACGCCACCAGCCGTTCAGATGACATTATTAGTGCCGCCCGGCGCCTGTTTGAAAGCAAGTGGAACGGTCAGCCGGTGAGAAACGTATCAGTCCGCGTCAACCGTGTCAGCAAGGCTGCTGGATTCCAGCTCAACCTCTTTGATCCACCAGAGAAGCAGACGGCTGACCTGGCCCTGGATCAAGTCGTAGACAAGATTCGCAGCAAGTACGGCTACAAGTCACTGGTACGCGGCTACTCGAAGGAAGCTGGTGGTACTGCGATTGACCGGGCCGGGCTGGTAGGAGGACATCATGGATAGCAAAGATGATCAACGCATGTACAGCATCATTCACACCATGCAGGAAAATTATGAAAAATACTTCACCAGAAAATATCGCTACCGGTATTGGCTAGTCGTGGTAGATAACCACTTTGAGGACATCTACTCAATCTTCCTCTACACAAAAAAGCAACGAACTAAGCTGATCCGCAGTTACGAACTAGTCCATTTCAAACGAGATCCAGAAGATTACCGTCACGTCATGAACAACCTACGCGAATGGAGCAATCTTTCAGTAGAGTATCGTGACACGAAGCATTTGATTCATCCAGGAACGGATATTGTGCAGGACACGACCCATGGCCATAGCGCGCGCAACCAGACACGCGCGCCTCAGCGGCCGATTCAAAGCACCCACTAGCAGGAGGAAACTAATATGGCAACTAAGAAACCAATCACACGCAACGCCCACGAAATTTCAGACGAGAAGGATCGCAAGGTAGCCTTAGCCACTGCCCTCAACAAGATCAAGAAGGATTTCGGTGAAGGCGCCGTTATGCGAATGGGTGACAAGTCACTGACTAACATTGACGTATTCTCTACTGGCATCTTATCCCTTGATATTGCTCTAGGCGTTGGCGGCTTTCCGAAAGGCCGGATTATTGAAATATATGGGCCTGAAAGCTCAGGCAAGACGACTATCGCCCTGCAGGCGGTGGCCAGTGTGCAGCAAGCAGGTGGCGTCGCAGCGTACATAGACGCCGAAAATGCAATGGACCCCAAGTACGCCACTGCGCTTGGGGTCAACATTGACGAGTTACTGCTGTCGCAGCCTGACACTGGCGAGCAAGGGCTGGAGATTGCGGATGCTCTGATTCAATCTGGAGCCGTGAGCATTCTGGTGGTTGATTCAGTGGCGGCCCTAGTGCCCGAAGCTGAAATTGAAGGGGTGATCGGTGATAGCCATGTTGGCCTTCAGGCCCGTATGATGTCACAGGCACTCCGCAAGCTCACAGCAAGTATCTTTAAGACGCAAACCATCGTGATCTTCATTAACCAGTTGCGTGAGAAGATTGGCGTTCAGTTTGGCAACCCGGAAACCACACCAGGCGGCCGGGCCCTGAAGTTCTATGCCACAATTCGTCTAGACGTGCGACGAGCGCAGCAGGTCAAGGATGGAACTAATGTCATCGGTAACAACACTAGAATCAGGGTAACCAAGAATAAGGTAGCACCGCCGTTCAAAGCGATCGAGACTACGATGTCCTATGGCCATGGTATCAGCCATAACGGTGATATGATTGCGCTTGGTGTAGACGACAAAGGCCCGGCCGCTGGAATTATCAAAAAGAGTGGCTCCTGGTATTCATACAACGACGAACGTCTTGGCCAAGGAGCAGTGAATGCAGAAGCATACCTGGATGCTCACCCCGAAATGAGTAAGGAAATTGAGACTGTAATCAGAGCAAAGGCTTTTCCAGAATCTCAAAACAGTATGGCAGAATTTAAACCTGAAAGAGAACAACAGGTAGAAGAAAAGGAGGCTTTTGGTGAAGATTGCCTCCTGTAAAATGAAAAGAGACCCCGGGGTCTCTTTTCTACCAGTAGTCAAGAGAAAGTTGATTTAATCAGCTTTCTCTTTTTCTTTGTCTTGATTTTGGACATAGGGAG
>NZ_BOLV01000033.1 GCF_016861845.1 Lacticaseibacillus suilingensis
TCGCCGAGTGGTGTCAATTTTAGCACCGAGTGGGGTAAAAAAATCGCCGGGTTGGGCAATTGGCTTCGCCGCCTTCATCATATCAACGAGCTTTGGCAAATCGATACGACGCATGGTCCATTTATTTTAGCTGGTGGACGTAAGCGAAAAGTCTACATTGTGGGGATCATTGATGATGCCTCACGGTACTTGGTCGGCTGGGGTATGTACTTTGAAGACAACGCCGTGAACGTGCAAATGACCCTCAAGCAGGCAGTCGCTACATATGGGAAGCCGCGGCAACTGTACGCAGATAATGGTAAGCCCTATGTGAACAAGCAATTAGCTTTGATCTGTGCAGAACTTGGAATTGGGATTCGCCATGCGGCGGTCTATCATGGCAATCAAAAAGGTAAGATCGAGCGATGGTTTGGTGTTATGAAGCAGCAATGGATGGCCGATATCAACTATGATGAGTATCAGTCCATAGATGCCCTTCGGGTTGAGTTTGCCAAGTACGTCCGTGATCGAAATAATCAGATCAATCGCAGCCTTGGCGAGCGCGTGACGCCAATGGATCGCTTCTGTGAGGAACCAGACGCAATTCATAAAGTACCGACATCGGTTTTGGATACTGCATTTTTGCATCGAGACATCCGCAAAGTCGCCAACGATGGCACGATCAAACTAGCTGGAAAGCAGTATGAAACTGGGCGTGCAACGATTGGTGCGTCAGTAACGGTGCGCTACCAGCCGGATTTGTCCAAGGTCTATCTTGAATGGGAAGAAACCCTTAGCGAAATCTATCCCGTCAACAAAGTGGACAATGCGCACATCAAACGTGAACAAGTACGAATGGCGGAGGATTAATAGATGGACTATTTGGTTTACTATGGCATGACGCATAATCCGTTTGATAAAACCGCACCGAAGGTGATCGAGACAGTTGACTTCAAGGAATTAAATGTTCGCTTAAAGTATCTGACAGATGTGTTAGGCATCGGTTTAGTCACGGGACGACCAGGTGCTGGCAAGACGGTAATTTTGCGAGAGTATGCGCGTCGCCTAAATACGAATCAATATCGAGTCGTATACTTGCCTCTGAGCACTGTCAGTGTCAGTGACTTCTACAGTCAGCTCGCCGTTTCAATTGGCATTGAACCAGCATTTCGTAAATCAGCAAAATTTCGCCAAATTCAGGAACGGATTCTTGAGCTGCATGATGTTGAACATGTCACACCGGTGTTTATCTTGGATGAAGCCCAGTACCTGAGCGGCCTGATCTACAATGAGCTTGTACTACTTACGAATTTTGGCATGGACGCTGAAAATAAGTGCATCGTAATCCTGGCAGGATTGCCGCAGCTCACTCAAATGCTTCAAAGGCCACAATTTGAAGCATTTCGTCAACGAATCACCATTAAGTATCAGGTCATGGGGCTTGAGTACGCGGAGTTTCACGAATATGTAAGTGAGAAGTTAAAAACCGCTGGTGTCTTAGATGAGCTGATCAATGAAGATGCATTGAAGACGATTTATTCAGCAACCGGTGGCAGTATTCGACGGCTAGATCAAATGATCACGAAGTGTTTGATCATCGGGGCTCAAGAAGAAAAACGGCAAATCGGAAACGAAGTCGTGCACAAAGCTAGCGCTGAGGTTGCACTAGCATAGCGCAGTGAGAAGGTCGGCATCTGTCGGCCTATTTCTATGGAAAGAAACGGTGGCTGGAATATATTGCAGGATTGGAATTGATAAATCGTCAAAACGCAAAATAATCCGGCGGGAAAGAGGCAAATCCCGCCGGATTATTTTGAATATTGGGCGCCGGAATATCGCGCCGCGCGACAGTCAATCTTGATCTGTAGCGCTTTGGTCGGTGCTTGGATTTGAGAATGCAGGGTTTTGTCAATCTTGATTTGGACGATTTCTGGTTTATCTGCCATATAAATACCTCACCATTTCGTTATGATGAGGTAAGGATACCGCCAGGCAACGGCGATTCATATTCGGTCTGTTATTGGGTGCTTACTTTACTCCTAATCATATTTTCAAGCGTTTGAAGAATTCCTTAAAGAATCGAGAAAACTCCGGATTACGATAAAAGAGTATGAAAAACATGATAGTTATTAAAAATCCGCCTAATACCACATAGACAGCAAGCTGAACAAAGCCTTTAGGAACAAATACGAGCTGGTATCCCGCCATAATTCCTATTGTTAATAGGTAACTAAATATGGACCACAATGTTTCAAAGATATACTCTTTTGCATTACGACGAAATCCAAACTTAAAGACCAAGTATGGCTCAAACCATGTGTTTATGAACAAGAACGAACTAATTGTACCAACTAACACAGCATCAATTCCAAGCCGGAAGTGAATGAGCAGTATTAGCGAGACAACTAGATTCATGATTGCTTCAATTACTGGTTTGTATCGTTGTTGCCAAAACAAACCATATGCTGAAATAAAGGTTCGTACAGAACCCTGATACATGGTTATCAAGAGATATATTGACATCAACAAGACTGTCGTCTTTGACAGCAAATATTTTGGACCAAGCCAATAGTTAATAAACGGATTTATAAATGTATATACTCCAATGCTCGCAAAAAAGCTTGCTGAAGAATTAATGAATAGATATTTTCGAAAAATCTTATATGCGTGGGAAGAACTAACATCAACGATAAGATTGCCAATGCTTGAGACAAGCGACCCTGTAGCCTGTTGCATTACACCCTTCACGGCATTTGTGATCATTGTATAATTTGAATAGATACCCACTGCAGTGAGACCAACAAAAGACGAGATAAGTAAATTATCCGATCCAAAAACCACAATTGATCCAATCTGCGACGAAATATTTCCAATTACGTTTCGCTTAAGTTGAGCCTTTGTGGAATTCGACACCTCTCCCGCTACAACACTAAAAATCTTCCGATAGCGTAAACTGACAATATGAGAAATACTAAAGTTCGATAAGATTGTCATACCAATCTGGATCAATAAGTATCCGTAATAACTCTTGAAAAACACAAGAGCCATTATTTGTAGTCCAGACGTTCCTAAATAAAATAGAAAGTCATTGATAATGGTAATGTAATTATGCTGGTCTGCATTTAGCAGAGATCGTTTGTAAGTAAAGAAATAGCTAAACACTGAATTGGCCAAAAAGAGTACATAATATGAGTAGAGGTGTGGGATAACACTATTCGAATTCACAAAATAATGAAGCACGGGTATCAAGCACAGGCCTGCAATACCGACTACAAGTCCAATTAAATCATAGGCTTTCCTGTACAAATTCAGTAAAGCATGAACTGCCGAATCATCGTGTTCTGCTAGAGGTCGATACAGCTCATAAATAATTGAAGTCCCAATTCCGAGTTCCGCTAATGACAAAAAACTTAAGACGTTAGTGAATAATCCATTCAATCCCAGGTACTCAGATCCCAGAGTATGGATAAAAAATGAACGTAATATGAAACCAATAATTGTGCGTCCTATGTATAAAGAAGCTGCCACAGAAGAATTCATTAGCGAGTAATGTGTTCTTGTCTTCACCCTTGCAGATCCAGCCTTTCCATCAGACATTTTATGTTCCGCTTTCGAGCATTAATTTGAAGCCTACACCAAATATTGATTCGAATATACATGTTGTTGTTAAATAGCCATCGACGAATCGGCTGGTCATTTTCTACGGATTGATTTTCGTTGTAAAAGTACTGAATACTGACGTAAGCTTGTTTAGCAAGCCAGTTTTGTGCACTCATTCCAGAAAATGGTAATAATCCGGCAATTGCAACCTTCTCATTTAAGTTTTCAACAATAAAATCAGCTGACAGAGTCTTGGAAATGTTACTCTTATGAAGGCGATAAGAGCCAATGTACTCACTCGAAAAGTATGCATTTCCAACTGTTAATGCGCGAAAATAGATTACAGTATCATTCAACATCTTGACATCAACCACTCGACTTTCTAAGAGTTTGAGCCTCTTGAAAACACAAGTAAATGTAGATTTCGGTTTAGTAATACCACCCATAAATTTCTTTAATAAGAGTCTTCTCTCAATCAAACCTTGTCGATTTAACGATCCAGATTTGCTATATGAGCCGGTTTCCTCATCAAATGTATACGCATTAAATGCGATGAACGCAACTGACTCGTCAACATCACTGAATAATTTCAACGACTTCTTGAAGAAGTTATTATCAGTATAAAAATCGTCGTCATCCATAAATATAACGTACGGTGCACGCGCCATCTCTAAACCAAATTTTCTACAATAACCTGGTCCAGAGTTATTAGAGTTCACGTGATATAAAACCCTAACATCATCCATTTCATCAATCCACTGGCCATTGATACTTTTAGGGTCATCATCTACTACGATGATTTCAAAGGATTCTTCGTTTTGCTGTAAAATAGAATTAATTGCCTGTTTCAAGTAGTCTTTCCGACGAAACGTCGGAATAATTATACTTAATTTTGGGAAACTATTCGTAGTCAAGCCGATTTTTCTCCATTCGTCTAATTAGTGGCTGTTGAATTAGGCCACCATATTCTCCAGTTTCGTCGTACATTTATATCTTATTTGATAGACCTCACCCTCATATTCCACCGAAATCAAAATTGGTATAGCAAATACCCTTAGAAGGGTCAATGCATTGCTCAATACCAGCGCTTGATCGATCTTCACTGCTAGTGATTCCGCGGTTCGAGTGTTCACCAAATTAAGCCCTACCGATCCCTTCAGGAAGGCAAAGCGACGTTCGATCGCACCACGACGATTTTCTGCATCGGTGTCTTCTCGCCGCTGTTCGGCCGTGACATGCTTAGGCTTTGCGCCAAGCTTTGGACCACAAATCTTGATGCCTAGGTCCTTACACAATTTGAGATTCGCACGATTACGGTACAGCGTGTCCGCCAACACTTCGTCGGGATACTCGCCATGTAAGTCGTAGTAGTGATCCAGTGTCTCCTCAAAGTCACCACTTTCAACGAAGGCTTTGAAGTCGAAACGCTCAAGATCAATGATTCCTTCACTCAATGAGCAGTCGATCTTGGCTCCAAACTCGACCTTAGCGTTGGCCTTACCGCGCTGAATAGGACGGATATAGGGCTGTTGGAGACTGACGATCCGGTCTTCGACGTGATGGATCTTATTGGTGAACATGTACCATTGTTGGTCAAACAGGATTCGAATCACGCCTAATCGAACCGCTTGTTTCTCAGTCAACGTCGCGCCGGCATCAATGAATTCATTGATGAACCGCAAATCACGGCGAATGTATTGAAGCTGTGCTTTGGTCTGCTTACGAACGGAACCGCGTTGGCGTTTAGGGTGGCGAGAAAACGCCGTCCACACCTGCTTGGCTTCACGCTTGTGAGTACGTGGCGTATCCACTGAAAGCTGATGCGCCATGTCGTTAGCCATAGTTTCAAGGTTCAAACGCGCTTGATTGAGCAAAGTTGTGTCTTGTGGAAAGCGGATCTTCACTGGAACTGCCGTGGCATCAGTGATCATCACGTTGACATTGAACCCAGCAATCGCTTCGATTTTAGCGCGAAGCCAATCATTGATGATGTTGCGAATAAGTTCCGAAAGGTCGGCGATCCGTTTGCGGAAATGACACAGACTAGAATAGCTGAACGGCGCTACCGGTTTGTACTCAGACAAGCCGATGAAGTACTGATAAGCCGGTGTGTCACGGATGGCATCGACAACCCCACGATCCGTCAACTTCATGCGGTCTTGAATCAAACCAGCGCCATACATCATACGGAATGACTTCGCAGCACGCCCTGAATTCTTTGGAAATTCCAATTGGTATGCTTTATCCAGGTCTCTCCATGGGAAAATGTCCGCTAATTGAACCCACTCGTTATCGGGGCTAAGCGGTGTGCTCAGCCCGCAGCCAAACGATTCAAAGGACAATTGATGAGGACTTTGACGATAAACCATGGATAAAACCTCCGCGTGATTTCCATAAGTGCACGGGAAATGCCAGAATACCGGCAAAACCTACACAGTTATTATAGGACAATAACGCCCTGGAATCACTTAAATGAAGCAATTTCTATTTTTTAAACAGCCACTAATTATGATGTTCGACCTTATATTCTCTGAGGAAAGCATCAAAGTATTGAAATTGTTTACTCGATTCCGCAATTGCCTCATCAAGTTGACGTTCAGGTAATCTGTTAAAATCTTGAAGGCAAATCTTGTTTTCTAGAAATTCTTCTAAGTTGCATGTCTTCTGTTGTGGGAATATGTCCGCCACAACGTTCATGGTCTTTCGACTATAGGACACAATCAGTTGGGGTATTCCAATTAACCATCCAAGGATCATAGAATGGAATCGTGAAGAAACCAGGTAATCGGCCGTTTGCATCTCATGAATGATCTCTGAACTGGATGAATATTCAATGATCTGCACGTGTTGTCGCGAATATTCTGACAATCCAGAAACAATATCATGATTAAGTTTAAGATCTCCTTCGAATTCACAGAATGACAATAACTTGCACTCATAACCTTGATCAACATAGTTTGAAATTACATTTGACAACTGAATGATATACTCTGACCGATTAAGCCATTTCTTATCTCTCTCGCTTAACTTCCAAAAATCCACAAGCGAAAATGCAATTGTACTTATACCATGATTGCTTTTCAGATGATCACGTTTACCGAGATTAAATATTACATCTGGCTCAACCAAAACCTTATGATTACTCTTAAATAGTTGACCAGAATATGAATCGCGAAAAACAACACCATCAGTTTTGGCAAACAGTCTGTCATGGTTAGTCAGATAATCGTCGTCAAAATATGGGCCAAAATTACTTCCAATTATAAAGTACGGAATTTTCTTGTTGGCAAATGCAGCATGTAATCGTGACACTCGACTTTTCACACCATTCTGCATAAAAATTGAGCCACCAAGCTCAATGATTGCATCGTATTTGATTAAACTATCAATCATTGCGCCATGAGTGAGAAAGGATACTGCCTTCATCTTGAAGTCTTGAAAATCGTTCTGATCATGAATAACCAAATTTGTCAAATCCGAAAATACATCGGAAAATTGCGGCTGGATATTCGCATAAAAAGTAATAGCTGGATACCTTTTTGTTAGAACTTTCAGGAAAAGATCATCACCTACATTTTTCCTAAAGTAACCATGAACGTATACTTTGATAATCAAGCGCCTCCTCTTGTTGACTTCTCTAACAATCTGTATAACCATGAATACAGACCTGGCACATATTGAAACAAAAGCATCTGAAGCTTTCTCCTATTAGAATTCTCAACCTGGAAGATTTGATCACGATACCTGGCAATAATCTTTTGATTTGCAGCAGTTTCGGACTTCCGAATAATTTTTGAGGTTGCTTTTATATTCTCGATACTCAATATAAATATGGCCATTCTATAAATCAAATATTTTACTGAGTCTGGGCTCGTTTGTTTGACTACATTTATATAGTCCTGAAATGCTGAGACCACAGGTTTTGTTACTTGCGCATTCTTGATGTGGTTAACTCCATCAATCCTATAATTATATAGGTGTGCTGAACAATACCTTGCATTAATTGTCCTGTGTGCTGTAAACACGGCCAGATTAAAAACATAGTCCTCGCCAGCACGTAGTTCTTCAGGAAATCGTTGCTTCCCAACAAATGCCCTGGAGTAAAGCTTTCCCCACGGTGCAGCGTGGTCACTCGGACCAAACAAGATCTGCAAGCTTGAATCAAAATCTAATTCACAGAATCTGATTTGCTCCGTCCGATCACCCAGAACATTCGTAATCTCAAAATCAGAAGCAATATTTGCTTCGCAAAAAATCGCATCAGCGTGATCCATTGCTTTTAACAATGTCGATAGTGCATTCTGACAAAGTAAATCATCCGCATCGACAAACATTACATAACTACCGGTAGCCATATTTAAACCGATGTTTCTCGCCCTCGCCGGTCCAGACTGCGGTGAATCGGTGTTTAACTGAACAAACCTATGATCCTGAAGAGCATAATGCTTACTGATTTCGATGCTTTTGTCCTTAGATCCGTCGTCAATCATAAGTACCTCAAAATTCGAGTACGTCTGTCTTTGAATACTCGCCAAGCAATCGTTTAAATAAGTTTCAGCATTAAATATTGGAATAACAATCGAGACAGTTTCATGCTGCACATTGACTTGATAATTTTCTACCATAAGCATTCTACTCCATCAAGGGGATTAGTTGGTCAAATATAATACGGAACAACATTGGATACATTTCTAAAAAGTCTAAGAATTACGTATATCACTAAAAACAATAATACGAGGCTCTTAAACAACTTACTGGATAGATGAAAGAAGGAATTCTGTTTACTTTCAAAGAATGCCCCATAGAAATATATCATAGAGGGAACCCAGTAGTCTTGGATTCGAATGGCGGCTTGATTACCACCAAATGCAAAGAGCATGAGATAGACGAAATACATGTTGCACATAAACTTGTTTGCGCTCAAAAATTCGGAATCATAAGCTATGATAATAACAAGGAACATACATTGCGCAAAGATTGGAAGATACTCAATCAAGCCTTTACTCCCAGACGTGAAGAAGTCGTTCTCAATAAGACTATACTTCTGTACATAATGTGGAAATAAATATATGATTTTCGGAACAATTATATTTCCTATGTTCAGGAAATAGGAAATACTCATTATCGCAGATCCAAAAAGTACCACACGCGAATTTAGATTAATACTTCTACACAACAAAAACAGCACAGCAACATACGCGCTCGAATGAAATTGTGCGGCAAGGAACACAAAAAGTATGAACAAAATTTTTCTTTTCAAGCCAAATTGTTGTGTAAAGTCAAACATCCCTGAAAACGCGATACCGAGGTAAACAACACCAATTGCAGACATCTGACGGACCATATTAAATGACGTGAAGAACAAATACGAAAGTATAAGCATTGATTCGAATGTTGCTAGTGATAAACCTAATTTTCTGGATAGAATAAAGAAACCTGAAAAATAAAGAATAAAGGAGATTAACGAAACTATCCAAAACATTCCAAGCGACTTTGCAATGCTATAAATTACTAGATAGCCGTTCTCAATACCAAATCGCTTCAAAGCATCAGTTGAAAAATAGTAGAAGCTATGATACATGGGATAGTCAGTACCAACACCATATCCACGCATAAGATATATCGATAACAGTACGGCAACACTGAGAGCTCCTACGATATACAGCAAAGTTTTCTCGTTCACATTATTTTTTTGGCGTGAAGATTTTTCTAAGACTAGCAACAGAGAACCGATTGAACAACTTATGATAAAAAAATAAAGTAACATCTTGCCCTTTACCTACTCAATATTCTTTTTTGTTCATATCTAATTCTAGCAATTAGAGCGATTACAGTGTAGAGGTCTCGTTTAAACGAATATAATGCGATCTTTCTTGCAATTCCTACACTATCTCGCGAAGTAGACAACGAAAGCATCAACTGATACGCATCAGTAACTTTTAATCTGAGCGCCCTTGCTTTTCGTGACTTCCAACTGGCCTCACTTATTGGATTAAATATTGATCCAATAAGAATTGCCGACAATGCAATTTCAAACCTAGAAGACCAACTTCTCTTTAAATCCATTTTAGCGTTTGGCTCTATGTTGTCACTGTTTTCAATTTCCTTGTAAATTTTCATGAAACAATTAACAATTAATGTATCATTACGCTCGGATGGCGTAGTTGTAATCGAATTGCTTGTGTAACAATAGTGATACACGAAACAGTCTCGAAAAATGCAACTTGAGATAACCTTAAATAGTCTAAAATTAAATTCTAAGCCTTCCGCACCTTGGCTTAATTCGGGGTCATGAAAAACAGAGTTTTCCAGCAAAACCTCGCGTCGGATTAGTTTTCCAGGTGCATCATAAATGTGTGAGTCATAATTTAGAAGAAGTTGCAAGAGTTTCGATTTATCAGCTATGCGAAATATTTGCCCATCATAAAATGGGTATCGATAAAAAATTTGTTCTCGTGGATAGTCCTTTTGAATCTTTCCGATAACAACGTCAGGAAAATTATTATCCTTTGGATATAATTTCTCTAAAAAATCATTTGCAACCCAATCATCCGGGTCCACAAAAGTTACGTATCGTCCCGACGCGTTATGTACACCTGTATTTCTGGCTGCCGATAGACCAAGATTTTCCTGATGAATCACAAAAATTTTACCATTGAAATCATCATTGGAAATTCTATCACAAGCCCGAGCCGAAGCCTCATCAGATCCATCATCGACGAGGATAATCTCAAATCCAGAACACGTCTGATTTGTAATGGAGTCAACACATCTTCGGATCAACGTCTCCTCTATGTTAAAAACTGGAACAATAAAAGAAACTTTTACCGTTGTTTCATTACCCTCTAACTTTGTTTTATCCATTAAATATACACTCCAAGCAAGAAATATGTTCTGAAAATCAAGTTATATCAAGGGGATTAGTAAAGACACCGTCAAACTCTTAATAATTCTATTAAATAGATAAATAAATTACAGTTGCCTATGCACGTCTTGAGTGCCGTTCCTTACAGGCAAGACCACAAACGCCGGAAGTTCAGGAAGTGATATATTTCCAGCCGAAACGAGCTAATTTAACATGTCGTCAATAGATCTCATCAAGCCATAATATGTCGTTCAGTTAAACACGAAGAGTATATTTCTTCATATTCCTCGGACATCTTAATAGTATTATAGTGTTCAAGAATATCGAGATGCGCTTGATTAGCCAACTCAGATGCATCCGGCAACTCAGCGCTTTCGATAGCATGTACAAAGTCTTCAATATTTTCACAAACAAACCCATTTGTTTTATTTGTAATCACATCCCGATTTCCGACCACATCGCTTACAACACAAACACAGTTCAAATACATTGCCTCCAATAGAGAAATTGGTAATCCTTCCCAAAGTGAAGGCAACATAAAGACCTCTGCAGTGGACAACTCTTTAACCGCAGCTTCCCGATCCAGCCAGCCGGTGACCTTAATATTTGGCGCCGTAAGTTCATCTCGAAGTTCCCCATCACCAATCCAAACAAACTTATAGTCCGGTAGACGCTCCGCAATCTTGTTGAACAACAGCGGGTTCTTTTGGAAACAAACACGTCCAAGCGTTATCACTGATTTCGAGTTCGTTTTCATGTCCGACCGTGATCCCAGGATTTCATCAAGTTCCGTAGTATCAACCCCGTTAGAAATCAATTCGGCTTTGCTACTTAATTTTTTTGCCTCGGCATATTCGCCCGCACTACAGCCAATTGTCGTACAATTCCGCCACGCTGACATCCGTTCTACAAGCCAGTAAGCTGCTCTCTTAAAGCGACTTGCGTCTTCCATCAGGAAACTGTAACCGTGTGGCGTATAAAAAATTGGAATCTTATTTCCGTTTAATCCCCATCTTCCAAGAATACCTGCCTTACTCGAATGAAGGTGGATAATATCAGGGTCGACTTCTTTGACGATACGTCTCAATTCAAACAAAGCTAATAAATCTTCTTTGATTGAAATTGACCGTTGGAAGTGCTTGACCTCCAAAAAATGTACCTCTGTTGAAAAATGTTTCCTAAAGTCAATTGGCGTCTGTTTTCTTTTGCCAAATGCAATATAAATATCAAAATCATTGATTAGTGACTTCGATAACTCTTCGAGATACGTAAATACCCCTCCACCAAAAGCTTCTACAACCATCAATACCTTTTTTTTAGACATATTCTCCAATTTAATTCACCTTAATTCACCTTAATTCACCGAAAGCCAACGAACGTGGTGCTATTGATACCTCAATTTTCAAGTCAAGTGCAACGATGATAACGAATTCTTGATAGTGGTCTAGGCTGTTACGCCATGCATCGGTA
>NZ_BOLV01000034.1 GCF_016861845.1 Lacticaseibacillus suilingensis
ATCAGTCATCTGAAAACCTCCAGTTTCAATTCATGATACAGGATGCACTCTCCCTGAGTAAACTTTGCACCAGAACCGTTCATACACAACGAGTTTGAAACAGACACTCATAGAAATCTCTATTAACTCTACTTGACGAAGAGCCAGAATTAGTTGCTAAGATCCTCGCCATTATTGGCAATGACCTTCTTGTACCAGTAGAACGAGTCCTTCGGGTACCGGTTAAGGGTGCCTTCGCCTTTGTCATTGCGGTCAACGTAGACGAAACCATAGCGTTTGCGCATTTCACCAGTGCCGGCGGAAACGAGGTCGATGCAGCCCCACATGGTGTAACCCATCAGATCCACACCATCGATAGTGACAGCGTCGCGCATGGAAGCCAGGTTTTGCTGGAGGTATTCGATGCGGTAGCCATCGTGGATTTTGTGATCGGCGCCGATGTCATCGGCCCAGCCAATGCCGTTTTCGACAATCCAGAGTGGCTTGTGGTAACGGTCGTAGAGGTTGTTTAAAGCGATGCGCAAGATTTGCGGATCGGTGGCCCAGCCCCAGGCGTTGGTCTTCAGGTAGGGGTTCTTCACGCCGGTGACAAAATTGCCGCCGTCTTTGCTGTCAACATCATGGGTGGTGACGGTACTGGATCCATAGCACGAAAAGCTCAGGAAGTCGGCTGGGTAGTGGGCCAGAAGCTCGTAGTCTTCTGGGGTGTCATCCAGCTTGATTCCGTCACGTTCATACTTTTTGATGCGGTAAGCCGGGTAGTGGCCGCCAGTTTGCACGTCAGAGTAGAAGTAGGTGTTTTGCATATCCACTTGGGCCTTGAGCTGGTCGTTAGGATCAGCAGTTAAGGCGTAAAGGGGACCATAGGCCAACATTTGACCGACTTGCACGCTCGGGTCGATTTTATGCGCGGCCCGCACAGTCAGCGCACTGGCGACGAACTGGTTATGGGCGCCTTGGGCTTTGGTTTGTTCGGTGGCGTTGATGATGCCGCCGCCCATGTAGCCGCTCATTTCCATCATGTTGATTTCGTTGAAGGTGAGGTAATAGTGCACCTTGCCCTTGTAACGCTTGATGACGGTGGTGGCGTACTTCACGAAGAGATCGATCAGTTTGCGGTCGGCCCAGCCGTTGTACTTAATCGCCAGGTGCAGGGGGGTCTCGTAGTGAGACAAGGTGACCAGCGGCTCGATGTTGTATTTTTTGCATTCATCGAAGACGTTATCGTAGAACTGCAGACCTGCTTCATTCGGCTGCGCATCGTCCCCGTTCGGGAAAATGCGGGCCCAGTTCATGCTGAGGCGGAAGACCTTAAAGCCCATTTCGCCCATCAACTTGATGTCTTCCTGGTAGTGGTGATAGAAGTCGGTGGCGGTGTGGCTGGGGTAGTATTCGCCATCAAGCACAGCGGGTTCAGCACCTTCAGGGACTTGGCGGTTATTGGCGCCAAAGCCAAAGGGCGTGGCGCCGGTTTCGCCGGTGGTGGGATTCTTCCAGGTGACGCGGCGCGGCTGATCCACGGCGCCATTGGTCATGACGTCCGCGGTGCTTAGACCTTTGCCGCCGTCAAGGTAGCCACCTTCATATTGGTTGGCGGCAGTGGCGCCGCCCCAGAGAAAATTATCGTCAAATTCCATGAAAAGACTCCTTTCTTAGTTGACCGAGTCCGAGATATTAGCATCGAATTGTACGGTTAGCATTATTAGGTCAAGCGCCGCTGTGTTCGGAACAATGACGTCCGCGCCAACCAGTTCCTCGGCACTGCCGATACCGACTGCAAATTGATGCGCAGCTTTAATGGATTCGATGCCAGAAGCGGCATCTTCAAAGCTCATCACTTCTCCACTGCTTAGCCCTAACAGCTTCGCAGTCTGATTATAGATTGCTGGATCCGGCTTACTTGCCGAGAGGGTAGCAGGGTCCGTAATGGCATCAAAGCTATCCAGTAGTTCGAGCTTAGCGAGTAGTCGCGGAGCATTTTGTGAGGCACTTGCGACACCAAGCCGCAATCCCTGCGCCTTGGCTGCTGTTAGCAGAGTATAGATACCTGGCAGAATGTCTGCTGGTGTCATATCCGCTGTGAGTTTCTGGTAGAGGGTGTTTTTTCTAGCACACAGCTCATCCTTTTGGGTGGCGGTGTAGTGAACTGCCGGTGCTTGTTCAAGGATGTAGTTCAGCGAGTCTAAGCGCGAACGGCCTTTCAGATACTCATTGGCGTTTGCCGGGAGCTCTATGCCTATGCTTTTTGCGAGCTGCTCCCATGCTGCAAGATGATAACGATCCGTTCTGGTCAGTACGCCATCCATGTCGAAGATTAGACCTTTTAGCATTTAACCCGCCTGACTTTCGGCGTCAAGATCAGCAACTAGGTCATCCGCATGTACCGATTTTTCCGTCAACGTGGGAATTACGTCTTCTTTTTGGAGTAACACTACTACCACAGCAGTGGCCTTGCCAGCCGCTTGTGCAGTCGTCAGATTAAAAGTCGCCAGTGGTTGCCCATGGTGCACTTTTTTGCCTACCGCAGTGAGAATGTCGAAGCCGGCACCATTCAGCGCGACTGTATCGATGCCCATATGGATTAGATATTCTGTACCATCTTTTGCTTTAAGACCGAGTGCGTGCTTGGTCCCCGCAATCATCGTGATTTTGCCATCGACTGGCGAAACAATCTTACTGTCATGGGGTTGAACCGCAAAGCCATCGCCCATGGCTTTGCTGGCGAACATCTTATCTGGCACCTTGGAAATTGGCATGAGTTGCCCATCTACTGGGGCGTAGAGTTTATTACTTTGATTGAGAAAATTAAACATTACACTCTTCCTTACTGATTACAGTTTTGTGTCCCAATAACCGCAGAAGGCATCAACTGGGCTGACACCTTGGAATGGGGAACGACCGACTAACTTGTCAACAATCGCGGCTGGAACATAGTCATTAGCCGTATACCCGTTGATGAAGGTGCCAACCATCGGCACGTCCTGCAGATGATAAGGATTGGCAACCGAGATGAAGATAGTCGGTAGTTCGTGAACGAACCATGGCACATTAAAGCCCATGGGTTTGAGCCAATTCAGGCGCACGGTTGTTTGATTACTGGCAGTCTTAACATTGGCAAAATAGATGGCTGCATCAAAGCGTGACGTAAGCGCTGAAACCGAGCCAGCGACAAGCAGTGACTTCAGTTCGGCGTCATCTTCGTTAAACAGAGTGACCTCAAAGCCTGCCTTCTTCAGGTCATCAACGAAGATGTTATGAACCGGCGGCTTCCCACTGGCACTGACAACATCACCAATGACAAAGACTAATAGTCGTTTGGTCCGGTTCGAGTCTAGTGGCATCAGGTGTTCTTTGTCTTTTACTAGAGTCACTGACTGTTGTGCTAGGTCTTTGGCCCATTGAACATGTTCGGGACATTGCAGCACCTTTAATGCACCTTCACCAGGGACAAGGGTGCCAGCCGCCTGCGCTTCAAAGAGTTTGAGTGCGGCTTTGGTAGCAAGAATACGCAGTACCGCTTCGTCTAAGCGTTCTTGAGAGATGGTGTGATTTTGAACAGCTGCTGTGATGAAGTGGTAGTCTTCTTCCAGATCGCGGGTGAAGAGTAACATATCACAACCGGCGTTAATCGCTTGTGGCAATAGCTCTGACCGCTTACCTTGAGAACTAAAACCGGCCATGTTCGTCGCATCGGTTGAAATCATACCGTTAAAGCCTAGTTTGCCGCGCAGTAGACCCTGCAAGAGCTCTGGTGAGAGTGAGCCAGGGTAAATATCCTTGTCAGCAATCTTGGGGTTGAAATGGCGCGTGTAGGCTGGCTGGTAAATGTGCCCAGCCATAACCGTCAGGGCACCATTGTCAATCATCGTCTGGTAGATTTTGCCGTAGGTCTTGTCCCAATCTTCAGTAGACAGTGAGTTAACAGAGGTCAGCAGATGCTGATCGCGGTCATCTACACCATCGCCTGGGAAATGTTTGATAGCAACCGCTACGTGTTCACCTTGAGCAGCGCGCATGTATTCCAAGCCCATTTTGATGACCGTATCGGGATTGTCCCCGTAAGTGCGGACGTTGATGATGGGATTAGCAAAGTTTGCGTTGTAGTCAACCACTGGTGCAAACGCCCAGTTGCAGCCGACCGCTTTTCCTTCGCGCGCTGCGACGAGACCGAGCCGATAGGCATTTTCCGGCTTGTTGCTGGCAGCAACTTCAATTTGCCGGCCGTAGAATGTGCCATCAGTGCCGATGCCATCGCCACCGGACTCGAGATTGGCCCCAAGTAGCAGAGGAACCTTACTGATACGTTGTGCGGCTCGCTGCAGGGATTGGATCTTTTGACTGTGTTGTGGACGGTACATAAACCCACCAGGTTGATAGGTATCGATAACCTCTTTTAATTCTTTTTCAGTGTTGTAATCGCCTAGCAGGCAGAACAGCTGGCCGATTTTTTCTTTCTCGGACATCGTGCTGAGCTTGGCCCTAACTTGGGCATCTTGTTGCGAAGTTAGATTGAATGGATTTGCAGATAAATTAACGATAGTCGTCATGGTGACCTCCTTAATATGCAATGTTAGTTCAAGGCTTCAGTCGCTGAGGTCTTAGCTTTGAAGCGGTAAGTAATCACCGTCATGGTGAACGCCAAGGCCATCGATATAAGGACGACAATGATAGCAGAGATCATGCCTGAGAAGTCGGTCGCTTTAGGTGAAAGAAAGCATGGGAAAGCGAAGATTCCCTGGCCGCCCATTTGATAGAACTTAACGCCCATCAGCATGGCCAAAACCCCGCCAAAGGCGGAGGAAATGCAGCTAATGATGAACGGCGTCTTCATTGGCAGTGTCACCCCATAAATTGCTGGTTCAGTGATTCCAAAGATGGCTGGGAAAATCGCAGCAATGGTGGTTTCGCGTTTATTTTGATTCTTAAGCACAAGGGCCAAGGCAAGAAGCGTTGCTAATTGAGTGAAAGGCCCCGCGATGTTGGCGGCGAAGATGATATCATAGCCCTGAGTTGCCAAGTTGTTGATGACAATTGGAATCAGAGCGTTGTGGATTCCGAAGATAACCAGAATCTGCCAGAAACCGCCGATAAAGGCACCAACCAGGATCGGGCTGAGGTGATACAGAGATTGCACAACCCAGGCGATGATATTCGACAGCCAGGTGGCAACTGGGCCGACAACCAGCAAGGTCATTGGTACGGTAATTAAGAGCGTAAGCATTGGCACCAAGAAGTTTGCCACTGACTTTGGACTGATTTTCTTGGCCCACCGTTGAATAATCGAGGCGAACCAGACGGCGATGATAATAGGAATAACCGTTGAGGAATAATTGTTCAGCAGTACCGGAATATGCAGGAAAGTCAGGTACGTTTTGGAAGCAAGAACGGTGCCGCTAAAGATGGTTGCTAGCGGCTTGCCACTAAGCGCAGAGATTAAAGTCGGGTACAAGATAGAGCCGGCAATCGCTACCGCGGTCATCTGATCAACATGGAATTTCTTGCTAGCGCTGATAGCCAGGAAGAATGGGAAGAAGTAGAACAGCGCATCACCAATGGCATAGAGGATAATGTAGGTCCCATCGGTGGTGTGTAGAATGCCAGCGGTTGAGAGAATTGCCAGCAACCCTTTGATCATACCGCTGGCGCACAGGATGCCTAGCAGCGGTACGAAGATGCCGGAAAGCAATTCAACAGCTTTTTCCCAGAGCGACTTCTTTTCTTGAGTAGCCTCAACGGGCTGTTCTTCAGTGTCACTATCGTCGGAAGCGCCCGGAAAATGGTACAGGCTGTCGACTTCATCGAATACGGCTTCTACATGCATACCGATGACGATTTGGTATTGGCCCCCGGCCTGCATGACATCGATAATTCCGTCATGGTCCTTGAGCATTTCCGTTTCAGCAATGCTTTCGTCCTTAAGCACGAAGCGAAGTCGAGTAAAGCAATGAACCAATGAGACCACGTTAGATGGCCCACCAATATGAGCCACAATGAATTTACTCAGATCTGTGTACTGTGCCATGATTGTTACTCCTTTAATTGTGTTGCATGCGCCAATATGTTGTGAATGTGTAAAGTTAGAAACGCACGCTCTTCTGTTGAGATATGAATGTTGTAAAGCTCTTCGAATTTTTTGCTTACAATTTCGACGCAGGCTGCCGCGGTTGGATCACTCTGTTGAACGAACCGCAAAGCGTCCGATGCGCTTGCGTTTTGGTTATAGCTGTTCGCCAGCACACGTTGAATGAAGAACCGCACATGTGTCAGGAAGCGCTGGTAGTAGAACTCGTCGGTTACCGCAGAAAGATCCCGGCTGAAGTAAGCCGAGACTTCCGTTGAGATCCAGTGCACCATTTCGACTAGTTTGTAGCCGCGATACTCGTTTTGCTGCTCCGACTCGCTATTCACGATGTGCAGTGCGATTGTTGCGGCCTCATCGGAGCCGAGAATGACGCCAAAAAAGTTTTCAATGAGCTTAGTACCAAATAAACCGATTTCAAATTCTTGCGGGTAAATACGCTTAATCTCCCATCTCAGTGGATTTTTTAGTGTGATGCCGTTTCGCTGGCGCGATACGGCTCCATGAATATGATCCGTCAATGCCAAGATAATGCTGGCGTTTAGACGCTGTTTGAGCATTGCTTGCGCTTTATCGACAACGTCGTTGGCGATTGCATAGTATTTAATGTTAATGTCGACCAGCAACTTTGCTAGATCTTCAGAGATTTCTCGCGGCAGAATTGGAAAGTAATAGTCAATTTTGCTTTCGTCAATCTCGTCACCTGGATGCTTCGCGAATGCAATCCCGGTGCCGGTGACAATCAGGTTGTTGCCTTTATCGTCGACTACAAAAGCAACGTTATTGTTGAGTCCCTTCTTGATCAGCATGAGTGTTACCCTTTCCCACCTTGATATTTTGGGCAAAACAAAAACCTGCCTGCCGTTACCGACCACGCAGAGTTTTTGCGCATGGGTCACGGCAAACAGGTTTAGCTCGCTATTGCTAACGATAACTATCCATTGGCCAATGGGGTCACTATAGCATTAAATTTTTTGACTGTAAACGATTTCTCCAAGATTTACTTTCCAGGTAAACGAAACGTGCTTGATACAGAGCCGCGATTCAGCATGAGAAAAACGCCAGCCGCTGCTACTCGGCTGACGCATGGTTGATGATTTCAGGACTTTCTGCTTACGAAGACAGTGTAGCATGGGCTGGTGGCGGTGAATACTGGCAAATTTATACTTTTTTGCAGTGCTGAAGAATATCGCTGGCATCGAGTTGAATCCTGCCATGGCGGGCGCTCAGGACGAAGACGGCATCGTATCCGGCGGCGCCTTCAATCAAAAACACATCGCCGGGTTTAAGATGATATTCGGTAACCTTGCCGACCCAATCCACGGTAACGCCGACAATGGGTTGTTGAACCTCATAGGCTTGCGCTTTGGCTCCCCTACTCTGGTTATAACGGTGCGAATAAGGATTGAGTGCGCCATATTCAGCGACAACGGCATCACCGATTTCGGTTTCAAGGCGGTCAGCCAGCGCTGGTGTTGGTGCATTGAGTGGGATAATGACCGCCCCTTTAACATACTGATTAATCTGTTTTGCAAGTTCAGTCAGCGGCGCTGTCACCTTGGCCTGGTAGTTATCGCCAAAGACAACCTGCGCGATGGCATCCGCAGATTTGCCTAGGTCGACGGCATAGTCTTTAAACAGGTCGCCATAGTCAGGCTCGGTTGGATTAAACTTGGTGCGGCCGACCACAATCACTTCGTTGGCTTGCCCGGTCTCAATCCAAACATAATGATTGAGACCATCCTGATCCTTGGTTAGATTGGCGAAATCTGTCGCCCTGAAAGCGTCAGGCGTCAGGTCGTTGATGGCGAACATGCGGTCATACGCAATGATGGCTTGGCTAGCTGGCGGCAAATCTGCCAAGAGCCAGGTTGCAGGATTCTTGCCTTGCAACCGAGCCAACAGCTGCGCCAGTGAACCAATCGATTTTACCGGTGATGCCATCTGTCTCCTCCTTGGGTGGTAGCGGTGTATACTCTGCGGCTTATGTATTACAGAATACAATAATCCAAGAATACTTTAATACAATAATACTAGAATACAATAATACATTTACGGAGGACGGTTGCTAATCCTTGTCGCGCTTGGTCGCAACGCCATTGATGATGTCGTAAGTGCGTTGCTGATCTGGGCGCAGCGACTCGAGCTTTTGCGTGATGAGCTGATCTAAGAGCGTGTTCACGGTGTCAGCTTCGCCGAGCGTCACCAGCGAATTCAGCGCATTACGGGTTGTCACCGAGATGCGAATTGAAGTCGTTTTTTCAGCTGGCTTCTTTTTCGGAGCTGCGGTTTCCTTGACACTTTGGATGATGGATTCGCGGTCGACCTGGTTTTCGACCTCGACCCCGCCTGGCGTGTGGCGCAGGAGCGACTTGCCGGTCTTTTGAGTCGGCTTTTTCTCAAGCATTCCCATGACTAATTCGCCTCCAGACGCTGAATCATTTCTTCGGCGACGGCCTTGTAGGCGCTGTGAACCTTCTTGTCCCACATGTCCTTCGGGTTGTCGGTGATGCCCGTCATGTCGTAGCGTTTAATCCGCGACTGGATGAGGATGTGGTGCTCGAAGATGTTCTCGGTGCCAAATTCATCGATGGCAGCCTGTAGCACTGCTTCGTCGACTGGCGCGCGGCGCTCGGTCAACACTGGCAGGATGCCGAGGATGTCGAGCGGTGCGTTGTAGCGGTCAATCATGAAGGATTGCATGTACTTGACGAACTGTTCGGCCCCGGTCAGTGCACGTTCCTGGGTTTGCAGCACAACAATCAGTTGATCACAGGCGTAAAAAGCCGTGTCATTCGTCGGTTGCAAGGTCGGCGGCACATCGATGAAGATAAAGTCGTAAGCGTCGCGCAGCGCGTCAACGTAGGGCCGGAACGAGGTCACCTGCTCTTTTTCCGTTGGATACTTGGAAGTTAAGAAGTTACCATAGATGGAAAAGTCGACGGCGTTCGGCACCAGGTCGAGGTTGTCGCTGATTGAGATCATGATGTCTTTGAGCGGCTTGTCTTCGGTGATGGCGGTCATTAGCGAGGTTTTGATAGTTGCAGGCATGTCATTGTGCAGGCTCGCGTAGGTTTTGATCATCAGTGCAGTCAGGTTGGCTTGCGGGTCAAAGTCGATCATGCAGACTTTGTGCCCGGCTTTGGCCAGGCTCCAAGCCACGAGCGCCGTGGTTGAAGTTTTGCCGACGCCGCCCTTGAAGTTCGCAAAGGATAAGACGGTAGCAGTCATTTGGTTGGTACCTCCGTTTTTGTATTCTGTAATACATCCAAGGAGATTATACCATGACCGCTGTTGCTTGGGCGATTGAGTTCAAACTGTATTCTGTAATACATGTATTCTGGAATACAATAATACATTGTCGGAAGAGAAGCACCGCGAATTTGGTCGGTGAAAGGAATCCCTAGTTGGCGGCTTTAATGTTCCCGCCACTTTGTATTAAAGTATTACAGAATACATTAATACTTGTAGTATTGTATTATGTGTCACTGAGAATACATGTATTCGATAATACAGGAATCCCTAGACTATTGCGTTATAGCGCTGTTTCCCAGATACTGATATGTGAATGAAGACACAAAAAAACACCACCGACGGCAATCGGTAGCGCCCACAAAAATAATTATCAAGTTATTGTCATTTTAACCCCGTTTGGGAGCGATGGCAAGGGTGCGCGGTGTTTTCTGTTTTTTGCGTACACTCTTCGCCCAAGGGCCCAGTATACGCGAAAGCGGTACTGGGCCTTTGTTGTATCTCAACAACGGGAGCGAGTAGGATGCGCAAGACGGATGCAGCCGATGCAATCAAGACTATTCTAGGTGAAACCTTATCTACCCGACGCTACAAGCATTCAGCGTTGGTACCAGACGGGACTGCTCGTAAAAGCGGGGCGGTTTTTGTGTGCTGGAGCAAGGACTTGCTGCGAGCAGCGCAAGGGGTCGTGATGACCTCACAGGAGGCCGTGCTGGATGCAGATGGGGCTTCGCACTGGACGCCTAATGTCTTTCGCTACGGCACTTACGAGCGGCGAGGAGTGAAGTTTGGGACCATTCGCGGGCACGTGGAGAAGAACCTCAAGGCAATTACTACATTTGTTGTTGATGTTGATTATCCTGCCGGTGCAAAGCCTGATTACGCTGATTTTGATAGCAGCTGCTTTATCATTCGGCAAGGTGGGGCGTTGTTTGAGCCAACCTATATCTTGTCGACACCGCATGGCTATCAGGCTTACTACGTGATGGAGGCGCCGGTTTGGATCCGCCGCAGTGCAGATGGACGGTATCCAGCCTTGGCTTCGGCAAAACACGTTTCACAAGCGATTCGGGCAGCAGTGGCGGCGCGGAATCCCTATACTGACACTGGGGCTAATGACTTTGGCTTCTTTCGGTTGCCATCGAGTGACACCCTGGTCGAGGTTGATGAAGATGCCCGGCCGCCATTTGCTGCGCTGCAAGCATGGTCGATGGCAGTTGGTGAGAAGCAGCAAGGTGCACCAGCCAAGCTAGTGAGTGATCAGGTACATACACAATGGTTTGAGACGCTGACTCAGGCCCAGGTGCCATGCGCGCAGGGGAGTGGGTATGGGCGCAACAATACGCTTTTGACGCTATGTCTGGCTCAGTATGCTTCTGGTGTATCTGAAGCTGAAGCTTTCGACTACGCTGATCAATGGTCCAGCTTTCAGCGGCAACCGTTGCGCGACAGCGAGGTGCGCGCCATTGTGCGCTCAGCTTATTCTGAGCGGTATCAAGGCGCGGATATGAGTTACGTGCGGGAATTGTGCGAGCGATATGTGCCTGGCACCGTGATTAAGAGTGGGGCGCAGGTGTGGTCGCATTTTCGCAAGCCGCGCGCTCAGCGGCAGTACTCCCATCAGCAGGAGTGGGCCCAGGATCTGCTGCGGCTTTCGGAGCGGTCGACTGACCGTGTGCTTGGGCATGCGCGTTTTACTTATTTGCAGCTGCAGCAAACGCTCGGCATCAGCCGGCAGTCGTTAGTGCGGCTGTTGAACGCGTTGGCTAAGCGGGCGCAATTGAGCATTCGCCGGGTGCGGGGGCGCAATGGTGGTGTGTATTTAGCGACGGCGCGGATGATTGCGCAGTATGTGCAGGCTGAGAAGGGGACTGCGCTGCGTGGGCCAGAACGGCCGGGGACGCAAGTTAAGCCGGTACAGTTGACCTTGCAGATTGTAGGGATTTTTGACGGAGTTATGAGGCATATTAAATGGTCTCAATCGCCAATACATATATCTAGTTAGGCCCTTCTGTTTGTCCCCGTTCGGTGCTGGTTGTTCCTATCTTGGCGTGCTAGGATCTTGTTAGCGTGGATGTGTTTCTATCTGGGTTTGATTGTTTTTGATTTTCAGCAGCACTATTTGGAGGGGTAAGACGTGAAGATTGTGTTTATGGTGGGGAATGGGTTGGACTTGCATTGGTTCTGGTGCAAAGTTTACTCAGGGAGAGTGCATCCTGTATCATGAATTGAAACTGGAGGTTTTCAGATGACTGAT
>NZ_BOLV01000035.1 GCF_016861845.1 Lacticaseibacillus suilingensis
TGATTGAAACCAAGCAAGACGTGTTCAACTCCACGGTAGAGAAGGCTATTGGCATGACGATGGTGGCCGGATATACCGCCTATGGAGACAAGTACCGTAAGGACATGCAGAAACGTTACGCCGCCGCATCAGACGGTGACCCGCAGTGCCAGTACTGCCACACTCCATCGGGCAGAGAAGTTACGATGCAAGAATACATCAATGACTATATGACTGATGAAGCCACTGGCGATCCTATTGACACATTAGATATTGGCATGCTCATTGGCATTACTTACTGTCAGTGGTGTGGTCGGAAGCTGGAGGCGCACCATGAGCCTGCATGATTATCTGGGGTTCAAGTTCTGGTGGGAGGCCATCACTACAATTATCGGCCTCATCGCGTTTGCTATCTGGTTAATTTACAACTGGTGGCATGATCGTTGATTGCCGTTCAGTCAAACGAAAGGGAGAGTATGAATGACAGATTTAATGTTTGAGGATGCTTTATTGCTGGTGCTGATTGGCTTTGCGATATGGATTATCATTAATGGCATATACAAAAAGAAAATCAGAAATGTACAAGGCCAGCCTATGATCGCTGGAGAAGCCTTGTTTGTGGTCACGGTGGCACAAAACAAGTTTGTTGAGTATTACAGCGAGTATGATGGTGACTACAGCATATCTGGAGACAATTCCCATGTTTTCGGCCTATATAAAGATGCCAAGAACTGTGCGGATGCCGTGGGTGGTCAGGTGGTAGCGCTGATGGTCGCGCAAAAATGATCGCCGTCATGCTGTTCATAGCCTTGGTGGGCGTGTGGTTCTGGGCAAACTGGGAAAGGAGTGATACGCAAGTGAGAAAGACAACAGCTAGTGCTGTGAGCCCGTGGGATTATGAAGCGTCTGTGGCTGAAGCTGACAATGTGCTAGAAGACTATCGTAGACGAAAGCAAAGGTCACGGGTCAAGGCTTCTATCCAGTCGCCATCACTTGACGGTATGCCAAGATCATCATCAATCGGCAACGTTATGGAGATAAAGATTACCAACCATTTGGATGATGAAACGTACGTAGAAGTCTGCGAAAAGACAATCGAGTGCATCGAAGATGATGCTCGGCGAAACATACTGAGAGACTATTACATTAAGCGACCAATTGCTGTAGAGCTGTTGATTGCTGATTCCGGATACGAGAAAAGCGGGTACTACGATGCTCTTAAAGACGCGTTGTATACCTTTGCCGGACTATGGCCGGTCGGTGACCATGGATTGCTGGTCCGGACAAACAGCGGACAAACACCGGACAAAGAGCGGACAAACACCGGACATCTGTCCTGAAATGGCGTGCTAATATTGTATTGTGCCAAAGGTGAGAGCCGGCGGTGCTTCCTTCTTTCATTGTATGATGATTTGCCTCGATTCGCGGTGATCATGCCTCCGTGGATAGGTAGCTCCGATGTGGAAGCCGTGCATGGCTGCCGGTTCGATTCCGGCACGGAGCATAGCTTGCGATGACCCCATCTGACACTGGGAGAGCGAGCAATACAGAACGGTAGCAAGACACGGCTACTATGTCCCGCCAGAGACTTGTCTGTGCGTTAGCGGCCTAGCGCGGTATCTAGGATTCGTGTCGTGCCGCTGGGAAGTACAACCGGTGGCGCATTATGCGAGCAACAGAGACGATGAGGGAAGGCATTGATACTAGTTACTCAATGCTGAAACGGGACGGTGCAACTCCGCCCGCTCGCTTTGTACTAGTTGACTTACGAACTAACGTTTGTATATAATGCTAGTATATCCAAATATTGTTTGTTGGTGATGGGAACCCACCCACCACCATTTTTGCTATACTAAGGTCACAAACAATATTTGGGAGATGTTGATATGAAATTAGCTGATATGGGCAAGACCCTGAGAGATGAAAAGACCGAGGTCTCTTTGCATTTATGCCATTGGAATGCTACAAGTACGAAAGTAACGACTGTATCACCAACTATTCAAAAGATATTAGAATCTCAAATTCGTCAAATAGTTCTGGATAATGTCGAAGCGATGGAATCAAAAGACCAAGAAGCATATAACATCATTGGAAAAATTGATGAGACTGTGGAAGTTGCTAGTGTCGAGGCCTATAAAAAAATATGAGTATAGTCTGTGACAGTTTTGCTAGTCCTGCGCAAGCTTATAGGTTTTCTCCGGACAACTTCGACTTTTTTGTCTATGACTTTACTTATACCGACAAAGATGGGAAAACAAAAAATATTTATAGTTTTAAGAGAACGAAGAAGCTTACCTATTTGAAGAAGGGATTTGCTGGTAAACTGCAAGCTGGAACTTTTAAGGAATTTATAGAAAAGGATTTATTGGCAACGGATGGCTCTGTAGACTTGATAGTCTCTGAAGGTGACGTTTTTATTTTTCAGCATATTTCTTTTGAGCGCATTTTTCATTTAAAAAATGAATTTGCCGATGAAGCAAATACAATTCTTAAGAGTAAAGAGCTTAGTAAAGTTATTGAAAATTTTGATGCTTTAAAAAATGCAGCACTTGAGAATGCTGGATATGTAAAAAGACTTGCTAAGTTATCTGATGATGGCGATGTTGCGTTATTTACAAGAGATCTTACAGCAACAAAAGAAGTAATAGATGAATTTAAGTTGGACATCAAGGTTGACCCTTCTAAAGGAAAAATTATTTATGAGGATAGCACACAAGTGGGAAACTTTATTAACTTAATGCAAGATGCTTATTATAAGACGTTGTTGGGTCATCGAAAAGGGATCGACGATCGCAGCAATATTCAAGGTTAACATATCAGAAGAAAGGAATTAGAAAATGGAGAAACTTTTTAAGTGGACGATTTTCCTATCTTCCTATGTTCCAGTATTTATTATGGTGTTTTTGAATAGCTTAAAAAGCTTTTCGATGAAGAGCTTGAAAAACACATGGCAACTCAACCCACCTTTTTGGGCTTTCCTTATAGGGATTTCTATTGTCTCACTAATTATTCTTGTTTTATGGCTTCAACATTTGAAGAAAGAATCCGAACGAAAAGCGCAGAAATTTAAAACAGGAATTCTTGATTCAAATGATGTTGAGGTTTTGAATTTTTTTATAACTTTTATAGTTCCTATAGTTTCATTAAACCCATCATCATGGCCGTCAATTGCTATGAATGTTTTGCTACTTGCGGTTGAAGGAATATTCTTTACAAAAAACAATACTTTATATTTTAATGTTTTATTGATAATATTTGGCTTCCATGTATTTTCTTTTGACAATCAAAAGAATATTGTCATAACCAGAAAACAACGAGGCGATTTTGAGCTGGAAGACACAAAAGCAACTCAAATGGGAACAACTAATATTTTTTACATGTAATGTCGAAATGAAAAATTGCTTTCAAGACGCTGTGGCGTCTTTTTATTTACCTGAGCACTCCGCCAAACGGTGAGGTGCTATTTTTGTGCAAACAAATAGCCGGCAAATGCCGGCCAAGAGATTAATCTTTATTGAACTTTTCTTTTACATCATCAACGGTATCTTTAACGGCATCTTTGGCATCGTCTAATTTTTCTTTTACTTTGCCAAGTACGCCTTCAGCCTTACCTTGTGCCTCACGGGCCTTATCACCAGTAACTTTACCTTCAACTTCTTTGGCTTTACCGGAGATTTTGTCCTTAGTGCTATCAACTTTACCATCTAAGCTCATAGATATTACCTCCTTTTGGTGTACCATCATTGTCCTATATTTGAAATTATATTGCAAGCAACTTATATTTGGAGGCGAGTAAATGCAATGGACAGATAAACAAATTGGAACGATGCGCAAGCTCGCCTCTGAAGGTTTTACCAGACGTGAGGCGGCAGACAAGCTCGGAATTAGCTATGATGCAGTCCAGAAGAAATCGCGGCGGCTTGGAATTGAGTTTCAATCACCCATGCCTAATGAATATGACTCAGACGGCACAAATACAAAGGCTACATCCGCTGACAGAAAAGTTGCTCTTAATGCTGATGGCAGCCAAACAGTTACGGCCTTAATGAGGCTTAAGCATGAGCCAAACAAAGACCCGCGAACTTTGATGGAGCTGTGTGGATACGATCCTGATAAGTTCGAGATGGTCTTAGGCGACTACAAAGTGTATGAGCAGCATAGTACCGAAGACGGCACAGTTCCGCAGTACAGCATTCATATTCGCGTAAAGCCGAAACAAGGCTTATCGGTAAGTGAAATGGCCGAAGCGTTCAACGCCAAAATAATTCCGGTAAATTACGGCATGAAGAAATCGGGCGATCGTAACTTAGTCATCCCATTGCCTGACCTGCACTTTGGATGGACAACATTCACCGATCTAAAAGACATGGTGAGTCAACTCAGAGAGATCATCATGGATGGCTATAACGAGATTGTGATTGAGCAATTGGGAGACCTATTCCATAGCGATCAGATTCATGCAACACAAACAGTTAGAGGAACACAATTAGATCACGCAAACATGCGCCAAGCATTCCATGATGCTGTGAAGCTGTTTGATCAGATTGTTCCGCTGGCAATTGAATATAGCAATCGCGTCTCAATCAAGAGCGTGTTCGGTAACCATTCAGGTGATCTCGAATACGCTTTTCTTTATGCGCTGATAGATCGCTATCCACAAGTACACGTTGATCTCAATGACAGTAATCCGGCAACCGACTGGCGCTGTGCATACTTGCTAGGGCATGTCGGCATTATGCTCGCCCACGGAGATGTAGCCAAGGACAAGCTGACAGGGCTTTTTCCATTTGAGTACAAAAAGATATTCAACATGGCAAAAACATACGAGCTTCACTCAGGCCACTATCATAGCGAGCGGTTTAAAGATGATCGTGGCATTATGTGGCGCCAGCTTGGAACAGCAAAGCCAAATGATCCCTATGAGATAAAGAATGGCTTCACCACGGGTAAACATCTGCTGTATGCGTTCGTTTATGACGACGAAAGGCTACGGTGCACCTATGAGCTCAATTAATGGAATGAAGCGCACAGAATACGGCTACGTATGCCCTATGGAATACCGAATTATTGAGAAAATATCGAGAGAAGAGAAACACATGCACGCAATTATTTATACGAAGCCAAATTGCCCCAAGTGTCGTATGACAGTCAACCTGCTGTCGCGTGCTATGCCAGTGCAAACTATAACAGCAGACGCGGACGACTACGAACGTTTCCGCGCGGCAGGCTACCAGTCAATGCCGGTCGTAACCGTGTATAAGGCGAATGGCGTACATGACCGCTGGTGCGACTTGCAGGTTGACAAGATCAAACAATACACGGAGGAATAGACATGCTTAAAGTAGTGAAACGACAAGAAGCGCCGGTGGTGTGGTGATATGTGATGCCAAACGCAAAGCTGGTCTTCATCAATGGCCGTCGCCAGTTAGTTCCTATTGGTACTCGCATTCGTCAGGACTCGGACCGTCAATACAATCAGCACCGCGCACAAACTAAGCAGGACTACTTGGCGTTCTACCACTCAACAGCGTGGCAGCATACTCGACAAGCCGTCTTACTCCGGGACAATGGTGTGTGCCAACGCTGTGGAATGCCAGCAACGTTGGTCGACCACATTATTCCTAGCGAAGACGATTGGGCCGACCGGCTGAGCGAAGACAATCTGCAGTCACTCTGCAAGGATTGTCACTACTGGAAAACACGCAGAGAAACGGTCAAGCGAAAGAAGGGGCAGGGGCGGGCTATGCGAATTAATATTATCGCTGGTTATCCTGGCAGCGGCAAGACGACATACGTCAAGCGTCACCTAGGTCAGCACGACCTAGTCTATGACTATGATGCGTTGATGGCGGCACTCACTGGACTACCTGAGCACGCCGGAAATATTGACGCCAACGATTATGTGCAGCTTATCTATGAGCTGATGCTCCGGAAGCTGAAAGCTGAACAGACCTTCGAGCAAGTCTGGATCATCATGACTTATCCAGACGAGAAACTCGACAGTCTTCTGGTTAGTCGTAACTTGCATCACATCATGCTGAGCACATCGAGAGCTGAATGCATCGACAGATTGAACAAGAATCATCGAAAGCTTTCGCAATTCATGAAAGCAATCAACAAGGTTGACGAGCTCAAGCGCGACGGAAAATATGACAGCTTCGAAGTTGTCGCGGGCTGATTGCGGCCGGGGGTACCCCGGTCATTTTTTCGGGGGTTACATTTTTCGGGACGCTTGAACGGACGTACTCTTTTTTTCGTGGTGATTTCTAACGATTTTTAAACGTTTTTTGTTCTAATGACCCATTTTTTGTACGAATAGGAGGTGAGAGTGGGGATGGCAGGAAAATACAAAGTATTATCGCAGTCGCGTGGCAATTTGACCAAAGCACAGCAGGAAGCGCACCTTCAGGCCGAGATTTTAGCAACTGACGGACTGTCCAAACTGCAAATGACGCCGCCAGCTCACCTTGAGCCTATTGCCAAGCAGGAGTATCGCCGCATTGTTGCTGGTATTGGTACGTTGCCGTTGCGGAACCTCGACCGGACAGAGCTTGAAAGCTATTGCACGTGGTACGCCACATATCGGCATATCATTAAGGCCATGCAAGAAGCGGAAACAGAAGACCAGTACCTCAGCTATGTTAGTGACCTTAACAAGGCCACCACGGCTATTAAGGGTTTGGCTAGTGACCTGGGCTTGAATGTCAACAGCCGCATGTCTATGAATATGCCAAAGCAAGACGATAAGAAGAAGTCAATCACGGACGTATTCGGTTAGGAGGCTTTCTTTGATTAAGTTTATTGATCCCACGCCTAACTTCATCAGGCGTGTGCTTGATGGCCGCCTGATTACTTCTAAGGCGGTCAAGCAAGCAGTAGTCAGACAACAGAGCGACCTGCAGCGTAAAGATTGGCGCTGGGTGTGGAACCCAGAGCTGGCCGGTAAGGCTGTCAAATTTATGGAGATGCTGCCAGAGCCAAAGACTGGCAAGGTTCAACCACTAGCACCATTTCAGAAATTCATCATTGGTGTGCTATACGGTTGGGTGGACAAAGATGACAAAACAATCAGGCGATTTACCGACGCGTTCATTTCGATGGCGCGGAAAAACGGTAAATCGCTTTTAATTTCTGGGGTCATTTTGTACGAGTTCCTGTTTGGCAAAAACCCGGCGAACAAGCGCCAACTTTACACAGCCGCAAACGACCGCAAACAGGCCAACATCGTGTTTGGCATGGTGAAGGATAGACTACAAGCACTGCGACGCAAAGACGCTGAAATCAAGCGTATGACGAAGATAACGAGGGATGAAATCGTCAACCTGAATGATGGTTCAATCATCCGCAGTTTCTCGCGTGACGCCGGACTGGTTGATGGCTACGAGCCTCACGTGGCGGTCGTGGATGAATACGCGAATGCTAAAACAACCGACATGCTCGAAACTCTTGCTTCTGGTCAACTGCTGCTGCCGAGCTACTTGACGTTTATTATATCCACTGCTGGCTTTGATATGAACGTGCCCATGTACACACAGAATTATCCATATGCCAAAAAGGTGCTGGCTGGTGAAGAAATCGCTGACCGGTACTTTGCTTTTATCGCAGAAATGAACTCGATTGAAGATGTTGATGATGAACGGCTGTGGATCGAAGCCAATCCACTGATGGACGTTGATATTCTGCACGACCAGATACACGACTACTTAGCCGGGAAGCTCAAACAAGCGCGGGTTGATGGTTCTCTCAACTCGAAGCTAGTCAAGAACTTCAACATTTGGCGGCAGGCGTCCGAGGATAGCTACCTTGACACTGAAACTTGGGACAACTCCGAAGTCGATGAGAAGCCAGATATTCGCGGTACACGCACGTGGCTTGGCATTGACGTTGGCCGGACAAGCGACATCTTTGCGATTGATGATCTGCATTTGATGGAAGGCTACTTCTATCTCGACGGCTACGGCTTCGTGGCATCAAAAGGCGGCATCGAAAACAAAATCAAGACTGACCGTTTGGACTATCTGGCTGCTGAAAAGCGTGGCGAGTGTGAAATTACGCAACTTGAGTCAGGCATCATTGACAATGACCGTGTGTACGAGTGGTTGGAAGACTTCATCGAACGCAATGACCTTGATGTTCAAGGCATCTGTTATGACCCGTTTCAGTTTGGCCCGTTGCTGACCACAATCGAAAAGAACCACCCAGAATGGAAGATGATTGCGGTTCGGCAAGGTACGCTCACACTGTCAATGCCAACAAAACAGTTCAGAGATGACTTGATAGGTGGAAAAGTGAAGCATAGCAATAACGAATTGCTTCGTAATGCCGCGATGAACGCTGTTTTGATGAGTGATAACAACGGTGTTCGTATTAATAAGAACAAATACTCGAACAAAATTGACATGCTAGATGCTGCGCTTGATGCGTATGCCATCGCATTCACCGAAGATACTGACAACTATCTTGACGATGACAGCGTGTTTAGCGATGAATTTGGGTTCTAGGGAGGTGAAACAATGCAGACGAAGATTCTTCGACTACTCGGTTGGCTGACAGCTAACAGCGCGGCGCTCATTCTCTTGGCTGGTTTCGGCATTATTGCTGGGGCCAGTTTTTTGATTGGCCTGATTCCCGGTCTGTTCACGCTTGGCGGGTTGCTGGTTGTTCTGGCTATCATTCTGTTCATTCCCGGCCCCGATGAAAGGGGGTGATAACAAATGAAGCTATTTAGAAGTGGCGAGCTTGCCACAGACGTAGATCCAAACTGGGCAGGTAGCCTGCTCGATGAAGGCATCTTGCCCTCCACGCGTGGCAGCTACACCGGCATTGGCGCGCTTCGCAATTCTGACGTTCTTACGGCGGTGTCGATCCTAGCTGGCGACATCGGCCGGTTCCCGTTAGTGGTTAGAGACCGGCAGAATGACCAGCTGGTCAGCCTGGAGAATGTGGAATATCTGCTGAACACCAAGGTGAACAACCGATTAACCGCCTACCAGTGGAAGTTCTCGATGGCAGTCAACGCGATTCTGTCAGGCAACGCATACAGCCGAATCATTCGTGACCCGCTGACCGGTGAACCGGCGATGTTCGAGTTCTATGCGCCGTCACAGGCGCAGATTGACGACAGCGACCCGGCGCACATTGTCTACCGATTTACGCCATACAATTCCGGCGTGCAGAAGGTTTGCCAGCCCGAAGACGTGATTCATTGGAAATTCTTCAGCTATGACACTATTCGCGGCCGTTCGCCTCTACTGTCACTGGGCCAAGAAATTGGCTTGCAAGAATCCGGCGTGTCCACGCTGCAAAAGTTCTTTGCTGATGGTTTGAAGGGCTCAATCATCAAGGCCAAGGGCAAGCTTGGAGCCGATGCCCGGCGCAAGATGCGCCAAGATTTCGAGAAGGCCCAGGCGGGCGCTTCTGCAGGTGCGCCAATCATCGTGGACGACACGATGGAGTACACACCGCTTGAGGTCGACACGAACGTGCTGAACCTTATTACCAGCAACAACTATTCGACCGCCCAGATTGCCAAGGCGTTGCGCGTACCGGCTTACCGGCTGGCGCAGAATAGCCCGAACCAATCAGTCAAGCAGCTCACTGACGACTACGTGCAGAATAATCTGCCGTTCTATTTCATGCCAATCACGACCGAAATTGAAATGAAGCTGCTGTCTGACACTGAACGGCACAAATATGAGATTTCATTCGACACCAGTGCAGTTGCCGGCATGGCAGTCGATGACGTGGTCAAGCTCAAGGGAAACGGCATCATCATGGGTGATGAAGGCCGCAGCAAGTTAGGGATGAAAGCAACAGGATTGCCAGAAATGAACAAACTGGAGAGTAACCTTAACTCAATCTTCCTTGACCAGCGCGATCAGTGGCTAGCGGCAAAAGCTCGTGGAAAGGGAACTGACAGTAATAGCAATAATCGCGACTGATTTTGATGTTTCCGAATTGCTGAACAACGAAAGGAGGTGATGAGCATGAAGGAAATTCGTACTATGGTAACGCCGATGGAGATTCGCGAAGCAACCAAAGACCAGCCCACCGTGATTGAAGGGTATGCGCTCAAGTTCAACCGTGCCTCCGATCCACTGGGTTTTGGCGAGTATAAGTTTCGTGAAAAAATCGATCCACACGCGTTGGATAACGCAGATATGCGCAACGTCGTGGCGCTGTTCAACCATGACCAGTCGCAGGTTCTGGGCCGCACAGGCGTTAACCTCGAACTATCTGTTGACGAAACAGGATTGCGTTACAAACTGACCCCGCCGGACACCCAACTCGGCCACGATTTAGTAGAGAACGTGCGTGAGGGCATCATCAGTCAATCCAGTTTCGCGTTCACGATTCCAGACGACTCCGATGCCGAAAAGTGGACCCGCGACGGTGATGCTGAAGCTCCGTACAATCGACTGATTCGGTCAATCGACCATATCTATGACGTTTCACCCGTAACCACGCCAGCCTATCCAGACACCGAAGTGAAAGTCGGCGCCCGGTCGCTGGACGCAGTCAAGGCGCTCACGGCTCCGCCGAAATGGGAGCATGAGCGACAAAAACTACTGTTGCTTGAAGGCATCTGATAATCAGGTGCCTATTTTTATACGACGAATTGTCAACTCAAGTGCAACTTTTTGCCCATGAAGACTTCCGATGGTGTCTTCCAGCCTAAGACCTTGCGT
>NZ_BOLV01000036.1 GCF_016861845.1 Lacticaseibacillus suilingensis
TATCTTATGGCTTTTTGCTTGTCAAATTAAAATGTCATGAAATGAATAATTATTCGTCTTCCAAGCATTTGCCGGCGAAGCGATATGCGCTTGCCGTTTTGACAACAACAAGTATCTTACCAGCTCTAGCCTGCAATCGTCAACCAAAAATCGCATAAATCTCAGGTAAATAAAAAATCCGAACAAGGAATAATTATGAACCATCCCCGTTCGGATTTCGATTGACTGGCCAGCCGTTATTTGCTTGCCGGCACCTTTCCCAACTTGATTTGACAGTCAGGGCATAAACCATAGACCTCAAGGTGATGACCATCCACCAAAAAGCCAGTTTTTTTAGCAGCCACTGCTTCGACATCCGTCAACTGATCATAGCTGAAATCGACAATTTTGCCGCAATTGCGACAAATCACATGGTAATGCGGCTCTAACGCGAAATCAAAATGCGTCGCGGGGTCGCCCACATTCATTTCTTCGATCAGGTGCAGATCGGCCAACAACTTGAGGTTGTTATATACCGTCGCGACACTCATATGAGGAAACTCTGGCGACAAGGCGGCAAAAATCATTTCCGCTGTCGGGTGCGCTTCGCTGGCAATCAAATACTTAATGATCGCGTCGCGCTGTGGCGTCACCCGAATTTTGTTTGCTCGCAAGCGAGCGATAGTTTGATGATAGACCGTTTCTTGCATTTTTCATCGCCTACATTAGAATAGTTCTTCCTAAGCTTAGAATACGCTAAACCGCAACTACTTGCAAATAGGAAGTGAACACTTGGGCCAAAAAAAGAATCTGGCGGTATGCTTACCCCAGATTCTACGCGAATCAATTTTCAGCGATCTTAATTATTACTACTGGAACTAGAAGCAGCGCTGCTACTCGATGAATTGCTCGTGCTACTGCTCTCACTGCTACTGGAGCTACTATCTGCATTCGTCTGTAGCTCTGGCGCGTCAGTCACATAAAGATCAAGCAACGACTTGCCATTATTCTTAGCCTGCAAGCTGGTGCCGCTCTTTTGCGCCGCTTTCAGTTGCTCCTGGGCCTTCTTCAGATTGTAGCTGTAGTCCGACTTATCCACTTTCTTAAACCCAGCCGGGGTGTAGAACCGTAGCAAGTCACCATTGATAACCCGATCCGATAGAGACAGTTCTGTTGTCACCCGGTTAGTGGCGGTATTGATCACCTGCTTTTGCGCCTTGGTCAGGTTCTCCAGCCGCTCCCCAGAGGTGGTATTAAAGTACTCACTGCCCACCTTGGTGATGGTCGGCGTGACCCAATCGCCATTACGGAAGGCCACCGTCTGGTCGTGCTCCGGTGACAGCAGGTCATTGCCCATCATGACGTAATTGGACGTATCAATGCCGAGCAAGTGGAGCAACGTCGGCAACACGTCGATTTCCCCACCATAAGTGTGGTCAATGCCGCCTTTGAGCCCATCCATGTGAATCATGAATGGCACGCGCTGATACATGGCGTTGTTGTAATCATTGAAGCCTTCAATGCCGGTCAGTTTGGCCATGGCCTTCTTATGGTTATCCGAAATCCCATAGTGGTCACCATAGAAGACCACCATCGATGTTTTATCGAGGCCAGTCTTTTGCAGCCAGCTCATGAACTCACCGATGGATTGATCCAGGTACTTGGCCGTTTGGACATAGCCATCCACCGTCTTGTCACCAGTATCGGTTTTGCTGATGGTTTGGTTCTTCTTATCCAAGGTGTATGGGAAGTGGTTCGTGACGGTGATGAGCTTCATGTAAAACGGCTGCGGCAGCTGCTGGGCATATTCCGCTGAATCCTTCATGAAAATCTTGTCTTTAATCCCATAACCAACATCGTAGTCTTTAACTTTCGGGAAATAGCTCTTCGAGAAGAAGTAATCGTAGCCCCAAGACTTGTACGTGTTATCACGATTCCAGTAACTTGGCACATCCCCATGCGCAACCGCCGTGGTGTAGCCGCCTTGCTGAGCCAAAATCGCTGGTGCTGCTTGGAAAGTGTTCGAGGTGCCGTCGATTTGCATCGCGGAGCCTTCTTGCAAGCCAAACAGCGAGGTTTCCAGCATCATTTCAGCATCGGAAGTCTTCCCTTGACCAACCTGGTTAAAGAAGTTATCGAAACTGAGGGTATTATTTTCATGGTAAATCTTATTGAGGTTCGGCGTCACTTCTTGGCCGTCCCACTTAAAGTCGATCATGAACTGCTGCAAAGACTCCAAGTGAATCACAAAAACGTTCTTGCCTTTGGCGGTGCCATAGTAGTTCACATTCTTAGCCACTTGATGATTTTTGACGTAAGCCAAAACAGAATCAAGATCACTGGCCTTCGCGTTGGCCTTTTCCGCCGAGGTCTGGGCAGTTTTGACCCCATCCACCACGGTATAGGCATTCAGGCCTAAGTATTTCACGATGTAATTGTTATCGAACATCCGGGTCAACAAACCCGAGCGATCGGAGTACGCCATGGACAAGTTCGCGCCGAACATGAACACGGCTAGCACCGTCACGCCCAAGGCAAACCGCTTTTTGATCGGCTTGATGCTGACTTTGATGACCCGGGTGGCCAGCAAAATCACCAAGATGATTACATCCAGGAACACCAGCCAGTCGCTTGGCTGCATAATCCCCGCGACCCCGGTCCCCAAGTTATTGGCGATGGTGCCGGAATTGCGAATCAAAGCAAAGGTCATGAAATCCGAAAATTCGCGATAGTAAAGGACATTAGCAAACAGCCAAATTGACGTCAACAGATCCACAATCAACATCAACACATAGGACTTGCGCCCGCTCACGTACAAAGCCAGTCCGAACAGCAGAATCGTGGTCGGTAGCGGGTTGAGCGCTAGCAGCAGTTGCTGCATCCCGCCCTTGACGCCCAGGTTGAATTTGGTGTTATACGCCCAATAGGTTTTCGCCCAAAACAGCGCCACGGCGAGCAGGAAAAATCCTAGCCGGGAATTGAAAAACCCCTGAATTTTACTGCCGATTTGCTTCATACTAATCCTCCAACTACTAATTACACATATTAACGTCATCTAAACACAATCGTAAGTCTACACAAACGGCTTAGAAAAGACAATTTTAAGCCCCGGTTTTGACCGGGGTTTAAGCACATCTTAAAGGTAATAAAAAAGACCACACCCTCAAGGTGTAGCCTCGGCGCAAAACCCGATTAGTCTTCTGAATCGTCGAGCAGATCGTAAATCTCCATTGCGGCCAGGTCGATGTCATCAAATTCAAATTGCTGATGGCTGACAACTTCTTCCAAAGTGTAAGTCTCAGTCTTCGGGTCAAAGGTGACTTCACCTTTTTCGACGCCGTCTTTTTCAAAGCGGCGGGATTGAACTTCGTCATCTGCGCCTTCTTGCATGGCTTCCAAGCGTTTGATAATCGCAACTAACTGTGAGCTTTTCATGAAGCGGCCCCTTTCTTGTTCTGTGATAGCGTACCATAGAATCCGCGTGTGTGACGATGAAATTACGCGGATGGCTCATTTTTTTCCGGCGGCAAGGTTTGCGCCATGCGCCCAGGCGTGACGCCAAGGGCCAAACCACCCATCAGCATCCCCAGGTAATAAGTCAAAAACCGCCACAGCAGCATCGTCAGCACCAGCTGCGATGCTACCGGCACGTAAGCGGCAAATAGCGTTTTAAAGCTATATTCCGCCCCGCCGGTCCCACCAGGAATGGGAAACAGCGACACAATCATCACAATCATCACATGCAAAATCATGACTTCGATCAGACTCAGATGGGCCAAACCGAAGCTGCGCAGGACGAAATACGGCACCGAATAATACAGCAGCAACTGGACAAAGGTGAGTAGTGCCGCTTTGTAGACTTTGCCCCGGTTTTGCTTGAGATGCAGGCTTTCGGCGTAAAAGCTATCGATTTTTTGATCCATGGTTTGCTGCCACTGCTGCTGGCGCGCCGGTTTAACGAACACGCCGGCGAGCTTGATCAGCAGTGCCACCATTTTCTTGGTGAACTTGTACTGATACATCACCAGCAGCAAGCCAACGATCACTGCGATATGAATGACGAAAGCAAACACAATCAACAGCGCCAGCGGCCCAAAGCGCGTGGCCAGTTGGTGAAAACCAAACACCAAGGTGATGACAAAATTCAGCAGCACCATGAACTGATACACGACGAACTTCATCAACAGTACCGAACTGGCCCGGCCAGCTTCAACCCCGGCTTGCATCAGCGCCACCAGCTGCGCGGGTTGACCACCTGAGGCAAAAGGCGTGATGTTGTTAAAGAGCTGCTCGACCAGCGGCACGCGAAACGCCGCTTTGAAACTCAGGCGCTCGCCTTCATGCTCAACAAACATCCGCACGACAAAGCTTTCCACCACCCAAGAGCCAATCATCACCGCCAGCGACGCCGCTAGCCACCATAAGTTCAGTGACATGAGGGTATGCCACACCACCTGCAGGTTCAGATTACGCATTTCAAACGCAAAAATCCCCAGCCCCAGTAGTACCATCACCGCTGCTGCAATTTTATTAGTGCGACTCATGCTGCGCCTCACCTAAAGCGGCTTGCTTAAGGTAAAAGCGATGCCACACGCGGGCCAGCCGCGCCTCCGAATATTCTGCCGCCGCCTGCTGGGCCTTTTCGGTGTACGTTTGCCGCAAGTTGGCGTCAGCTTGCAGCTGGCGCAACTTGGTATTCATCGCGTCGCCGTCTTTGGCCATCACCGCATATGGTTCGATAATCTGATCATATAGCGCCAAATCGCGCACCATCACCGGCGTTTCCGTTGAGAAGGCTTCCAGCACTGACATTGGAAATAGCTCTTCGAAAGAAGGCAGTAAAAAGACATCCGCGATATTGTAGTAATCCACCATTTCTTCCCGCGGCACAATGCCAGTGAAAGTCAGGTTGGCCGGGGCATTTTCCACTTCGCCTTTGAGGTGATCATAGCCATTGGTAATCATGCCGAACGAAAAACCACCCGCCCAAATGAAGGTCATCTTCGGATTGCGTTTGGCCAACCGGATAAAATCATCCACGCCTTTGCGATCTTGCACCTGGCCGGCGCCGAACACCACGAACCGGTCCTGCGGCACCCCATGCTTTTGCCGCAGCATCTGTTTTTCCTCAGCCGTGGCCGGATAGAAGGTTTCCCGCGAGACAAAGTTAGGAATGTAAGTCACCTTGCGCGGATCGATGCCATACGCCGCCAGCTTAGGGATAAAGTTCGGGTTCACCACCACCAAACTATCCATCCGCTTGTAATAGGCCACGGTGTAATGGTCCAAGGTCCATCGGGCCACGCCCGGCAGGCGCAGACTCTGATCCAACGTATCTGGCAGAAAGTGGACAAAACCAATTTTGCGGCCGCGGCGCTTGCTGAAGGTGGACGCATAGAACTTCGGATCAATCGTATGATAATGGCTAATTTGACTCGCAGAATAATCGTTGATCTTAACGTTGAATTCCGTCGGGAAGTACTTCTTCAGTAAGGCGACCAGTTCGGTATACACCGCGCCGACCCCTTGCCCTGCGACTTTATCCGCAGAGGAAAACATGTGAATGTCGAGCATAACTATCCTTTCAAGGTCGAATCGTCAAGCGCCTCATCGCGCAGCGTTTGCTCATCTTGGAAGCGGCGAGTGGCATCTTGGTACACTTTCAGCACACGATCGCCAAACAAATCCGCAGAAATGGCGCGCAGCTTCACTTCACGCGGCGCCGGATCATCGAAAGCCTGCGGATGCTTGAGATAATTGACCACTTGATGCACCAGCTCTGATTGAACGGTAAAGGTCGTGCCAATCGCCGGGTCGTCCAACAGCGAGTTGGTATATTCCCCGGCAAAGGCTACCACTTTGCGGCCCGCCGCCAGCGCCTCGATATACGTTAAGCCTTGCGACTCCGAATCGCTGGCCGAAACAAAAATATCGGCGGCGCGGTAGTAATCCGGCACTTCGCTGTGGTCCACTTCGCCGATGAAGCGGACATGATCTTGCATCTGCAGCTCGCGGGTCTGTTTTTCCAAATCTTCCCGCGCCGGGCCATCGCCAACCACCAGCAGCACCACTTCTGGGCAAGCCTCCACAATGGCCGGCATGGCATCAATCACCTTGTCGATGCGTTTTTCATAAGCCACGCGCGACAGTGACAGTAACACTGGCACATCAGCGAGGCCCAATTGCTCGCGCAACTTTGGATTTTTAGCCGCTTTGAACTGGGTCAAGTCGACGCCGGTCGGAATGACCGAAATCGGCTGTTTCACCCCATAGCGCTGTAAACTCTCTTCCGCGCGATCCGAAGGCGTAATCACCGCGGTGACATGGTACAAATACGCCCGCATAAACTGCTTCACATGATAAGGCCGCAATAAGTGGCCATTCATGATGTAGTGCAGGTAACTTTCATACATCGTGTGATAAGTATGGACGGTTGGCACTTTGAGCTGCCGGGCCACGAATTTACCGATATACCCCATCGAAAACTCGGTTTGGGTATGAACAATATCCAAATTCAGCTCCTTAGCCACATGGTATGCATGAAACATACCACGCACTGCCACGCGCCGATCAGTGAACGACACGAATGGCACGCTGGTAAAGCGAAACACATTGGGCTCCACCGCGTCATCCGGCACATGCGGATCCGTCGTGGTGAAGATATAAACGGAATTGCCTTTCCGCTCTAAATCATCTTTGAGCGTTTTGATCGAGGTCGCGACGCCACTGACCTGCGGAAAATAGGTATCCGTAAAAATGCCAATATTCATCTAACTGCCTCCAAACGCTAGCTCTTGGTTTCCAGTATACGACAACGCGGCCCCATTTCAATTTTCACGCTATCAATATTCCTATTTTAACAGAAACCTTACTGAAACCGCTCGACCTAAAGACTGAAATTTACATAACAGAACTGTCACCTCAGTTTTGGCCAAAAAAAGAACGGTCACTTGGACCGCCCCCACATCAGTTCACTTCAGCCATTTACCAGTCTCCTGGCCATACCGCTGCATCAGCACACTGGCGCGACCATTCATCGCCCAGCCGGTGATGGCCAGCAGAATCAGTCCAATCCCCCATCTGATCATCATGGCATCGCCTTCTCGTGGATTATGCCGTTATTGCCTTACCCATTGCGCGCCGCCACCTGCCACAGTGTTGCGGTGTCGTTATTATCAGTAGCGGCTAGGTATTCCGCAAGTTTCCTGCCTCGCTACTACTACAGACTAAGCATAAGCAACCTGCGTAAAGATTGATTGACCAAGGCGTAAAAAGTTCGCGGCGATTGTGTAAAGATTGATGAGTTTCGGCATGGCAGTAATACCGATATGGGAATACAAGTTCGACCCCGATCGCCGGTATCGCATTCGGTTAAATTGTTGATTAAGCCCTGCCGTGTGTGAAGAATTTTAGGAACCAAAAAAGACCCTTATTCAGGGTCGATATACCGGCGATCGGGGTCGAACCGATACTCCATTGCTGGAACCAGATTTTGAGTCTGGCGCGTCTGCCAATTCCGCCACGCCGGCATAAAGGATATTCAATTATCTCTTGGCAACTATCCAAGAAAGGCGGTGATCGGATTTGAACCGACGCATATAGGTTTTGCAGACCTTTGCCTTACCACTTGGCTACACCGCCAGGAGTGCTTTTTACAGCAATTGGGGTAGCTGGATTCGAACCAGCGCATGACGGAGTCAAAGTCCGTTGCCTTACCACTTGGCTATACCCCAGTAAAGGGCGGTATGTGGGAATCGAACCCACGTATGCTGGATCCACAAACCAGTGTGTTAACCACTTCACCAATACCGCCATACCATTAAAAGCAGGGATAGTAGGAATTGAACCCACACTGACGGTTTTGGAGACCGTAGTTCTACCTTTAAACTATATCCCTATAAATGGAGGATCTAGGATTCGAACCTAGGAACCCGAAGGAACGGATTTACAGTCCGTCGCGTTTAGCCTCTTCGCTAATCCTCCATAAAATGGCGCGGGACGGAATCGAACCGCCGACACATGGAGCTTCAATCCATTGCTCTACCAACTGAGCTACCGAGCCATTAACGGTTCCAACGAGACTCGAACTCGTGATCTCCTGCGTGACAGGCAGGCGTCCTAACCAACTAGACCATGGAACCAACAATATTCAATTGTAATTGCGGGAGCTGGATTTGAACCAACGACCTCCGGGTTATGAGCCCGACGAGCTACCAGACTGCTCTATCCCGCGATAATGTGAAAAGGAGAATGAGGGATTCGAACCCTCGCGTGGTTTGACCCACCTAACGGTTTTCAAGACCGTCCCCTTCAGCCACTTGGGTAATTCTCCATAGCCTTATCGCTACTGACCCGTACGGGATTTGAACCCATGTTACCGCCGTGAAAGGGCGGTGTCTTAACCACTTGACCAACGGGCCATACATACGGAGAAGGAGGGATTTGAACCCTCGCGCCAGTTTCCCGACCTACACCCTTAGCAGGGGCGCCTCTTCAGCCACTTGAGTACTTCTCCATATTAAATGTTCAATTGTTGCAGCAAGCTTTTGCCGCAATGGGCCTAAATGGACTTGAACCATCGACCTCACGCTTATCAGGCGTGCGCTCTAACCAGCTGAGCTATAGGCCCAAATTATCGATCCAGCGGGTGACGAGAATCGAACTCGCGACAACAGCTTGGAAGGCTGTGGTTTTACCACTAAACTACACCCGCATGCCGTCACAATGGCGCGGGACAGAATCGAACTGCCGACACATGGAGCTTCAATCCATTGCTCTACCAACTGAGCTACCGAGCCGACACCGGTTCCAACGAGACTCGAACTCGTGATCTCCTGCGTGACAGGCAGGCGTCCTAACCAACTAGACCATGGAACCAATTGCGGGAGCTGGATTTGAACCAACGACCTCCGGGTTATGAGCCCGACGAGCTACCAGACTGCTCTATCCCGCGATAACGGTATGTTTATTAAATTAATGGGCCCGAGGCAAATGCCCCATGGACCTTGTAGGACTCGAACCTACGACCGAACGGTTATGAGCCGTCTGCTCTAACCAACTGAGCTAAAGGTCCAGGTCGATCGCGGCGGGGGGGATCGAACCCTCGACCTCCCGGGTATGAACCGGACGCTCTAGCCAGCTGAGCTACACCGCGAAATAAATCGTAGGCATCACTGCCCAATCGGGAAAACAGGATTCGAACCTGCGACCCCCTGGTCCCAAACCAGGTGCTCTACCAAGCTGAGCTATTTCCCGATAATGCACCCAGTAGGAGTCGAACCTACAACCTTCTGATTCGTAGTCAGACACTCTATCCAATTGCGCTATGGGTGCATATTTAGATGTTGTTGCATCGCTGCAACAAGCGGAAGACGGGATTCGAACCCGCGACCTCCACCATGGCAAGGTGGCGTTCTACCACTGAACTACTTCCGCATAGAACTGGATGAACCTCTCGGTTCAATGGAGGATACAGGGCTCGAACCTGTGACCCTCTGCTTGTAAGGCAGACGCTCTCCCAACTGAGCTAATCCTCC
>NZ_BOLV01000037.1 GCF_016861845.1 Lacticaseibacillus suilingensis
GTACTAACAAGAATAGGTCTTCATGGCCTTTTTGGTCTAGTCGTCAGGGTGTTGCACTTGAATTGTAAACTGGGGGCGACTTCAATATCACTAAAATCCACGTCGACTTGCATGGTCACGCTAGCAAATGCGCGCCGGACTTGGTCAGGCGTCTCGTTATGATAGGTAATGATAATAGATAGTTGTTTCATAAGTGTTTACCTCGTTTAGTACTTATATGTAAGAACAAACTGACCATCTCGTTTGCTTGAGATGCTCAGCTTGTTCAGCGCTCATGCTTGCATGAGTTTAGTATAACGGTTCGTCGTCTTTACCGCGCCGTTTTTTGGCAACTGCGAATGCAGCTAAGGCATCCACCATTGTCAAGCCTACGCCAGCCAAGATCATTTCGGCATTGCTTGATTCGCCCGTTTGTGGCAACTTGCTTGCCCGTGCGTTTGAACCTGAACCAGAAGCATTACCATTCGTGCCAGTTCCAGTGAAGCGACTCTGATGGTTGCCAGTCGACGTGCCATTTGAGTTATCACTTGAGTTGCCGATCGGATTATCTTTTGACTCTCCTTCAGGGTTGCCCGCGAGATTATCATCTGGATTGCCGTCCTGGTTGTCATTGGTATTTTCATCAAGATTTCCAGTAGGGTTGCCGTCGAGGTCGGTATCCGGAACATTGTTAGGATCGCCAGTTGGGTCACCAGTTAGGTCGCCTGTTGGGTCGCCTGTTGGGTCGCCTGTTGCATCGCCTGTTGGGTCGCCTGTTGTTTCATCGGTTGGATCAACGTGGAGCGGCTTGCCAACCCGAGTGATCGTAATCGACTTAATACCATCACCAAGTGTTGCATTGTTATCACTTGGATCATCGGTCGGGTCGCCAGTCGGATCAGTTGTACCTGTTGTCGGGTCCACATGCAGCGGTTTGCCCACTCGAGTAATCGTGACGGATTTAATGCCATTGCCTGGTATGAAATTGTTATCGCTTGGAACATCAGTCGGATCACCTGTTGGATCACCTGTGGTGTCACTCGTCGGATCAACATGGAGAGGCACACCTACACGAGTAATCTTAATTGATTTAATGCCATCACCAAGGACTACATTGTTATCGCTTGGGTCATCTGTCGGATCACCAGTGGCGTCACTCGTTGGATCAACATGGAGAGGCACACCTACACGAGTAATCTTAATTGATAAGTCACCATTCCCGGCCGTGCCTTTGTCGCCGGTCGTGCCTTTGTCGCCGGTCGTGCCTTTGTCGCCGGTCGTACCCTTGTCGCCGGTTGTCCCTTTGTCGCCAGTCGTACCTTTATCGCCGGTCGTGCCTTTGTCGCCGGTCGTGCCTTTGTCGCCGGTCGTACCTTTATCGCCGGTCGTGCCTTTGTCGCCAGTCGTACCCTTGTCGCCGGTCGTGCCTTTATCGCCGGTCGTGCCTTTGTCGCCGGTCGTACCTTTATCGCCTGTCGTGCCTTTATCGCCGGTCGTGCCTTTGTCGCCGGTCGTACCTTTATCGCCAGTCGTGCCTTTGTCGCCGGTTGCACCTTTGTCGCCGGTCGTACCTTTGTCGCCAGTCGTACCTTTGTCGCCGGTCGTACCCTTGTCGCCGGTCGTACCTTTGTCGCCGGTCGTGCCTTTGTCGCCAGTCGTGCCTTTGTCGCCGGTCGTACCCTTGTCGCCAGTCGTACCCTTGTCGCCGGTTGTCCCTTTGTCGCCGGTCGTACCCTTGTCGCCGGTCGTGCCTTTATCGCCAGTCGTGCCTTTGTCGCCGGTCGTACCTTTATCGCCGGTCGTGCCTTTGTCGCCGGTCGTACCTTTATCGCCAGTTGCACCTTTGTCGCCGGTCGTGCCTTTGTCGCCAGTTGCACCTTTGTCGCCAGTTGCACCTTTGTCGCCGGTTGCTCCCTTATCGCCAGTTGCACCTTTGTCGCCAGTTGCTCCCTTGTTTCCTTCGAGGAAATCAGCTAGATCAACTGTGCCGTCACCGTTGACATCAGAGCCGCCATTCAACAACCAGATTTCGAAAGCACTCTGACCGTCTGCGCCGGTATCACCCTTAGCACCTGTGTCACCCTTAAGGTTTTGCAGCATGTCGTCAACATCGATGTCGCCATCGCCGTTGGCGTCAGTACCGCCGTTATCCTTCCAGGCTTCGAAGGCCGATTGTCCTGCTGCACCAGTTGCACCGGTATCACCCTTAGCACCTGTGTCA
>NZ_BOLV01000038.1 GCF_016861845.1 Lacticaseibacillus suilingensis
CCCTTAAGGTCTTGTAGCATGTCGTCAACATCGATGTCGCCATCGCCGTTGGCGTCAGTACCGCCATTATCCTTCCAAGCTTCGAATGCTGATTGACCTGCTGCACCAGTTGCACCATCAGCACCAGTTGCGCCGGTATCACCCTTCGCACCTGTGTCACCCTTAAGGTCTTGTAGCATGTCGTCAACATCGATGTCGCCATCGCCGTTGGCGTCAGTACCGCCATTATCCTTCCAGGCTTCGAACGCTGATTGTCCAGCTGCACCAGTTGCACCATCGGCACCAGTTGCGCCGGTATCACCCTTAGCACCTGTGTCACCCTTGAGGGAAGCAATCATGTCGTCGATCTCGATGTTGCCATCGCCGTCGGCGTCAGTACCGCCATTATCCTTCCAGGCTTCGAATGCTGATTGTCCTGCGGCACCAGTTGCACCATCAGCACCAGTATCACCTTTGGCGCCTTTAGGCAAAGTGATCTTGTCACCGTTTGAAAGATTCAGAACAATATTACCGTCAGGATCAGTGGTGTAATCCGTTATGCCAACACCATCTTCACCATCAGTACCATTGTTAATAGTGTATTTTTCCCCATCAATGGTTAGAGTATAGCCTTTGACTTTGCCGTCTTCAGTAATTGGATCAACGCCAATCGTTGAGTCAGCACCGTGGTTAACCGTAATCTCCTTGCCATCTGAGAATTCGATTACCGTATTGCCATCTTCATCAGGGTGTTGTCCTGTGATTGTAAGTGGTGTGGCAGCATCCCCAGAGGCACCTTTGTCACCGTCAGGACCTTTATCACCTTGAGGGCCTTTGTCGCCAACCGCACCAGTCGCACCGGCGTCACCAGTGGCACCAGTATCACCGGTAGCGCCTTTTTCACCAGCTTTTGGCTTGGCAACGTACATAACCCAAATGTCTTGACCGGTCGTGTTGAAGGCAGCATCTGCTTTGCTGTCATCAGGTAGGAAGTTGATTTGGCCGCCGTTCATATCGGCAGTTGCGTAGTAGTATAGCACGCTGGTATCAAGCGTACCGCCAGCATCAGGTAAGTTTAACCCTTCACCGCTCAACTGATCAGGAATGTCATAATCGTTCGAGTAATCGTAACCTTCTTCACCAGAAACATTCTCAGGCGCTTTTAGTTCAACACCATTCACATCCTGGTAAACATAGTGAACCACACCAGTGCCTTGTTCGGGCGGAACGACTGTGTAGGTCGCAGTGATTGTAGCCGTATCATCCTTATCGATATCGGAACTTGAGAACAGTGTGGCTGCTTGGTTGGCCGAAATTCCCTCAGTGCCCACTGCACTCCCGTCGATAACGGTTGGATTAACAATGTAGCCAGAAATCGTCTCTGGTGTGACCGTCTTAAATGCTGTGTCCTGAGTCCAAGCGCCATATTCAACCACCGTATCTGAAGGATCATTCACATCCGTGGTGTAAGTGCGGCTGAAGGTCAGCTCTTGCTTATCAAGTTGTTGAGTTTCGCCATCTTTAGTTGCGTTGACAATGATGGTCAAGGTCTTATGCGTTTCATCATAGTACTTATCGGTTGGGTCGTTCGGGGCTGGATGAACAACCAACTTCGGATTCTTGGTGTAGGTAACCGTAACATTGGCTGTCTGGTCCGCATCGCCGTCGTCTGTCTGCATTGCAGCCGCCTGACCATCAACGGTAGAACCATCATCCGTGGTTGTATTACTGGTGACAATCTTCTTGTCAGGAGTGTAGCCATCATAAGTGGTTGGGGTGTAGTCGCTATACGTGTTCGCGACTGTCCAATCGCCGTAATCCGTTGCTTCATTGCTGTCGCTGTTGTCATCCTTTTGATATTCGCGCGTCAAAGTGACAGTTTGAGTGTTCTGGATCTTCTTGTTGCCGTCTTTAACTTCCATGACCGTGACGGTTAACGTCTTGTGCGTATCATTGTAATGCGGGTCGGTGGTTTCTGTTGGCGGCTGATGCCACTGCAAATTCGGTGTATCCGCAGTGTAGTTGACGTTGCGAGTCACAATGAACTTCGTATACGCCCTATTCGCCAGAATATCCCCACCCGTAGCGTTGATGTTACCTTGGGTCTTGCCAACACCTTGCAAATCTGTTGATTTAATATCCTGGTTTGTCGAAGAATCAATGGTTCCCTTAGCGCCAGCAACGACCGGAACATATTGAGGATCATTCGTGATAGCATTCAGCAATACTGTATCATCGCTGCCAGCCAGGCCTGAAGTATTGGTAGTCCACGGTGTGTAGTGAATGGTGCCACTATCGTCGATGGTCGCCGTCCGGTAAACAAAGAATGGCTCAATGTCTTTATCTGTTGGTAGGCCGGCCACATCACCGGTGTAATGAATGTGCGTGCCCACGGTGGCAATCAGATAACGTTGAGTAACCCCTGTCGGATCACCATTGTTAAATGTGCCCGGATCATCTGGCGTGTAAACGCGTGGTCCATCGGCTTTATACACAATCTTAAGACTCTGTGTATCCCCTGTTTGGACAATGTAGCTGCTGGCGGTCGGGTCAGTTTCGATGGTGTAGCCATCAACGGTTTTATTCAACCCGGCAAAATCAAGCGTATCACCTTTCACGCCCGTATAGTCAACGCTACTTTGGCCATCGGTGTTCTGAAGACTTGAGCCCGCTTCATCAACGAAGGATACCGTTACCTTCCGTTCTTTAGCAAAAGTAATCGTAACAGCTGGCATCCCATTTTCAAACTTCAATGGGTTAGTCGTCTCATCATTTGATAGCTCATACCCGGTGACCGTCTTATTAATACCGGCAGCCGTCCAATCAACATCAGTATCTGGTTGGCCACTTAACGTATACGAAGACTTGCCATCCGTGTTCGTCACGGCGTTGCCATCAGTATCGACCAGGTTGACCGTCAAAGTCACATCAGGAATCTTTTCAAAAATAATTTTGACCAGATTATTGTTGGTATCGGTCACTGTATAGGCACTGGTTGTCCCATCTTGCATCAGGCGATAACCAGGCAGGGCTTTATTAATGTTGGCCTTGGCAAAATCATCGGCAGTGAGAATGTCGCCAACACCAGCATCAATCTGGTAGGTGGTCGTGTACCCTTCAAGGTTGATAACCGTGTCGTTGTCATCAACGAGTTCGACCAGAACCCCGGCTTTCTTTTTGTACAGAATATCAATCGTGGTGTTATCAGCAACCACTGTTGGCGTGAGCGTATTATCCTTAACCAGCTCATAGCCCGTGATGTCCTTGTCAATATTCAGGGTTGCAAAATCAATAGCTTCGCCAATAGGTCCGGTGTATGAATACGTGTTTAGTTTGTTACCAGCCTCAACAAGTTGCTGTGTCGCCTGATCTTTCAGATTAATGGTGACAGTGGCCGTTGGAATCTTATCAAAATAAACATCGGCATACTGATCACCATCAGCAGTGGTCGCGTACATCATTTGAGTCAGCGACTGGTTGGGTTGAATCTGGTACCCGGGCACTGTGTAATTATAGCCTTTAGTCGAAACGCCGGTGCCCGCAGTATACGTTTTGGTGCCAACGCGAATTGTCGAAACGCCATCCTTGTTTTTAACCGGGTTCCCCTGATTATCAACAAGATTGAGAAATAGCTTATGCGTATTCTGAGTGTATTTCAGATCAACGGTCTGGGCTTTGTCAGTAAAGTTAATCGGCGTGGTGGTGCCGTCTTCCGTTAGTGTCCAATCATGAATTGACTTATTAATCGAACTGAAGTCAACCGCATCGCCAATGGTTCCTGTCAGCGTGACCGCTTGCTTAATCGGCTTGGACGGATCTGCCGCGTTGATAAAATTAACCGTGACGGGCTCGCCTTGGGTCTTCTTACCTTGATACGTGATGGTGACGCCGTCGCTACCAAACTCAATGAAATTTGCGGCAGAATCAAGACCGTACATTGACATCGTATTGGTCACGCCGGCAAAAGTCTTAGAAGTCTGAAGCATTGTTTTAGCCGCGGCAACGGATTCAGGTTTCGCATCAGGCGGCATCGTTACCTGAGTTTTGGCAGGATCGAACTCATACCCTGCCGGTGCATCTTGCGGTGTATAGTCAATCGTCCCATCTTTAGCAATCTGAATGGTCTTGGTCGAGTCTGGAATCTCCTGACCATTTTCATCGATGTACTTATAAGTCACGGGAAAACCGTCAGTAATTGGTGGTGTGGTCGTTTCTCCGGTATCACCGGTATCCCCTGTGTCACCGGTTGAGCCGGTCGTGGGCGTGCCGACATCCACTTTGACGCCGTCACCAATGTCACCATCGACACTCGGAATAATTAAGTCAGTAATGACCGCATCATTCAGCGCTTTGTTTGGCCAAAGCATCAGATAACCGCCATGATCGGCAAAAGCGGCTTTAACCTGATCGGCCGTTAAGGTCACTGTCAAACTCGACGAATTATCGTCTTTGTTCACGGTGAACAGATTGGCGGTTTCAAAGGTTTGTGCTGCCCAGGTGGCATCCGTGTTGTAGTTCATGCTCGGCTTGTCAAGGGCGCTCTGGGTCGTGGTCCCAATCTTCAGAAGCCCAGCATCTGTCAAGGGTGCCATGCGGAACAAATCGCCAGTCTTCAGGTTCGCCACTTCGTCGTCGGTGCCGTGAAGCAAAGTCTGCGTCACCGCGTCAATATTGGCCATTTCGCTCTCATTGGAAAGATGATAGGTGTAGTCTTGCTGGAAGGAGCCTTTTCCTCCCCCCATGACATTACGAATGTCTGAGACCCAGCCGGCAATAGCCCCTAAAATAGAGCTGAGAATGCTCCCATTGCTGGAACTGCCCATAACCTTAATCGCGCCAATCTTGGAGAAGCGTTTAAATGTCACCGTAATCGGCTGGTCATAGGCCAAGTACTTCTTGGTGGTATCGCCATTTTGAACTTCCCGCACGCCGGCGGTCACAATGATCTGGCCATCCACACTGGTCGTAGCGTTCGGATTAGTCAGCTTTAACGTATCCAGGAACGACTTGTTATAAACCTCCTCGACCGTCGAGGTTTCATCGGCCGCCTCTACGACTTGGCTGCCAGTCGTCGGCAAAATGAGCGCACTTGTGAAAGTGCCCCCAGTCAGGACGGCGCCGGCAAACATGGTGAAAGCGAAACGCCAAAATTTTCCGGCCTTATACATTTTATAATCTTTTACTACCGGGTCATACGGTTTGAGTAGATGACCCGATTTTGGTCGTGATTTCATAGTACTCCTCCTTATATCATGCAAAAGCAATGTGCCCATATAAGATTAGCAGGGTTAACAACCCCACGTTGAGACGAGTATAGCATTCGTAAAAACGGTGTAAAAGTCAATAAAGGAAAAGTTTTTTTGTTTTTTTGAAATTCAGTTTCGGGCAAGTCATTGATATAACGCATTTCTATGTACATAAGGGCTAAAGATGGAATGATTAACGAATTTGTAGGAACAAAAAATTTTATAGATTATGATAGCCCATGTTAACGATTGGTTAAGTCTCAACGCAGGCAGTCTGGCTATGCTGGCAAGTTCCCTATTACGATGAGCTTAGATTCAAAAAGCATTGACCTCAGTGAGATCAATGCCTTTTCGTTACCGGCCCTTACTTTCGTTTCTGCCGGACAGCTTTCATTTTTGCTTGCATCTGTTTCTTACCGCCAAACATGCGCTCAATTTTGGCATTTTCACGCGCTTTGCCGCGCAATTGGTGATCCGCCTGCTCGGCTTTGAGCTGCTGATAACTGGCAAAACGCTCCGGCGTCAGCTCGCCGGCGGCCAAGGCAGCTTGCACCGCACAACCGGGTTCGCTTTGATGCTGGCAATCCCGGAACCTGCACTGCGCGGCTAACGCCTGGATGTCGGCAAAAGTGGCATCGACGTCAGCTTCCAGCAAGCCCAGCTCGCGCATCCCTGGCGTATCAATCACCAGGCTTCCATTCGGCAGCTTCAAAAGCTGCCGCGCCGTGGTGGTGTGGCGGCCATGGGCATCGCTGCTGCGTACGCTTTGAGTGGCCAGGTTTGTGCTACCTGTCAGCTGGTTGATCAAGGTTGATTTACCAACCCCTGATGAACCTAGCAGCGCGTACGTTAGCCGTGGTTGCATCAGGGCTTCTAATGCGGCGAGGCCATCTGGTCGAGTGGCGTCAAAGATAATGACTGGCGTCTGCCCGGCCACAGTCGCCACCTCAGCTTTAGCAGCCGCCAAGTCAGCACTTTGGTCCGCTTTGGTTAACACAATGGCGGCTTGGGCGCCAGACGCGGCCGCGACGGCTAAATACCGTTCCAGTCGCCGCAGGTTAAAGTTGCCATCCAGCGCCATGCACAGCAGCAGCCAATCCACATTGGCAGCCACGAGCTGAGCCGAAGTGCTACGGCCCACCGCTTTACGCACGAACACCGTTTGCCGCTCAACCAAGCGTTCAATAGTGGCAAGATCTGTCGGGTGCGCAGGCAGGCGCACCAAAACCCAATCACCAACCGTCGGAAAATCCTCTGGTCCCAAGGTAAAATTGGCTCCCCAGTTTACAATTCAAGTGCAACACCCTGACGACTAGACCAAAAAGGCCATGAAGACCTATTCTTGTTAGTACT
>NZ_BOLV01000039.1 GCF_016861845.1 Lacticaseibacillus suilingensis
ACCGATGCATGGCGTAACAGCCTAGACCACTATCAAGAATTCGTTATCATCGTTGCACTTGACTTGAAAATTGAGGATTGATTTAAATTAGTTTATACGCAAACCAATGTCCGTCAATATTAATTTAAGCTGCCTCTCTTTTTGCTCATTTACGACTTCGCTTGAGTCGTTTTCATGTATTTTAGTTGTTGCATAGAAGTAACGGTCGGTGTCTGTACCTGCCAATTCTTCTATCTTACTATCTATTTTATTTTGGGTTTCTTTTTGTGGGTTGTGTGATGTGTAGAACAAATATCTTATGTCTGCAGGAGAGACACTTTCTTCTTCCCGAAAAATCTCTCCTAGGATTTCAAGGTTCTTTAGTATAGCCCAAGCACTATCGCCCTCAGAAATAATTGCAATCCAATAGTCACCATCTTTAGCACTACAGTGATATATTCCCACGAAATCTGATTCATGATTGGTTAGCTTCTCCTTTGAATCATTACAACTTAGTTTAACTTTCTTTCTCAAGGTTTGTAAAAGTGTTGTTTTACCTGTATCTTGGTTGCCACTAATGTTAATAACTTTCATCACAAGAATTGCCTCCTTCAAAACGATAACTGTAGTATTCGAATTCAGATAAGAAAATCCATTTCAGAATATGTATTCCAGATTTCTATTAACATTCTTGTCTAATTAACACTTCCGTTCATATACCTGAATCATTTTTGCAAAATGTCGTCGGGAAGTTCTGGAAAAGCTGAATCAATATCATTTTTAAGGAACTCCACGTTACTTGCAAAGTCTTCGAGTGCCTGAAGAATCTGAATACCAATAGCCTTTACCAAGTCATTTTTAAGTTCGTTTAACTCTTCGGGTTTATTTAGACGATAGTTTTCTGGACACTCATATATCTTTTCCATAATAGAAAGTAAATCTTCTCGGGTAACGTCCTTAATGGACTTTGATTCCCCTTCATAGAAATTAATTGTGATGTCCTGCTTTTGAAGATTCACATTCAAGAGATTCATAAATTTCTCCCTTCTTTTCGTAGGTTTCAATACCTGACTCCATTGCATCCACAAATTTTCCAACACTCGGAAAGTCTTTGCCAGTAAAATCTCGAAGACGTGCTGACTTGAAGTCCCCTGATAAATAACTAAAAGCATTTGGCGCATCGTTCTTGGCGACGATAAGGTAATTGGGATTAAGCAGAGTCCCCAGTGTAGAATTGTGGGTAATTACAAATGTAGTTGTATGCTCTGAAAGTTCTCTGATTTTTGGAATCAAAGTTGTCCTAATAAAGTAATTATCGAGAGAGGCTTCTGGCTCGTCAATTAATGCGATATCAGAATTTTTTGCTTCCTCTAATGCCATCAACAAAGCAAAAGCTACTTCTTGTCCCCCAGAAGCTTTAGTCCCATTCGCTGTTTCCAAAGAAGTCTCGATATGAGCAATAAAGTCTGATAAATGGTCCTGTCTGAAAAATGAATGTCCCTTTAAATGCTCGAAATATTGGACAAAGTTGTAGTTATTATAGGGATCTATAAGATCCTTCTTCACTCCTTCATTAGTGTGCATTTCCTTCTGAAATTTTTTTGCGTCCTCAAAAGGCTTCAACCTCACAACAACCCGATACTCGCCAAATTGTTCTTGTTTCAGTATTCGCCCCTTCTTTTTAGCGAACACAAGTTTTTTAAGAAACGCGTTGGTCTTTTCCCCTACCAAATATTTTTTGAAGGTCGTTGTCAAATCAATTTTCGGAGGTTCGGCTATACCACTCTGACGCCTCGTCTCAGTTTGAATCCTAGCGATTAATTTATTGATGCGTTTTTGTTCATCTGATTCTTTAGCATAATTTGTCAGGAAGGAACGAAGGTCCTCGTAGGCACCGATGAACGACGATTTGTATTTATTATTGACGTGAGACCAGAAGGATTTACTCAAAATTATCTCTTTAAGATTTTTTAGATCCAACTCAAGCCTACTATATTTCACTATTTCAAAAGGTTTTGCAGAAAACAACTGAATTTTAGCTGCCTGATTTTTTGAAGTGAAAGAGGCCGCAAACTTTTTCAGATCATCAATATATTCGCCTAGCGTATCGTTTTGGGAGCTCTCAATAATTGCTTCATTTATAATATCCCAAGTTCTTTGATACTTTTGGATAAAGTTTCCGTAGGCCCTTTCCCCCTTTTGTTGCTGTTGCTTGTTTAGAAATTTCTCTCGATTAGATGCTGTATCGAACTGCTCTAATCTGTACACATTGTCATCGGAACTTGACGAAATGGTGTTCAGAAGAAAAGTTTTCCCACTGCCACGACGACCAACTATCAAATTTAAACCCGTTGAAACTCTTAGAGGTGAGTTATCTACCATGATATCGTAAACATTTCGAACCAGGTCAGGATTAACCCCGACAGTTTTCTTTTGTTTAAGCGCCCGCTTTATGTCTTCAAACTCAGTCGTATCGCACTCAATAAATGTATGTTTAGGATACAAACTAACAATATCAGATCGTTTAGAATTCGGTTCATCTTCAGATGCATGTGAGTCGCTAAACAGTACAGGTACTTCTGATCCCAACGCCAACTCTCTCTGAAATCGATTTGAGCTTGAAACCCCTCCAACACAAACGGCATCTCGAAGGGCATTAGGAATACGCATGCTGTTACTTTTGCTGATTTCAAATGCTAGAATCGAATTTTTCCAACTTGGGAAAAAGGTAATAAATTGATCAATGCTTATCCCAGTGGAAGCCCCGAGATTCAGTTGTGAAATAGAAGATGAGGCGTGAGAAAACTCAGCTAAAACATCTTCAGTATTGTTGCTTATAATCAGGACATGCCCCTCATCTAGACTGACCTCCATACCTGGAAAAACATCGCATTGGGTCCTAGTAACAATATTTAAAAATTGTTCCTTATCAAAAAGATTGTGGTTCGTGATTGCGATGGCATCAAGGGCAGAGTTTTCAACATACTTATCAAGCCATCCTTGTGAGAAAGTAAAGGGGGTATCTTTATTAGGGTCCGGTTCGGTATGAATATGAAAATCAATTGCTTTCATGCATTTTCCTCCCGTTATTCTATTTTTAGAAACAAGAAAACAGTGTGCGTATCAGGTTGATCATGAATAAAGTAAGCTAAGAATGCAAAAAATGGACCCTACGTAGTTCTGATGCAAGGTTCCTCTACTACATTCTAATGTGTTGGGTGGTAAGGGACTAGGCTTTGTGTACATGACTCTCTTTAAGCAAATCATTTTAGGGTTCTGGTGCAAATTTTCCTCGCTGACTTGATTTTAGTATACTGGGTGCCAAGAAACGAGGGATTGCGCGCATGAACCACTTTAAGGGACGCCACTTTCAAAAGGACATCATCTTAGTAGCCGTTGGCTACTATTTCAGATTCAGTCTCAGCTATCGTGACATCGTTGAATTGCTTCGGGATCGGGGTATCACTGTTCATCACACCACGGTCATGCGTTGGGTTCATCACTATGGCCCCATCTTTAAGGCTCTATGGCGTCGGCATCAAACAGCTCACGCTAAAAGTTGGCGAATCGATGAGACCTATATTCGAGTTAAAGGCCGTTGGGCCTATTTGTATCGCGCTATTGACAGTAACGGTTTGACCATGGATTTTGAGCTACGAAAACACCGCGATTATACCGCATCCTATCACTTTTTGAAGCGTCTCTTGACGACCAATGGTCGGCCTGATCGATTAGTCACTGATCAATATCGGGCAACACTGAAAGCAGTGAAGCACCTGATAAAGCAAGACTATTTGAGCAAATCAGCCCACCAATGTTCCAAATATCGAAATAATTTGATTGAACAGGACCACCGATTCATTAAACGTCATCGTGTCCGCTCAGCAAGCTTTCAAAGCATTCGAACCGCTAGTGCAACGTTGAGCGGTGTGGAAATTGTTCACGCAATACGCAAAAGAACCCGGCGAGAGTTAAGTCTCATCGGGTTCTCAGTCGTGGACGAGTTAGAAGCATTGTTAGCTGCATAACCTTCAACATAGGATCAATAGCTGGTTAGATGGTCATCTCTCAGACTGTTTGCACCAGATCCAAATAAGTTATTAATCGCAATTAATGATTTATTTGAGCTGTGGAAGGTAAACGCGGTTCTGAATGTCTCTTAAAATCTGTCTCAAATATTGACTTCAATCCAAAACCTCCAGTTTCAATTCATGATACAGGATGCACTCTCCCTGAGTAAACTTTGCACCAGAACCAATTTTTTTCTATTTATCTCATCTGGCTATGATATAAGGATCTTTTTTACATTTTATTTAGTTAATAGATATTTTATTCTTGCCACGAATCTAATATATTGTGAACAATGATACTAACCCTAAAATCTACAATCCCAATGGTTACTCTATGTTATACTGATTTTAGTTAAAAATATTGGCGGTGAAAAAATTGAGTTTGGAACTATCACAACTTAAAGACGACTTTTACAATGGAACTAAATTTTCAGATTCAAAGGCTGATGAGGATAATATTAAACTAGGTGCCTATTCAGCAATTTTGAGTCCAATAATAAAGGAATATATACCAAACTCATTATTCAGTTCAGAGACAACTTATTTTAAAGGTGGACGTAGTGACGGAACAATTAGCGGACTAGTTTTCGAGTACAAAAAATCACATCACTTTGATAAAAATACAGGTATTAACGAAGCTTTATACGGACGAAAAAGTGGTAAAACTGATTCCGGATTATATTCGTACCTAATCGATGAAGTGGTCGAAGATAAAGCAGGATCCCTTAACGATACACTTTTCGACACAAATGGAATTGGTTTCGACGGATTTCATTGGATATTTGCGCGTTTCGTTCCAACAGCAACAACTAATGAGATTGATGTAACAAATACTCGTTTTGCTACATCAATTAACAGTAAATTGCCATTCAATGCGGAATTTACATATCACGTTGTTGACTTCGATTCCGGCTTAAAAGAACTCGTTACATTAGTAAAATCAATGGATAAAATCGCTTTGACAAAAGACAACATGACTGACGTTTTTCGGCCTGCTTCGTCAACCGTTCGCGATACTGTGCTTGATCTTTACATAGTTATTGATGAAGAATTACACACAGAAAAAAGTAGTAAGCGTGTCATAACCCTATACAACGAGTGGCTTATGACATTTGGTACTCTGTTTGGAGAAGAAGAACAAAGCACTGAGTTCAATGAAACAGCTGCAAGCATTGCTTCTCTATACAACCTAAGTAACTCAGATTTAGATCCTAAATTGTTCTTGTTTGCCCTGCAAACGTACTTCAACATCGTGTTAAAGCTCTTAATTTCTAACTTCTTAACTCAAGCAAAATCACCGGTTGCCATTTTACCAACGCAAATGGAATATCTGGAAATTGCGGATTTATTCGAAGGTAAAAACGGTGGGGCAACTGTTGTTGCAAACTTTTTCGAGGTCCACTATTACGAATGGTTCACATTTGTAGATGAATCACACATGGGCAAAATAACCGAATCCGTTAATACAGTACTGTCGCAACTGCAAGAATTTGACATGGGTACTTTCACTGTGCGTCCCGAATCAATGCATGATGTACTTCAAGAAGTTTATATGAATTTGATTCCCGAAAAGGTTCGCCACCTGCTTGGTGAGTATTTCTCACCAGACTGGATCGTTGAGTTCGTTCTAGATCGTGTTGGTTATTCTGAAGAAAAACTAGGGAAGAATATTATTGAAAAGAAAATAATTGATCCAACCGCTGGATCTGGAGCTTTTCTACTACAAGCGCTAAAGCGATTAATCGCTGCTTCAACTTCAAATACAAAGCCGCTGCTAACTGCCTCAGATCTAGAAAGAATAACATCTAATGTTGTTGGCTTCGATTTAAATCCTATTTCGTCAATATCAGCCAAAGCCAATTATATTTTATCTGTTCTTTCTGTATCAGATTTTAACGACATTCACGAACCAATAAGCATTCCCGTTTATATCACGGATTCTGTACTGGCTCCGGTTGTTTATTCAGAAGAAAATGCAACAACGTTTACCGCAAAAACTTCAGTTGGTGATTTTGTGATTCCAAAATTCGACTCGTTTAAAACGGCAAATGGATTTATGAATGAATTAAGTCGATCCGTTGATTTGGGGAGGAAAACTGACGTATTTTGGTCTCTAACAAGTAAAGAATTTAATATAGACACATCATTTGAAGATGTCGTTAAGGCTCTATATTCGAAACTTTCAGTACTCCATAGAGCTGGGCAAGACTCATTTTGGCCACGAATTCTAAAGAATAGTTTTGCACCCGTTCTATTAAAACAAAGGTTTGATTTCGTCGTCGGTAATCCACCTTGGATTGCTTGGAAAGCCATGAGTAAAACTTACAGAGAGGGGACTCTTAAGGTCTGGCAAAGCTATGGAATATTTGAAAAAAGTGCCTACGATAAGAAAACAACCCACGACGATTTTGGAATGGCAGTAACTTACGTCGCGCTTGACCAATACCTAAAATATAAGGGTAAGCTAATGTTTTTATTGCCTAAGACCTTTATCAAGTCAACTAAAGGTGGTGAGGGATTCCGCAAATTCTCCATAACAAGAAACGGACAAGATATTCCTGTTAAGGTATTAGAAGTAGATGATTTCAATGATATTAAAATTTTTCAGCCAAAGCACACAGTGCCGACAATGGCTCTTATTCTTCAAAAAAATGCAAAAAACGAGTTTCCAATGTCAAACTGGAACTCTTGGAATTATTTAGGAAAGAGCAAATTAAAGTTTAATGCTCACGATACCTGGAGTACAGTTTCAACTCGTATCTTCGATACCGAATTAGAAGCACAACCTGTTGATTTAAACGATCCAAAAACAGCCTGGCTATCAATGCCCGCTGCTGAATTGAAACTTGCCCAAAAGGCATTGTCTAACGGTTCAGAACCTGTATATCATGCTCGCAAAGGTATAGAGCCGGCAGGGGCAAAAGGCGTCTATATTCTAAAAAAGCCTGTTGTTAATAAAAACAATCCAACATTAGTAGACATACTGAACGACATGGATCGCCAACGTCGTCCAGATTTGAAAAATCAGGGTGCACACCCTGGAACCATTGAAACGACATACATTTTCCCGATGCTTGGTGGTCGAAATATTCATCGCTGGAGCGTTGATTCGTCAGAGTTTATGATTGTACCTCACGATGAAGACCATATCTATGGTTTAAATGATGAGTATCTTGCCGAAAATGCACCCCGTACTTATAAATGGTTGGAATTCTATAAACAAGGATTGTATGATAGCCGCGTCCAAAACGGAAAATTTTTCAACCCTGATATTCACCCATGGTACAGACTAGACAACATTGGACCGTACACATACTCTAAATACAAGGTTCTTTGGAAAGAACAAGCAAGTAGTTTTGCGGCTGTTGCCGTTGGAACATATGGAAAATCAGTACCGAACGCGGACCTATCCTTATTTGGTGGCGTTGACAAACCCATCGTTGTTGATTCAAAGGTGTTGTTATTAGCAACTGATACATTCGAAGAAGCACTATTCGTTGCTGGGGTACTAAATTCGCCAAGTATTCGGGACATCATCGATTCATACGCATTAGCACTAAACCGAGGAACTGATGTCGTTGATTACATCAAATTACCAAAATTTGATACCGAAAATCACATTCACAATAATATTGTTGAAATTGCTCGCGATATTCAAACCCACATTAAAAATTTGACAAATAATGATGTTAAACAAAAAGAAGCATCGCTGGATGAACAAGTTAAATTGTTATTCTAATAAAAAAGGCTCTTCACACGCAGTGGGACTTTTTAGCCATAAACTCGTTTTGTTACTAATAGTACTATTCAGATATGAATTAATTTAGGGTCTATAACTATCTTATCGCCCCTAACAAAACCTATTAAAACAGCCCCTTATATCTACTGGTTAGATATAAGGGGCTGTTTTTAATTTTATATGGTATAATAACCCATAAAGACTATAAGAGATTAGGTGTAAAAAATGGCAATAAATAAGGAAAGCGTAGCATTAAATGTAAGTAAGCACCCAATAACCGACCGCCTTGCAAACTAAGAAGGGGCGTAATCCGCATTCTCGGATTACGCCCCTTCGTTG
>NZ_BOLV01000040.1 GCF_016861845.1 Lacticaseibacillus suilingensis
ACGCAAGGTCTTAGGCTGGAAGACACCATCGGAAGTCTTCATGGGCAAAAAGTTGCACTTGAGTTGACAATTCGTCGCACACAAAAACGGGTACCTTCTTGCGAAGACACCCGCCGGGCCGGACCTAATGTCGGTTACCACCCCGACACGAGACCGATGTATCATTTCCTGATTACAGTATACCACCTTTTGCAAATAAATCACGCATCTAACAGAAGGTCACTGAACTCCCGCGGATCATTAATCCTTTGGCTGCGTTAACTTAAGGTTGGTTGAGGTTGTACCCTCATCATTGTTTGCCTGCTTCTTGACGGTCGTGGCGAACTTCACGGTGAAGGCTGGATACTTAGAAGTCTCATATTCAAAGGGCGTTTGCTCTTTAGTATAGCCGATGCTATTAAACTTCATAATCGGCTCGTCTGGCTCAAGCGACAGGTAAAGATTGTCTCGTGTGCTCTGCCGCACGACTTCAATCGAACGGTCGGCCACTGCAAGCTGTAAGCCCTGATTCTCCAAGACCGAAAACAGAGATTCGGATGTAAAGTCATGGTCGGCAATGTCTGGCACTAATGCTAAAGGTAAGCATGACTTAGCAATGCAGACCGGCGTGTCGTCAACAAAGCGAATACGTTCTAGGACGAAAATCATATCGCCTTCATCAATAGCAAGGTGCTCGGCCACTTCTGCAGAAGCCGGCTGCACCGTCTGCTGAATAACCTTCGAGTGAGTATTCTTACCTTGCTCGTTAACATCTTCAAAGAAACCAATAAAGGTATTCAACTCATGGTCTGTATACTTCGGCTTAGTTGATCGACGGAGATAGCCGCGGCCACTGGCTTTGTCTAGCTTGCCCTCATCGGAGAGCGTCATCAAGGCCTTTCTAATGGTCGGCCGGCTCACAGAGTAACGTTCTGACAATTCTCGTTCAGATGGCAGCATGTCTGGCGCATCAGAAGGAGCTATATAATCCTGTATAATCTGAGCCTTTATATCCTGATAAATCATACATTTCCTCCTGAATTACGTCAGATTTCTTACCAATTTGATAGCATTATTTTACCATCTTTTCTACCCAAGTACCCGTCTTGGTTTGCCAATAGGTAACTTATTGCTTCCGCACCAAACCTGTGACCAATTAACCGATCATAGGTTGTAGGCTTTGCGCCCCGCTGCAGATAAGAAAGATTCAGATACTTCGTTTCTAATTCAATCTTCTCGCTCAAGTACTCGATCGCATCCTGCTTGTCCGGCAGTCCTTCTGGCACAATCAGAATCTGGGAACGTCCCTGCTTGTTCACATTCTCAGCAATCCGATCTAAATTATCTTTACTTTCATCAAGCACCGGAATTGAGAAGTTGGCGTATGCTGCGGACTCTGCCAGCTCAAAGCTTTTCCGGCCCATAACCTCAAGCAAGAATACCCGATGGTGGGACCGGGCGGTAAGAATCAGATCATCAACCGCATTAGAGATGCAGTCGAGCGCACTATCAAAGCCAAGCGTGTAATCAGTGTTGGGAAAGTCATTATCAATCGTCGCCGGCACGACAATCACAGGAAATCCTGTCTCTGCTTTCAACAGGCGAGCGCCTTCCCATGACCCATTACCGCCGGCAACGACAAGTGCGTCGAGCCCTTCCTCATGGAGAATTTTAGCAATCTCCGCCCTTGTCTTTGGTTGTCGAAATTCATCAAATCTCGCTGTGCCAATCGCAGCACCAGCTTGAGAAGCTTCAATCTCAATGGCATTAGGAAAGGCAAAGGTTCTCTCGTAGATGCCTCGGTACCCGTTCTTAATAAAAACAACCTCAGCCTCACTTGTATCAGCGGTCCCTAAGACCGCTGCATTCATCCCAGGGGCGTCGCCGCCGCTGCAAAGTACTCCAATCTGCATATCTCTGCCTCCAACAAAGCAGCACCGCATCACGCGGTGCTGCTTTTTCTAAACTTTAGTTAATATTAGTATTCCATCTTCTTGTAGTAGCGCCGAAAGGTCAATGGGTGATCCCGAACCACTTCAAGGTGAGCACTGAAGCGTTCCAAGACGGTAGCCAACACAACGGAAGAAATAATCTCACGTGTGTTTTCGGAAATACCTGGCAGGTCATAGGCCTTAGTATCAATAACAGTAACTTGATCCGTAAACTTCGGAACGAAGCGCTCAACACGATCAGACAAGGACCGGGACTTATCTTCACCCTTCATGATAATGACACTGACGCCCTTTTCAATCAGTTCCAGGGTGCCGTGGAAGAAGTCAGCTGCCTGAACTGGCCGCGTCTTGATCCATTGCATTTCTTCGAGGATGCACATGCCATAGTAGTAGGCTTCGGCAAAACTGTCGCCGGCCCCAGTGATGATGTGGTATGGCGTTTCTTTATGTTCATTAGCAAATGCTTCACCAATCGGTTCTGCTTGCTTCTTTGCTGCCAGTAAAGCTTCTGGCAATTTTTCAAAGTCGGAAATGTAGCTGTCGTACTGAGCTTGGTCGATTTCACCCTTCTTCAGCATGACGTACAAGACAATCATCAACCCTTGCAGGTAGTAGTTTTCGGAACTCGTGTCATCTAACACATCATTGTAGATAGCATAGGTGGCTTCTTTTTGAAGCGGTGTGTCAGGGCTACCAACTAAGGCCAACGTCCGAACATCGTGTTCTTCGCAATACTTAACGAGTTCCAGGGTTTCCTTAGTGGTCCCAGACAATGAAGGAATGACAACAAGTGACTTGTTAGAGAAAGTCTTGTTTGGCTGAAGCATGAACTCAGCGGCAATAACCCGATGGAATGGGAATGCGCTGCGGGAGCGTGCGAATTCTACGGTTGAATCGAAGAGAATGCCCACACCACCTGAACCGATGAAGTAGATGTTATCAACGCTATCCAGCTCGCGATCCAACACACTCTGGATTTCGGCGTTAGTCTTCACCGCGCCTGTTTCCGTCTTCAAAAACCGATCCTGATCAAAATTTAGCATTGCAAGTCCTCCTTAGAAATACAGAAATAAGATTACCAAAGGTAAACACATTTGTTTACAACTGGATGTTATCACCTTCAAAAAAATGCGTCAAGCGGGTTGACAATGTTTTTGCAACCGCTTACTATTGTCTTGTAAAATGTCTCTTTTGTTAGCAACATGTTACCACTGGTAATGTTCAATTAAGGAGGTGTCTAATTGCAACAGATCATTCTCGCAAGTCATCAGCAACTGGCTGAGGGTATGCAAAAAAGCGCGGAATACATTGGCGGGACGCTACCTCAACTGTCTTCCATGTGTGCCTACACCAGTCCTGAATATAATATCGACCAGGATATCGAGCAACGATTAGCGTTGTTGCACGGTCAAAAAGTGACCGTCATCACAGATATTCCAGGTGGTAGTGTTAATAATAGTTGGATGTCTTACGTTGCCGAACACAATTTATATGACCAAGTGACAATTATTTCTGGTATGAATCTTGCCCTTGTACTTGAGATTGCAATGTTTAGAGGCGACGATACAGCGTTTGAAAAGACCTTGCCTGACATCCTTAAGAATAATCAGCAGACGATTATGAACTGTAGTGCACTTTTAGAGGAGGCTAATCTTAATGATCAAGCTAATCAGAATTGACGATCGGCTTATTCACGGTCAAATCGCAATGGCATGGACCAGAGCGGTAGGAGCCGACGACATCATGGTTGTCGATGACGCTTCGGCCAAGGATTCGATGAAAAAGATGATCCTTAGCTTGGCTAAGCCCGCTGGCGTTGATCTTCACATCATTGCTAGCACAGACTTTACCAGTACCTATGAGCCCATTAAGTCTCATAACATCATGGTTGTAACTAGTAGCCCAAAATATGCGCTTCAAATCATGAATGATCTTGGCGACGAAGCCCCTACCTCACTCAACCTGGGCGGTATTCGCTATGCCGAGGGCAAAGAACGAATCTCGGACGCCATCTCATTAACACCTGAAGATAAAACCAATCTGCAAAGCATCAAAGACCTAGGTATCAAAATTGTCATCCAAGCCACACCTACATCTAGCGAAAAGCCATACTGAAAAGGAGGCAATCTTCAATGATTATCCAAAATATCCTCATCGCTCTGGTGGGCTATATTACCACCATTGACGAACGGTACTTCGGCGCTTCTATGATGAACCGGCCTATTATTGTCGGTCCAATTGTCGGCCTCATTCTAGGTAATCTGCATGACGGTATTCTGATTGGTGCTGCTCTTGAGGCCATGTTCATTGGTATTGTCACGATTGGCGCTGCCCTGCCCCCTGACGTTGGTGTTGCGGGGACCATCGCTACGGCCTTAGCTATTCAAAGCGGTTCCGGTGCCAGCGTCGCTGTTGCGTTAGCCATGCCTTTTGCGGTTCTTGCTCAAGGTCTTAATATGTTGGCATTCACACTGAACTCATTCACTATTGCTCAAGGTCGTAAGGCAATCAAAGAAGAGAACCTCAAGAAATTCCAGGAGTGGCATTTCTTCCCACTAATTCTCCGATTACCCGCTGGGATTCTTACCTTTATTGTCGTCCAACTTGGCGCTACAGCCACCAAAGGACTAGTAGATATCATGCCTGAACAGCTCATGACTGGATTCTCCGTAGCTTCAGGATTGTTGCCAGCCGTCGGGTTTGCAATGTTGATCCAAGGCATGATCAGTAAGAAACTGGCCCCCTACTTCTTCATTGGGTATATGTTGACAGCCTACCTCAAGATGCCAGTAATCGGTGTTGCGGTTGGCGCCGTCCTGATTGCCCTACTTGTTTTGAACCGGAACAAAAAAGGCCTGCAGGCTTAGAAAAGGAGTGTGATCAACGATGGCAGACAATCCAACCACCACATCAAAAAAACTCGAGCCAATGTTGAGCAAGAAGGATCTTCATAAAATCTTCTGGCGTTCCTTTGCCCTTCAAGGCTCCGAGTCATACACCGATATGCAAGGCATGGGCTACTCGTTCACCCTGCTGCCAGCTCTGAAGAAAATCTATGCTGGTCAGCATGACAAATTGTACGAATCTCTCTATCGCAACACAGAATTGTTCAATACGACCCCACACGTTGCACCCTTCATCATGGGCATGTCACTCGCGATGGAAGAGCAAAATGCCCGCGACGATAACTTTGATACAGAGGCTATCTCATCGATTAAAGCGGCTTTAATGGGCCCTGTGGCTGGGATTGGCGATAGCTTCTACTGGGGGACTTTTCGGGTCATTGCTGCCGGAATTGGCCTTTCGCTTGCAAGCGTTGGGAATATCCTCGGCCCTGTTCTGTATTTTCTGATTTACACAGCGCTTCACTTCATCGGGCGCTATGGTTCCTTGCATCTGGGCTACAAGACTGGGGCCAAGACCATCGAAAACGCCTTTGAAAGTGACTCAATCGGAATCTTCACGATGGGAGCCTCAATTGTTGGTCTCATGTCAATTGGATCAATGACCTCTTCCCTAGTCAAGTTCACCATTCCACTGGTATTTAAGACTGCCGGCGGTAAGATTGATATCCAGGGCATCCTTGATGGCATCTTCCCGGGGATTCTGGCATTGGGCCTGACCTTCTTCGTTTACTGGCTCTTGAAGAAAAAAGTTAAAGTCATCTGGGTCATCCTTGGCATTTTTGCCTTCAGCATCATCGGAGCATACCTGGGATTCCTAAAAGCTTAATCACCAATTTTAATTACACATAGAGTTTAAAGCCCGATACTGACGGCCTTTGCGTCGGTATCGGGTTTTTGATTTCAACTAACGGTCCAAATATAAAATCACCTAAGCTCTCAAAAATATATTTTGTAATTCTCGCGACAAACACTTGACGGTTCCATTTTAGGTTCTGGTGCAAAGTTGAAATTAAGCGTAGATCAAAGTGACTGTGTTTAGTGGTTGTAGCCTATGCCGCTAACAATTGGTCGACTTCTTGATACGCTGAAAAGCCGAAGAGGCCTAGCTTCTTTCGGCTTTCTTTGTGTGACGAATTGTCAACTCAAGTGCAACTTTTTGCCCATGAAGACTTCCGATGGTGTCTTCCAGCCTAAGACCTTGCGTG
>NZ_BOLV01000041.1 GCF_016861845.1 Lacticaseibacillus suilingensis
ATTGTTAGCGGCATAGGCTACAACCACTAAACACAGTCACTTTGATCTACGCTTAATTTCAACTTTGCACCAGAACCATTCAGAGGACCGCAAACGGGTTAATTTAATCCTTTCGCGGTCCTTTTTAGTATATTAGGTGCTTACACTCGAAAAGCCTAATTTTTCATAGATATGCAAACAAAAACCAGCAGATTTGTGGAAATCCACTGGTTAGTAAAAGTGTTCATTTGAAAAAGGAGAGAAGATGCAGAGTACCTTGCTTTGAGTTGCTTTAGTGCAATGATGCGTGGTTAGAAACTTGGTTCGTCGATATGACCAGTCAGTTCGAAGGGCTGGTCAGTGTACTGCATGATTTCCATCTTGTTGCCATCGGGATCATGCGTCCACATTTGCCAAACATGTGAATTACCGATGTTAGGTTCAACGTCAACGGGGGCATTGTGGTCAATTAGTCGCTGGCGGGCGGCCTGAATGTCATCGACCAGTAGCGCAAAGTGGGCGTAGTGTTTATCGCCGGCGTTTGCGGCTTCGGCACTGATCAGTGGTTCGTCAGTGGGGAACAATTCAATGAACTGACCCAGTCTTTCCAAAAACAGTTGAAGGCTGCCGTCTGAATCCAACAATGTAAGCCACCTGCACAGGGTAGCTGAATATCTTTGCAAGCACTAATCAAGGAAGATAATTATCACCATACCATTGTCGACCGGCCGCGTCTTGATACCAATAGCACGTATAATTGCCCCTTTTTACTGTTTTGATTTTCTTGACGGGCAGCGTGCAACTTACTGTAACGTAGTAAGGGCTGCGACCTGGCATTGTCCACATTGTCAGTTTTGCTTGTGCTAAAAGAATGCTACTTGACGAATTCACTGAACTAACCGTAATCGGTTTTACGATGGCAGAAGCAGTGATGTTAGTGGTCGCAGCACTTGTGATCACGGGAGCGGATGTTACCAACAATAAGAGGCCGGAAAAAATTAAAATTGTTACTTTCTTCATATTCGTTTCCTCCCCGTACTTGACCATGTTACCCAATAGTTTTACGGAAGCGTTTCCTTTTTGAAAATATCACCAACAAGGGTTTTTGGCAACAAAAAGGATGCACATATTTTATACTGTTCTGTTCTCCTCTGTTTTTCCAGGATAATCTGTCTTTGATTTTTTAAAGTCACTCCATCCTAGTTTATATTGGGAGTTGATACCGGTACCCGGGAGCAAATAGTGTGAAAAATCAGCAGCGTTCGGCTCAACACTAGATTATCGCCAAAAGCACGTCATGAGTACCCTAGTGAGGAAACCAATCTCGGTTGAAGTACTTTTATCGCATCCTGGTTTGTTTACCTTTAATCCATCGTCCAGAAGATTTGGAGGCGATTAAACAACAGGTGATGGCCAAAATGAAAACAATCCAAAAGATGAAAGTGAATGTCCAATGAAATGTCTTCAGACCGACAAAATCTCCTTCCTGATAAAACAATTCCGGAACGACTGTAAAACTTGACGGTACAAACATCCGAACCTTTTCTGGTAGCAACCTTAGTAGAGATAGTTCACGGGCAAAAACGACGATTACTAGTAAAAATGAACATAGCACTCGGCTCCTTGTCAAATACCCCAAAAGTATAGACAAACATGCAAGAAGACTGGCCCAGAGAAACACCAATACTAACCAACTAGAAAAAAACTGCCAAATTGGGATTAAAACTGTTTGACCATCAATTAGTACTGTGATTGGATAGCGAAAGTCTCCTATTGAATGGTCTGGGGTCACGGCGATCGCGAAAATCACTAGAATAAGTGCAGTCAGAAATCCAATACAAATAATGCTTACTAGTAGTGCGCCACGGCGCACGTGATACCAAAACTCAGACTCTGGCAACGCACGAACAAAGGAATAGGTGCCTCGCCGATAGTCATCGGTGAAAAAATCTCCAAATAAGATACACATTATACCGAGAATTACTAATAGTGTCAGCGTAGCGTTCCAGTTGATCACACCATATGCGTCATGTCCGTTGGCACCAAGCGATTGCGCAACCACATTTACGGCATCACTGCGTGCGCTTACCATAGGAGTGACATCAAGGTTATGCACGACTAAATACTTGTATCGAGCCGTCACACTAGTTCCTGGATAACCTTGATCCCGATAAAAGAGGCTTGTGTTCACATGCTGTGATTCACGACTCAAAATTGTCAGAGCCAATTTATTTATTGAGCGGTACCTTCTGGCTCTTAGTGCGGCCAGCACAGCAGAATACTTTTTAACAAGTGTTTGTTGCGATGAAGGCTTACTGGAATCTCCATATTGCGATCTGTAGTTTTGAATAATGTCTGATAATTCTCTGGAATAAACCCTTACCGATTGACTTTCGGAAATTGGCTGCGCCGGCCATGCAGTAATGTTGTGACGAGCCGGAAGGTACATCACAAGAATCAGAAAGAGTAGAGAGATTCCCACCCAGGACCACGAAATGCGTTTGAGATAAAACCTTAGACTAGCCTTCATTATTTTCCTCCGGGTTCGTCGAAAGCTCAAGAAGACAAAAATAAGAGTCCATACCGCTTATTTGTAATAATCGTTCCTAATTTCTTCTTAGTAACCGTTGCCGATAATAGATGACAAAAGTGGTGCACCCTAGGAGCGCAAGTGTTGAGCTCAGCAAGACATTTATTCCACCCGCAAGGTCTAGGGAAGGCCATGTGTGGCTATTTAAAATTACAGCGGAATAGTCAAAGTATGCCGTGGGGAGAAATCTGAATGACGGAGACAGCTTTGTAAAACCCAGCATAAATGAGCTTCCGGTAAGCAGCACAAGAAGTTCCGCCACCAGAAGACTGCTCATCTTGCTAGCAATTAGGCTAAATAGTGCACTGAGCATCACGAAGAAGCAGAATATCGCAACCAACGCACCGAGAAACATGAGCAGAAATTCTCCCAGCTGCATGATTGCTGCGTGCTGACCGTCTAACGAATAGGCGATTGGATACTGTAAACTACCCCAGCCATTGCTTAGGCCGATGACGACAAACACGGCTAATAGTGTAAGGCAAAACAGCGGCAACGCAATGGTGAAGGCCACGCCTATCTTGGCAATTAACACCTTCATCTTGCCCATCGGCAAGGTGTTCGTCACATCGATGTTGCCCTCACGCTTGTCGGTAGTGAAGAACTCCGCCAACCACACAATAAAGACCGCAATAATTAGAAACGGTGAAACGTGGTAAAGCAGTGCGTCGCTGAGATAGTTGGCGGCGGGCGCTTTGATAGCGGCAATTGGAATTTCACGCATATGATGCTGATAGAGATAGGTATGGAACACGACATCCTTCTTGCGTTCAATCAGTTTGTGACTTGTTGGCTGGTCTTGATACTTAATGAGCTGAAGCTGGACGTGAGGATCCTTTTCGGTGGCGCGCAGGCTGTACTTGGCATGAGCCAGGACTGTACGGTTCACCTCGTCGAGATTGGCGGAAAGCCCGCCCGAGGTTACAAGCGTAATCTGATCGAGGTAATCTTTCTCCTGCTTTTTCTGTCGAAGCTCAGCCTTCACTGAGGCCGAAGCTGGCTTAATTTTCTCTATCCCCGTAATGGTCTTATCGACCGCCTGACCAGCCGTGGCATACGCACCGTACAGATCAGCCTGTGTTGAGTCCTGCTGCCCGTAATGGCTGAAGGACGTGCTCATCAGGAGGAGAAAGAAGGCTGCCGCAATCACAAGGTTGGTGACCGAATGTAGACTTCGCTTCAGCGTAATCCGATACTGTGCCCCCATCTCAAGCACCTGCTTTCGGGAAGAAATGGTTATAGACGCTCATCATATCCTGACCGGTATTTGCCACGTTGTGCAAAGTCTGGTTCTTGAGGAAGAAGACGTGGTCACAGGTGCGGCCAACACTATCCATTTGGTGCGAAGAAATGACTAGGCTCTTGCCCTTGGCTTTGAGCTGGAGGAAAACCTCCTCGAATTCCTGAATACTTGTGGGGTCCAGCCCATTAAGCGGCTCATCAATCAGCATGGTCTGAGCATCGCTGATGATGTACATCGCCAAGAGCACGTGTTGCTTCATGCCTAAAGAGAGGTCCTTAATGACCTTTTTGTAGTAGCCAACCATGCCCAGGCTTTCAACGACCGGTTCAATCTCAACCTTGGAATGCCATACCGCCTTCACGTATGTCAGATGATCCTTCACAGTCAGGTCCTGGTACAGCTGGTTTGAACTCTCAAGGAAGAACAGCTGTTTCAGATAGGCAATCCGTTTTGCGTGCAAGCTAAGACCGTTCAGCTTCAACGTGTCAATACCTGTCGGCAGCAGGCCACACAGAAGCTTGAGTAAGGTCGTTTTGCCAGTCCCGTTCGGCGCAACAAGCCCAACGATTTCGCCGTCCTGAATCGTGAAGCTCAGATGCTGGAAAATTTGTTGATCTTTGTAGGCAAATGACAGGTCATGTACTTCTAGCATAAAAATCACCCCTAACCCGTTTTTCATCACAATACCATAAAAGTAAGCACTTTCACATTATAAACTGTTTGTTTTATAACCGGAAATGAAAGGAGTCGGTATCACGGCTCATGGGTATACACCCTTATTGAATGGCAACCAGCCTGAGGAATTCTGCGGCGAACTAGTTTCCACATTATTTGTATAATCAGGGTGTACCTTGAATTTACACTTTGGATCGGCTATTCTAAAGGAATAACAGGTGTAAAATATAGGTGTAAAGGTGGTGCCGCTGATGACAAAAGTTGGATATGCGCGGGTAAGCACCCGCGAACAGAACCTGGATAGGCAGCTGTCAGCGCTAAAAGGGGCTGGCTGCACTCGCATTTTTAAAGAAAAGCGATCCGGAGCTACGTTGGAACGGCCCGAGTTAGCTGCGCTGCTAAATTATATTCATGACGATGATGAAGTCGTCGTGGTAGCGCTCGATCGGTTAGGCCGCAGCGCAGCAGACCTAACCGAAACAATCAACACAATCGGTCAACAAGGCGCGACTCTAAATGTGCTGAACCTGCCGACATTTGCGGAAGTGCCCAACAAGGCCATGCGCACGATGCTCACAAATCTAACCCTTGAGATCTACAAATACATCGCCCAGGAAGAGCGCGAAGCGATTCACGAACGCCAAGCTGCCGGTATTATAGAAGCAAAGCGCCGCGGGGTCCACAAAGGTGGTGCCATTCAATATGCACCGGACTCTCCAGACAAACATCGACGCTATATCTATAGCCAAGCCGTCACTATGCTCAAGGACGGCACACAATCCAAAGCCCAGATTGCACGCACGCTTGGCATCAGCAGGCCAACACTCTATCGGATTGCAGCAGAAATCGCTGATGCACGCAAGGAATGATTTTACGTCTAAAAAGTTTAGCTCCACATAAAGGATGCTGATGTTTAATGACCCAATCCAGCATCCAAACCAGATCAATGTTGACTAATCGTGTGGGGTTTAGTATAAAGTTTGGCAAAGTGTTCTAAACTTCAGCTCGTCTTATTTTATTTAAGGAGAAATAAATGAAAAAAGGTGTTTTGTTAATTAACTTGGGCACACCCAAAAGTTTAAATGTCAACGACGTTAGGAGCTATTTAAAGCGGTTTTTAAG
>NZ_BOLV01000042.1 GCF_016861845.1 Lacticaseibacillus suilingensis
ATCAGTCATCTGAAAACCTCCAGTTTCAATTCATGATACAGGATGCACTCTCCCTGAGTAAACTTTGCACCAGAACCCTGTCACGATAATGCGCCCATCGAAAGCTTCTTCAACCTCCTGAAACGTGAGTGCTTGAATCGGTATCAGATCAACACGCTGTCAGATCTACGCAAGCTGGTGAACGGTTCCGTGGATTGGTTTAACAATGTTAGAGTTTCAAGAAACAAAAATGGCTTGACCCCAGTTGAGTACCGGGAACAAGCCATGGTTGCTTAATTCAAAATCTAAGTTGTCTAACTTTTCTATTGCACTTCATTATTCGGCGTCCAGCTTGCCGCTTTCCTCCAGCTTCTGCTGCTTGTTCTGAGTGAGCAGGAATGGGAAGTAAACGAGCACGTCGAGGACGATGTTAATCGCCTGCAAGACCGAAGCCTGCCAGGTGTTGGTGGCCAGGAACCCGGACAGAATCGGCGGCATGGTCCAAGGCACAACGACCCCGGTGCACAGGCCAACGATGCCGGACTTCATGGCAAGGTAGGTGGTCAGGACGTTAACCATTGGGGCCAGGACGAACGGAATGACCAGGGTGGTGTTGAGCACGATTGGCATCCCGAACATGGTTGGTTCGTTGATGTTGAAGATCCCAGGGGTCAAGGTCAAAGGCGCCAGGATTTCCAGCTGCTTAGAAGACTTCTTCATGAAGACCAGGATAGCAACGCCAATGACCAGGCCGAGAGTTGCACCGCCGCCGCCCATGAAGACGAAGTTATCGATGAATGGCTGGGCGATGATGTGACCGCCGTGCGCCAAATCAAGCTTGCCAGCTTCGAACAGGGTGTGGTTGGCACCGGTGTTCATCAGCCAGATTGGCTGAATCACGTTGTTGACCGTGTTGGCCCCGTGAATCCCAACGAACCAGAAGGCACTGTTGAGGAACACCGCGACCAGCGTGCCGCCCAGGGTGTCGCCAAGCAGCCCCAGCGGGCCAGACAGAATGTTGAGCAGAAGCAGGTGAATGTTGCCCCAGCCGGCCCAGGTGACAATCAGGTAGACCAGGCCGAACAAACTGATGATGACTGCGCCTGGAATCAACGCGGAGAAGCTCTTCGCAATTGCAGGTGGCACGGTGTCTGGCATGTGAATCTGAACGTCGTGGTTGATGAACCACTGGAACAGGCCGCCGGTAACCAGGCCGATGATGATGCCGACGAACAAGCCTTTGGAGCCCAGGAAGTCGTAAGGCATCCCGGCAGCCGGCACCTTGTCGCCGCTCATCAGGTACGGGGTGACAACGAAGTACGAGGCAATTGCGATGATGCCGGCGGACTTACCGTCGGTTTCATGCTGCTCGGCATAGCTGGACGCGATGCCGAAGCACCCGATCAAGCCCAGCAGACCGAATGAACCGTTAGAAATTTTGCCGAAAATGGCTTGAAGCGACACGCCTTGGAATTGAACCGAGGCAATCCAGTTTGTCCACGCGGTGATTGGAAAACTGGAAATGATCATGAACAGCGAGCCGATGATGATTAATGGCATTGCGGCGGCAATCCCATCACGAATGGCAATCAACGGCTTGAACTGACTGAGTTTGACGGCAACTGGCATCAGCTTGGTTTCGATGACGCTGGTGAAGCCGCCTTTCTTTCTATCAGCCATGTAAAACCCTCCCTTTTTTGGTGCCCGGGCAATTGTCGGCGCTTCCCGGGACGTTCCCCTTAAATAATGGCAGTTACCATAGCCGCGCCAGGCCGCCGACGACATTGCGCTTGACTACATTTCGAGAACAGGAAATAAGATACAACGGGTCAATGTAATCACCTAATAACTATCAGTCTTTGACACGCATTTCACTGAAAAAAAACTATCAAGTTGCTGATGCTACCTCCAGAAATTGTCGAACACTGTGATCGGCAGGTGCCGCTTGTGGGCGGAGCGCTGGTACCAGCGCTCGATGGTTGCAGCGGCCTGCTCTCTGACGTTTTTCCCTTCCAGATAGTCGTCGATGTCGCGATACGACACGCCGAGGGCGACCTCATCCGGCAGCGACGGCCGATCTTCCTCCAGGTCCGCGGTGGGCGCCTTTTCGTACAGGTGGGCCGGCGCGCCCAGCAGCTGCAGAATCGCGGTGCCTTGGCGCTTGTCCAGCCGGACCAGCGGTGTCACATCCGCGCCGCCGTCGCCGAACTTGGTGTAAAAGCCGGTCACTGCCTCGGCTGCGTGGTCCGTCCCAATCACCGCCCCGCCGCGCGCACCAGCAATCGCGTACTGGGCAATCATGCGGGCGCGGGCCTTGATGTTGCCCTTGTTGAAGTCGGACACGGCCAAGCCGTTTGCGGCCACTGCCGTGCTCATTGCATCCACGCTCGCCTTGATGTTCACGCGCATGGTTTCGTCGGCCTGCGTGAAGCTGATGGCGGCCATCGCGTCCGCCTCGTCGGCCTGCTCGCCATACGGCAGCCGCACGGCGATGAAGCGGTACTGGTCATCTCCGGTGCTGGCGCGCAGCTCGCGCATCGCCTGCTCGGCCATGCACCCGGCCAAAGTCGAGTCCTGGCCACCGGAAATGCCAAGCACGTACGTCTTCAGTCCGGGAAAATGCTGGATGTACGCCTTCAGAAAGTCTACCGACCGGCGCAGTTCCATCTGCGGATTGATGGTTGGCTGCACATGCAACGCCTGAATAATTTTTTGTTGTAAAGGCCTCGTGGGTCTCACTCCTCTCTTTGAATATACACGCTTGGTCTTAAATTCCTCTAACACCAGAAAGTATAAGTCTTAAAACATGAGTGTCTAACTGGGCCACCACCGGCTCAAATTGAGTCACTACCCTAATGCGCTAATCATCATGAGTTTCGTTTTCGAATACAGAATAACTCGAATACTCATTCAATGACTTTGATTCTATGTTACGAGTGCGGGAAGGCCACTAAATAAGAACGTCATCCCAATAAGAACACCAAATATTACTTATATCAATACCATTCAGTTATTTTACTCATCTTATGTATGCACAAATAAATACTTCGTTGGAATTATTAATCCAAAAAAAGAAATTACAGGCATTGGAAATACTTAATAGCTTAATTTGGATTTTTTATGCGTTTTATTTTCCAATAGTTGGTTATCAGCCAATAAAATTTCCCGGTATTGGTATACACCTTAATTATCAGTATAAAAGACTCACAACAATGAGCAAGGAATATTGGTATACCTCCTTATTATTTACTTACATTAGCTTTTCTTTTGTGGAATTACAAGTATTAATACCAAAAACCAGAAAAGGAGCTTAGCATTTGCAGAATATTTACCCCCCCGATTGTTCCAAGTGCAATACTGGCTGACCAGTTCTTGTTAGTGGTATAGCTCTACGCCATGTTGGGATAGTAGTGACAGGAACGAGGCCAGTCGAGGCTACGCCGTGGGCGTTAATTGCGGGCATACTGCACCGCCTGATCCTGATCAGCAGTGACAGCTTTGCGGGATTTTCCCTTATGGAAGTACTACCGCAATAGTCCGTTGGCATTCTCGTCAGACCCTTGCTCCCAAGGCAAATATGTATGATCAAAGGGTTCTGGTGCAAGCTTTCTTCTCTGACTTCATTTTAGTATATTTGGTGCAAAAAACGGGGGATTGCGTGCATGAATCACTTCAACGGACGTTACTTTCAAAGAGACATCATCTTAGCAACCGTTGGCTACTATTTTAGATTCAGTCTCAGCTATCGTGACATCGTCGAGTTGCTTCGGAACCGAGGAATCACCGTTCATCACACCACGGTCATGCGATGGGTCCATCACTATGGCCCTATCTTTAAGGCGCTGTGGCATCGGTATCGAACTGATCATTCTACAAGTTGACGAATTGATGAGACTTATATTCGTGTCAATGGTCGTTGAGCTTATTTGTATCGCGCTATTGACAGTAACGTTTTAGCCTTATATTTTGAGATGCGAAAACACCGTGACTATGTTGCCGCTTATCACTTTCTGAAGCGTCTCTTGGCGACCAACGGTCGCCCTGAACGATTAGTCACCGATCAATATCAAGCAACGATAAAAGCGGTTAAGCACCTGATAAGGCAAGAAGATTTGATCCAATCAGCACACCAGTGCTCTAAATATCGAAACAAGCTGATTGAACAGGATCATCGATTCATTAAAAGACATCGTGTCCGATCCGCCAGCTTTCATAGTATTCGAACCGCTAGGGCAACGCTAAGCGGCGTATAAATTGTTCACGCAATACGCAAAGCAACCCGATAGGCGTTAAGTCTCATCGAGTTCTTGGTCGTGGACGAATTAAAAGCATTTATAGCAGCATAATCAGCAGCCAGTATCAATCGCTGGTTAGCTGACTATCTTTTAGAGTGAACCGTATCTACTTTCAAAGCGGACGGCTAACACAAAAGCCGATATAGTCAGAGACATCATGATTGTGCTGCTTGATGCCCTGCCAGCTAACCGAGTTTAACCGGTACAAGGAACTGGCAGAGCGGCTAGATGAAAAGGTTTCTTTCCTGACAAGCGCGTTTCGGCAACGAGAACATCAATGTCCTGATACGAAAATAATTTCCTAATAATGCGGATTAGACCTCCGGAGCGCTCAGAAGATTAAAGCTTATGTTGGATAACTGACTGCGCAAGGTCTTAGACTTGAAAACACCGTCAGGATTCTTCCTAGAAAAAAGTTTTGTTAATTAACTTGGGCACACCCAAAAGTTTAAATGTCAACGACGTTAGGAGCTATTTAAAGCGGTTTTTAAG
>NZ_BOLV01000043.1 GCF_016861845.1 Lacticaseibacillus suilingensis
TATGTTTGGCGATTTAATCATACGGGGAAGGTCTTCCCTTTTCAATTACTATTTACACAAAATATTGTACACTCCCGTTTTGCTTGATTAATTGAATCGTTTTCGTAAAGGGATATTTTACGAACGGAATATTGCTTAAACAAAATGGCTTTTTAAGGTAGAAAATGGCATGCACATGTGCCAAATACACCTGGTCAACTTTTTTCACAATAATTTAATTGACTGCCCCCAGACGGCGATTTTCATGCTATAGTAGGACGTATATCATTTTTCTTGCCCCGATTTCTGAAAATTGATGAGCTGACTGAGCCGTTGGTTTCTCTAAAAGTTAACGGTTAGCGGGGGATTCGAAATGGGGTAGGTCATGTTCTAAAGGCCAGGAGTTTTCGCCTTGACTTTTTGGCCAAATCGCATTATTTATGAACCAATCGGGAGTTTAAGTGTGTGTAAGGGGAGGCATTCGTTCTATGGCTAAAGAGCATCCTGACGATCCATTGTCGTCCTTGGTGCAGCCGCAACATCATCACCACCATCACCATCATGGTCATCACCACAAGCGGGAGTTTCATCTGTGGCGTTGGCTGGCAGGTTTTGCCCTGCTGGTGATTTTAGCCGTCGCCGGCGTGGCGGCCTATGCGTACCACGAGCTGCATAGCACCGTCGACCATACCTATATTCCGCTGCCGAAGCAGCAACAGTCCGATGCAACGTTGAAAAAAACGAAACCGATCAGCATCTTATTGATGGGAACGGATACCGGCGCGTTTGGGCGGGCCGAAAAGAATGGCCGCTCGGATACGATGATCGTTGCGACCTTGAATCCGGGGAACAAAACTACCACTATGATCAGCGTGCCGCGTGATACCATGGCGCAGATGATGGGTGACAAGGGCATCAACATCCAAAAGGTCAATGCTGCCTATAGCATCGGTGGCGCCACCATGGCGGTCGATACGACCTCTGCCCTGTTAGGCGTGCCGATCAACTACTACGCCGTCATCAACATGGGTGGTCTGGAGAAAATCATTGATGCGCTCGGTGGGGTGACCATTATCCCTTCGCTGACCTTCAACAACACTGGGTACTCTTTCACGCAAGGAAAGAGTACTAAGATGGATGGCCAGAAGGCACTGGCGTACATTCGCATGCGGTACAATGACCCACATGGTGATTACGGTCGGCAAGATCGTGAGCGTCAAGTGATCACTGCGGTCATCAAGGCAGCACCATCATTGAGTAACGTGACTAAGTTTACTGAGCTACTCAAGCAGGTGGAAGGCAACTTCCGGACGAACCTGACCTTCGACAACTTAGTTAACCTTTATCGGCATTACCGCGCGGCGGGTCAAAATGTCAAACAGGATCACTTGCAAGGCGTCGGTGCGTATCTGAATGGGTCTTCGTATCAAATCGCGCCGACTAGTGAGTTGCAGCGGGTGTCTGACTTGATCAATCAGAATTTGGACCGACCAAGCAAGAAACTGAACAACGAAGAGACCAGGCAAAATGCGCTCAATCCGAATTTTGATTGGACAGCGACTAATAGCAAGGTCAAGTACAAGGTGCAAGGGGCCGATCAGGTCAACTAACGCAAAACGTATTCATATTCAGGAGAAATCAATGGACGATGAAGTAATTAGTTTGGGCCAAGTCTTTGCCACGTTGCGCAAACACTTGGTGATGATCATCCTGACCACAGTTTTAGGGGGACTTATTGCCGGCGTTGTTACATACTTCGTGATGCAGCCGAAGTATGAGTCGACTACGATGGTTCTAGTCAACCGTAAGCAAACCACGGCGGCGGGGCAGTACAATGATTTGCAAACCGATTTGCAGATGATCAACACATATAAAGACATCATTACCAAGGATGTCGTACTTAAGCCGGTGCAAGAGAATTTGCAGCGCAAGGGTGTCGTGGTGGACAGCGTAGGGGCGCTGGCCAAGGATATCACCGTGACCAACAATGAAAATTCCCAGGTGATGAGCGTCACCGCCACCGCAGACGATCCTTATACGGCACGGTCGATTGCCAACGAAACGGCTAGTGTATTCCGCAAGAAGATCACGACGATTATGACTAACGCCAAAAATGTGTCGATCATCTCCCGCGGGACGTTGAATAAGACGCCAGTGAGCCCGCGCAAGCAACTGAATCTCGCTATTGGCCTGCTAGCAGGCCTTGTGTTGGGGATCCTGTTCGCCTTCGTACGAGAACTGACGGATCGAACCGTCAAGGATGCCGCGTTTGTTACTGATGTCCTGAACTTGCCATTGCTGGGGACCATCACGGATATTGAGACCCAAGGTAGCATTCGGTTAGGGACCGAGGGCTTGCAGACGAATGGCCGTTCGCGGCGTTAGGGGGGAAGAACATGGCATGGTTTAAACGTAAAAACAAAAAGGCCCTCGCTGATCGCAGTCTCAAACAAGGGGTCGCGTTAGTCACCAACTACGCACCCGATAGTCGTATTAGCGAGGAATATCGGACGCTGCGGACCAACATTTCCTTCTCTCAAGCCGATGGCGATATCAAAACCCTGGTCATCACTTCGGCCGCGGCGGCGGAAGGAAAGTCGACTGTCAGCTCTAATGTTGCGGTTACTTTTGCGAAGCAAGGGTTGAACACGATTTTGGTCGATTTGGATATGCGGCGGCCCGTGGTCAACGCCAGTTTTGGTCAACAGAACATCGGCGGGCTGGTCAAACTACTGACGACGGACGGCGAAAAGCTGGAAGAACAGCTGCCGTTGTACGCCAAACCGACACAGATCGAGAATTTGACCGTGTTGGTCGCGGGACCGACGCCGCCGAACCCGTCGGAATTGCTGGGTTCTAAGCGCATGCTGGCACTGTTGAAATACCTGCGTGAGCATTACGACCGCGTGGTGTTGGATACGCCGCCTGTGCTCAGCGTGACCGATGCGCAGATCGTCGCTGCCCATGCAGATGCGACGGTACTGGTGGTGCCATACGGGTTGGCCCAAAAGAAGTTCGTATTGCAGGCTAAAGATCTGCTGACGAAGGTCGATGCCAACATCATCGGCGTCGTCATGAACCGCATGCCGGCCCAAGGCGGGGCGGGCTACTATTACTACGGTGGCTATTACAAATAAGCGAATGTCGAAGTCCTTGCCGTTGCTGGTGAGGGCCTTTTTGCGCCTAGCCGTGGTGCCGAACGAGTTAAGTTGCGGGGAAGGCGGCACCCGAAATTGGCGTAACCACCACCGGATTTTGCGCTATACTAAAAGTAAGCGCCATCAATGCCGCAGGGTGCGGCGGCGATAGCGGCGTTAAGGAGGGATTTGTATGGAATATACAACACTTGGCCGGACCGGGCTGAAGGTCAGCCGGCTGGTTTTGGGCACGATGAACTTTGGGCCACGGACCAGTGAGGAAGACGCCGATAAAATCATGGATCGGGCCCGCGAGCTGGGCATCAACTTCTTTGACACGGCCAATGTTTACGGCCGGGGACCAAATCCTGATTCTCATGCTGGCTGGACCGAGGAAATCGTGGGCCGTTGGTTTGCCAAAGGGGATGGCCGCCGCAAAAGCACGGTGCTGGCCACCAAGGTGTACAACCCAATGAACGACGCGAGCTATGGCCCGAATGATCCGGCTGGGATTTCCGCCTACAAGATCAAGCGCAGCCTGAACGATTCGCTCCGTCGGTTGCAAACCGACCACGTTGAGTTGCTGCAGATGCACCATATCGACCATCACATCAACTGGGATGAGGTTTTGGGTGCTTACCAAGATGTCATTGCCCAGGGTAAGGTCGTTTACGCCGGGTCCAGTAACTTCGGCGCTCGGCACTTGGCCTTTGCGGCAGCCCACGCCCACGAGCGGCACTTCTTGGGGCTGGTTTCCGAACAGCACAAGTACAATTTGCTGACTCGCCTGCCTGAATTGGAACTGCTGCCGACGGTCAAAGACTTAGGCATGGGCCTGATCATTTGGAGCCCACTGGAGTCTGGCCAACTGGCGGAGAACATTTTGCACCCGACCGATCCGAATGGTCGCCGTGCGGAACAGAGCAAGCACCTCAGCGCTGCTCGTCGCGATCAACTGGCCCGGTTCGAGAAGCTGTGCCGGGAGCTTGGTGAGACCCAGTCGACCGTTTCCTTGGCTTGGTTGCTACAGAATCCTGTGGTCACCGCGCCGATCATCGTCCCTCGCACCATTGAGCAGCTGGAAAGTGCCGTCCACGCGCTGGATGTGCATCTGTCCGCCGATACGCTGGAAGAGCTCGACAACATCTTCCCACCGGTCGGTTCCGCGCCAGAAGCCTACGCTTGGTAATCAGCGCAGATTTGCTCACCTAAGCGGCATAAACTTGTAGTTAGTACAGTCCGTTCATTTGCAACGGGCTGTTTTTCTACCAGTAGTCAAGAGAAAGTTGATTTAATCAGCTTTCTCTTTTTCTTTGTCTTGATTTTGGACATAGGGAG
>NZ_BOLV01000044.1 GCF_016861845.1 Lacticaseibacillus suilingensis
AGTACTAACAAGAATAGGTCTTCATGGCCTTTTTGGTCTAGTCGTCAGGGTGTTGCACTTGAATTGTAAACTGGGGTAATTTAAATCAATCTATTTGTTGCACTAGGGTGTACCCTATTGTAACTAAAGAGAGAAGGGAGTATTATTAGTTACATATAAGTGACCCGGAGGTGATCTAGAATTGTCTAAAATCGGTTATGCGCGTGTTAGTACGCGTGATCAAAATCTGGCGCGTCAAATTGAACAGCTACATGATGCCGGTGTTAATAAAATCTTTCAAGAGAAGCTTTCAGGTAAAAATGCCGATCGTCCTCAACTGAAAGCAATGTTAGACTATATTCGTGATGATGATGAAGTAGTGGTACTGAGCCTTGATCGACTTGGTCGCAATTCTCATGATTTGACTGACATCATCGAAACCATTCGGCATCGTGGAGCTCAATTGAACGTTCTAAATCTGCCTAGCTTTGCAAGTATTGAAGATCCTAACCTTCGTAACTTGATTACGACAATTATTGTCGAACTATATAAGTATATTGCTCAAGAAGAGCGCGAAACTATTAAGATACGGCAACAACAAGGCATAGAAATTGCCAAACGCCAGGGCAAATATAAAGGCAAAATTCGCGAATATGGTCCTCATTCACCTAATCGTCAAAAACGCTATATTTATAAAGAAGCCTGTCGCCTTTTGAATAGGAAGAAAGACGGAGATGAAACTCTGACCAAGCGACAAATTGCACGCATGTTAGGTATTGCACCAGTAACCTTATATCGCATCGAAAAGTATCAGGCAGAAGATCTAGCAAACGTTCCCCCTAGTGAGAGGTAAACATCATGATAGATTTAAGGGGCAAACGAATTCTCTTTACCGGCCGTTTGCGATCTTTTCGTCGTTTCCAGGCACAACAGTTAGCAATTATTCTAGGAGCAAAACCTGTCAACGGGATTGACAAAAATGTCGATATCCTTGTGGTTGGTATTATGGCTCTGGTGCAAATAGTCTGAGAGTGTGCCAAGAAAAGCAGCTGGAAACTAACCGCTGTGTGAATCGTATCGGCGAACATGGCGTGCACACGATTTTCTTCCCGTATTGTCAATCTAAGTGCAACAGTTTCTAGTCCAATCCTATAAGTGGTACACAGCTTAGAGTTCCGGCATCAGTTCCGCCGCACTCCGGTAGCCCAAGATACGACGAGGCCGGCTGTTGAGTGCGTCCTGGAAGCTCTGAATATCAATGATGTCGTAATGGTGGAGTGAGCGACCTTTCGGAATAAACTCTCGTAGAAGGCCGTTCTGGTTCTCATTTGTTCCGCGCTCCCATGGTGAGTACGGATGAGCAAAGTAGACATCAGTTCCTTCTACTGAATCTAGTTGTGCGAACTCACTGCCGTTATCAAAGGTGATGGTGGTGAAGTATTCCGCACCGTAATCATCAATGATGGACTGAAGTCCCACCTTACAGGTACTTGCTTTGTAGTTAGCGAGCTTGATGATGATCTCGAAGCGACTCGTCCGCTCTGTCAAAACCAGCAACGCAGGTTCGCTATCAACGCGCTTACCTTTCACTAAATCTCCTTCCCAATGGCCCCCTTGCCGACGGTCTTGAACTTCAATGGGTCTTTCATCAATCGAGGTATTAAGCTTCGTCTTATTGGTGCGGGTATGGGAATGGCTTCGTTTAATTCGCGAGCTGGGTTTGCGCGGTAAGTCGTGGGTCCGTAGTTCGAATCTACCGGCCTCAATATCCCGGTAAACCGTTGGTGTTGAAGGAACAACCTCGTCTGCGTGTTCCCGTTTGAAGGTGTGCACGAAGCTGTCCACACTGTGTACGCGTGGACGTTGCTTGATGGCAGCGGCACAGGCGGCGTAGAACTCGGGGTTCTTCTCAAGCATCGTCTTGGGGCGACACCGCTCCCGCCGCTGAGCGTGCAGATAAGCTGCCGTATCAGCAAAGTAAATCAACGCTACCTTATGTCCGGGAATTCGCTGTAGAACGGAGCCACGAGTGATCTCACGCGAAATAGTACTACGAGAGCGGTTGAGTTCGCGGGCAATCCGTGCTTGGGAGAATCCCTGATTGAGCAGAGTTTCAATGCGAACGCGATCAAAATTTGATAGTTGTTGGTAAGCCTTAGAGATGGTACGCTTGATGTTGGTCATGATGTGCCTTTCTTATGTGCTTGGTTGCTTATAAGAATAGGTCATCTTGGCCTTTTTGGTCTATTTAATTATGTGTTGCACTTAGATTGTAAACGCGGGAAGAAAACAGTTTAGATAATTGGGGTGAAAAGATGGCAACCTATTCGCAGATAGAACTAGACATAATCAAATCATTTAAAGGGCTGATGAAAGACCATGAATTCACTGAGATCTCAATTAAAATGATCGCTGAAAAAGCCGATATCACTCGACGCGGCTTTTACAATCACTTCTTAGATAAATATGATCTTGTCAGTACCATCTTTGAGCATGATCTTTTTCCAACAGTCATCAGTTTGACGAATATCAATGACTGGGATCAAGGGTCGCTGTTTATCGTGAATTATCTCCAAGACAATCGCGACTACTATAAAAAATTGTTGTCGCTTGAAGGACAAAACTGTTTACAGACAGAATTTTATAAATTGACTGAGATGCAGATTGGGATCTTGATCCCAGAAATATTGGTCGGTAGGAAAATTTCTGACGAAGATCAGGCATTTTTAAGCGATTATTATTTTCACGCTTATATGGGACTGACTACCGAATGGGTCAAAGGTAAATATGGTTTTTCAACTCAGGAGTTCGTTAAACGGTGGAAAGCCTTACTCAATAATTCAATGCATAATTATCTGGACAACTACGCTCGATGAATTACACAGATTGGATTAAATGAGAAAGATGTTACATTTGTGCCAATATGTGAATTGATAAATATTTCACAAGGAAATATTCTTTCCCTGTAAACGAAAGTTGACTTGAAAGGAGTTAGTTCTGGTGAGTAAATATAAAGTTATTATTTGGGGATTAGGAAACGTTGGTCGTTCCGCAGTGAGAATGATCGCGGAAAGACAAAATATTTTTGAATTGGTTGCAGCCGTTGACGTTGATCCAAAGAAGTTAGGTAAGGATGCCGGAGAAGTCTTTGATTTTGACAAAGTCGGCGTCAAAGTTTCAGATGATATTGATGCAGCCTTGAAACTTCCAGCTGACATTGTGCTCGACTTTTGCCCAACGGAAATGGACAAACAAGGAACATTCATGCCTTCTGCTATTCGACTCGCCAAATCGCTCGATGCCGGTAAAAACGTTATTACCACGATTCCGGTATATCATGTTCAAGACAGTCAGCCAGAAGTATATGAATATCTAAATGAACATGCTAAAGCACATAATGTTGCTTTTGTACCATTTGGACTTTTGCCAGGCGATTATGCCTCATATATCCCACTAGTTTTGGCCGGGGCCATGGGCCACGTGGATAAAATTGTTGTTCAATCCGGTGAAGATGACTGGCACAACACATCAGGCTGGGTCGATGTCTTCTCATATGGCGGCGATATCAATAAATATCCAAAACCAGACTCAGACGAAGATCTCTTGGCTAAGTTCATTTATGCTTATTATTCATCCGGCGTATACGAGATGGCCGATAGGATCGGTCTGAAATATGATACCTTCAAACCAGAGCATGAAGTCTTCACTGCACCCAAAGATTTGGAAACGATCAAGGGTACAGTCAAAAAGGGCAGCATTTATGCCCACAGATTTACCATGGCACTTTACAACGGCAACGAACAAGTAGCCGCCTTAAGATATGTTCATAAAGTTGATAATAAAGAGACACCAGAATTACCGATCAATAATACGATTCATATTGAAGGCTTGCCGTCAGTCGATGCGCAGATCGATGGATTGATCCCAGAAAGAGAAGGCTACGTTTCATCAGCCGCTCCAGCAGTCAACTTGATCCCTAGCATTCTCGAGACCGACAAGACAGGTTATGTTGAAGTCTGCGACCTTCCAGTAGTGATTGCCAGACCATTGGATATTGGCGCAAAAAAATTAGTCTAGACTAGGCTTTCGAAGCTGCTTTGACCATTAAGGTTGGAGTAGCTTTTTCATTTGCAAGTAAATCATTACGGCTTGTGTATACGGTATACAAAATGGAGAAAACGCTGACTAGTTTATAAATCATTGAGACTTAACGGTCGGATAAATGCTGATCTGATTATAGAAATAACAACACCTCAATTTTCAAGTCAAGTGCAACGATGATAACGAATTCTTGATAGTGGTCTAGGCTGTTACGCCATGCATCGGT
>NZ_BOLV01000045.1 GCF_016861845.1 Lacticaseibacillus suilingensis
GTTACAGCACTTTCAGATGCTGAACCACTGGCACTGTCTGAAGCGCTAATGGAAGCACTTTGACTTGCGTCAGAAATCGAAGCACTTTGAGAAGCACTGACCGAGGCACTATCAGATGCGGAAGTTACAGCACTTTCAGAAGCTGAACCACTGGCACTGTTCGAAGCACTAATTGAAGCACTCTCGCTTGCGTCAGAAATCGAAGCACTCTGAGAAGCACTTACTGATGCACTGTCAGATGCGGAAGTTACAGCACTTTCAGATGCTGAACCACTGGCACTGTCTGAAGCGCTAATGGAAGCACTTTGACTTGCGTCAGAAATCGAAGCACTTTGAGAAGCACTGACCGAGGCACTATCAGATGCGGAAGTTACAGCACTTTCAGAAGCTGAACCACTGGCACTGTTCGAAGCACTAATTGAAGCACTCTCGCTTGCGTCAGAAATCGAAGCACTCTGAGAAGCACTTACTGATGCACTGTCAGATGCGGAAGTTACAGCACTTTCAGATGCTGAACCGCTGGCACTGTCTGAAGCGCTAATTGAAGCACTTTGACTTGCGTCAGAGATCGAAGCACTTTGAGAAGCACTGACCGAGGCACTATCAGATGCGGAAGTTACAGCACTTTCAGAAGCTGAACCACTGGCACTGTTCGAAGCACTAATTGAAGCACTCTCGCTTGCGTCAGAAATCGAAGCACTCTGAGAAGCACTTACTGATGCACTGTCAGATGCAGAAGTTACAGCACTTTCGGAGGCTGAACCGCTGGCACTGTTCGAGGCGCTAACTGAAGCACTTTGACTTGCGTCAGAGATTGATGCGCTCTGAGAAGCACTTACTGATGCACTGTCAGATGCGGAAGTTACAGCACTTTCAGATGCTGAACCGCTGGCACTGTCTGAAGCGCTAATTGAAGCACTTTGACTTGCGTCAGAGATCGAAGCACTCTGAGAAGCACTTACTGATGCACTGTCAGATGCTGAAGTTACAGCACTCTCCGAAGCTGAACCGCTAGCACTGTCAGATGCACTCTTGTTGGAGTTTGAGGTGTCTGCTGATTCAGAAGCACTCTCTGATGCACTAACCGAGGCACTGCCAGAAGCAGAGGTTACAGCACTTTCAGATGCTGAACCGCTAGCACTGTCTGAAGCACTCTTGTTGGAGTTTGAAGTGTCTACTGATTGAGAAGCACTTTGAGAAGCGCTAACCGAGGCACTGCCAGAAGCAGAGGTAACAGCACTTTCGGAGGCTGAACCGCTAGCACTGTCAGATGCACTCTTGTTGGAGTTTGAGGTGTCTGCTGATTCAGAAGCACTCTCTGATGCACTAACCGAGGCACTGCCAGAAGCAGAGGTTACAGCACTTTCAGATGCTGAACCGCTAGCACTGTCTGAAGCACTCTTGTTAGAGTTGGAAGTGTCCACTGATTCGGAAGCACTTTGAGAGGCACTAACCGAGGCACTGCCAGAAGCAGAGGTGACAGCACTTTCGGAAGCTGAACCGCTAGCACTGTCAGATGCACTCTTATTAGAGTTCGAAGTGTCCACTGATTCGGAAGCACTTTGAGAGGCACTAACCGAGGCACTGTCAGAAGCAGAGGTAACAGCACTTTCGGAGGCTGAACCGCTAGCACTGTCAGATGCACTCTTGTTGGAGTTTGAGGTGTCTGCTGATTCAGAAGCACTCTCTGATGCACTAACCGAGGCACTGCCAGAAGCAGAGGTGACAGCACTTTCAGATGCTGAACCGCTGGCACTGTCAGATGCACTCTTGTTAGAGTTTGAAGTGTCTACTGATTCAGAAGCACTTTGAGAGGCACTAACCGAGGCACTGTCAGAAGCTGAGGTGACAGCACTTTCAGAGGCAGAACCGCTCGCACTGTCTGAAGCACTCTTGTTAGAGTTCGAGGTGTCTGCTGATTCAGAAGCACTCTCTGATGCACTAACCGAGGCACTGTCGGATGCAGAAGTTACAGCACTTTCGGAAGCTGAACCACTAGCACTGTCAGACGCACTCTTGTTACTATTTGACGTTTTTACTGAGTCAGAAGCGCTCTGTGATGCACTGACCGATGCACTGACCGATGCGCTGCCAGATGCACTGTTGGATGCACTCTTATTGCTCTCTGAGGTCTTGGCAGAATCACTGGCGCTGGCTGAAGCACTTTGTGATGCTGAACCACTGGCACTGTCAGAGGCGCTAATGGAAGCACTGTCAGAATAACTCTGGATGACGCTCGCCGAGTAACTCTCAGAGATACTTACCGAAGCCTCGGAGTAGGAAGCAATCGACTCGGAGATTTCAGACAGCTGTGAATCGATTTGTGAATTGATGATTGACCCAGAAATCGACGCCGACGAGGAAGCAGAAGCGGAATAGCTTGCAGAGAGAATCGCCGATGTCTTAGCCGATTCAGAAGCAATTTCCGACTTGGTGATCGAGTTCAGCAGATCAATTTCACTCTTCTGGGCTGAATCCTTTGCGGAGTTAACCGCGCTAGTCGAAGCACTGGCCGAAGCCGATGCGCTAATCGAAGCTGATGTCTTAGCCGAGTCCGAGGCCTTAGCACTATTGCTTGCACTAACGCTCGCACTAGTCTTAGCACTGTCGCTGGCAGAATAGCTAGCTGAGTAACTGGCTGAGGAAGAGACACTAGCGGAGTTCGATGCCTTAGTGCTGTTAGAAGCACTTTGCGAAGCACTGATTGACGCTGAAGAAGATGCACTGGCTGAGCGCCACAGACTAACGGATTGTGAAGTCTTCAGGCTAGTTGAAGCGCTGGCTGAAGCACTTTGCGAAGCACTCAGTGAGGCCGTTTGATCGGACTCTGATGCCTTTGCACTGCCAAGTGCACTAGTGGAGGCGCTTTGCGAGGCACTCACAGAAGCGGAATTGCTTGCGGAGTTTGAAGCGCTTTGTGATGCAGATTGACTGTTAGATTGGCTAGCAGCTGGGCTCCAGGCCTTAACCACAACCAAACCATTGGCCTGGCTGGTCTTGTGTGTTGTCGGATCAGTGTAGGTCACGACAACCAGCATGCTACCAGGCTTGGTATTATCCACCTTGCCATAAGATTCAGTAATAGTCAGATTGCCTGCCGCATATGCGGCATTGTTGTCGACGGCATTACCCTCGGAATCGGTAATCGTTGCAATATCTGTTAAGTCATCCTTGTAATTCTGACCAACGTAGATTGTTTCGGTACCGCCCTCAATCTTAGGCGTGTTGTCAGTGACAGTCAGGGTCATGGTGTTCGACTGCATAACAGTCGTAACAGTGTTCCCATTGGCATCCTGAGTCTTGACGGTCATCTTGACATAGTACTGATGCTGATCATAACTGGCAGGCACATTATTGATTGTCAGCGTGGTCCCAGTCGCACCTGAGACAGCGGTGCCATCAGCGTTGTACCACTGATAGGTAACGCTCGCGCCAGCGAGTGAACCCGTGCCTTGAAGAGGAATCGAAACATTGTCACCAGCTGTGACTTTCTGATCGCTCAGGCCACCGCCGGCAGTAACTTCAACCGAGCCGCGAGCATCAACGGCACCAGTTTCAGCGTTGGTTGCGGTCGCGGTAACTGTGTAGGTCCCTGGCTGAGTGACAGTCAGATAGCCCGTGCTGGAGATGGTGGCACCACCATCAACAGACCAGGTGATCTTATCGTTTGAGTTTGTCGGGTTAAGTGTGTACTCGATCTGCTCACCCGCGGAAGTATCAGTGGGAGTAGATCCAGGAATTGTGACCCCGTTTTTACCGCCAACTAACAGATAATCAATCGGCGCCGTCACCGTAATACCGGTGGCCGCGATTGGTTTATCAACAGTCACCACGGCAACATCAGAACCGTATGTCCCATCGTTAAAGCCCAAGCTAGACAGCAACATCGAGCCTTTAACTGCGACATTGACCCAACCGGCCAGGACGCTAGCAATAGCATTGGTCCCAGTTGCTTCATAGGTATAGACAATCTGATAAGCAATCTTGCCTGAAGTGTTTTCAGGTACTTGAATTGTCAAGCTAAGTGGAACATCTCTGACCAGAAGACTTCCAGCGAGGATTTCCAACCAAACATCTTGC
>NZ_BOLV01000046.1 GCF_016861845.1 Lacticaseibacillus suilingensis
CGCCGACCTTGGACAATTTCTTCGCCGAGTGGTGTCAAAAACTTCGCACTATTTGGTAAAGCAATGTGCCGTCTTCATTTGGTTTTATATTTATATTTTCCGCACTTTACTTTAGAGTGAAAGCGAAAGGAAATGGGGGGTTTTTATGAAAGGTATTATTTTAGCGGGTGGGTCAGGCACTCGATTGTATCCAATTACACGGGCAATTTCTAAGCAGTTAATTCCGATTTATGACAAGCCAATGATCTACTACCCAATGTCCACGTTGATGTTGGCGGGGATCAAAGACATTATGTTGATTTCAACGCCTAAAGACTTGCCACGATTTGAAGAACTTTTTGGTGATGGGCATGATTTAGGCCTGAACTTAGAATACAAAGTTCAAGAACATCCTAATGGGTTAGCTGAAGCGTTCATTTTAGCCGCAGACTTTATCGGTGACGATTCCGTTTGCTTGATTTTAGGCGACAACGTCTTTTATGGCGGTGGCTTGTCCAAGATGCTGCAACATGCAGCTTCTAAGCCAGCCGGCGCCACGGTATTTGGCTATCATGTCAACGATCCAGAACGATTCGGTGTTGTTGATTTCGATGAGAACATGCATGCCAAGTCCATTATCGAAAAACCTGAACACCCTGCATCTAACTACGCGGTGACTGGGTTATACTTCTACGATAACGATGTCGTTGAAATTGCGAAGAACATTAAGCCTTCTGAGCGTGGAGAACTTGAAATCACCGATATCAACCAAGAATACCTGCGTCGTGGACAACTTGATGTTGAATTAATGGGTCGCGGGTTTGCCTGGTTGGATACCGGGACACATCAGTCCTTACAAACAGCGTCGGCATTTATTGCATCCATTCAGCATCGTCAAAACCTTCAGATTTCTTGCTTAGAAGAAATCGCTTATCGAATGGGCTACATCGACATCAAACAAGTTGAAAAACTTGCCCAACCGTTAAAGAAAACCGAATATGGGCAATACTTATTACAATTAGTTAAACAGGAGGCCAAATAGTTATGGCATTAAAGATCATTCCAACCAAGTTACAAGACGTCAAGTTAGTTGAAACCGATGTATTCGGCGACAACCGTGGATTCTTCACTGAAACTTACACTCGTGAAAAGTTCATCGAAGCCGGCATCACCAATGACTTCAACCAAGACAACCAATCCTTGTCCGCTGAAGCCGGTGTATTGCGTGGTTTGCACTACCAATATGGTAAAGATGCCCAAACGAAGTTGGTTCGCGTCGTGACCGGTGTGGTTGAAGATGTCTTAGTTGATATCCGTAAGGGTTCTCCAACATACGGCCAATGGGAAGGCTACATTTTATCCGAATTCAACCATCGCCAATTGTTGGTCCCAAAGGGCTTCGCGCATGGTTTCATTACGCTGACTAACAACGTCAACTTCTGCTACAAGGTTGAAGGCTACTATGCCCCAGACGCTGACCGTGGGCTCGCTTTTGATGATCCAGATCTTGGCATCGACTGGCCAATGAGCACCGATCACTTGATCATGTCTGAAAAAGATTTGCACCACCCACAACTCAAAGACGCTGACAACAACTTTGTTTACGGGGAAATCTAATATGAAAATTATGGTAACTGGCGGCGCCGGTTTTATCGGCTCCAACTTTGTCCATTATGTGTATAACAATCACCCAGATGTGCAAATCATCGTGCTCGACAAGCTGACTTATGCCGGCAACCGCGCTAACCTCGAAAGTATTTTAGGCGACCGCGTGCAATTGGTCGTCGGTGATATCTGTGATGCGCCATTAGTTGATAAGTTAATGGCTGACGTCGACGCTTGTGTCCACTATGCCGCAGAATCTCATAACGACAACGCTTTATTGGACCCATCACCGTTCTTGCACTCTAACGTGATCGGCACTTACACCTTGCTTGAAGCCGCGCGTAAATACGACGTCCGCTTCCATCATGTCTCGACTGATGAAGTGTATGGTGATTTACCATTGCGCGAAGATTTACCTGGCCATGGTGAAGGCGTTGGCGAAAAGTTTAGCACCGAATCTCGCTACAACCCATCTTCTCCATATTCTTCAACGAAGGCTGCTTCTGACATGTTAGTGCATGGCTGGACGCGATCATTTGGTGTGCGCGCCACGATTTCTAACTGCTCTAACAACTATGGCCCTTACCAATACATTGAAAAGTTCATCCCTCGTCAAATCACCAACATCTTAGCCGGCATCAAGCCAAAGTTATACAGCACTGGTAAAAATGTCCGTGACTGGATCCACACCGAAGACCATTCTTCTGCGGTTTGGACGATCCTGACTAAAGGTAAAATCGGTGAAACTTATTTGATCGGTGCAGACGGCGAACAAGATAACAAGACGGTTTTGGAAATGATCTTAAAAGACATGGGCAAAGACCCATCTGACTATGAACAAGTCAAAGATCGTCCTGGCCACGACTTACGTTACGCCATCGATTCCACGAAGTTGCGCACCGAACTCGGCTGGGCGCCTAAGTACACCGATTTCGATTCTGGTTTGAAGCACACCATTCAATGGTATACGGATAACCAAGATTGGTGGCAAGCTGAAAAGGCTGAAGTCGAAGCGAAATACGCCAAGAACGGCCAATAATTCTTGCAGTCATGGTTGTCATTACAGAAAGCGAAGCGCTCGGCTTCGCTTTTTCGTTGAAGGAGAAGAGAATACATGAAAATTTTGATCACTGGTGCCAACGGTCAACTCGGCACTGAATTACGTCACTTATTGGATCGTCGCGGCCTTGAATACCGCGCGACTGATGCCAAAGAACTCGATATCACCGACGCCGATGCGGTGAATGCTTACGTCAAAGACTTCCAACCAGACGTGATCTATCACTGCGCTGCCTACACTGCCGTGGATAAAGCGGAAGACGAAGGCAAAGCCATCAACCAAAAAGTTAACGTCGATGGCACCAAGAACTTGGCTGTCGCAGCCGGCGAGAATGATGCCACTCTGGTCTACATTTCGACAGATTACGTCTTTGATGGCGATACCGATGAATTGTACACCGTTGATCACAAGCCAGCCCCACGCAACGAATATGGTCGCACTAAGTATGAAGGCGAACTCGCCGTGCAACAGTACGCCAAGAAGTACTACATCATCCGGACTAGCTGGGTCTTTGGTGAATACGGGCATAACTTTGTCTACACCATGTTGAACCTCGCTAAGACGCATGATACGTTGACGGTGGTGAATGATCAATATGGTCGCCCTTCATGGACTAAGACCTTGGCTGAATTCATGACCTTTGCCATCGACCAAAAGCTGGGATATGGCATCTATCACTTGTCTGAAGACAACTCATGTAACTGGTATGAATTTGCCACTGAGATCTTGAAAGACACTGACACCAAGGTCTTGCCTGTCACTTCTGCCGAATATCCACAAAAGGCATGGCGGCCTCGTCATTCGATCTTAGATCTGTCTAAAACCAAAGCAACTGGCTTTGAATTGCCAACTTGGCAAGATGCCTTGCATGAATTTATGGCAGAAATCGCTGAATGGTAGATTATTGAGAATAGTGAGGTCAATACTGAACTAACCATGCGTGAGAACTTTTATCTTGCTACGCACATGAAACAGTAGCAAGATATTGTCAAAGCTATTATACTTTAGTGGCTGTTCAAAAATGTGTAGCATTTGATACTAGTGATTTTAGGTCATTACTGTCATATAATAAATGCATACGAAATCCCGGTTTTCAGACCTCAATTTTCAAGTCAAGTGCAACGATGATAACGAATTCTTGATAGTGGTCTAGGCTGTTACGCCATGCATCGGT
>NZ_BOLV01000047.1 GCF_016861845.1 Lacticaseibacillus suilingensis
ACCATCACTTAATGCCGACGTTGGCTTTACAAATGTCTTGCTACAGCTAGTCAAGAATAGCAGTATCTAAACATCTACAGCCACACATAGTCATATTGGGTGGTTCTAACAATGTTACGTTTACTACATACATAGGAGGAGCTTGAATGGCTAAAGGTGAAGATCTTGATTCCAGAATTGACTATGGCATCATCCTATCTGTCATGTTACTTTCAATCATTGGTCTTGTGTCTCTGTACACAGCGGTCAAATATGACTTGCAGCCGCCGTCGACACCTGCACGAGCAGCCACGATGCAGCTGATTTGGCTTATGTTGGGTATCTTAGTTGCATTCCTTGCAATGCACCTCGATGCCGAACAGTACTGGAAACTGTCTCCGTGGCTTTATACACTAGGAATTATTCTTCTCATCGCGGTCCTTAAATTTTACGATCCTACTATGGCTATTCAACATGGTGCAAAGAGTTGGTTTAGAGTTGGCCCCATCTCTTTTCAGCCTTCAGAAATTATGAAACCGGCATACATCCTTATGACAGCTCGCGTTGCTTCTTTACACAATTCGATGTATAGTCATACTTTCAAAAATGACTGGATACTAATTGGAAAGTTTGCCCTTATCACATTGCCAATAGCGGTTCTTATGAAGCTTCAGCATGACTTTGGGTCTACCTTAGTTTTTGTTGCAATACTGGCAGGCATGATATTAGTATCTGGAATTAAGTGGCAAATAGTTTTACCGCTAGGTTTGGGTTCATCTTTGATTATTTGTGTATCCATATATCTTGTGGTTAGTAGTTGGGGGAAGGAGTTTTTAGGACATCTTGGGTTTGAATCCTACCAGTTCGACAGGATTAACTCTTGGCTTGACCCGACACACGATACTAGCAATAGTAGCTTACAGCTTTGGCGTTCTATGCAGGCTATTGGAACCGGCCAGATGACCGGTCGTGGCATGAACAATCTAAAGGTATATGTACCTATCCGGGAGTCCGACATGATTTTTTCTGTAATTGGCGAATCATTCGGATTCGTCGGTTGTTCATTAGTGATTTTGATTTACTTCTTACTACTTTGGCAACTCATTCGTGTAGCATTTGATACCAAAAATGAGTTCTACGCTTACATTGTAACTGGCATAGTTATGATGCTTTCTTTTCATATATTTGAAAATATCGGAATGAACATAGATTTGCTCCCCTTAACCGGGATCCCGTTACCATTTATTTCTCAGGGCGGATCATTTCTATTGACTAACATGATCTGTATAGGCATTGTGTTGTCAATGCGCTATCATCATAGAACTTATATGTTTAGTCGTACAGAGAATGACTTTACTTCCTAACACTAAGGAAACTCTCGCTTGAATTATGGATCTATAAGCTATGTTGAAATTTCAGGAAGAGCCTAATGCGTTTGCGAGAACCATTGTCGATCAGCTACGTGACATCGTCGAGTTGTTTCGGGCTCGAGTAGTCACCGTTCATCACACTCTGTTCGTAGGATAACAGGGGAAGCATTTGAAACTTAGATTTTGGTTAAGCATAGTATTTGTAATTTTACTGATCTTGCAAATTGAATTCGAGTTCAGTCTATGGCTTTTCCCGCCTGTAGCTATTCTGCTTCTCATCGTAATACTCTACTTGCAGCTTATTAAAAACGAGTGAACCATGCGGCCCCGGTATCTGGGAATCAAACAATATACTGACATCCTGATCTACATCGGTTCCCAACAAAAAAGACGAGCCGCAGCCAGTCTTTAAGCGGGTCTAAAGTTTTTGGTGTTGGACGTTGTTCAGAGCAGACTTGACCCACCTTTCACCTAATATCTTACGTAGCGAGGCGCTCCAATAAGGTCAAATAAATAGGCATGGAGTAACTCATGCCCAAGAGCCAAAGATCAATGTAGTTATCAATAATAATCAAACGGAAGCCGTCAACTTTAGCTGCAAACCCAGTCCGGCTGCATACCTTGTTAATGTGCCAAGCGTTGGCATAGAATCCATACGCTCAATCTTAGCGAGCTGTGGCTGCTTCATACCAATCTTATCCGAAAAATCTCGTTGAGAAACACCGCGCCGAATTCTCTCAGCCTGCAATTCAGTCAGCATGTCCATCACTGACAATTCTTCCGGCGTGAAAGCTGTAATCGTTTTCTTGTATTCATTCCAAGTCGTCATTGTTCTATCTCCTTTCGACTCAACCAGTCGTCAAGTAATCTAAGTGCCTTATCGACCTGACGCGGATCCGTCGCATTCTGCTTCTTAGTGTAATGCGACAGCAACACATATCGGCCGTCAGACCAAGCAGCGTAAAATATGCGTTCGGGCATTGGCCGTAATTCAAATAGCTGGTGCCGATAGCCTTTCAAGTATTTCGCTTGAGGCTCACGCATCAGTGGCCCTAATGACTGGAGAAGATCAAGCTGGTGATGAATTTTTCCAAATAATACTTTTTTTGACTTTTCATTGCTTTGATCCAAATCGTCAAAGAAATTTAGAATTTCGCAGTATCCATCTCTGTCCTCATAGAAATCAATCTCATACATACAACGCGCCGCCTTAACTCGTTTGCTAAACAGATTATAACTTGAATGCAATCACATTGCAAATCAAAATGCGTCTCTCTCAGCAGTGATCAACTATTTTCGGAAACATGACGTCGGGAAAACCATTTTTGGGGCCGACACGCATAATGCTAGGCCGGCCCCGCGCTCCAAGAACCGGAGCACGAGTCCTCCGTGGTCATGCGGTGGCGCGGCCCAAGGGCCCTTTCGCGATCACCGCGGCTATCTAGATTTCTACTGACGGTTTGCAGGCAAGCAAGGGTAGCGAAGGAACTGGGGCAAAACCAAAATCAAGGTCAAGTGCAGGCCTCACAGTAGAAGACGGGCAGGAGCCTAGGAGGTCACGACATGAAGACAATGGAGGATTTCTACACAGAAATGGCACGGCGGTCAGACTACGCCGGAGAAGGGGACGCCTGCGGGCTATACACATTTGGCCTTGTCAGCGTGCTTACCGCCGAGAGCAACGAATACCTTCGGGTGAAGATTGCCAGCCCATACACGGTGAGCAACTTCATTATTTCAATCCAGCACGGCGATTTTGCGCCAGTTTTAGACAAAATTGAAGCTGAGCAGATACATACCTTTTAGCCAACCAGAGGAGGAAGAACATGATGAAAGTTGCCCTTAGATGGGCGTGGCACTTCTGGGGCTACGGTAGTTTCTGTTTCTGCGCTTGAGTCTGTTGCCATTTTTATCTCTCCCTTGAGTACAAAAAAACGCAGCATGTTAGCTGGGTTCTGGTGCAAAGTTGAAATTAAGCGTAGATCAAAGTGACTGTGTTTAGTGGTTGTAGCCTATGCCGCTAACAAT
>NZ_BOLV01000048.1 GCF_016861845.1 Lacticaseibacillus suilingensis
AGACGTATTCTGAACTATCTTCGCCCATGCGATTACTACCGATGCATGGCGTAACAGCCTAGACCACTATCAAGAATCCGTTATCATCGTTGCACTTGACTTGAAAATTGAGGCAGAAATTATCGCTGCACTAGCCCAAAAACAAGATTTGGACGAAGTTTTTCGTCACCACCTTGAAATCGCCATCAACCAGCTGCTTCAAACTGAATTGGCAGAGTTTTTGGGTTACGAACGCTACTCATACGCTGGGATTAACACTGGTAATAACCGCAACGGCAGTTATGAGCGCTCGTTTGATACGAAGTACGGCCAACTTAACTTAACCATTCCTCGAGATCGCAATGGCCGGTTTAAAAATCATACCTTGCCAGCCTACGGTCGGCACAGTGATAATTTAGAAACAACGGTTATTCAGTTGTATACCAAGGGAATTACCACTGCTGAAATTGCCGAACTCATTGAGAAAATGTACGGTGCTCACTACTCCAAAGCCACGGTTTCCAACATGACTAAAGCCGTCAATGAACAGGTTCAAGCTTTCCAGCAACGTCGACTGGCTTCACAATATGCGGCTATCTTCTTAGGTGCCACTTACTTGCCGTTAAAGCGGGATACCGTTCAAAAAGAAGCGGTTCATATTGCGATTGGCATTCGTCCAGATGGTACGAAAGAAGTGCTGAACTACCAAGTGGCGCCGACGGAATCAACTGGGATCTGGACTGAATTACTGGGAACCCTGATTAAGCAAGGGGTCAAAGATGTGCTGTTGTTTGTGGCCGATGGGTTAGTTGGTTTGGATGAAGGCTTAAATCGGCATTTTCCCAAAGCTAAACGACAACGTTGCCTGGTTCATGTTGGGCGTAATTTAATAAACAAGGTTCGGGTGAAAGACCGTAAGGCCGTGATCAATGACTTTAAACAAGTTCATTGGGCTGCCAATCGTGAAGCAGCCGAACTGAAACTGAATGAGTTCGCCAACAACTGGCATCGTACCTATCCCAAGTTAATCAAAGATCTGCTTAAAATGCCGAATCTACTCACTTTCATGGACTTTCCACCAGCCATTCGGCAATCACTCTACTCCACTAACTTGATTGAGAACTTTAACAAGCATCTCAAGCACACCACCCACCACAAAGAACAATTTCCAACGGAAGATTCACTGGATCGATTCCTGGTTTCTCAGTTTAATGCTTATAACGAGAAGTCTCTGAAGCGGATCCACCGAGGCTTTAAAGGACTCTAGGACACCTTGGAAGCATCATTTATTTAAGTTAGTTACATATTATATGTACGAAGGCATTTCATTTACACAAGATTCTTGACGCTACCCACAATGACGTATCAAGTGGCAGAATATCTCTATGAAGGGTAAAATGAAATTGAGTTGAACGTTGCTTTATTAGTTCCATACAGATGTTTTTAAACCGCAACAAATACACTGTGCACTTCAGACATGTACTGTGTCTAAATTGTAAAAACGTATCGGAGGATTTTTTTTGAAAATAGGCATGTTGACAAAACGCGAATTGCAGATCATGCAAATACTTTGGAATTCGGCTACGGCCTTGTCGGTTCGAGAAATAACGTCTCTCTCTGATAATCTCAGTCAGAACACAGTCCAAGCCGTGCTTCGTAAACTCCTCAGTGAACACGTTATTGAGGTTGATGGTATTGGACAGAGCGGAACTGTTCACACTCGTAATTTTATCGCCTCTTTATCTCAAGAAGATTACTTTAAGAAGATCATGTCGCCATCTGCACTCAAAAATTTAGTTTCGCATTTCATTGATTCTACTACCGAAACCTCTGAAATTGACGAATTGGCATCACTCGTACGCGAAAAACAGAAGGATCTTCGAAAGAACTCAAAATAGAAATTCGATTCAATATGAACTAACAGACCGGATAACCTTTTTTATATACGAGGGACTCGCAATTCTAAATCTTGCGGGTCTCTTTTTTTGGATTGTGTCAGGCTTACAAAGGGACAATGGTGATTGCCGAACATTCTGATTGCATATTTTTTCTGATCAAGAGTGCCGTTACTCTTTACCGTAAATAAGTGTTTTAAAAAACATTATCGGTGCTATACTAATCGAAAAATGTGATGACGGCCATTACGGCTCGCGACATCGATGTATTACACACGTATGCTATTGGGATATTTCAACTTCATTATCCTGATTGATTACCCACCGCAACATGCGTATCGCTTTCTCGCTCGTTCCTAATTTCTTTCACCCGACAATGATTAAGAACTATTCACAGCTTTTGATACCGGAACATGACTACTTCAACCATTGGTTAATAGCCAATGGTTTTTTTCTACAAGAAATACAGTTCACTGACGATAAAATAGTTGAAAAATTAAAATTATTCGGTTAATGGTTTCATTCGCTTACTCAAATCTTGTCTGTATATATGAGACCAGAAAATTAAGCCTTGAGGAGGTAATCACTTTGAGTAGCGAACGCGAAGTTTCACGTATGTTCATCAGGTACATGCAACGGGTTCTTAGAAATGAGCGTATCAATATTTATAATGCGCATCTTAATGATATTAAGGAGATGCCACTCGAATATTGGCTGTTGGAGGAAATCGCCGAACCTTATCATCTGGACGACTTTAAATTGACCAATGATGAAGTCGCCAAGCTCGAAGATTTCATCGAAGACGATCAATTATCCGAGGCTGTTGCAACCCTTTCCACAGCTGATAAAATTGTCTTATATGAGTATTACTATTCGGAACTTAACGCGGTAGAGATCGGCAGCCGCACCGGAAAATCAAGTCAGGGGGTGAATAAACGGCGGCGACGGGCAATAAAGCGTATCAAAGACGCTTGCGCAAACATGTAGAGAATACAAGGAGGAGTATTCAATGCATTATACAGAGATCGATAACCTAGTACCGGTTATCTTGGCAGCGCAGGACGGAGACGATGAAGCAATGTCCAAACTACTCGATATGTTCAGCCACGATTTTGATCGTGAAGCTGCATTCGGAAAAAGCTATGTCGATCCCGACTTGAGGCAGGAACTTCAAATCAAGTTCGTATTCAGTGTACCACGATTCGACGTGGCTAAACACTTAGCACAACCGTCCGCTAGATCAAAATCATGAAAACATCGCAAATAAAATTTTAAAAAGTACGCAACGAAAGACGGCAAAGAGTTCTGGCGCGTTCAGGTCTTTGCTGGTAATGATCCACAGACTGGCCACAAGAAGTACAAGGTGCGGCGAGGGTTTAAGACAAAAAAACTGACTAACATTAGTGGTGAACCAAGATCCGACGGGATCCTGGTTCACCACTTTTTCGTTTCTGGTAAA
>NZ_BOLV01000049.1 GCF_016861845.1 Lacticaseibacillus suilingensis
ACCATCACTTAATGCCGACGTTGGCTTTACAAATGTCTTGCTACAGCTAGTCAAGAATAGCAGTATCTAAACATCTATAGCCGCACATAGTCGTTTGTGAACAATTTCAAATAAAGGCAAAACAGTTCTATAATTGTCAAATCAAGCACAATACTTCAATCCCAAATCCTGTGCTAACAATGCTATGTTGTAGGTGGGAAGAGTTTGAATGAATAAGGGTGAAGATCTGGATTTCAGGACTGATTGTGGTATCGTCCTATCTGCCATATTACTTGCAATTATTGGTCTTGTATCTCTGTACACAGCAGTCAAGTATGGCTTGCAGCCTCCAACGACATCTGCATCCGAAGCGGATTTCCTACCTGTAACAGTTATTTCTCTTAAGAGTTCCGACTAGCTGTGCCAAGACCTGACCACGCAAGATTACCTAGTGTACGTGAAGGTGATATAATATTTGAGGACGAAGATTCGGTTAGCAGTCGAACGCTTGGATATATGGCTACTACAGGGAGTCAATCAAAAATCTATTTTTAGGCATGAAGCAGTACGGCCCTCTGAGCGATATATATCATCAGCGATGCCCCCAACAATGCTGATTGACGAACATAGTAAAGATGCCTCTCCGTCTTTGATGAAATTTTCAAAGAATAGAAACCATCTGTCAACATCAGTTGATAAATTCCCAGATTAATTGAGTGCCGACCTTATCCCTCGCTGTAGTATTGACTCTTGAATGTGAGTATCCATTTGAATTTTCGCTTTGATGAAGACAAGCACCAGTGAAACTGACCTATAAACATAACTCTTTAAGTAGCTGCTTACCAAGCAGGGGGGATACTATGAAAAAGCGTATCGATTTGGCCAATCAAACGTTTGGACGACTCACGGCTATTAGTTTTTTTGGAGCCAGTTCTAATGGTAATGCACTTTGGCTCTGTCAATGTCAATGTGGAAATAAATGTGTTGTTGACAGTCAACGACTTCGTACAGGGAGTACACGCAGTTGCGGATGTTTGCGATCAGAAATAAGCAGACTTAAAATAAAAACTAATAAGCAGACTAAAAAGTATATTGGTAATTCCCAAAACTTTCAGTTAATTGATCGAACAAATTTAGTTTCCTCTACACATAAAAGATCCAATAACAAATCGGGTGTTATAGGGGTTAGCTGGGATAAAACTGCTCAAAAGTGGGTCGCCCGGCTTTATTTTCAAGGCCATCTTGTTCTAAACAGTGTGTATGTTCATATGGAGGATGCTATCGCTGCTCGTAAAGCAGCCGAGAAAAAGTATATCGTGCCTTTGCAAGAGCAGTATAATCAAGTACACCAATGAAACTGAATGAGTTAAATTAATCAGGCCAGTGACACAAATACTCAGACCAATTTTCAACAAAGGGAAGTCTGAGAAGTCTGACGTGAATTTATAGCATCGAGATTTAGCTCAGTAAATACCAAAATAATGGTTATATTGAGACAACACAAGAATATTGTTACATTTTTAGTGATCGTGATCTAGTATGTTCGTCTATGGAACGGAGAATTGACAAAAAAGAATTTCAGATTTATGCTTACTAAAAGTAAATAAATTACGTGCGTTATGTCGATTGGAGAAAGTTCAATGGTAAATCTTACAGAAGAAATGAAGAATATGTTACAGAGTCAGCTTCCCTTTCTAGCGACTACAGGGACAGATGGCAGGCCCCAAGTTGGTCCCAAGGGTTCACTACATGTCTTAGATGACTCACATTTGATCTACTTTGAGCATACTTTTAGGCAAGCCTATGATAACCTCTCAGTTAACCACCTAGCAGCGGTTGCGGTTGCTGATAGGAGCATTCAAAAAGGATTTCGTTTTGAGGGCACAGCCCATATTCATGAAGCAGACGACTTTGCTAGTCAGATTCTAGATAAAACTAAAATTTTTGATCGTTTCCCACGAGCCGGCGTAGTGGTAATCGATGTAGAACGAATCTATAAATTAGATAATACACTAGAAGCTGGCATTCAGATTGCTTAGATTTCGTAAACTATATTGGTCTTCGTGTCAAATGGTGTTGATTAATAGTTTTTATCTTTTGGAAGGTCCACTCTTCGGACTGGGCTTTTTGTTATTGAACCGAAAAACGGCTCTGTGTCAAAGTAAGCACCTAATAACCGACCGTATCGTAAAAAACGGGAGTTTGTCAACTGGTGTTGAAAGATAGTTTTTATCCTTGGAAGGTTTCTCAGAGATGAGGAGCCTTCTTTGTTATTTTATATGCCTTTGCCCTTCCGAGGGGCGCAAGTGGGCGCCCCGGCGGTTCAAGCACACGCCAAAAAGCCCTTAGTGGTCTTAAGGTTTTGTCCTTTGTGAAGTTAGGCAATCAGTTGATAGACGCGCTTGAACATGTTCTCCTGGTTAGCGAAGCCGTAACACGAGCGCTTGAGCTCCTTGATCTTACGGTTGACGCCTTCGATCGGACCGTTTGAGTAAGGCGACTTGGCGGTGTTGATCACTCCGGTAAGATTCTTACCGAGCGTTGCCATTGCCGTGTCGAGTGCGGATCCATTGCGCTTCTACGTAGTGATGATGGTCGCCAGTTTTCTGTAGTGCCCACCCATCAGGGCATCATGAATCGCCAGGTAGTGCGCCTGCTTGGCGTCTGGCTTAGTTTTATGGAACAACTTCCAAAGCGATTTGAGCACCTTGTGTTCACGAGAATGTACGTCAAGCTGCTTGAGGCCTTGGACTCTGATCTGGTCCATCGCCCGGGCCACCGGTTGAATGATGTGGAAGCGGTCGATGATGATCTCCGCGTTGGGGAATAGCTCATGCACAATGCGCTGATAGGCGGCATTCATATCCATGATGACCCGCTTGACCTTGGCCCGCTCCTGCAGGTCGTAACGGTTGATGAAGAACTCCTTGATGTCCTTGTTTAGTCGCCCGCTGAGGACTTTCACCGCCTTGTGGGTGTCGGCGTCGATGCAGATGAAAGACATCGCATTCTTGGTGGAGCGGAACTCGTCGAAGCACAGGTTCACCGGCAAGGTACGGCTAGCCTGTGGCTTAAGGTTAGCGTTGAGAATGCGTTGGACCGAGTTCGTGGAAATCCCGGTGAAAGAGGCAATCGTCTTCCCTGGGAGCGACTTACTGGCTAGCTTTAACGCGTGGATGGCCAGGTCATGGCCGATGGCGTGGTTCGGTTTGACGGTTCTGGTGCAAAGTTTACTCAGGGAGAGTGCATCCTGTATCATGAATTGAAACTGGAGGTTTTCAGATGACTG
>NZ_BOLV01000050.1 GCF_016861845.1 Lacticaseibacillus suilingensis
CGCAAGGTCTTAGGCTGGAAGACACCATCGGAAGTCTTCATGGGCAAAAAGTTGCACTTGAGTTGACAATTCGTCGTGTAGCTCACTGTGATGGAAGAATAAATAGTGGTGACTAACACTCATGTGAATGAGCTGTTAAAAAATAGGAGGGTAATTAGGTTGAAGATTAATGAAAAGCAGCACTATAAGATGTATAAAAGCAAGAGCATGTGGGTATTTGCCTGCTTATCAACATGTCTTATCGTTTCATTTTTTAATGGTGGGCAAAATGTAAGCGCTGCGACAAGCGCTTCGTCTTCTCAAATTAGTCAAAGCAACACTCAGAATAGCGATGTTACAACAGATGAGTCGGTTACTCAATCGCTTTCAGTCAATGACGTACCGACTGTAGCATCATCAAAACAAGTTGATTTACCGAGTTCAAGCGACAGTGAGGCATCATCCAGTAATACAGCCAGTAATACAGTCAGTCAAACAGATGATAACAAAAATCAAGTAGCCTCAAATAGCACTAACAATACTGATGTGACAAAACCTGTTACAACAAGTGATTCAGATAAGGCTATTGTCAATTCGAATACCACATTGCCGACGAGTGATGAACAAGCAAAAAGTAGTGTAGGGCAATCTCAAACTGACCAATCAACATCTTCCACAACAATTGCAACCAAAGCAATTACCACTATAGCGATTGACAATTCAGCAAAGGCTACAACCCCCGATATCAGTCAAAATGATCGGTATGATGAACAATATAGAAATCAATTTCATTACTCCAGTAATAAAAATTGGATCAACGATCCAAACGGCCTCTTTTATGATAGTAGCACAGGACTTTACAATCTTTATTATCAATACAATCCAAAGGGGAACCAATGGGGCAATATGTCTTGGGGCCATGCCGTCAGCAAGGATCTAATTAATTGGAAACAAGAAGATGTTGCCATTCCTTGGTTAGAGAATCAAGGTTGGGAAGACTTTAAGTATACTAACACAACGGGAAAACTCAAAGATTATGGAACAGTGAGATATATTGGGGATCCAACAGGAGACTGGGGAACTACACCACATAGTAAGGCTATATTCAGCGGTTCGATTGTGGTTGATGCCAATAATGTTAGTGGATTAGGTAAGGGGGCCATATTAGCCTTTTACACAGCTGATTATGAGATTGCGGTTAGAAAAAATGACGATGCTGAAGGTGGATTAGGGACTTGGATTGGAGTAAATGAGATTCAAGAGCAACATTTGGCCTACAGCCTCAATGGTGGCAAAACATTTATTCAATATTCGAAGGATGGTAATGCGGCTAATCCTCAGGCAATCATTCCAACCAGCATGAACCAGGGAGGAGATGCCGCGAATTTCCGCGATCCAAGCGTGGTCTACGATGCGGTTAATAAACAATACTATTTAACCGTTGTGTCTGGCCAGCAAGCCCTCATTTATAAATCTAGCAATCTGTTGGACTGGACATATGCTTCTAAAATTGAACGTGAAAATGATGTGGGTAACGGCGTATGGGAATGTCCATCATTGATACCAATAAAGGTAGCTGGAACAAATGACACAAAGTGGGTATTTTGTGTCAGTGTTCAACAAGGCGCACATGCCACAGGATCTGGGATGCAATATTATGTTGGCAATATGACCGCTGATGGGACTTGGATGCCTGAGAGCTCGAAGACGCTTCAAGATCCAATGACAATGGACTCAGGAGAAGACTTTTATGCCGGTATTCCTTTCTCCAATATGCCCGATGGTCGAACTGTTATGTTGGCTTGGCAGTCGAATTGGAGCTATACGGGAGAAGCTAAGACAACACCTTGGTACGGTAATATGACTCTTCCTCGCGAACTGAATCTTGAAAAGAGTCCTGATACAACAGACGGGTACTTGTTGGCAAATACTGTGGTCAAAGAAATTGCTAACAACGAAGAGGCCAATGTTATTGATCAAAAGGACAGTAACTTTTCAATTTCAAGTAATGATCAAAAAGTTCAATATGATGGCAAACAATATAAAATTAGTGCGACATTTTCTTGGGATGAGAGCAATAAACCAAGTTCAGTCGGCTTTAAGCTTCGTGTTTCTGATGATAAAAAGTATGATATGTTGGTTGGTTATGATTTGACTACGGGATTACTTTTTGTCCAGAGACTCAGCACTGGTGAACCCAATATGGGTGCACCTCGAGACAAAATGAACGCAACAGTGAATGCTGATGGATCAATTACGATTACGGTTTATGTTGATGAAACAAGTATTGAGGCCTTTGCGAATGATGGGGAAAAGTCAATTACCCAAAATTTCTTTATGCGGCCAGAAAATATTGGTGATCAAGCTACAAATGGTGTTTACGTGTATTCAGATAATGGAACGACTAACATCAGTAACTTAACTATCAATCCAATTGCTTCTATTTGGAACAGTGTTGGGAAACTAACTGAAAAATTTGTTGATGAAAGTGGCAATTCGATTGCTGCCGATGTTGTTTCTTCTGGTAATATTGGTGATCCTTACTCGACAACCCAAAAGGATATTGCTGGTTATACCTTCAAAGAAGTTCAAGGTAGCCCTACGGGTAGCTTCACAGCTCAGGATCAGACTGTAACCTATGTGTACACCAAGAACTCAGTTGCTGGTGGGAAGGTTACTGGAGATACTGGATCTACTCAGTCAGGGAATCCGTCTGTTACTGGTAAGGGTCAAGAAAATCCTAGTTCTGACCAACCCGACAATCTAAGTCAACTAAATAATTCTACCAAGAATGGAATTGTCAATACATCCACGAGTACGGAATCTCAGTCTAACAACGGCTTTAACAACACCTCAAGATTACCCAAAACTGGTGAAGACAATAATGAAAATCAAACAATATCATTTGCTGGTATTTTGTTAGTAATGGTCGGTAATTTGCTTGGTTTAATTGGTTTTAAAAAGCATCGTAGTTTCCTGTAGTTAAGCACCTAACAACTTTATCCAGATGAACTGAATATTGGCCATTTAAATAAGGTCTTGAAGAAACTGAATATTCTTCAAGGCCTTATTTTTAAGCTTTTTAATAATTTTCAACAGCAAGATAAGTGTAAGGTAAGGTAAGCGCACGGTAAGCACCCAATAACAGACCGGCTTTGATTGCCCCTTGCCGGGCAGTATGATTGCCTCATCAAATCTAAATTGGTG
>NZ_BOLV01000051.1 GCF_016861845.1 Lacticaseibacillus suilingensis
TCTTTGAAAACTGGATATCATTGTTTTAAAGAAATGCCGAGAACACAGCGTATTTGTTAGAGTTTCTAGATAGAAATTCGATCGCTAGACCGATCTTTTAAAAGATCAAGGTCAAGTTACAAAGGGCGCACGGTGGATGCCTTGGCACTAGGAGCCGATGAAGGACGGAACTAATACCGATATGCTTCGGGGAGCTATACGTAAGCTTTGATCCGAAGATTTCCGAATGGGGGAACCCAATCACCTTTAGGTGATTACTGGCATGTGAATACATAGCATGTCAGAGGCATACGCAGGGAACTGAAACATCTAAGTACCTGCAGGAAGAGAAAGCAATTGCGATTCCCATAGTAGCGGCGAGCGAAGTGGGAACAGCCCAAACCAAGAAGCTTGCTTCTTGGGGTTGTAGGACCAGACATTGGAGTTACCAAAGTGGTTGATAGACGAAGTCAGCTGGAAAGCTGCGCGAAACAAGGTGAAAGCCCTGTAGTCGAAATCGACCACCCTCCGTTTGGGATCCTGAGTACGGCGGAACACGTGAAATTCCGTCGGAATCCGGGTGGACCATCACCCAAGGCTAAATACTCCCTAGTGACCGATAGTGAACCAGTACCGTGAGGGAAAGGTGAAAAGCACCCCGGAAGGGGAGTGAAATAGTTCCTGAAACCGTGTGCCTACAATTAGTTGGAGCCCGTTAATGGGTGACAGCGTGCCTTTTGTAGAATGAACCGGCGAGTTACGCTAACATGCGAGGTTAAGGTGAAAAGCCGGAGCCGCAGCGAAAGCGAGTCTGAATAGGGCGATTAAGTATGTTGGTGTAGACCCGAAACCAAGTGACCTACCCATGACCAGGTTGAAGGTGTGGTAAAACACACTGGAGGACCGAACCCGTGTATGTTGAAAAATGCTGGGATGAGTTGTGGGTAGCGGTGAAATTCCAAACGAACTTGGAGATAGCTGGTTCTCTCCGAAATAGCTTTAGGGCTAGCCTCGGAGGATGGATATTGGAGGTAGAGCACTGTTTGGACTAGGGGCCCGTCATGGGTTACTGAATTCAGATAAACTCCGAATACCAATTATCTTACTCCGGGAGTCAGACAGTGAGCGATAAGGTCCATTGTCGAAAGGGGAACAGCCCAGATCACCAGTTAAGGTCCCTAAATTTATGCTAAGTGGAAAAGGATGTGGCGTTGCACAGACAACTAGGATGTTGGCTCAGAAGCAGCCATCATTTAAAGAGTGCGTAATAGCTCACTAGTCGAGTGACCCTGCGCCGAAAATATACCGGGGCTAAGCATAATACCGAAACTGTGGGTGCAACCTTATGGTTGCGCGGTAGGAGAGCGTTCTAATGGCGTTGAAGGTCGATCGTGAGGACGGCTGGAGCGATTAGAAGTGAGAATGCCGGCATGAGTAGCGAAAGATAGGTGAGAATCCTATCCACCGTATGACTAAGGTTTTCTGGGGAAGGCTCGTCCTCCCAGAGTTAGTCGGGACCTAAGGCGAGGCCGAGAGGCGTAGTCGATGGAAAACAGGTTGAGATTCCTGTACTGATTTATTTTGTTTGACCGATGGCGGGACGCAGGAGGTTAAGCCAAGCACCCGGCTGGAAATGGGTGTCCAAGCAACAAGTCTTGACGCGAGTGAAATGCTTACGACTATAAGGACAAGTTGTGATGGGGAGCGAAATTTTAGTAGCGAAGTGGCTGATATCACACTGCCGAGAAAAGCGTCTAGTTAGAAATAAATCACCCGTACCGCAAACCGACACAGGTAGTCGAGGCGAGTAGCCTCAGGTGAGCGAGCGAACTCTCGTTAAGGAACTCGGCAAAATGACCCCGTAACTTCGGAAGAAGGGGTGCTGACCGCAAGGTCAGCCGCAGTGAATAGGCCCAAACAACTGTTTATCAAAAACACAGGTCTCTGCTAAATCGTAAGATGACGTATAGGGGCTGACACCTGCCCGGTGCTGGAAGGTTAAGAGGATGAGTTAGCGTAAGCGAAGCCCAGAATTGAAGCCCCAGTAAACGGCGGCCGTAACTATAACGGTCCTAAGGTAGCGAAATTCCTTGTCGGGTAAGTTCCGACCCGCACGAAAGGTGTAATGATTTGGGCACTGTCTCAACGAGAGACTCGGTGAAATTATAGTACCCGTGAAGATGCGGGTTACCCGCGACAGGACGGAAAGACCCCATGGAGCTTTACTGTAGCTTGATATTGAGTGTTTGTACCGCTTGTACAGGATAGGTAGGAGCCGTAGAGACCGGAACGCTAGTTTCGGAGGAGGCATTGGTGGGATACTACCCTTGCTGTATGAACACTCTAACCCGCGCCACTAAGCGTGGCGGGAGACAGTGTCAGGTGGGCAGTTTGACTGGGGCGGTCGCCTCCTAAAATGTAACGGAGGCGCCCAAAGGTTCCCTCAGAATGGTTGGAAATCATTCGCAGAGTGTAAAGGTATAAGGGAGCTTGACTGCGAGACTGACAAGTCGAGCAGGGACGAAAGTCGGGCTTAGTGATCCGGTGGTTCCGCATGGAAGGGCCATCGCTCAACGGATAAAAGCTACCCTGGGGATAACAGGCTTATCTTCCCCAAGAGTCCACATCGACGGGAAGGTTTGGCACCTCGATGTCGGCTCATCGCATCCTGGGGCTGTAGTCGGTCCCAAGGGTTGGGCTGTTCGCCCATTAAAGCGGTACGCGAGCTGGGTTCAGAACGTCGTGAGACAGTTCGGTCCCTATCCGTCGCGGGCGCAGGAAATTTGAGAGGAGCTGTCCTTAGTACGAGAGGACCGGGATGGACGTTCCGCTGGTGTACCAGTTGTGCCGCCAGGCGCATCGCTGGGTAGCTATGAACGGAAGGGATAAACGCTGAAAGCATCTAAGTGTGAAGCCCCCCTCGAGATGAGATTTCCCATTCCTATATGGAAGTAAGACCCCTGAGAGATGATCAGGTAGATAGGCTGGAAGTGGAAGTGCAGCGATGCATGGAGCGGACCAGTACTAATCGGTCGAGGACTTGACCAAAACGTGC
>NZ_BOLV01000052.1 GCF_016861845.1 Lacticaseibacillus suilingensis
TGAAGACGGCACATTGCTTTACCAAATAGTGCGAAGTTTTTGACACCACTCGGCGAAGAAATTGTCCAAGGTCGGCGAAGAAAATGACCAATAACAAAGATACCTCCTGTATACTACGAGTAGCATGCGTGTAAGCGCGTGCAATTCGTATATACAGGAGGTTTTTGTAATGACTATTCATTACCGTCAAATTCTTGAGCTTCACGCTCAAGAGCTGGTGCATCGAGACATTGCGGCAATGACTGGGAACTCACGTCCCAAGATTTCTGAAGTGATTAGACAAGCTGAGCTACATCAAATTAGCCCGCCATTCACTGATGATGTGGATGACATTTGGCTGGAAAGCTTGTTGTTTCCTCAGAAGCAACCGCTAGCAAAGGGACGGCAGCTGCCAGACTTCGACAAGATCCATGAGGAATTGGCTAAGCCTAATGTCACCTTATCATTGGTTCACTATGAATATGAGCAAGAGTGCCGGCAAAACGGAACAGTTCCATATGCATATCGAACGTTTTGCCAGTATTATCGGGCTTACGCGCAGAAATATAAGGCAACAATGCGGATTCGACGTAAACCAGGTGAAGTAATGGAAGTTGATTGGGCCGGTTCTCCCTTATATATCGTTGATCGTGAAACTGGAGAAGTTGTCAAAGCATATCTATTCATTGCATCTTTACCATGTAGTGCATATAGCTACTGTGAGGCTTTTATGACCGAACAGCAGGAAGAGTGGCTTACTGGACACGTTCATGCGTATGAATTTTTCGGTGGTGTGACGCAATATCTGATCTCCGACAATCTCAAAACAGGTGTGACTTCGCACAAGCATAGCGAAGTTATCTTGAATGAAATGTACCGGAATCTAGCCTTGCATTATGGCACAATTGTAATGCCGGCACGGGTCCGGAAGCCAAAGGATAAGCCGACTGTAGAAGGTGTTGTGGGTACAGTATCAACCTGGATTATAGCAGCGCTACGGAATGAAACGTTCTTTGACCTCGAGGAATTAAATAAGGCCGTTCGTATCAAACTCAAGGAGTTCAACGAACGACCGTTTACGAAGAAATACAAACAAGGTAGTCGCCTTTCGGCGTTTCAGGATGAAGAAAGCTTTGCCTTGCGACCACTACCAGTTCAAGCTTACACGATGGCCAGTTGGCGGACTGCCACCGTACAATTAGACTACCACATCAACGTGGAAAGTCAGTTTTACTCTGTTCCTTACGAGTATATCTCATCCAAAGTGGATATCAAGGTGACGAAAGATATCGTAGAGGTTTTCTATAAAGGTAATCGGATTGCCTCTCATAAACGACTAAGTGGTAAATTCGGGCAATTTTCAACCAATCATGACCATTTGCCAGCAGAACATAAACTGTTCGTTGATCATACACCAGAGAATGCATTAGCTTGGGCGGAAGCGGTTGGCATCAACACGCTTGGTGTAATGCGGTATCTTCTCCAGTCTGCCGCAAGCGAAAAACAAGGACTAAGCGCGGCCTTTCGATTCAAAGGCCTAGATCGAAAATACGCAGGCATTGAAATCGAAGCCGCATGTACGACCGTAATGAAGATTGCGACCGCACCGACGGTGTCGGTAGTTGAGCGAGTACTAAGGAGTCAGAAGATTCCAGTACAGAAGCCGACCAATGAACCAGACTATGGATTCACCCGCGGGGCAGCCTACTTTGGAGGAAACGATCAATGACAAATGATGAAACGCAACGCAAACTACGTAAGATGCGACTTACTGCGATGTCGGATGCCCTAGAGGTGCAAGAAAGTAACGCCGAATATCGATCAATGAATTTTGACGATCGGTTTAAGCTACTCGTCGATGCGGCATACGCAAGTCTTCAATCGAATAAGCTGAATCGATTGATCAAAAGTGCAAATTTTCGAACGAATGAACCATGTGTAGCAGATATCAATTACCTACCCGATGGTAAATTGGATCGGGGTTTGATTCAACGACTTGCGACTGGGACGTACATTCAAGAGCATCATAACGTCATCTTGATGGGTGCTTCAGGCAATGGGAAAACATGGTTAGCGACAGCCTTGGGAATTGAGGCTTGTCATCAGTTCCATAAAGTTAAATATGTACGTCTGCCCGAACTAATTGATGACCTGATTGTGGCGAAGCATGAGGCCAACGGAGACTTTCATAAGATTATTGAACGATACAAGAAAATCGAACTTTTGATTATCGATGAATGGCTATTGACGCCAGTCAACGATGAACAATCCCAAACCATTCTTGAGTTGATTGAGTATCGAAGCCAGCGTGGTTCAACGATCTTTTGTACTCAATTCGCGCCGGAAGGCTGGCATAGTAAGCTGGGAAACCCACAGATTGCGGATGCGATCCTTGATCGGATCGTCCATGATTCCTACAAGCTCCTTATCCAAGGCGATAAATCGATGCGCGAGCGGTATGGGATTGGAGGCGAATTTGCATGATTTCAGTTGAACTGGAACAAAGATTAGCGATGTTCTACGCACATACAGACGCAATGGAAGACTGGGAGAATGTGCTTGGCGACGCATTGGTGGATATCATCTGGGAACATGACGATAAATTGACAGATGACGAGCTCTTCGAATACGGAAAGGAAGTCATCTTGAAATATCTAGGAAAAGGTCGAGGTGATAAGCTCCCATAAAACTGAAGTGGCACCGCTGAAAACGTTCAGCGGTGCCACTTTTGAAATTCTTGGTCAATTCTTTCGCCGAGTGGTGTCAATTTTAGCACCGAGTGGGGTAAAAAAATCGCCGGGTTGGGCAATTGGCTTCGCCGCCTTCA
>NZ_BOLV01000053.1 GCF_016861845.1 Lacticaseibacillus suilingensis
GTACTAACAAGAATAGGTCTTCATGGCCTTTTTGGTCTAGTCGTCAGGGTGTTGCACTTGAATTGTAAACTGGGGAAGTTGCATCAGTGAAAATTCCTGCGTATCTCCAAAGTAGTAGCGTCAAACTTGATGACGATGACATTGAATTGTTAAAGTCCTTCGCTAAGAAGAACAGTATTGACCTAAATGAAAGATTTTTCTCGTTGGGTAACCTGACTCAGAGCAAAAGTCCAGTGGTGATGGGATTTGGTAATTCAATAAACGGGACCACTGAGGAGCGGGCTAGATACAACGCACTGCGGGAAGCTTGCGGTGACATCCAAAAACTCCACGAGTTTCAAGAATTCTTTAATCAGCTGAACCAATTTCATTCATTACGCTTGGCGGTAACGAACACTGGACGAACATTTGATGAAGATTTGGACATTACGCTTAAGGTCCCTAAAGGGACTGTAGTTAGGCATTCGAAATTGCCTGTCCCGGGACAATCCATTATTTCTGAATTCACTGGAAACAGAGCTGTGGAGTATCTTTTTGGATTGACGGCTACAGCATGTATCGAAACGTATGATTCTGGATACCCAAGTGTTCCTACATTGCCCAGTCCTTCACTATCTTTTCCTATGCTGCAAAGGTCTCAAGCGGATGTATATCAAGAGAACCTCGAAGAGTATCAGTCCAATATTAACTCGCTTTTTCAATACGAGTATTTTTCTGAATCGGACTTTGATTTAGTGAGATTTCATATTGGCTATCTCAAACAGCATAGTTCAATGTGGTTTCCAACTGTCTTGATTTTTTCAGGTCAGCTTGAACAAATTGAGTATTCAGTTAGCTCAAAGCATGCTCCAGACGAAGTGAAGGGGAGTTTTACAATTAATCTTGGCGGGCAGCAGTAATCTGTGTTGAAACTACTGGGACGTTTACTGTGTGGATATATTTCAAGAAAAAAAACGGTAGGTCAGGCGAAAAGTTGATGAAGGACGCAGATCAAAAACGAGCCGGTACGGCTTTTGTTAAACGTTGGCAAGACCGTGGTAATGAGTGACAGGCAGCCAAATTTTTGGGTTGACTTGCTGGAGACTGTCCATGATATTCCCAATCCCGGAGAGTACATCAGTTTTGAAGAACGTGTAATGTATGGATTATACCAGCTTTATTGACGGTTTCATCGACACAACTAAGGGCTTGATTGAATCGAACGGTCGCAATAAGCGTTTCTTTGACGGCATACGTCAGTCTGACGGCGGTTTATTGTCCCCATTTGAGCAAGCAAAACGATATTCCGCTAATTTGCCATACTCTAAACGACCGTGCTGGATCTTCACAAGTAACTTTAAGCAGTTCTTCGTTTACGATATGGAGCAACCTAACGGCGAACCAGCAGTGATCCAGTTTAAGGACCTTTGCCTTATCATTGATTAGTTGAACCCGCATCTCGATAAAGAGATGGAAGTTTCGATGTAAGCCGGTGAGCTGGTCGGTGAGATTTACGATGAATTTTTCACGCAATATCGTGATCCTACTATTGCTAGCAGTCAGCGCAGTATTAACGACTTGTCTGTGCGGCTAGTGTTTTGCTTGTATGCCGAAACTGCCGGTATTTTTGGCCTCACAGTATGTTTCACGACTATCTTAATGCATTTGAGACGCGGGCATCTGCACACGGCGTTAATCTATTTCGTGTGTTAGATACGCCAATCGACAAACGTGACCTATATCCCGAAGAAGATTGGCTGAGTTTCCGTATGTCAACGGCGGAATGTTTGCTAATGAGGAAGTTGAGATTCCACAATTCACGATTCGTTGCGCGCTTAGATTCTAGATCAAGCCAGCAAGGAGTTTGATTGTTCTGAGATTAGCCGGACAATTTTTGGTGCGGTCTTTGAGAGTACCTTGAACCCCGATACGCGGCGTGAGGGCGGAATGCACTATACCGCGATTGCTAATATTCATAAAGTCATCGACCCAATGAAGCTGAAGTGGTCTTTCATAGTGTGTATTTAGAATTCATGTGCAATATCGTATGTCACCCGCTATCACCGATTTTGTTTCAATGATAAAAACGGACTTGCTTGCCAGTTCAGTGCTAACAAGAATAGTTCCCTCTATTTATTAGGCTTAACTATGGAGCGTCCATTGGAGATTGATTGAGATAAAGCGGTCGGTGTGCTAACAGCTGGCTTTTCACAAACCAGATTCAATGGTAGCATGAAAAATAGGTCCGAAAACCATCTCAAAACCTCGCGTGTATTAATCCTTGAAAAACAACTGATCAGTTTAATGTTGCTTGCTTTTTAGCTCATCTGTCAACGAATGAAAGGCAACTCAATGTCAAATAAGTATATAAATCCACTTCGAGTTTTCATCAGCTCGGCAATGAAGAACCCTGGAGATTCATCACGTGATAAGATTACCGATCTTCGAAGCCGATTGAAGAAAAGGTTAAATCACTATCACTTCATCAAGGCATATACTTTAGAAGATGGTGGACCGACAGTGTTGACCTTAAACACTGAATATATTACTCAGTTACGAGACTCGAACCTTGCGATTATATTACTTGATGCCCGCTATGATATTCCTGTTGGCGTTCAGAATGAAATATCTGCTGCTAAGCAGGACGGATTTACAATTCAAGTGCAACAAATTAGTCAAATAGAAAGACTCATAGCCTGAGTCCTTGTAAGATGGAATC
>NZ_BOLV01000054.1 GCF_016861845.1 Lacticaseibacillus suilingensis
ACAGGATATCTGTTCTTGATGTTTTTTATTGTCCAAAAAATTTTGAGACAGTGGCTAACTTGATTCTAAAATGCGCGGTAATTATGGATTCAGTACTTTAACCATTAGGAAAAAACCTACCGCTCGTTGAAGTCCCTCTCTGCCAAATCACGTACTGAATAATTTGGACTAGTCAGCAGTTGAGATTTAATTCCATCCAATACTCCCTTTCCTTTATTTGGAAGCGCGTTTATTAAAACAACCATCTGTCGCTTGACAACATCGTTAGTATCCGACACCAAACGTTGTAACTGTCCTGATGCTATTGTCGAATACCGTTCAAATGATAATAAACGCAAAAAACAGTTGCAAATATTGATAAGTAGTTGATTTTCTCGAGCCCGATTGTTGTTTGTGATTAAAAATTGGACCACTTGTGTCAGCGCTGGCCGGAGCGTTCTAGACTTCATCGCTACGGGGATGAAGTCTATCAATAACTCAGACACAAAGAGTAAGTATCTGCCCGAGGTATTTAGTGTTAGGGTAGAGAGAAGATTTCCATTGTCTTGCTCGATTAATGAAATTTTCAAGAAAGCCCGAATAGCTTCCAGTTGCTGAGTAGGTGCCTGGATTTCGAAGAAGCTCAATGATTTTGCATCAAGTGAGTCTATATTAATCTTTCCTCTAAGTTTATTTCGGAGAAGCTGAGAATCGTCAGACTGCGAAAGTAATTCCATTACTAGACAAACGGCCGATTGTTTTTCGCTAATGGTTTGATCAGAATTATTCAGAATTTTCACCAATGCTTCGAGGATTTGATTAACAGTTGTTTCACCGACTGTAAATCCCTTGGCAAGAAAGCTATGAATACTTGCAACTGGATCTCTGTCAAAGCCCCAAATTACTCCACCCTTTTGGGCGGTATTCTGAGCATTCATCAAAGCAAGATTAGAATCAACGAATTCTTTTGAGCTCTGCTCAGATTGGTTTATCCAAAGATACGGCTTAATATTTTTGTCATAGAAGGCAGCCATATTCTCCCGTAGGAATTTTGCTAGCTTCTCTGCCTCTGTTGGCCACTCGGTAATAATTGTTCCGATTGCTAACTCAAGCTTAGGAGAAACAGAACCGGCTTCGCGTGCTTGAAGCATCGACAGTACATCATGAACGATAATTTTGCGTTCTTCCTCTGACACTCCAAAATGGTCAATGGCTCCCGAAATTATATCTGCTAGATTGTCATAATACCGTTTTGCTCTGGGTATCATTTTGTCTACGAATGCAATAATTTCATTCTGGGGGATTCGAAAACAATAGCGAAATAGACCAAAGACGTCATTTGCTGGCTGAACCACTAGGTTTTGTTCTCCAGTCCATTCCTCTATATGCCGAGATAATAGTCTCCATTCGGCATCGAAGTCGTCATCGCCCAGATAATCAGCAACCAGTCGCAATGCATTCGACTCAATTCCGAGTTTTTCATATCCGTCGGGATATGAATGTACTGCCTGGAGAATAATCATTGAATCTTCATTGGAAAATTGTCCTAGTAAGTATCCGTAACGCCTTGTCCAACGTTCAATCTCTTTAAATGATCGCCCCATGAGCAACATATTTCGTAAAACATCTCTCAGATATTCTGGGGACTCATACTTTTGCAACAGCATCTCCGAAATCAGATTTAAGTTACGAGGCAATTGTCTAGTCTGCGCGATAGAGCCGTTGCAGGTGGCATAAACAGTCGCATCCACAAGAACATCAGTATAAACGCCAATTCCCGGTCCAAAAGCACTTTCTTCGTTGGATTGACTCGTAAATAGTTTGTTTTTCTCATTTCTAACCCAGGATGAGACTTTTTGAATCGAATGATCAATTCCAGGGTAATAAAATACCTCTGTTATATTGTCCAACTTTTTTTGATACGGGTTATCTCGAAAACGATTGTTTTCCTGATCTTCTATTACCAGCAAATTGCGCAAGTCAATTAGGGTATCCTGCAAAATCCATACAGGAAGTGCGGAAAGTTCCATGCCTTGTAACAAATCCTTAAGCAAGCTGCTTGCTGATTGATAATCTCCAGAAAAAAATAAGGACATCGCTCTCAATCTCGTTGAAAGCACCTTTTTATATTCTGAAGACATGTTCCCAGATAACCCGTCGATCGCTCTTAACATATAAATATCCCAGTCAGCTGGAAGCTTTTTATCAAAGAAGATTTGACCGATTAACTGAAAAATTCCTTGATCAAGTAAAGAACCTGGTTCCATTACCTTGGGGCCAAAATTATCATGAAAGACCAATTCTTGTACCGTTTGCTTAGAAATTGATACCTGATCAAAAAACTCTTTGGAAAACTGAGAGGTTGTTGGAAGAGGATTATTTGTTTTTCCAGCAGATTCGTCGGGCTTTGACTCAGCATCAATCTGTGAATCGAAATAAGCTTTGAACACAGATACCATTTGGGTAAAAAGTAAATTTTCAACTGAGCTAACGTAATCACCAGCCAACTCAAGCGGAACGACGAATCTTGCTTCCCCCTGGGCAATAATTTTATCTTTCAAATTTTCGCCATTGTCTGCTTCATCTGGAATTATGAAATATATACGGGGGATTTTGTTCTGACGAATTGTCAACTCAAGTGCAACTTTTTGCCCATGAAGACTTCCGATGGTGTCTTCCAGCCTAAGACCTTGCGT
>NZ_BOLV01000055.1 GCF_016861845.1 Lacticaseibacillus suilingensis
TTGTTAGCGGCATAGGCTACAACCACTAAACACAGTCACTTTGATCTACGCTTAATTTCAACTTTGCACCAGAACCCCTTGGGGGTGGTATGGCAGTTTTTTAGGTGGCACAGTCATCACCCAACAAGCGCCCTATACGTAACTTGTGCCTATATGGAAACGCGGTTTAAACACTAACTAGCATTGGCTATCATTTGTTGCACTGCCTTGAAAAATGAAGCAATATTTTTAGCGGCTTGACTTTTCAACATCAAGTGATCCATAATAAATTGGAGGTATTTTTGCGATGAAAAAATTGGAAAAATCATTGGCAACATTAGTAAAAGCAAAGCAAAACTAATTCTAGGCTTTTTTGCTCTCGGCGCGTTATCTACTATCGGAATTGGATCATCTTCTGTCAGTGCCGCGAGCACCAATACAGTTATCAAATCGTCAGATACTCCCCATTTTGCTCAATATATACCTGCTCACCCTGAAAATGGTGAAGATCCAACTCCGGAACGTTGGCAAGAGCTCATGCAGTACTGGGATCAATGGTTCGGGTACGGTGGCTATGGCATTAACGAAAATTCAGAGATTATACCAGGCAATAAGATTTGGCCAAAATCCGAAGAAAGTAAGGCTGTATGGCCAAAAGGGTCTGATAAAGCATCATTGAATCGGTATATAAATCGCACGATAGAATATAGAGACCAAGACACAAATGAGATTGTTGCGCCTACCGTTAAACAACAGGTACATTACGGCGAAACAATGATCATTGATTTAGTTACCGGCGAAAATTTAGGATATGCGCCTGAAGGTGGTAAAAAGCCAACTACTCGGCTCAAAGCCGAAGGCTGGTATGGTATGGGAGATACAACATTTAGTGAAGTCGTTTCACCAAATCTTAGTGCCCAGGGCTATGATCAACCAACGTTAGCCTCTGTCCCTGCGCTTGCGACTAGCGCAACTTCTTCAGATTCTAAGGTAGTTGTCTATTATCCACATCACATTACTGAAAACAAAGAAATCAAAAAAGTAAACGAAACAATTCATTACGTGTTTAAAAACGGTAATAAAGCAGCAAATGATTATAAAGCATCAATTTTATTTACTCGGATTGTTAAAACTGATGACGTAACTAAAAAAACAACCTATAGCAAATGGGACCCAGCCAATGCACAATCATTCGTAAAAGTTGATTCTCCAGTCATTTCCGGATACAAGGCCGATCAAAGGCAAGTAGATGCAGTCAATGGTGTTACAGCAACTAGTAGCGATATCGTAAAAATCGTCGTATACTCCTCTTTAAAAAATCCGATCAAAGATAAAGATTCCAATACACCTGCAAAAATCAAAGGTACCAAGAGTAAAACTTTGCCTCAAACAGGAGAAAAATCACAAGGAGCGCTATCGTTAATTGGACTTCTTCTTATCACAACATTTGGCTACTCATTAAAAAAATTGCGCAAAAAAACTGATGCTAATTGATTTGTGAATTTATTAGTATCTAGAATGTACTAAATATACATCACTCTTTTAAGCCAATCCGTGGATTATTGTTCCAATTGCTGTATTGTTACTGATAGCGATAGCCTATCTGCAGATAATCAAAAAAGACTGACAGTCCGACTTACATCGACGCGCAGCTTTCAACTGCGTGTTTTTTTGCCATTCGCGAGCGAGTGACAATGATTTTTGAGGCCGTTTTGCGAAGCAAAATACGGCCTTCTGTGCTATCCTGATGTTGCTTCTTAGTAAGCACCTAATAACAGAGTAAGCACCTAATAACAGACCGGATATGAATGCCGTGAGCACCCAATAACCGACCGTCTTGCAAAGTAAGAAGGGGCGCAATCCTATTTTTGGATTGCGCCCCTTCATTG
>NZ_BOLV01000056.1 GCF_016861845.1 Lacticaseibacillus suilingensis
TCCTCTCAAAACTAAACAAAGTTTCATGTGATAGGTTTCCGTGATACTTACGTATCTATCCTTAGAAAGGAGGTGATCCAGCCGCAGGTTCTCCTACGGCTACCTTGTTACGACTTCACCCTAATCATCTGTCCCACCTTAGACGGCTAGCTCCTCGAAAGGTTACCCCACCGGCTTCGGGTGTTACAAACTCTCATGGTGTGACGGGCGGTGTGTACAAGGCCCGGGAACGTATTCACCGCGGCATGCTGATCCGCGATTACTAGCGATTCCGACTTCGTGCAGGCGAGTTGCAGCCTGCAGTCCGAACTGAGACCGGCTTTAAGAGATTAGCTTGCCCTCGCGGGTTCGCAACTCGTTGTACCGGCCATTGTAGCACGTGTGTAGCCCAGGTCATAAGGGGCATGATGATTTGACGTCGTCCCCACCTTCCTCCGGTTTGTCACCGGCAGTCTTACTAGAGTGCCCAACTGAATGCTGGCAACTAGTCATAAGGGTTGCGCTCGTTGCGGGACTTAACCCAACATCTCACGACACGAGCTGACGACAACCATGCACCACCTGTCACTATGTCCCCGAAGGGAACGCCTGATCTCTCAGGTTGGCATAGGATGTCAAGACCTGGTAAGGTTCTTCGCGTTGCGTCGAATTAAACCACATGCTCCACCGCTTGTGCGGGCCCCCGTCAATTCCTTTGAGTTTCAACCTTGCGGTCGTACTCCCCAGGCGGAATGCTTAATGCGTTAGCTGCGGCACTGAAGGGCGGAAACCCTCCAACACCTAGCATTCATCGTTTACGGCATGGACTACCAGGGTATCTAATCCTGTTCGCTACCCATGCTTTCGAGCCTCAGCGTCAGTTACAGACCAGACAGCCGCCTTCGCCACTGGTGTTCTTCCATATATCTACGCATTTCACCGCTACACATGGAGTTCCACTGTCCTCTTCTGCACTCAAGTTTCCCAGTTTCCGATGCACTTCTTCGGTTAAGCCGAAGGCTTTCACATCAGACTTAAAAAACCGCCTGCGCTCGCTTTACGCCCAATAAATCCGGATAACGCTTGCCACCTACGTATTACCGCGGCTGCTGGCACGTAGTTAGCCGTGGCTTTCTGGTTGGATACCGTCAACGTCTGAACAGTTACTCTCAAACGTGTTCTTCTCCAACAACAGAGTTTTACGACCCGAAAGCCTTCTTCACTCACGCGGCGTTGCTCCATCAGACTTGCGTCCATTGTGGAAGATTCCCTACTGCTGCCTCCCGTAGGAGTATGGGCCGTGTCTCAGTCCCATTGTGGCCGATCAACCTCTCAGTTCGGCTACGTATCATCGCCTTGGTAAGCCGTTACCTTACCAACTAGCTAATACGCCGCGGGTCCATCCAAAAGCGATAGCTTACGCCATCTTTCAACTTTAGACCATGTGGTCTAAAGGTTTATGCGGTATTAGCATCTGTTTCCAAATGTTATCCCCCACTTAAGGGCAGGTTACCCACGTGTTACTCACCCGTCCGCCACTCGGTTTTAAAGAAGTTGTTCCGAAGAACTCGATCAACAAAACCTCGTTCGACTTGCATGTATTAGGCACGCCGCCAGCGTTCATCCTGAGCCAGGATCAAACTCTCATATAATGAGTTATTTGAATAGCTCGATTTGTTGTTTGCGAATTGACTTCGCTCATGTTTAATTCTCTTCGATTTA
>NZ_BOLV01000057.1 GCF_016861845.1 Lacticaseibacillus suilingensis
TTTTCTACCAGTAGTCAAGAGAAAGTTGATTTAATCAGCTTTCTCTTTTTCTTTGTCTTGATTTTGGACATAGGGAGAAGAAGTTGGGCTTTTCAAACTCTGTTTTGGCGTATACTAAACAAGCCTCATGTATTTCGTGATTTTGAGGTGTTACAAGCTGACTAGATGAGCAACGATTTACGGTTCTGGGCAGAACGCTGTCTTATCGTATGGCTCATTGTTTAGGATCAGGTGGCGGATCAGTCGGTTCAATTGGCTCATCGCCGCAACGGCAATCTTCTTGGTTCGATTAAACTGAGATGATTGCTTTTTGCGTTTATAGGCTGCGCTGATTCGAGTGGGACGATACCTTGCCGCGCTGACGATGTTGATGATAGCTCGGTACATAATCTTTCTGGCATAGGCATTCCCACGCTTACGAATGTGCTGCTCGGCGTTGTAGTTTCCGGACTGGTATTGAATCAAGTCAATACCAACATACGCGTTTATCGCGTTGGCACTGTGGAACCTGCGTACATCGCCCAACTCGGCGAGCAGGCACAACGCCGTTTTCTCTCCGATGCCAGGAATTGACATGAGTATTTGCACCTCGCTCAAGCCTTTCGCCACCACCGCCATTTCGACGATGGTGGCGGCCTTTAGCTGATCAAGCCGCGCGACTTCTTGGGCTTGAAATGTCGTTGCCTTGACGATGTAGTCCGTTTCAACTGCCGCTGGAGCGGATAGCTGAGCTAGGTCCCACAGTTTGCCAGCGATGCGCTGTGCACGTTTTAGCCCCATATTCTTGGGTGTCGATTCCATCACCACCCGAGTGAGTTCATCCATCTCGCAGGCGAGCACGGCATCCGGATGTGGAAATCTCTGAACCAGGTGCCAGTACAGTAAACCGTCCGTAGAGCTGAGCACGTGCTCAATCTCGGGGAAGGTCATCTGAAGTGACCGATGAAGCCTGTTCTTGGCTCGCACGATATCTTCATTGTGCTGCTGATAGGTGCGCTCTAAGTCGCGCAATTCGCCATACACAGGCTTTTCCTGGTAAGTGGGGGCGAAGTGATAGCGCGCCATTGCTCGCGCCAATCCCTCCGCGTCCAGAACATCGTTCTTGCGACTTCTGAAATCCTCCATCGCTCGTTTTGCCTGTAGCGGATTGATCTGCGTGTAAGCCAAGCCTTCCCGCTGGAAGAACGCGGCCACGCGTCTCGAGTACACGCCAGTCGCCTCAAAGATTACCACCGGTGCACTGAAGCTTTGCAGCTGTTCATCGAGCGCCGCAAAGCCTATTTAGTTCAGAGTATCTTGAACCTGTGCAGTACCTTGTCATTGGCAAGAATTGCCACCTCAGCGGTATCCTTGCTGACATCAATACCAAAAATACATTCCATGCTGAAACACCACCTTATGAAGTTGTCTCACCGATTCACTCATCCCAATTTTCAATACACGGCGTCAAGCGCCAACGGACTTCGAGCGAGTTAATTGGTGGATCAAGTGAAGTTGTCAGTTTTTATTGCGGCGTCAAGCGCCAAAGAGCCCCACGACATGTCAACTTCGCTACCACTTTACCAGAAACGAAAAAGTGGTGAACCAGGATCCCGTCGGATCTTGGTTCACCACTAATGTTAGTCAGTTTTTTTG
>NZ_BOLV01000058.1 GCF_016861845.1 Lacticaseibacillus suilingensis
AAAGTGGTAGCGAAGTTGACATGTCGTAGGGCTTTTTGGCGCTTGACGCCGCAACAAAAAACGGCAACTTCACTTGATCCACCAATTAACTCGCTCGAAGTCTGTTGGCGCTTGACGCCGTGTATTGAAAATTGAGATGAGTGAATCGGTGAGACAACTTCATAAGGTGGTGCTTCCACATGGAATGTATTTTTGGTATTGATGTCAGCAAGGATTCAGCCGAGGTGGCGATTCTTGCCAATGGCACTGTCGTGCAAAGGTTCAAGATGGCACTGAACAAACTTGGGTTTGCGGAGCTTGAGGAGCAGCTGCAAAGCTTCAGCGAGCCAGTGGTGATCTTTGAGGCAACCGGGGTGTACTCCAAGCGTGTAGCTGCGTTCCTCCAACGGGAAGGGCTGGCTTACACGCAGATTAACCCACTACAGGCAAAGCGCGCGATGGAGGATTTTCGAAGCCGCAAGAACGATTCCTTGGACGCGGAGGGCTTGGCTCGTGCCATGGCCCACTATCATTTTCCGGCCACGTACCAAGAGAAACCTGTTTATGGTGAGTTGCGCGATTTAGAGCGTACCTATCAACAGCACAATGAGGACATTGTGCGGGCAAAAAATAGGCTTCATCGGTCACTTCAGGTGACCTTCCCCGAGATTGAACATGTGCTCAGCTCAACGGATGGTGTTCTTTACTGGCACCTGATTCAAAGATTTCCGCATCCGGGCCTCGTACTGACATGTGAGTTTGACGAGATCACTCAGTTTGTGATGACGGCTACGCCTAAGAATATAGGGCTTAAACGTGCAAAGCGCATCGCTGGCAAGCTTTGGGACCTGGCTCAGCTCTCTGCGCCAGCAGCGGTAGCGACAGACTACGTTGTCAAGGCAACGGTGTTTCAGGCTCAAGAGGTCGAACGCCTTGACCAACTTAAGGCTGATACCATTGCGGCGATGGCAGTCGTTGCGAAAGGAATGAGCGAGGTGCAGATTCTCATGACGATTCCTGGAATTGGAGAAAAGACGGCATTATGTCTGATAGCCGAGTTAGGCGATGTACGCAGGTTCCATAGTGCCAATGCGATCAATGCCTACATCGGGATTGATTTGATTGAGTATCAGTCCGGTAACTACACCGCTGAACAACACATCCGCAAGCGTGGGAATGCGTATGCCAGAAAGATTATGTACAGAGCCATCATCAACATAGTCAGCGTAGCAAAGTACACGCCCACCCGAATCAGCGCAGCCTATAGACGCAAAAAACAATCTTCCCAGTCCAATAGAACCAAGAAGATTGCCATTGCGGCGATGAGCCAGTTAAACCGACTGATTCGCCACTTAATCCTAAATGATGAGTTTTACGACAGCACAGCGTTCTCCCCAGAACAGTAATCGTTGCTCATCTAATCAAAGTGTAACACCTCAAAACGCCAAAATACATGAGGGCTATTTGGTGTACGCTCAAACCTGATTTGTTCAGGAATACAACCCGCTCAAGGTCAGAATGGAAGACAAAGAAAAAGAGAAAGCCTAATAGATCAACTTTCTCTTGACTGATGGTAGAAAAAAG
>NZ_BOLV01000059.1 GCF_016861845.1 Lacticaseibacillus suilingensis
ATATGCGTAGTAGACGACCTGCTGGTCGGCGAGACGAATACTGCGCTCGACCCAGATGTAAGACTTGCTCCTGGCAGACTTGCCAGGTTCTCTTAACACTTGGAATGGTGTTTCATCACCCTGAAGAAATCGCTGCGATAAGAGATGTTCATGCATAAGATCATAAACTGGTCTGACGATTTCTGCGGCGTTAATGACCCAGTTGGCCATCGTTGTTTCGCTGACGATCAGGCCAGCACGCGCCCACTCCAATTTCTGGCGGTAGAGTGGGGTCCCCAGAGTATATTTCTGATGAAGCACCTCGGTGACTAATGATGGGGTTGCCTCGCTGTGAGGAAACAACGCCTGCGGCGCCTGGCCTTGATACAGGTGAGAGACGCCATAGGATTGTTCACAGTCAGCGCACTTGTATGTCGCTTCATAAATGTTCTCAACATAGAGTCTACCTGGAATGTGTTGCACGACCTGGCGAACAAAGTGTTTGCCGACCTTTATTAGCTGATGTCCATGTTCGCAAACGCTGCTTTCGCGCTCAATAACCGTTTCTTCAACCGGTAGATTGACATCAATGGTTTCAACGCGGCGCCGTTTAGCTTTACGCTGGGTTGACGTTACGACTGCTTCTTCGCTTTGTTCCCCAGTCTGCTCTGGGTCCGTAAAAACACTACTGTCCTCCAACAGAGAAAGCTGATTCGGATCAACCAGCTTCTCTGAATGAGACCCGTAGAGTTTCCGAGTTAAATATGCGACCTGTTCCGTCAGGGCCTGAATTTGGTCAGTCAGACTCCCAACCTGTTTGGTCAGTTCGCTATTTTGCTCGAGCGCCTGCTCGAGTAATTCTTCAGTCGTTTTCGCCATCGGCGTGGACCTCAATTCATCAAGATGGGCTGAGTGTACCACTGATACGACAGGCTTCCTAGCTTTATTTAGTGGACACTTTACCAGAATTCGGCGTCTGTCTTTGTGGACAGTAAGGCCGAACTGTGGACTCCAGTCCCCAGCCTGATAACAGCCGTTCTAGTTGTTTTGCGTGTAGCTTTTTCACCTCACTTTGGGTCGTTGGCCACTGAAGTCGGCCGTCTTCGATCCGCTTATAGAGCAGTATGAATCCATCACCAGCCCAGTAGAGGGCTTTGAACCGATCCTTGCGTGTGCCACAGAATAGAAATAGCGCTCGACTGTATGGGTCAAGTTGATATTCTTCCTTGATCACGCCAGCCAAACCATCGATGCCGCGACGCAAGTCGGTCTTGCCACAGATCAGATAAATGCCGCTTAGTCTACGCACATCAATGAGCATCGTTGAACACGGCTTTCAGTAGGGCGTCAAGAATGTAACCTTGAATCCGGCCATAGACCACCACGGTCTTATTGTCACCAATCCTGACCTGGAACGCCTTAGTCGGCACGCTCTGAGTCTGCCGGCGTTGATTCTCTTCCAATTTGATGCGAACAATCTCTGGCTTCTCATCCAATAAAAATCACCTCACCATATTTGATGAGGCAATCATATCGCCCAGAAGCTGGCATTCATATCCGGTCTGTTA
>NZ_BOLV01000060.1 GCF_016861845.1 Lacticaseibacillus suilingensis
CGACTGGTTAAGGAAATTAAGAAAGCCGGTCCCGTTATACGGGGCAACGGTTGGAAATGGGAGGAGGAGAAATGAACTTACATGAGCAATTCAAAGGTGGCTTCACACGTGGATCAGGGATTCGCACTGAGGAAATCCTACACGATGATCGTGTTACAAACGAACATGTGCTTCAGTTCCTGATGTATGATGCTAACCTCTATCCTTGCCCGAATCTAAGTACTTGGAAACCAAAGGCTAGGCAAGCAGTCATCGACTTTGTTAAAGAACGGGTTTCCAAAGTTAATGCTGATGTTTGGGTCGACGATGTGAAGGTCAAGGACTATATACCCGAGGTGCGAGATGAGTAGCCCTATGAAGGAAGACCGATTCTGGTGGCTGGCAATGGCATTAGGACTGCTACGTGAGCTTGATGAACGCGATAACCAGTACATCACAAGGGAGGTGCGAGATGAGTAAACGAATGATGAACCAAACCGAAGAATTGTTCGCGCTCGTTTCCGATGGCCACCCCACCGGTCAAGTGTTCGAAACGCGTTTCAACGGTGGGGTGGCCACGTACCGCTCCTGGCTGATGGCTGACGCGGCGAAACGCAAGAAGCACAAGCCTGACCTTAAAATTGTGCGGTTTACACGCGATCGGGTGATGAGTGAAAAGGACTGGCTGAACGGAGGTGCGAGATGAGAGAGATTAAGTTTCGAGCGTGGGACGGTGAGGCAATGGTTGAGGTCGCCGAGCTTCACCTCAACACAAAAGAGGTGCTGGTAGACGATGAGGCGTGGTTGAGTATGCGCCATTCTCCGCTCATGCAGTACACCGGCCTGCACGACAATAACGGACGGGAAATCTACGAAGGCGATATCGTCAAAAATGAGTATGGAGATGTGGACGTTGTTCAGTATGGTAAGCAAGACCACGAAGAAGATTATGGCGATAGATTTGTTTATCAAGGGTGGAATATTCAAATAGGTTCCGGCTATCCAGATGCGGTGATGATTGAATATACAGTCATCGGTAATATCTACGAGAACCCGGAGCTGATGGAGGTGGCCGAGCATGAACGATAGACACAGAGCCGCATTCCGAGCGCGGATGCGGTACGTCAAGAAGACGACTGAGCCGGAATACTGGCACGCGGCTAAAGTTAGCTGGCGCTTCTGGTATGCGATGCAAGGCTTTGACCCTGCAAGGCTAGAGCACTTCAAGTATAGCCTGACACAGGTGGCGCAAGCTTTAGCGGCAGATGCGGAGGTGTCCGAGCATGACGAAGACTGAAACCGTGAGCACAGTTCTAAGCGACATGGAGGTAGAGGGACTGAGGATGACTGGCAACATCAATCGGAACGTTGACCGCATTGTCGGGACAAATCTACTGGCGTGGGAGCGCAGGTTGCAGCAGGCGTACTGCCACGTGGAGAAAGACTACGACATTCACACAGAACTAAATGGTGACCGCTACCAGATCATGACCGGCCGTGAGCTAATCGCTGGGCTGGCCGATGACGCGATGCAAGACGAACAGCTAGGCAATTCCTACTGTAA
>NZ_BOLV01000061.1 GCF_016861845.1 Lacticaseibacillus suilingensis
GGGTCTAGAATTTTTGGTGTTGGTAGTAATCAACACTGGAGATGCTAGACCCTTTTTAGATAACAAAAAGACACCTGGTCTCCCCGGTGCTATGCTTTAAGCGACCAAACCCAAACAAAGCGAGGTAATGAACAGGTGTCCAACATTGATAGTACGCTTAAATTGCTCGGAATTACAGATACAAATATCCATGTTTCTGATGTGAGAGATGAATACCGCGGCCGCGGTCAAGGTCGCAAGAGGTATCAGGTCATTCACGCAGAACTAACTTACTTTCTGGAACGTTGTCCCTATTGTGGAATGTCGACATTGCGGCGCAATGGGCACATTCGTACTCATATTCACGTTAATGGCCCAACAGACCGGCCAGTACTCCTAGCGCTCGATAAGCAGCGTTGGCGCTGCGGTAATTGTAAATCCACTCTGACTGCCACCACCTCGGTAGTTAAGCCCAAGTATTCAATCTCAAATGGCCTAGTTGAGTACGCCTTAAAGCTCGCAATGAAATCGACTACTAGTAAGAGCATTGCCTCAATCACTGGCATTTCGACCACGACCGTTGGACGCATCCTTGATGATAATATCAATCCGCGACCGCTCAACTATCTCCCAACCAACCTTTGTTTCGATGAGTTTCGCTCAACTCACTCACAAATGGCCTTTATCTGTATCGACGCTGATACACACAAACGTGTGACTGTGCTTGGTGATCGGCTCTCAGACACCATCAAAAAATTCTTCGAGGAAAACTACTCTAGAGACGAAAGAGCGAAGGTGAAGCATATCTGTATGGATATGAACGCTGCGTATCAGAACTTTGTTCACGAGCTCTTCCCTAACGCCGAGATTGTCATCGACCGTTTCCATATCATTCAACTGCTAGGTCGAGCGATGGACCAGATGCGCGTTCAAGCGCTACGGCAAATCAAGGATAAACATTCTCAAGTGTACAAGGCGTTAAAACCAAACTGGAAAATCTACCATAAAGCCGATCCAGACGCCAAAACTAAACATTACCGCTTCGGCATAAACGAAAGCCTGACCGACCAAGAACTCATCGATATTGGCATCACGCCTTTCCCAAACTTACACAATGCTTATGAGACCTATATCGACATTCACGATGCTTTACTTAATTCACAAACAGAGCGCCTGAGTAACCTCATCAAGACCTACAGGTCGTGCGGTGAGCCAATGGACATCGCCATTGCCACACTAAGGAAAAACCTCAAAGGGGTTTTGAATGCTTCGCAAACCAGGCTTTCAAATGGCCCGCTAGAAGGCATCAATCGTAAGATCAAAGCGCTAAAGCGTAGCTGTTATGGATTCGCCAATCAAGAGCGGATGTTTGAACGGATCTACCAACTGATTGCTTAGCAAAGTCAGTGTCCGACACCCCGGGGAGCAGTATACCCAAAAACAGTGTTACAAAGCATAATTGTGGCCATCTGGCTTCACAGACGATATTTTTCGGTTCAATAACAAAAAATCCACTCCGAAGAGTGGACCTTTCAAAAG
>NZ_BOLV01000062.1 GCF_016861845.1 Lacticaseibacillus suilingensis
ATTCTTGGTGTGGTTACTGATCCAACCACGGCTGGCGTAACGGACAGCGTTCAGGCACTGACGTATGACAAGCCTAAGAAGGAGGACAAGTAATGGTCACGATCAACAAATCTTTGGCAATCAACGCCGGCACTGCTGCCACAATCGGCAAAATCATCGTGCTGCACTCCACGGATGACATGGAGGCCACCGCCAAGCAGATGGCGACCTATGAGCATCGGGTATGGCGTTCTGCACAAACATTCGTTCACTTTGGTGTTGACGACCAAGGCGCATATCAAGTCGGCACACCAGGGCGGGTAGCCTGGGGTGCTGGCTACGTCAACAAGTACGCGCCCGTACAGCTTGAGCTGTGTGAGTTTGAAGACCACGACCGCGCCATGAAGGCCTACCGCAACTGGGTGTCCTTAGCGGTCACCATGGCGGACAAGTACGGCGTGCCTCGTACCCTGGACAGCTCGGACAAGACGCATGGCTTCAAGTCTCACGCGTGGTGCTCTGCCAACTACGGCGGGTCTGACCACCAAGACCCATATCCGTACCTCAAGAATCTGGGCATCAGCAAGGCTCAGCTCGCCGCTGACTTGGAGGCCGGGAAGGCGTCTGCTACGGTCTCTGCATCTACCACGATCGAAAGTGCTGGCGCAATCAGCGCATCGGCGGCCAAGCTGACGGTTGACGGTTACTGGGGACCGCACCTCACTATGGCCCTCCAGCGCTTGTACGGGACGACCGTGGATGGTGTGGTATCAAGCCAGTACAACTGGCGCAACGGCGGTCTAACAGGCGGCTGGCAGTTTGTCGGAAATCCGGTGGGCAGTCTGCTCATCGCGGCGATCCAGCGCGCACTGGGCGTCAAGGCGGACGGCATTCTCGGCCCTGACACCATCAAGGCGATGCAGCGGAAAGCGGGCACGCCGGTCGATGGCAAGATTAGCGAACAGTCGCAACTTGTCATGTACATGCAACGGTGCGTCAATGCTGGCAAGCGGCCGTTCTAGCCCATTAAATCTCATAACAGCTCATCAATGGCCTTACTCGCTTCGGCGGGTAAGGCTTTTTTTGTTCTTAAAGTTGACAAAACGTTTGCTAAAAGGCAAAGTCTTTACATGCACCGGCGCACGTAATTTTTGCCTAACTCCTTCGGGAGTGAAGCTTTTTGTTTTACAAAAATGGCAAGAAGATGTAAAACTGTGAAAATGACGTAGAAACGTTGCTACACCGGTGTTATTGTCCTCACTCGCTTCGGCGGGTGGGGCTTTTTTGGGTCTAGAATTTTTGGTGTTGGTAGTAATCAACACTGGAGATGCTAGACCCTTTTTAGATAACAAAAAGACACCTG
>NZ_BOLV01000063.1 GCF_016861845.1 Lacticaseibacillus suilingensis
CGCGCATTTTAGAATCAAGTTAGCCACTGTCTCAAAATTTTTTGGACAATAAAAAACATCAAGAACAGATATCCTGTATCATTGAAGTTCCTACACAAACAATGGAAGAGGATATTGTCTTGATGCAGAAACAGGATAGCACACACCGCCAAAAAGGTCAGCACTTAACATCACTCGAGCGCGGAAAAGTGGCCGGATTCCGCCAAGCTGGGAAGTCCAATCGTTGGATTGCTGCTGAAATTGGCGTCTGCCCGCAGACCATTAATAATGAAATCAAGCGAGGTACAGTAGATCAGGTCAAGAAGAGTAATGGCAAGCGCGTCTACCATCGACAATACCTGCCAGAGGCTGCTCAGGCACGTTACGAGACTGCACGCTTGAGCTGCCATCGTCCTGACAAGTTCGCCAGCGTACAGGTCTTCTTAGCCTGGTACGTACAGCGAGCTAAGCAGGACAAATGGTCGCCGGATGCTTCAATCGGCTATGCCAAGCGACACAAGCTGTTTACTCCTGAAGAGCTTGTTTGTGCCTCGACTTTGTACCAGTACATTGACGACCAACGCCTAGAGATTCGAAATATCGACCTGTTGGAGAAGACTAAGCGGAAGACCTCTCACCAGCACCACACCAAGGCTAAGCGCCTGGCTGGCCGCAGTATCGAGGAACGGCCTAAGGTCGTTGAACGACGCAGGCAGTTCGGTCACTGGGAGATGGATACCATTGTCGGTAAACGCAATGGCAAGGAGAGCGTCATCTTGACTCTGATTGAGCGCAAGACCCGTTGCCAACTTCTCCGCTTGATCGAAGGACGAGATGCAGACTCTGTGAGCTATGCATTGCGTGGAATCAAGCGCGAATGGGGAGCTTGCATCAAGACCATCACAGCCGACAACGGACCCGAGTTCACCGCCTTAAATACTGCTTTTGCTGGGACGGAAACTGAGATCTTCTACGCCCATCCTTACACGTCCTGCGACCGTGGCACCAACGAGGCACATAACCGGATGATCCGCCAGGACTTCCCTAAGGGCATGTCCCTAGATGACATTAGCCCTAGTCAAGTGCAGGCCACGCAAGACCGCTTGAATCAGTTGCCTCGCAAACAACAGGGCTACTGCACACCCCAGCAAAACTTTGAGGCCGAAGCTCGGCGCGTTCGCCGCATGGCCCAGTAGTCTCTCTAGCGCCACAACTTCTATTTGATAACGGCCTGTTCTGGGATTGTCCTCAACGACTGGCTAACTTGTTCTTGCAATTTACG
>NZ_BOLV01000064.1 GCF_016861845.1 Lacticaseibacillus suilingensis
TAGCACTAACAAGAATAGGTCTTCATGGCCTTTTTGGTCTAGTCGTCAGGGTGTTGCACTTGAATTGTAAACTGGGGGACAAAAAATATCGTCTTTTGAGTGGTTGGCATCGCGGCCCATTTCCAGATGTTGGATGAAGTCGACGCCAACAGGGTTGCGCGGATCATCGGCGGTCATCTGATGAAACATATTGTTGATGGCGCCGTTGATGTAAGGACGATTGGAATTGGCGTTGATAAACGTCTGTTCCACGTAGTCGTTATACGCGGCCCGGTCATCTTTGAAAATGGCGCCAGCCAGGGCCCCAGTTAACGGGTACAGGTGCTGGGCAAGGTATTGATCTTTGATTTTAATTAATAGCTTAGAGGTTAGCGGATCAATCAAGTTGTTGATCAATTTCGAGTTATCCGTATCGGTCCAGGCCAGCTGTACGGTATTGCCTTGATCATCGGTGTAAGTAGGCGTTGTCACGGACGTATACTTGAGCAGCTCTGCCGCACTCACGAGATAATAAAAGGGTACTGGGGCATGGATGTGCGCATCAGCGTAATACTTGAAGCCGTTGGGATCCATGTTTTCCCAGATTCGTACAAGCCGAATGGCGTTGTACCGATATTGTGAATTCCCAGTTAAATAATAGAGTATGGCTTGCGTATATGCCCGAAAACCGTCGGCGCTGAGAGGATCTTCTTGGCCGAATGACGTGAAGGTTGCGTCTTTTGGGGTGTCGAAGGTTCCGGTTTTTAAGTTAGCTGCTTGGAAAGTGGTGCTGGCGTAAGGACTTTCGAGCATTCCTTGATAGTATGTGGTCCATGGCTGTTTGCCCGCGGCTAATTCGTCCCGGGTGTTTTGGAACTGGCTGGGATCCACACTGATGGCTGGGTGCAAAAAACCGTCAGACCGGGTGATGTTCAGCTTGACCGTGTCTGAGATAGCAGGCGTGGTAGCGGCGCTGGCGTCGTGTGAGGGTAATAGGGCAATACTACCCAAAGCTACCAACGTCATAACGACACCGCGCCACCAGGCTCGATGTTTGATAGAAAATGACATTTTTCTCTCCTCCTAGAAAGTTTTTATTACAAAGAGGGATAAGCAAGAAAAACGCGCATTTTAGAATCAAGTTAGCCACTGTCTCAAAATTTTTTGGACAATAAAAAACATCAAGAACAGATATCCTGT
>NZ_BOLV01000065.1 GCF_016861845.1 Lacticaseibacillus suilingensis
GACGGATTTACAATTCAAGTGCAACAAATTAGTCAAATAGAAAGACTCATAGCCTGAGTCCTTGTAAGATGGAATCACCATAAGACCAACTACAAGGAGAACTCGGCTATGAGTCCGTACACACATCTTACCCTAAAGGACCGCGAATCGATACTGCTAGGAATCAATACTGGCGAGACTCTTGAGACAATTGCCAGGCGGTTAAAACGTTCAAAGAGCACCATCAGTCGTGAGATTGCCCGTAACGGTGGCTGGCAGGACTATTCGGCAGCCGACGCCCAGAAGCGTTACCAGCAGGCTCGTCTGGCTAGTAGACGTCCTCGGATTCTCGCACGACCAGAGACACGAGAGGCTGTCATTCGATACATCACGGCGCTTCACTGGTCGCCTGAACAAATCGCTGGTCGTCTAGCGCTAGAGGGTAGCCGCATTCGTATCAGCTATCCGACTATCTACAGAGGCATTTGCCTAGACAACCTCGGTGTCCCATTGAAGAGCCATGGTGCTCGTGGCCTACCCAGACAGCTTCGACACCGAGGCAAGACACGTAAAGTCAAAGGCACTATCAATGAACGACGGGGTCGTTTCAATGACGCGCCATCGATCCACGACCGGCCCCGGTCAGCAGAAAATCGCAGCTGGTTTGGGCACTGGGAAGGTGACACGGTACGCGGAAAGACGGGGCACTCAGCGTTAGTGACACTGGTCGACCGTAAATCACGGTATCTACTTTCCAAGCGGACGGCCAACGTAAAAGCGGACACCGTAAGAGATGTCATGATTGAGTTGCTTGGTGCCTTACCAGCCAATCGGGTGCGAACTGTCACGCCTGATCGTGGGACTGAGTTTGCCCGGTACAGGGAGCTAGCAGAGTGCCTGGCTACACAGGTATTCTTCCCTGATCCGCATGCGCCACAACAACGAGGGACCAACGAGAACACCAACGGTCTGATTCGAGAATACTTTCCCAAGAACACAGACCTAGACCTCCAAACGGATGCGGAAATCGATGCCTATATTGCACAACTGAATAACCGACCACGCAAGGTCTTAGGCTGGAAGACACCATCGGAAGTCTTCATGGGCAAAAAGTTGCACTTGAGTTGACAATTCGTC
>NZ_BOLV01000066.1 GCF_016861845.1 Lacticaseibacillus suilingensis
CTTGAATTGTCAAGCTAAGTGGAACATCTCTGACCAGAAGACTTCCAGCGAGGATTTCCAACCAAACATCTTGCGTGGTCGTGTGTTGATTTGCCACACCATTTGGTTGATTTCTTCGTCTGTGATCGTAGCGATGTCAGTTCCTTTGGGAATATATTCCCTAATTAGACCGTTGGTATTCTCATTACTACCTCGATCCCACGGGGCATGTGGATTAGGAAAATAGAACTCCACTTGGTATTCCGTGGTAAGGTCTCCATGCCGTCCAAACTCTTTTCCGCGATCAGGTGTGATCGTACGTAGGATCTCATGTGGAATCTTAGCGAACATTGCTCTTAGTGTTTCAAGTACCGGCAATGACTTCCTACCTGCGGCTCGTTGCGCTAGTAATAAACGGCTACGTCGATCAATCATGGTAACCAAAACATCGCCACCGTCTTGACCAACAATCGTATCAAGCTCCCAATCTCCGAGACGTGTGCGCAGGTTTGCTTCTACTGGCCGCTCAACCAGCTTATGTGAAATGGGAATTTTGCCTCGTTTCTCTACGTAGCCTTTCTTATGCCTCGTCTTACCGCGATGGCGTAACTTACGAGCTATACCTCTCGCACCATGGTTCTTGGGTAGGCCAAGGTTATGTCGATATATTTCACGGTAAATCGTGACGCAACTAAACGGACTCGTTCCCTGTATTCGTTGGTAATTTCCAACGATTTGTTCTGGTGACCAGTGATTATCTTGAATTGCGGTAATCACGGCACTGCGCAGTATCTCGTTCTCAAAGATACGATGACGACGGCAAGCCTTACGTTTTTTGAGGTAGTCTTTTTGCGCCGACAATGCCTTGTAGTCCTTAGAACAACGGTGAATCTCTCTAGAAATTGTGCTGACGCTTCGATTTAACTGTGCAGCAATCTGATGAAGTGACAGTCCAAGAATGACAAGAGACTCTATACGACCACGCTCAATAGCTGTAAGCTGATGGTAATGGCTCATTAGGAAACCTCCGTATGATGATGTTCTCGACAAACAACATTCTACGCTGTCTCCTAGTGGGCCAGTCTTTTTATTTGATGTTCCACTTCAATTGTAAATTCAAG
>NZ_BOLV01000067.1 GCF_016861845.1 Lacticaseibacillus suilingensis
TGTTAGCGGCATAGGCTACAACCACTAAACACAGTCACTTTGATCTACGCTTAATTTCAACTTTGCACCAGAACCTTTTGAAGGGGGTTATGTCACAGCCCCGATATAGGGTCAGGCTGTTAGTTTCTTTTTCTGTCGATGATTTCGAAGTAAATGACGCCAGCAATGCCTATCACACCGACTGGAATGCCAAACCAAGGGCCTGCATTGGTAGCATAGCCAATGATCATGAGAATACAAAAGATGGTGATGAATATTGAGCTCTTAGACATAGGCAGAACCTTCCTATCCGACAAATGATGTATGGTGAATGGTCTTCAGGAGTTTTGTACGTGCGCTATTTGTGTAATAGCGAGTATATGACTCCTCAGCAACTAGCACCCTTACCCCACGTGGTGATGTGGCAGAAATCATTCGGGCATTGACGCTTGGCCAAATATCAGCATGCTGGGTCTTAGCTAGTTGGCTTAAGTCGTAGATGAGTAATGGAATCCTGGCGCCAGGAATTTTGGCGGCCAATTGTTCAACCATAAAGGCGGCGATGCGCTTGGATTTTGTACTTGCAAGCTTTTTGTACCCTGTCCATTTGCTATAATAAAAATTCTTGTAACCGAGTTTCTTATAACCAGCAATACTTGTCGGATAAGCGGCAGAACGTGCGAGTACAGTTTGCGTGTAGGCTGCAGTTCCCGGAATTAGATCATTTTCAAATGACGCTACCGGCAGTTGCGAAACGGATTCGAAGCTGCCGGTAGCGTCAACCACGGCTGCTTCTGTTGGTACTGCCGGTGCGGTAGTTGCTGCATGAGCGCTGATGGGACTAGAGAATAAAAGCAAAGTAAATGAGCTTACGGCCAGAATAACAGCACGATTAGACAACAAATGCTTTTTCATAGTATCTCCCCCTTCTTGACACGAAACTAACATCCACATAAGTACGGCCTTATTATACAGCGCTTTCATAACGCACGCAAAAAATGGCTTACTCTTTATGCCGCGCAAGATATGAGGAAATGGTTCTGGTGCAAAGTTGAAATTAAGCGTAGATCAAAGTGACTGTGTTTAGTGGTTGTAGCCTATGCCGCTAAC
>NZ_BOLV01000068.1 GCF_016861845.1 Lacticaseibacillus suilingensis
AAGACCGGTGAAAAAGGGGACCCAGGAAAACAAGGCGAACAAGGACTATCTGCATATCAAGTTGCCGTCAATGCTGGCTTCTCTGGCAGTGTCGACCAATGGCTGACCTCGCTCATTGGCGCTAAAGGTGACAAGGGTATCAAGGGTGATGATGCCGTCATCAATATCATCACCCAAGCACAGTATGACGCATTGGCTGACAAGTCTGGCGTCTACTTTATTGAGGGGTGATTGAATGCCAACGATCAACGGTAGAGCGTGCGTTGTTAATGGCACGCCAGTAGACAAGGTTTTCAGCAATGGTGTACAGATATATGGAAGAAACCTAATTAGGGGTTCATACGATTCTTCATGGGGTTTTAGCATTAATGGGGGTGCCACAATTCAGAAAGTCACAATGGATAGTGGAGAAGTAGCGCTGCATGTCATTGGCACTAACACTAATGTAGGATTTTATATCGGTTCTAATTTACCAAGTGGAAATTATACTATCTCGGTTGATATTAAAGGCACAGGTACAGTAGATAGACTAGGATGGGAAACCATTTCCGATGCCGGTATTACTCCAACTAGTGAGTGGCAGCGTGTTTCAAGAACGGGATCACTTGACGATAAATGGCATGCTTTTACTTGTTACGGAACTATGGATGTATATGTTAGGCTCCTGAAAGTGGAGCAAGGCACAATTGAAACGCCATGGACACCGGCGCCAAAAGACGTCATGTAATCTAGAAAAGGAGATAATGATGATGAAGATTAATTGGAAAGTACGAGTATTGAGCGTCAAATTCTGGCTGGCCCTAGTGCCAGCTATTTTACTGCTTGCGCAAGCTGTGGCTGCGCCTTTTGGATACAAGTGGGACTTTGCCAACCTTGGCACACAGCTCACTGGCATCATCAACGCAGTGTTCGCAGTACTGTCTATTCTTGGTGTGGTTACTGATCCAACCACGGCTGGCGTAACGGACAGCGTTCAGGCACTGACGTATGACAAGCCTAA
>NZ_BOLV01000069.1 GCF_016861845.1 Lacticaseibacillus suilingensis
TTACAGTAGGAATTGCCTAGCTGTTCGTCTTGCATCGCGTCATCGGCCAGCCCAGCGATTAGCTCACGGCCGGTCATAATCTGGTAGCGGTCACCATCTAGGTCTGTGTGAATGTCGTAGTCTTCCTCCAGGTGGCAGTACGCCTGCTGCAACCTGCGCTCCCACGCCAGCAGATTTGTCCCGACAATGCGGTCAACATTCCGATTGATGTTGCCCGTCAGCCGCAGACCCTCTGCCTCCATGTCGCTTAGAACCGTGCTCACCGTTTCAGTCTTCGTCATGCTCGGCCACCTCCATCAGCACCTTGACCAGATCCATCGCCTGAAAATAGTCCAGCGTGAAACGTGACTCGTTGTATCTGCCATGAGTGTAATCTTGGCGAATGGCAACGGTGGTTTCATCACCATCAATGCTGAACGTGATTTGTTTCGACAACCACTTGTCGTTCACGCCGCCGCGCTTGGTGAACCTAATATTCTCTCTCATCTCGAACCTCCGCGTCTTCAAAATGAACCTGATCAAGATAAGCTTTATGCAGTTGGCCGTTGTATTCGACCACCGCAACAGGCTCCATGACTTGACCAGCAGAATGACCACCGATTAATGGACTTTCACCCACAACCTTTGCGACCTGAAACACGCCATAAAACTCGGCTGGGATTTCCTTGTCTCCGCTGACTACATAGCACTTTCGAGTAATGTTCATTTCTCCTCCTCCCATTTCCAACCGTTGCCCCGTATAACGGGACCGGCTTTCTTAATTTCCTTAACCAGTCG
>NZ_BOLV01000070.1 GCF_016861845.1 Lacticaseibacillus suilingensis
GTAAGCACCCAATAACCGACCGCCTTGCAAACTAAGAAGGGGCGTAATCCGCATTCTCGGATTACGCCCCTTCGTTGTTCAAGCAATCTCTTGTTTTGATGGCTTCAGATACTGATTCCAAGGTAAATAAGACTCAGCTTGTTCTCTCGTAGGAGAAGTGGGAAGCTGCGACAGCTCGTGCAGAAGACGTTCGATGTAAGTTCTTGGATCCAGTCCGTTGGCCTTTGCGGTCTCAACAATCGTCATCCAGATGGCGTTGGCCTCGGCACCCTTCGGGCTCGTCGCAAACAACCAGTTCTTGCGACCGATCACGAAGGACTTCATGTTTCGCTCTGAAGCGTTATTACTCAGATCGATCTCGCCAAACTCCAAGACACGGTTGAGCATTTGGCGCTGATTCAAGGCGTAGGTCAAAGCGACGCCCAATCGCGACTTTGGCGCTGGAGCGGCTTGTTCACACCATGCCCAGAACTGATCGATCAGCGGTTTCAGGTCTGTCTGTCGACACTTCAGACGCTCCTCTGGCGAGAGAAGGCGCCACTGTTCTTCCGAATGGAACATCTGGTTGAGCAGCTCTAAAGGCTTCGTGCGAGTGAACTTACCTTTGACCTTCGCGGCGTCATCGTAGAACTTGCGTCTTACGTGGGCCCAACAACCAACCCGGATGACGCTGTCGCCGAGGAGATTATAACCGGCGTAGCCATCACACTGCAGGACACCCGTATAACCTGAGTAAATTTGCTGGGCGAACTTACCGGAACGGGTATTGCCATATG
>NZ_BOLV01000071.1 GCF_016861845.1 Lacticaseibacillus suilingensis
TCATGATGTGCATGATTTTACATCGCGTAACCATCACAACCGCGCAAGTGGTGTATTCCTAGCTAAACAGTACGCCGCCGGACGTGATAAAGTTATTGACGATCTCATTGATACCGGTCGCGTGTTGGAGTCAATGGAGCGCGATTTTTCTCAAACAATCATCGTGGAATCTAACCATGATTTGGCATTATCCCGTTGGCTTGATGATCGTAACGCAAACATTAAAGACGATCCCGCAAACGCGGAATTGTATCACCGTCTAAACGCTGCGATTTACGCCGCTATTGCTGAAAAGGATGATACCTTTAACGTGCTAGATTACGCCTTGCGTAGTGTCGCAGGTTGCGAATTTAACGCTATTTTCCTGACTACTGACCAGTCTTTTAAAATCGCTGGCATTGAGTGCGGCGTACATGGTCACAATGGCATTAACGGCAGTCGGGGCAATCCTAAGCAGTTTAAAAAGTTGGGACGCCTTAACACTGGTCATACTCATACGGCTAGCATTTACGGCGGCGTTTATACCGCTGGCGTGGCGGGGTCGCTTGATATGGGCTACAACGTGGGCGCGTCAAGCTGGACGCAAACGCATTTAATTACCTATGCAAACGGGCAACGTACTTTGATTGACTTCAAAAACGGTAAATTCTTTGCATAATTAAATTTAATCGGCGGTTGAAATATACCGCCATTAATAAAAGGTTTATTAAATGGCTAGTAAAATTAATATATCTATCCCTGATAGCAATTGTTT
>NZ_BOLV01000072.1 GCF_016861845.1 Lacticaseibacillus suilingensis
CTGTTACGCCATGCATCGGTAGTAATCGCATGGGCGAAGATAGTTCAGAATACGTCTGGGACGATGGTTCAGTGCGGATTGGACTGCTTGAATTTCAACCAGGGTAACTGCTCTGAGAGACTTCCCTTTCGGGAAGAATTCCCTAAGCAGTCCATTGGCGTTCTCGTTTGTGCCACGCTCCCAAGGCGAGTACGGATGTGCGAAGTAAATCTGGGTTCCAACAATCTCTGATAACTTGGCAAACTCGGAACCATTGTCAAAAGTGATACTCTCAAATTCCTTGGCCCCGTAGTCGTCGATCGTGTCCTGCAAGGCTTTAAGGCAGGTGCCCGCATGATAGTCAGGAATCTTGACGATGATCTCAGTCCGGCTGTACCGTTCTGTGAGCGTCATTAATGCTGGCTCATCAGCTAAGCGAATACCTTTGACCAAGTCGCCTTCCCAATGTCCCACGCCTGTGCGGTCATTCACGGCCGCAGGACGCAACTCGATTGAGTCGCCGTATATCTTCTTATTCTTGCGCTTGTGGGCGTTCTTATAGCCTTTGATGCGGCGTCGGAGCTTCTTGGGAAGTGTCATGTTGTCTAGCTCAAGCAGCCCGGCGTCGATGTAGCGATACACAGTTGTCGTTGAAGGGCAAGCCTTGCCCTGGTCGCGATAGAAGTGTACGAAGCTATCAACGCTGTGTACGCGCGGCTTACGAGTAAGCTCCCTGGCGAGAGCCTTGAAGAACGCACGGC
>NZ_BOLV01000073.1 GCF_016861845.1 Lacticaseibacillus suilingensis
GAACGTCATTTTACTGAGGCAAACTTCGTTTGTCTCTTCATCGATGCGACTTATCTTCCACTCAGACGAAATACGGTTGAACGTGAGGCGGTCTATATCGCGATTGGCATCACGGCAAACGGAGAGAAACAGATTCTTGATTACCAGATCGCTCCAACTGAAAATGGCGAAGTTTGGTCAGAATTATTAGGTGGGCTTGTAAAAAGAGGTATCATCAACGTTCAACTGGTCGTCGCTGATGGAATGGTGGGACTTGAATCGGCGTTGGAGAGGAGCTACCCACAGGCAAAATTCCAGCGTTGCCTCGTCCATATGAGTCGTAATATTTTCAAAAAAGTACGTGTTAGCGACCGGCAGGCCGTTATGTCTGAATTCAAACAGATTCACCAAGCAACGACAAAATCTGAGGCACAAAAAGTCCTGGACACCTTTATTACGCACTGGGAAACTAGCTATTCTAAAATGACGAAACGCTTAGCAGAGACCCAAAATCTGCTTACTTTCTTTGATTTCCCAACGAGTATTAGAGCCTCGATCTACTCGACCAATCTTATTGAATCTTTCAATAAATCGATCAAGCGAAAAACCAAAGCAAAGGAACAATTTCCAAA
>NZ_BOLV01000074.1 GCF_016861845.1 Lacticaseibacillus suilingensis
GTAAAATGACGTTCATGAAAAGTTTCAACTTGTCCCTCGACGACCTTAGTCATGTTTGAGATCGTTGTTGCGCAGTAGTGCGATCCGTACATTTTCTCGATTAAATCGGCAATTTCACGTGTTGTGATTCCTTTTTCGTAGAGCTTGATAACCATCTCTTCTAAGGCATCAACATGACGCGTGTACGGCGGAATGAGTGCTGCTTTGAATTCACCATTACGGTCACGTGGTACGCAAATATTTAGTTTTCCATACTCGGAAGCTATTTGACGAAAGTACTGTCCGTTCCTGGAATTTCCGCTGTTAAAACCACTGCGATCATATGGATCGTAGCCTAAAATTGCGGTTAATTCAGCTTGAAGTAGGCTGTTGACTGTTCTCTCTAACTGAGCACGAAAAACCTCTTTTAAATTTCCTTGAGATAGTAGTGCTTGAGCGATTTCTTTGTTAAACTGATCCATGGGCGAAGACCTCCGTTGATTATGTTTGGCGATTTAATCATACGGGGAAGGTCTTCCCTTTTCAATTACTATTTACACAAAATATTGTACACTCCCG
>NZ_BOLV01000075.1 GCF_016861845.1 Lacticaseibacillus suilingensis
TATGTTTGGCGATTTAATCATACGGGGAAGGTCTTCCCTTTTCAATTACTATTTACACAAAATATTGTACACTCCCGAAAACCTGATATATTGCAGATGTGTAACATAAAGCAAGTAATCGGATTCAAATGTTTGAGTCGGTCATAGTTTAATGTATACTGTTTTGAAGGACACTTTTCGAACGAGTCATTTTATTGTGGAATGACAAAATGTGGTTTGGGGGAATCGCAGCAAGAGCGTCTGCTTGGGAGTGCAATTGTTGAAGTGGTTGACGAAAGATTGACACAGAGAAGAATGATGAAACATTGTCTTACGTTGCTTTTGTTGCTACATCTTTTCAGGTGCTGCCACTTGGTGGAAGTACTTTGTATCATGACTTGTCTGCTTCATATGAATAATCTTGGTGAAGTTGCAAGCTCAGCGTTGCAATTAATTAGATCACAACGCTTTATATGTATCAATAGCACCACCCCAGTTTACAATTCAAGTGCAACACCCTGACGACTAGACCAAAAAGGCCATGAAGACCTATTCTTGTTAGTACT